>CAZVIF010000009.1:0-114806 GCA_964626745.1 uncultured Steroidobacteraceae bacterium
CCGCGCGGCGCTGCGCGCGCTTGCCGCGGCCGGCGGCCCGCGCCTGCAGGCGGGCGGCGGCATCCGCAGCCTCGCCGACGCTGAGCAGCGGCTGGCCGACGGCGCCGACCGCGTGGTCGCCGGCAGCGTCGCCGTCGAGTCGCCCGGCCTGCTCGCGGACTGGATCCGGCGTCTCGGGCCCGAGCGCGTGGTCGCCGCGCTCGACGTGCGCGCCGGCGCGGACGGTGCGCCCCGCCTGGCGACCCACGGCTGGCAGCGCGACTCGGCGCGCACGCTGTGGGAGCAGGCGGAGCAGCTCGCCGCGCTCGGGATCCGCCACGTGCTCTGCACGGACATCGGGCGCGACGGCGCGCTCGCGGGCCCGAACCTCGCCCTGTACCGCGAATGCGCGCGGCGCTTCCCGGCGATCGCCTGGCAGGCCTCGGGCGGCGTGCGCGACGGCGCGGACCTGCGCGACCTCGCGGCCACCGGCGTCGCGGCGGCCATCAGCGGCCGCGCGCTCATCGAGAACCGCATCCCCGCCGAGGAGATCGCCCCATTCTTGCCCGCCGCATAATCCCCTGCCTCGACGTCCGCGACGGCCGGGTCGTGAAAGGCCTGCGCTTCCGGGATCACCGCGTGGCCGGCGACATCGAGGAGCTCGCCGCGCGCTACCGCGACGAGGGCGCGGACGAGCTCGTCTTCTACGACATCACGGCGAGCCCCCAGGGCCGCCGGCTCGACCGCGGCTGGGTCCGGCGCGTCGCCGGCCTGCTGGACATCCCGTTCTGCGTCGCCGGCGGCATCCGCAGCGTCGCCGACGCCGAGGCCGTGCTCGCGAGCGGCGCCGAGAAGATCTCGGTGAACTCGCCAGCGCTCGAGCGGCCCGCGCTGGTGAACGAGCTCGCGCGGCGCTTCGGCTCGCAGTGCGTCGTCGTCGGCATCGACAGCCAGGGCGCCCCCGGCCGCTGGCGCGTGCACCAGTACGCAGGCGACCCGGGGCGCATCCGCGACGCCGGTCGCGACATGCTCGACTGGCTGGTGGAGGTGCAGGAACGCGGCGCGGGGGAGATCGTCCTCAACTGCATGCAGCAGGACGGAGCCCGGACCGGCTACGACATTCCGCAGCTGGCCGCGGCGCGCGAGCACTGCGACGTGCCGCTCGTCGCCTCCGGCGGCGCGGGTTCGGCCGCGGACTTCGCCGAAGTATTCGCGCGCGCGGGCGTGGACGCCGCTCTCGCCGCCGGCGCCTTCCACGACGGCTCGATCCGGATCCCGGCGCTGAAGCGCGAGCTGCTGGGCCAGGGCATCACGGTGCGTCCATGAGTCCGGTGGACCTGGAACGCCTCGACTGGGCGAAGGGCGACGGCCTGCTGCCGGCCATCGTGCAGGACGCATCGAGCGGCGCCGTGCTCATGCTCGGCTACATGGATCGCGAGGCCCTTGCGCAGACGCTCGCGACCGGCCTGGTCACGTTCTTCAGCCGCAGCCGCCGCGCGCTGTGGGTGAAGGGCGCGACCTCCGGCAACCGACTGCGGTTGCGCGCCCTGCACGCCGACTGCGACGGCGACGCGATCCTGGTGCAGGCCGACCCCGCCGGGCCCGTGTGCCATGCCGGCACGGCGAGCTGCTTCGCGGATGCGCCGGCGCCTGCGGCGGCGCCCCTTGCCTTCCTCGCCGACCTCGAGGCCGTGATCGACAGCCGCATCGCCGACTCGCCGACAGGCAGTTACACGGCAAAGCTTCATGCGCAGGGCCCGCGGCGCATCGCGCAGAAGGTCGGTGAGGAAGGCGTCGAGTTTGCGCTGGCCGCGGCGGGCGGGAGCGACGAGGATGTCACCGCGGAGGCGGCCGACCTGCTGTTTCACCTGATGCTGGCGCTCAGGGCACGGGGGCTTTCCCTGGGCGAAGTCACACGCACGCTGAAGCGGCGGCATTCCGTTGCACGGGGCATCCGGCTGATCGCGGGCCTTGACGCGGGGATTCCGGGCCCGTAATACTGCAACCAATGCTCAGCAAGGCCCTCAACGCCCGTTGGTGGTGGCGCCACTCCCAGGAGAGGGCGCTGGAGCTTTGTTGCTGACGTAAACGCCAAGTCGTTTCGAGGGATTCCAGAACCCGTCTCCGGTACCCACCGGGACGGGTTTTTTGTTGCGTGCGAGAGAAATGAAACCACCATTCGACATCTCGGGCGATCTCAATACACCGGTCTCGGCGTACCTCAAGCTGGCGCCGTTCCGACCGCGGTTCCTGCTCGAGAGCGTCGAGGGCGGCGAGCGGCTGGGCCGCTACTCCTTCATCGGCTTCGGCGACGCGCTCGACATCAAGCTCGACGCGGGCGCTCTCACTCTCGACGGCCGCAGGCTGCCGGCGCCCGTGAACGGCGCGGAACTGCTCGCGGTGCTGCGCGCGGCGCTCGCGGCCGCGCCCAGGCCGCAGCCGGACTGCGCCGGCGTGCCGCTCGCCGGCGGCCTCGTCGGCTACGCCGGATTCGACGTCGTCCGGCTCTTCGAGCGCCTGCCGTCGCGCCGGCCGGCGACCGGACTGCCGCTCTTTCACTACGTCGCGCCCGCCTCGCTGCTGGTCTTCGACCACGTGACACGCGCCATCGCGCTGCTGCACGCCGGGCCCGAGGACGAGCGCGTGCGACTGCGCCAGGACGTGAGCCGCGCGCTGCAGGCCGGCCTGCCCGCGCGCCGCCAGGGCGGCGGCTTCACGCGCCCGCAACCTGGCCTCGCGCGCGCGGAGTTCCTCGGCGCCGTGCAGCGCGCGAAGGAGCACATCGCGGCCGGGGACGTCTACCAGCTCGTGTTGTCCATCCTGTTCGAGGGCCGCCACGACCTCGACCCCTTCCAGGTCTACCGCGCGCTGCGCGCCATCAACCCGTCGCCCTACCTGTACTTCTGCGAACTGGACGACGTGACGGTCATCGGCTCCTCGCCCGAAGCCCTCGTCAAGCTGGGCGGCGGCGTCGCGGAGCTGCGGCCGATCGCCGGCACGCGGCCGCGCGCCGACGGCGAGGACGCCGACCGTGCGCTCGCGGACGAACTGCTCGCCGACGTGAAGGAGAACGCCGAACACGTGATGCTCGTCGATCTCGCGCGCAACGACCTCGGCCGGGTCGCGGAATCGGGCAGCGTGCGCGTCGAGCCGTACCGGTCCATCGAGCGCTACAGCCACGTGATGCACCTCGTCAGCGGCGTGCGCGGCCGCCTCGCCCCGGGCCGCGACGCCTTCGACCTGTTCGCGGCCGCCTTCCCCGCCGGCACGCTGGTCGGCGCGCCCAAGGTGCGCGCGATGCAGATCCTCGACGCGCTCGAGCCCACCGGCCGCGGGCTGTACGGCGGCACGGTCGGCTACTTCGGCCTGCGCGGCGACATGGACCAGGCGATCGCGATCCGCACGCTCGTCTTCCAGGGCGACCGCTACGGCTACCAGGCGGGCGCCGGCATCGTTTCCGACAGCGACCCGGCGGCGGAGCACGCGGAGATCGTCGCCAAGAGCGCGGCCATGCTGCGCGCGCTCGAGACCGCGGAGGCCGGGCTGTGACCGTGCGCCTCCTGCTGATCGACAACTACGATTCCTTCACCTGGAACCTCGTGCAGGCTTTCGAGGTCCTCGGCGCCGCGGTGCAGGTGCACCGCAACGACGCCCTGAGCGTGCGCGAGGCGCTCGCCGCCGACCCCACGCACCTGTGCATTTCGCCCGGGCCCGGCACGCCGGCCGAGTCCGGCATCAGCCGCGAGCTGATCCGCGCCTGCAGCGGCCGCATCCCCGTGCTCGGCGTCTGCCTCGGTCACCAGGCGATCGTCGAGGTGTTCGGCGGCGTGGTCACGCGCGCGGCGCGGCCGATGCACGGCAAGACCTCCGCCGTGCGCCACGCCGGCACCGGCCTGTTCGCGGGACTGCCGCCGGACTGCGTCGTGGGGCGCTACCATTCGCTGATCGCCGCGCCCGAGGCGCTGCCCGCGATCCTCGAAGTCACCGCGACCACGCCGGACGGCGAGATCATGGCCGTCCGCCACCGCGTCCACGCCACCGAGGGCGTGCAGTTCCACCCGGAGAGCATCCTGACGCCGGACGGGCCGCGGCTGCTCGCCAATTTCCTCAACGGGGTTTCCCATGTCGCCGCTGCGTGAATTCCTGGAATGCCTGCTCGACGGGCGCGGCCTCGACGAGTCGCAGGCCGAGCAGCTGCTGATGCACCTCACGAGCGTGGAGGAGGCGCCGGCGATGGCGGGCGCCATCCTCGCCGCGCTGCGCTGCAAGGGCGTCTCGGCGCCGGAGCTGCGCGGCTTCGCCCGCGCCATGCGCAAGCTCGCGCTGCGTCCCGACGTGCCGGCCGGCATTCCCTCGATCGACATCGTCGGCACCGGCGGCGACGGGTCCAACAGCCTCAACATCTCGACGGGCACCGCCATCGTCGCCGCCGCCTGCGGCCTGCCGGTCGTCAAGCACGGCAACCGCTCGGTGTCGAGCCGCGCGGGCAGCGCGGACGTGCTCGCCGCGCTCGGCCTCAAGCTGCCGCTCGACGAGCGCGCCGCCGCGAGCTGCCTGGCGGCCACCGGCTTCACGTTCCTGTTCGCGCCCTACTACCACCCGGCGATGAAGGCCGTCGCGCCGATCCGGGCCGCGCTCGGCGTGCGCACGGTCTTCAACATCCTGGGTCCCTTGTCGAACCCTGCGCGCCCGCCCTACCACCTGCTCGGCGCCTTCAGCCAGGAGACGGCAAAGCTGATGGCCGAGGCCATCGCCGGCCTCGACATCGAGCGCGCGTTCGTCGTGCACGGGGCCGCGGGCTGGGACGAGCCGACCACGGTCGGTCCTTTCACGCTCTACGACGTGCGGCCGGGCGGCGTGACCGTCGAGACGCGCTCGCCGGAGGACTTCGGCCTCGGCCGCTGCACGACCGAAGAGCTCGTCGGCGGCGACCCCACGCACAACGCGGGCGCGATCCGCGGCGTGCTCGTGGACGGCGCCCGCAATCCCTACCGCGACTGCCTGCTGCTCGGCGCCGCGCTCGCGCTCGAGGTCGCGGGGGAGGAGGACGCGCCGCAGGACGCCATGGCCCGCGCCGCGCACGCCATCGACAGCGGTGCCGCCGGGCGGGTCCTCGGCTCGCTCGCCGCGTTCAGCGCATGAGCGGAGATTTCCTCGCCGCCATGGCCACGGAGAGCCGGCGCCGCGCCGCGGAAGCGCGCCAGCGGGTTTCCTACGACACGCTCGCCGCACGCGCCCGCCAGGGTGCGGCGCCGCCGCGCCTGAAGCTCCACGATCGCTTCGACGTGATCGCCGAGATCAAGCCTCGATCGCCGGCATCCGGCGGCCCGGCCCGACCCGTCGGCGACCTGCCGGCACGCAGCCAGGCCTACGCGGCCGGCGGCGCCGCCGCCGTCTCGGTGCTCACCGAGCCGAGCCGGTTCGACGGGTCGATCGAACACCTCGGGAGCGCAGCGCAGGTGCTTGCCGCGCTGGGTCTGCCGGCCATGCGCAAGGACTTCATCGTCGATCCCTACCAGCTGGTCGAGGCACGCGCCGCCGGCGCCGGCGGCGCGCTGCTGATCCTGAGGCTCCTCACGCGCGCGGAGCTCGAGTCGCTGGTGAAGGTCGGGCGCGATCTCGGGCTCTTCCTGCTGCTCGAGGCGTTCGACGAGGCCGACCTCGACATCGCGAAGTCCCTGATCGCGGCGCTCGGCGCCGACGGCCTCCTCGTCGGCGTCAACAGCCGCGACCTCGCCACGCTCCAGGTGCGCAGGCAGCGCCTGTTCGAGCTCGGGCCGCGGCTGCCCGCGGACGTTCCCTGCGTGGCCGAGAGCGGCATCGCGTCCGCGGCGGACGCGCGCGCCGCCGCCGCCGCGGGCTATCGCCTGGCGCTCGTGGGCAATGCGCTGATGGACGCCGCGGACCCGCAGCGGCTCGTGCGCGAGATGGTCGAAGCGGGCCGGGCGTCATGAGCGGTCCCTGGATCAAGATCTGCGGCGTGACGACGCCCGAGGCCGTGAGCGCGGCCGAGGGCGCCGGCGTCGACGCGATCGGCTTCGTGTTCGCCGAATCGCCGCGGCGCGTGACGCCCGAGCACGCCTGGCGGCTCGCGGCACCGGTGCGCGGCCGGCTCGCCGTCTGCGCCGTCGTGCGCCGCACGACCCAGGCCGAGGTCGACGAGATGCTGCGCGTGCTGCGCCCCGACATGATGCAGGTGGACGTCGCCGAGCTCGCGCGGCTCGCGTTGCCGCGCACGATCGAGGTGCTGCCGGTCGCCAGCACGCGCGCGCCCGTGCCGGACGTGGTTCCCGGCCTCCTGCTGCTCGAGCGGCCCCCGACGGACGACGGCACGGGCTGGGACGAGAACGCGATCCGGGGACTGGCGCGGCGTACGCGCCTCGTGCTCGCGGGCGGCCTCGACGCCGCCAACGTCGCCGGGCTCATCCGGTCCTGCGCGCCGTTCGGCGTCGACGTGTCCCGCGGCGTCGAGCTCGCGCCCGGCATCAAGGGCCGGGAACTCATCCGGCGCTTCGTGAAGGCCGCACGCTCGATGAACGGAGTCATCGCACTATGAACGCCCGACCCGAGTACCACACCGCCGCCCTGCTCGACGACGTGCTGGCCGGCCGGTTTCCCGACGGCCGCGGCCGTTTCGGCCCGTTCGGCGGGCGCTACGTGCCCGAGACCCTGGTCGCGCCGCTGGAGCGCCTGACGGCGGCCTGCACGCTGCTGCGCGATGCGGACTTCCAGGCCGAGTTCCGGTCGGAGCTGCGCGACTGGGCCGGGCGCCCGACGGCGCTGACGCCGGCGCGCGGCCTCTCGCGGCGCTGGGGCATCGACCTGTGGCTGAAGCGCGAGGACCTCCTGCACACCGGCGCACACAAGATCAACAACGCGATCGGCCAGGCGCTGCTGGCAAAGCGCCTCGGCGCGCGCCGCGTGATCGCGGAGACCGGGGCCGGACAGCACGGCGTCGCAACCGCGGCGGCCTGCGCGCGGCTCGGGATGCCGTGCACCGTCTACATGGGCGCGCTCGACATGGAGCGGCAGGCCCCGAACGTCGGGCGCATGCGGCTGCTCGGCGCGACCGTGGTCGCGGTCGAGAGCGGCGACCGCACGCTGCGGGCTGCGGTCGACGAGGCGCTGCGCGACTGGGTGGCCGACCCGGACGGCACCTATTACTGCCTCGGCTCCGCGATCGGGCCGCACCCGTATCCCTACCTCGTGCGCGAGCTGCACGCGGTGATCGGCGACGAGGCGCGGCGACAGGTGCTCGAAGCCGCCGGCCGGCTGCCGGACGCGGTCGCCGCCTGCGTGGGCGGCGGCTCCAACGCGATCGGCCTGTTCCACGCGTTCGTGCGCGACCGCGGCGTCGCCCTGCTCGGCTTCGAAGCCGGCGGTCGCGGCGCGGGGCTCGGCGACAATGCCGCCTCCATCGCCCACGGCCGCCCGGGCGTCCTGCACGGCTGTTATTCGCAGCTCCTGCAGGACGGCGACGGCCAGGTGCAGGAAACGCATTCGGTGTCCGCAGGCCTCGATTACCCGGCCGTGGGGCCGGAGCACGCGCTGCTCGCGCTGGCAGGACGGGCGCGGTACGAGGCGGTCGGCGACGACGAAGCGCTCGAGGCCCTGGCCGAGTGCTGCGCGGCGGAGGGCATTCTGCCGGCGATCGAATCGGCGCACGCCCTCGCCGGCGTGAAGCGCTGGGCGCAGGCCCACGGCGGTGCCGCCGTAATCGTCGGGCTCTCCGGCCGCGGCGACAAGGACCTGAAGACGCTCCAGGAGACCCTGCCCGCGGGCGGGGCGACGCCGCCGTGAACCGCATCGCGGATGCCATCCGGCAGGCACGGAGCGACGGCCCGGCGATCGTCGCCTATCTCACGGCCGGCTATCCGAGGCGCGATGCGTTCCTCGCGACACTGCGCGCCGTGGCCGCTGCGGCCGACGTCGTCGAGATCGGCGTGCCGTTCAGCGACCCGATGGCCGACGGCCTCACGATCCAGCGCTCGAGCCGCATCGCCCTCGAACAGGGCGTCACGCTCGCCTGGCTGCTCGAGACGCTCGGCGGTTCGGGAGGCGGCTTCAAGGCGCCGCTGCTGCTCATGAGTTACCTCAATCCCCTGCTCGCCTTCGGCCTCGACGCGTTGCCCGCCGCCGCGCGACGCGCCGGCATCGCCGGGTTCATCGTCCCGGACCTGCCGCTCGAGGAGTGCGACGACCTGAAGGGCGCCCTGGCGCACGAGGGCATCGCGCTGGTCCAGTTCGTGGCGCCGACCACGCCCGCCGCGCGCGCCGCCCGGCTCTGCGCGGCAAGCGGAGGATTCGTCTACGCGCTGACGATGAACGGCGTCACCGGCAAGGACGCCGCGCTGCCGGAGGCGACGCTCGCCTGGCTCGCCGGGCTCCGGGCGATGTCCCCGGTCCCGGTCTGCGCCGGCTTCGGGATCCGCAAGGCGGGCCAGGTCGCGAGGCTCGCGTCGCAGGTCGACGGCGTGATCGTCGGCTCGGCGCTGGTCGAGGTGATCGAGCGCGGCGAAGACCCGGGCGCCTTCCTCCGCGGGCTGCGCGTCAGCCCCGGCTGAGCGCTTCCGAACGCTGCCGCGCGGCTTCCAGCCCCGCGCGGAATGCCTCCGCGAAACGGTGCTCGCCGAATGCCTGCATCGCGGCCGCCGTCGTGCCGCCCGGCGTCGTGACCGCGAGACGCCAGTCAGCCGCCGAGCGTTCGCCCGTCTCGAGCAGCCGCGCGCTGGCCGCGAGGACCTCGCGCGCCAGCAGGCGGCTCTGCTCGACGCCGAAGCCCATCGCCACGGCGTTCTCGGCGAGCAGCTCGGCGAGATAGAAGAAGTAGGCGGGCCCGGTGCCGCCGAGCGCCGTGAACGCGTCGAGCAGCGCTTCCTCGCGCACCTCGAGCTCGATGCCCGTCGCGCGGAAGATTCGCCGCGCGGTTTCGACCTGCGCCGGCGTGCAGGCCGGTGCCGCGATCCACGCGGTCGCGCCCCGCCCGATCTGCGCGCCGAGATTGGGCATGCATCGCACCACGGCCCGCGCGCGAAGCGCCTCCGCGACCTTCGCAAGGGTGACGCCCGCCATGACCGTGACGACGAGCTTGTCCTCGAGCGGCGCCTTGACGGAGCCGGCGAGCGTCGCGAACTGCTGCGGCTTGACCGCGACGATCACCGCGTCGGCGAGGCGCATCGCCGCGTCCGCGTCGCGCAGCGCATGCCGGGCCCCGAGCTTCGCGAGCAGCGCCTCGTGCACGTCGCAGACGACGAGCGCGTCCTCGCCGACGTCGTCCTTGAGGCTGCGATACAGCGCGCCGCCGACGTTGCCGGCGCCGATGATGGCGATGCGGGTCATGCGGATTGTTTACCGGATCGCGGTCGCGCGGGCAAGCCTCCCCGCCTTATGGAGCCCATCGTAGTACGACACATATATATGTATATATGTAGCGCGCCGTGCGCGGGGACGCGGTGCTAGGACGCCAGCCACGCGGGCAGCAGCGGCCCGCCGAGCCAGAGCCACTGCGCGAGCCAGGCGCTCACGATGCTGATCCCGAGCGTCAGCGGGATGCCGACGCGGAAGAAATCGCCGAAGGTGTACTGGCCCGGGTTCAGGATCAGCAGATTGCCGTGGTGGCCGATCGGCGTCAGGAAGGCGGTCACCGCCCCGAGCGCGGTGCACACGATGAACGGCTGCGGCGGCAGGCCGAGCGTCAACGCGAGCGCCAGCGCAATCGGCCCGAGCAGTACGGTGGTCGCCGCATCCGACAGGATCTGCGTGACGAGCGCGGCGCCCCAGTAGAGCGCCAGCATGATCGCCAGCGGCGACCAGCCCGCGGTCAGCAACTCAAGCTGGTCGGCGAGGAAGGCGGCCGTGCCGGTCTTCTCCATGCCGAGACCGAGCGGGATCACGCCGGCGATCATGACGTAGATGCGCACGTCGATCTCGCGGTAGGCCTGGTCGGGCGCGACGCAGCCGGTCAGTACCAGCGCGACGGCGCCGGTCAGGAAGGCCATCTGCGGCGGGAACACGCCCGAGGCCGCCGCGATCACGGTCGCCGCGACGATCAGCAGCGTGCGCGTCGCGAACTGCCGCCGGCGCGGGTTCGCCGAGAACGGCACCATCATGAGGAAGCCGTGGTGCGAGGCGAGTTCGGCGAAACGCTCCGGCGTGCCGCGCAGCACGAGCAGGTCGCCCTCGCGCATGCGGACCTGCGAGAGCTTGTCGCGGATCCATTCCTGGCGCCGCCAGAGCCCGACGACCAGCACGTCGAAGGACTTGCGGAAATCCACGCTGCCCACGGTCTCGCCGATGAAAGGCGAATGCGGGGCGACCACCACCTGCACCAGCTGGTGCGTTCCCGCGTCGGCCTTGCCGCCCGTGTCGCCGTACTTCTTGACCGCGTGCAGCGAGACGCCGGGATCGCCTTCGACGGTCGCGATCTCGTCCGGCGTCGCGCTCGCGAACAGGACGTCGCCGGCCGCCAGCACGGATTCCTTGCCCTTGTTGTGCTGTGGCACGCCGGCCCTCAGCCACTCCGCGACCTCCAGGCGGCCGTCGTAGTAGCGGTTGAACTCCGCCATCGGCTTGCCGATCCAGCGCGAATCGTCCTCGATCACGAGCTCGGTGTAGTAGCGGTCGAGCCGCAGGTAGTCGGCCTCGTCGGCCCGCGCCTTGCGCTTCGGCAGTATCCAGCGGGCCAGGAACATGTAGCCGATCGCCAGCACCACCAGCGCGATGCCGATGGGCGTGATGCCGAACACGCCCAACGTCTCCTGCTCGCCCGTCAGCAGCAGGTGATTCATCAGCAGGAAAGCCGGCGCGCTGAAAATCGTCAGCGTCGTGCCGAGCGAGGCCGCGAGCGACATCGGCATGAGCAGGCGCGAGGGCGAGAGGTTCTGCACGCGCGCGAGGCGCATCATGATCGGCAGCATCATCGCCGTGATCATGAGGTGGTGGGAGAACGCCGCGAGCATGGCGACCGCCGGCATCACGACCAGGATCGCGCGCCACTCGCGCGATCCGGCGGCGCGCGCGATGCCCGCCCCGATGCGCTCGGTGATGCCGGTCTGGGTCAGCGCGGCGGAGATCACGAACACCGAGGCGACGATGATGGCCGGCTCGCTCGCGAAGCCGGACAGCGCCTCCTTGGGAGTCAGGATGCCGGTCGCGGCCAGCGCGAGCAGCGTGAGCATGGCGGCCACGTCCATGCGGATCCGCTCGCTGATGAAGAGGATCAGCGTCACGACGACGATCAGGACGAAGATGATCTGTTCGGGAGTCATGGTGGCTTGAAGCCGGGATTTTACGCACCTGCGGGCCGCCGTGTACCATGCATTCCGATGAGAACCGTGATGGCGATCCTTTCGGGCGTCCTGGCAACGGCATGCGCGGCGCAGCCGCAGGCATCCCCGGAAGCACCTGCGGAACGGGCCGCAGAGCCCGCTGCCCGGGCGCCCTTCGCCTCCGCCTACGCGCCGCCGGCGGCTCCGCCTACATTGATCCGCAACGCGACCGTGCTGACCGGCAACGGCGAGCGCATCGACGGCGGCGACGTGCTCATGGTCGACGGACGCATCGCCGCGGTCGGCCGGTCGCTGGCGCCGCCTGCCGGTGCGACCGTCGTCGACGCGACCGGCCGCTGGGTGACGCCGGGCCTCATCGACGTGCATTCGCACCTCGGGGTGTACGCGAGCCCCGGCACGGCTTCCGCGAGCGACGGCAACGAGTCCACCGACCCCGTGACCGCCCAGGTCTGGGCCGAGCACAGCGTCTGGCCGCAGGACCCCGGCCTCGAGGCGGCGTTGCAGGGCGGCGTGACCTCGCTGCAGGTGCTGCCCGGCTCGGCCAACCTCATCGGCGGCCGCGGCGTGACGCTCAAGAACGTGCCGGCCACCACCACCCAGGCGATGAAGTTCCCGGGTGCGCCGCACGGGCTCAAGATGGCCTGCGGCGAGAACCCGAAGCGCGTCTACGGCCGCAAGGGAAAGCAGCCGTCCACGCGCATGGGCAACGTCGCAGGCTACCGCCAGGCATTCGCGAACGCGCGCGACTACATGGAAGACTGGGCGGAATACGACGGCAAGCTCGCCAAGTACGAGCGTGACAAGGCGAAGGGCGAGGACGCGACGCCGCCGAAGCCGCCCAAGCGCGACCTGCAGCTCGAGTCGCTGGCCGGCGTGATGCGCGGCGAAATCCTCGTGCACAACCACTGCTACCGCGCCGACGAGATGGCGACCATGCTCGACGTCGCGCAGGAGTTCGGCTTCCGGATCTCGGCGTTCCACCACGGCGTCGAGACCTACAAGCTCGCCGGCCGGCTGGCGAAAGAGGGCGTGTGCGGCGCGCTGTGGGCGGACTGGTGGGGATTCAAGATGGAGGCCTACGACGGCATCCAGGAGAACATCGCCCTGGTCGACGCGCCGGAGGGCGGCTGCGCGATCGTGCACTCCGATTCCGAGGAAGGCATCCAGCGGCTCAACCAGGAAGCCGCGAAGGCGATGACCCGGGGCAGGCTGGCGGGCCTCGACATCCCGCCCGAGCGCGCGATCCGCTGGGTGACCGCGAACCCGGCCAAATCGCTCGGCATCCTCGGCCAGACCGGCACGCTCGAGGCCGGCAAGATGGCGGACGTCGTGGTCTGGAACGGCACGCCGTTCTCCGTCTATGCGCTCGCCGACCAGGTGTTCGTGGACGGCGTGCTGTTGTTCGACCGCGCCAATCCCGCGCTCAAGCCCCGCTCGGACTTCTCGCTTTGAGAAAGCGAGCCATCCTGGTCGCCGCCCTCCTCCTCGCGCCCGCGCTCGCCGGTGCGCAGGATTTCCTGATCCGCGGCGCGCGCGTGCACACGGCCGGGGACGCCGGCACGCTCGCGAAGGCCGACATCCTCGTGCAGGACGGACGCATCGCGGCGGTCGGCAGCGACCTTGCCGCACCCGCCGGCTCCGCCGTCATCGAGGCGAGCGGCCGCCCCGTGACCCCGGGTCTGTTCGGCGGCATCGCGCAGATCGGGCTCGAGGAAGTGAATCTCGAACCCTCGACCTACGACGCGGAACTCAAGCTCGCCGCGCCGGCCTGGCAGCACATGTGGCGTCCCGAGTTCGACGTGACGCCCGCCTTCAACCCCCGCTCGAACGTGCTCGGCGTCACGCGTATCGAAGGCGTCACCTGGAGCACGATTGCGCCGCTCGCCGCGGACACCGTCATCATCGGCCAGGGCGCCGCGGTCACGCTGGACGGCCGTTTCGACGCCGCGCTGCCCGGCAGCCGGACGCTGTTCGTCAATTGGGGCAGCGCCGCGCACGACGCATCGGGCGGCAGCCGTGCGGCCCAGTACATGCTGTTCGACCAGGCGATCCGCGAGGTGCGCGAACCGGGGTCGAGCGGCAGCGCCGCCCTGCTGCTGCCCGAGGGGCGCGCGGCGCTCAAGGCCTATCTCGCCGGCGGGCGCGTCGTGTTCCACGTCGAGCGGGCGAGCGACATCCGCGAGGTCGTGCGCTTCGCGAAAGCGCGCGGCATGCGGCCCGTGATCGCGGGCGGCGCCGAAGCCTGGATCGTGGCGCGCGAGCTGGCGGAGGCCGGCGTGCCGGTGATCCTCGATCCGCTCGCGAACCTGCCCGATGATTTCGACCGGCTGGGCGCGCGCCTGGACAACGCGAAGCTCCTGCACGAGGCGGGCGTGCGGATCGCCTTCACGCAGGACGACAGTTTCCACCTGCGCAAGAGCCGCCAGCTCGCCGGCAACGCGGTCGCGCACGGACTGCCCTGGGAGGCGGCGCTCGCCGCACTCACCTCGGCGCCGGCCGACATTTTCGGCATCGGCACGACGCACGGCCGCATCGCGCCGGGGCAGGCCGCCGACCTCGTCCTCTGGAGCGGCGACCCGCTCGAGGTCACGACGGTCGCCGAGCAGGTGTGGATCGCGGGCAGCCCCGTCGCGATGCGCTCGCGCCAGACGGAGCTGCGCGACCGCTACCTCGAACGCCTGAGGACGGGCGCCACGGACTGACGTGGGCGCGCTCACGATCTACCACAACCCGAAGTGCAGCAAGAGCCGCGAGGCGCTTGCGCTGCTCGAGGCCCGCGGCGCCGCGCCGCGCATCGTCCGCTACCTGGAAGTGCCGCCGACCGCGCCGGAACTCGCCGCGATCGTCCGCAAGCTCGGCATCCGCCCCGAGCAGCTGGTGCGCAAGGGCGAGGACGTGTTCAAGGCGAAGTATGCCGGCAGGACGCTCACCGGCGCCGAGTGGATCGAGGCGATGGCGAACGACCCGGTCCTCATCGAGCGGCCGATCGTCGTGAAGGGCACCCGGGCCGTGATCGGCCGGCCGCCGGAGCGGGCATTAGCACTCCTCGACAACTGAAGAAAGCGCAGGGGCCCGCGCCACCGAACCTGGCGCGCGGCTTCTTCGGCGTGTTCCGCTACAGCCGGCAGGCGCTCGAACTCGTCTGGACGACGAACCGGCCGCTCAGCATCGCGCTCGGTCTGCTGACGCTCGCCGCCGGCATGCTGCCGGCCGGCGTCGCCTGGGTCGGCGCGCTGATCGTCGACGCCGTGGTCGCGGCTATCCAGGCGGACGAGGCCGCCCGCGACGCCGCGACCCGCCATGCGCTGCTGCTGGTCGCCGCCGAGGGCGGTCTCGTCGCCGCGCTCGCGGGCGCCCAGCGCGGACTGTCCCTGTGCCAGTCGCTGCTGCGCGCCCAGCTCGGCCAGCGCGTCAACGCCATGATCCTCGAGAAGGCGCTGACGCTGGAGCTCGCGCACTTCGAGGACTCCGAGTTCTACGACAAGCTGACGCGCGCGCGGCGCGAGGCCTCGAGCCGGCCGCTGTCGCTCGTCATGCGCACCTTCGGCCTCGCCCAGAACGGGGTCTCGCTGGTGAGCTACGGCACGCTGCTAGCCCACTTCTCGCCCTGGGCGGTCGTCGTGCTGGTCCTCGCCGGCCTGCCCTCCTTCCTCGCCGAGGCGCGCTTCTCCGGCGCCGCGTTCCGGCTGTTCCTGTGGCGCTCGCCCGAGACGCGCATGCAGCACTACCTCGAGACGGTGCTCGCGCGCGAGGACCACGCCAAGGAGGTCAAGCTGTTCGGCGTCGGGCCGCTGTTCCTGCGTCGCTACCGCGACATCTTCCGCAAGCTTTACCGCGAGGACCGCGACCTCACGATCCGCCGCGACACCTGGGGCTTCGGGCTCGGCCTGATCGCGACCGCGACACTGTACGGCGCCTATGCCTGGGTCGCGCTGGCGACGATCGCGGCCCGCATCACGCTCGGACAGATGACGATGTACGTGATGCTGTTCCGCCAGGGGCAGGCGGCCGTCTCCGCGAGCCTCGCGGCGATCGGCGGCATGTACGAGGACAACCTTTACCTGGCGACGCTGTACGAGTACCTCGAGACGCTGGTGGAGCCGCGCCGGGGCGCGGCGGTCCGCGGCCCGAAGCCCGACGACGGCATCCGCTTCGAGGACGTGAGCTTCGCCTACCCCGGCTCCGAATCGCCGGTGCTGTCGGGCATCAACCTGCACATCCGGCCGGGATCCTCGCTCGCGCTCGTGGGCGAGAACGGCTCCGGCAAGACGACGCTGATCAAGCTGCTCACGCGCCTGTACCGCCCGACTTCCGGGCGCATCACGCTGGACGGCGCCGATCTCGCCGACTGGGATGAGGAGACGCTGCGCCGGCGCATCGGCGTCATCTTCCAGGACTTCGCGCGCTACCAGCTCTCCGTCGGCGAGAACATCGGCACGGGCGATGTGCGCCACCTCGACGACGAGTCGCGCTGGCGCGAGGCGGCCGAAAAAGGCATGGCCGCGCCGATCATCGAGGAACTGCCCGAGCGGTACCAGACGCCGCTCGGCAAGTGGTTCAACCAGGGCCGCGACCTGTCCGGCGGCGAGTGGCAGAAGATCGCGCTGTCGCGCGCGTTCATGCGCACCGAGGCCGACATCCTGGTGCTCGACGAGCCGACTGCCGCGATGGACGCCGCCGCCGAGGCGACCATCTTCGAGCACTTCCGCACGCTCACGAAGGGCCGGATCGCAATCCTCATCTCGCACCGCTTCTCGACCGTGCGCATGGCTGACCAGATCGTCGTGCTGCAGGACGGCCGGATCGTCGAGCGCGGCAGCCACGATGAACTGGTGCGCGCGAACGGCCATTACGCCCGCCTCTTCGAACTCCAGGCGCGCGGCTATCTGTAAAAGGGGACGCACCCCTTTTTGAAGGTGCGACTCCGTCATTCCTGCAGGTGGCGGCGCAGCAGGTAGAAGGCGCCGATGCTGAGTCCGGCGAGCGCGAAGCCGACGGCCAGGACGAGCCCGCTCTGCGCGCTGACGAAGCCGGCGCCGAGGTACACGGTCGCCAGCGTGTAGGGCAGCTCGGCGAGCGCCAGCGCCAGCAGGAACTTCCAGAACGGGTACTTCACCAGCCCGAGCACGTAGCCGGGAATCTCGGAAGGCAACCCGATCTGCAAGAGGAGCACCAGGCGAAACGGCGTCTTCGGCCCCAGGTAACGCTCGATGCGGCCGAGCGCCCGGTCCGTCAGCCAGCGCACGACCGGGCGCCCGAGGTACCTCGCGATGCCGTAAGCGATCGCGCCGCCGAGGATCCAGCCGGCCCAGAGCAGCGCGAGGCTCAACACGTTGCCCCAGACGTACACCGCGAGCGGAATCACCACCGCGATCGACACGAACGCGAACATGGCGGAAACCGCCGCGAGCAGCACGAACAGCAGGGCGCCCGTCACCGGGCGGGCGACGATGACCTCGCGGCTCGCATCGAGCACTTCGAGCAGGGCCCGGTGGACGTCGGCGGATGCCGCGAGCATGGCCAGCGCGATGCACAGCAGCGCCAGGAAGGCCGCGCGCCGCCAGACCGCACCGTGCTGCCGCGGTGCCCCTGCCTCCTTCATGCTTTCCAGGTGTCTGCGAAGACGCGCACGAGATTGGCGCCGAGGATCTTCTCGATGCGGGCGTCGGAGTGGCCGCGCGCAGACAGCATGTCGGCCAGCGTCTCGAGGCGGCGCGGCGAGTTGAGCTCGTTGGCGAACAGGAAGCCGTCCTCGGTCTCGCCCGGCGCCGATATTCCGGCCGCGCGGCGCCGGCGCACGAACCCGGCATGGCGCTCGCGGAACTCCGGCGTCAGCACCTCCGCGGAAATGCCGCCGTCCGTGCCGATCGACACGTGGTCCTCGCCCGCCACCTGGATCATGTGTTCGAGGTGGCGAATCACGTCCGCCGCCGCCGGCTGCCGTCCCTCGCGCAGGAACGGCATGAAGAACACCCCCGACACGCCCCCCTTTTCGGCCACGGCCCGCAGCTCCGCGTCCGTGCGGTTGCGCGGATGGTCGTTCTGCGCGGCGCTGCCCGTGTGCGTGAAGGCGACCGGCCGCGTCGAGGCGGCGATCGCATCCGCCGCCGTCCGGCGCCCGCAGTGGCTGAGGTCCACGAGGATGCCGAGTTCGTTCATCCGCGCGATCGCCTCGACGCCCGCCTTGCTGAGGCCGGCGTTCGCCGGCTCGAGGCAGCCGTCGCCGAGCAGGTTGCGGCGGTTGTAGGTCGGCTGGACGATGCGGATGCCGAGCCGGTACAGGTTGTCGAGGCGCGACAGGTCAGTCTCGAAGGCCACCGCGTCCTGGAATCCGTAGATGAAACCGGTCCGGCCGGCGGCCTTCGCCGCGGCCAGGTCGGCGACCGCCCGGATGCGGGCCAGTACGCCCGGGTTCCGGTCGATTTCGCGCTCGTAACGGCCGATGCCCATCACCGCCTCGGTGAATGCCGCATCCGGGGGCGTCGAGCCGACCGGCAGGATGGTCACGTGCACGGCCGTGAGGCCGGAGTCCCGGATGTCCTGCAGGAACGCATCCGTCAGCGGCGCGCCCTCCTCGGCCATCGAGTTGCCGGGCCCGCCGAGGCCGTCGATCACGATCGCGCGGCGGAAGACGTCGCTGCCTTTCGCGAATGCCCGACCGTGCAGCGCAATCCCGACGGCCGCCGCCGCTCCGCCCGCCACGAATGCCCGACGCGTGAATCCGTCCATGGTGGCCCCTCCGCCGCAGCTGCCCGCCAGTCTGCCACAGCACGCCGGCCTGCCCCTACAATGCCGGGCATGCCACCACGCATCGCAATCGTCACCGGCGCGAGCTCCGGCATCGGCGCAGCCATCGCCTGGCGACTGGCGAACGACCGCTGGCAGGTGTTCGCCGCGGGCCGCGATGCCGCGCGCACGAATGCGCTGGCGGCCGGCGCGCCCGCGATCCGCCCCTGGGTCGGCGCGCTCGCCACCTCGGCGGACGCGGACCGGCTCGTCGCCGACTGCGTGCGGGCCCTGGGCGGGCTCGACCTGCTGGTCAACAATGCGGGCATCTACGAAATCGCGGACGCCGAAGCGACCACGGACGACGCCTGGCAGCGGACGATCGCCATCAACCTGTCGATGCCTTTCTACCTGAGCCGCGCCGCGCTCCCGGAGCTGCGCAAGCGCAAGGGCGCGATCGTCAACATCGCCTCGGACTGGGGCCTCAAGGGCGGCGCGAACGCCGTCGCGTACTGCGCAAGCAAGGGCGGGCTGGTGCTGATGACGCGCGCCATGGCGATCGACCATGCGGAGGAAGGCATCCGCGTCAACGCGGTCTGCCCCGGCGACGTCGAGACGCCGATGCTCTACCGCAGCGGCGCGACGCGCGGCGTCGACCCGAAGACCGCGCTTCGCGAAGCCAACCAGGACTCGCGCAGCGGCCGCGTCACGACGCCCGGGGAGGTCGCCGCCGTCGTCGCCTTCCTCGCCTCGGAGGAAGCGCGGCAGATCAACGGCGCCGCGATCCCGATCGACGGCGGCGGCCTCGCCTGAGGACCCGCGAAAAGGGGACGCACACCATTACGAAAAGGGGTGCGTCCCCTTTCAGTAGCGGAAGGTGTAACTCAGCTTGAGCGTCAGGTCCGACACGAGCGGCCTGAATCGCCCGTCGCGGTCGAAATCCTCCCGCAGCGTGTTGACCGCGAGCACCGTCTCCTGGCCGGCCCGCGGAATCCAGCGCAGGATGCTGTTGAGCCCGACCGACTCCGAGACGTTGTCGTACTGGATGAAGTTCTCCCAGGACAGGGCCGTGCTGAACGACACGTCGAGGTTCAGCGTCGCGAGCCGCGTGATGAAATTGCCCTGCGGCAGGTGCACGTCGTTGTATTCGCCGCCGAAGATCACCTTCAGGTGCTTGCTCGGCCGCCAGGTCGTCCGGGTCGCGAACAGCAGGATGCTGCCGTCGTAGAACCCGCCTTCGCACACCGTCGACTCCGTGGCCAGGACACGCTGTTCGCCCGTGTAGAGCGTCATGCAGGCGTGGTCGAAGTTGTAGGTGCCCCCGGGGATGACGACCCCGTCCGAGATCTCGAACGGGTCCACGAACTCCTCCTCGAGGAACAGGTACTCGAGCTCGAGACGGTCCGCCGTCTGGTTCTCGACCTCGAACAGCTTCACCTCGATCTCGTGGTTGCGGTCGCTGCCGTTGATCGGCTCGACGAACTCGGCGCCGACTTCGGTCTCGACGCGGCGTACCCAGCTGTCCTCGGGGCGCCAGGTGTAGCCGAGGCCGGCGAACGTCGCCTCGAAGTCCGTGCGGGCCGCGAAGCCGAGCGCCGGGAAGTAGTTCTCCTGCAGCGACTTGTGGACGATCTCGCCGCTCCAGCCCTCGCTGTTCGGCATCGCGAAGCTGAATCCGTAGCCGATGTCGTCGCCATCGAGGCCCTCGGTGTCGCTTTTCTGGAACCACGCGGTCGCCTCGATGCTGCGGTCGTCGCCGAGTCGCGTGTTGAGGTAGCGGAAATCCACGCCGGCCACGGTGTTGTCCACCGCGGGGTCCGGGTTGCCGCTGGTCACGATCGCGCCGATGCGAGACTCCTCGAGCACGTTGACGGCGAAGCGGCCGACGAACAACTCGGTGGAGCCAGCGCCCGTGGCCGCGTCCTGGCGCACGCCGAGCACGCCCACGCTGACCGGACCGGCGCGCCCGGCGAGCTTGACGCCGGCATCCAGCTTGAGCGCCGATCCCTCCTCGTCGAGACCGATGCGCCGCGAGAAGAACGGGATGCCGCTCTGCTCGCGCAGGCCCGCGAACTCGAAGATGTCCGAATCCTGCAGGAAGAAGGCCCGCTGCTCCGGGAAGAACAGGTCGAAGCGCGTCAGGTTGATCTGCCGGGTGTCCGCCGTCGTCCCGGAGAAATCCGGGTTCAGCGTCGCGGACGCGGTCAGGGACGGCGTGATCTTCCAGAACACGTCGAGCGACGGCTCCAGGAAGTCGTCATCCTCGTCGAGCACGTGGTCGCGCGTCATGCCGGTGCGCAGTCCCGGCACCACGTCGAGGCCGCGCCCCTGGTCGAGGCCCGCGAGCCCGGTCACGAGCCCGGTACGCGACAGGTCCTGGGCCCGGTTGTACGACACCCAGCCGAACTGCTCGCTGTCGAATCCCTTCCAGCGCGTGAAATTGACGCCCCAGGCGTCGCGTGCGGGGTCGAAGGACAGCGTCTTGAGCGGGATCGCGACTTCGGCGGTCCAGCCCTCCTCGTCGATCTGCGCCGCGGCATCCCAGATGCCTTCCCAGTCCCAGTTCTGCTCGGCCGTGTCGGTGAAGATCGCCTCGATGCGCATGCCGTTCGGGTTGACGTCGAACATGTACCCGGAGCGGGCCTCGTCGAAAGGATCCAGGGTGATGGAGAAGCCGTCCTCGCCGAAGGAAACGTCGCGCTTGCTGAGGACCTTGGCGACGACGTTCGCGGGCTCCGCGTCGTAGAAGCGCGCCGCGAAGTAGAGGTTGTCGTTGTCGAAGGCGACGTAGATGCGCGAACGTTCGCCCGGTGAGCCGTGCTCGTTCGACACCACGATGTGCAGGTCTTCGACGAACGACGCCCGGCTCCAGACCGCGTCGTCGAGCCGGCCGTCGAGCACGGGCGGCTCGGCCGTGCGGTACGCGGCGACCGTCTTGCGCGGCGGCGCGTCCCCCGCCGCCTGCGCGGTCGCGAGGCACAGCATGGCCGTCGCTGCCGCAGCTCCGCTGTCCAGGCGCATGGGCGATCAGGTCAACGGATCACTGCGCGGCCGGTTCGGGTATCCGCGTCGCCTGCCAGGCGATGGCGCGCCACTCCCCGTCTCGCCTCAGGAACGTCCCGGTATTGAGGTACTGCTGGGTCTCGGGCTTGTCGCCTCCGACCTTGCCGACCAGGCGAAACGCGACGATTGCGGTGTCGCCGAACTGCCGGATGCGGACGTCTTCCGCCGAATAGGTCGTCGGCGGCTCGGCAGGATCCGGCCCGGCCTTCAGTCCGGCCAGGATCTCCGCCTTGTCCGTGCGCACGCCGGCCGAGCGCGTGTAGATGAGCTCGTCCGCCCAGAAACGCTCGTGCACGGCGACGTCGTTACGCGACGCGCCCTCGAGAAAATACTCGAGCAGCGCTTTCAGTTCGGCCGCGTCGGGCGCCCGGTCGTCGGCCCGCGCCGTGCCGGCAGCGCCCAGAGGCAGCGCAAGAATCATCGAGGCCACGAGCCGGATCATGGGTGCTCCCGGGAACGACGGTCAGGAGCGTGATCCTACGACATCCGGACAGGACCTTTCCCGTCCGGACCCAAGTCGCCCGAGGATCAATCGACGATCAGGCGCGCTTGATCAGGCGCAGCAGGAATATCAGGATGATGGCGCCGATCGTCGCGACGATGATGGAGCCCAGCAGGCCGCCGCCCGCGGAGACACCCATCATCCCGAACAGCCAGCCGCCGAGCAGTGCGCCGACGATGCCGACCACGATGTCGCCCACGAGGCCGAAGCCGCCGCCCTTCATGATGGTGCCGGCGAGCCAACCCGCGACCAGACCGACGATGATGAACCACACGAATTCCATGGCCGTCTCCCCTGCAAGCCCCTGGAAGCGGGACTATAGGCCTGCCCGGGCAGTCCGACCAAATCGGTCAATCTAATACCCGCTTGCGGGGCCTGCGTTTCTTGCGGGTGGCATCGAACCCCGCGATCAGCGACTCGACGAGAAAGTCGAAGGTGTCGGCCTTTGCGGCGACGCGGTTCATGGCGTGGGCATTCGGGAATCGCTCGATGGGCAGGGCCGCGATGTCGGTGCGGGCAACCTTCCGGTGGCGTGCCGGCACGGTATCTTCGAGCACGTGGCCGAGCACGGCCAGCGTGACCGCCTTGACGGCGCTGTAGGTCGAGACGACGTCGAAACCCGCCGCACGGAACGCGGCGAAGCCCGCCTCGATCGGCTCGGCGGCGCGCTCCCCTTTCGCGGGCCCGTAGTGAAAGGCCTCGAACGCCCCGGGATGCCGGCGGCCCAGCGCGCGCATCGCCGCGGCGAACCGTCGTACCCAGTCCTGCCAGGCAAGCCGGCCCGTCGGCAGCCTCGCCTCGGCGATGAGCGCCTCCACCATGGCCTCGATCACGGCTTCCTTGGTGGCGACGTGGTTGTAGAGCGAGGTCACATGCACGGCGAGCCGGGCCGCGATGCCGCGCAGCGTCACGGATGCGAGCCCTGATTCGTCCGCCATCTCGATGGCGACGGCCACGATGTTCTCGCGCGACAGTCGCGGGCTGATCATCGCCGAGCTCCTTGACGATCGGATACCTACGCTGTAGGTTACTGGAACCTACAGTGTAGGTCCAGAGGAGCCGTCATGCGCATGCTCGCCTTCATGATCTTCGCCGGCCTGGTTGCCGCCCTGCCCGCCCGCGCCGCAGAGCCGCCGCGCGCACTGACGCAGGCCGATGCCGATGCGTGGCTCGACGGCTTCCTGCCTTTCGCGCTCGCGCGCGGCGACATCGCGGTCGCCGCAGTCGTGATCGTGAAGGACGGCGCGGTACTGACCGCGCGCGGCTACGGCCTGGCGGACGTCGCCGCGGGGATACCCGTCGATCCCGGACGGACGCTGTTCCGCACCGGTTCGGTCGGCAAGCTGTTCACCTGGACTGCCGTGATGCAGCAGGTGGAGGCCGGCCGGCTCGATCTCGACCGCGACGTCAACGACTACCTGGACTTCAAGATCCCGCCGCGCGACGGGAGGCCGGTGACGCTGCGCAACCTGATGACCCACACGCCAGGCTTCGAGGAGGCGATCAAGCGCCTGGTGACCGACCGTCCGGAGCGGCTCGCATCCCCGGAGGAATACCTGAAGGCCTGGGTACCGGAGCGCATCTATCCACCCGGCGAGGTGCCTGCGTACAGCAACTACGGCGTCACGCTCGCCGGCTACATTGTCGAAAGGGTGACTGGAGACGCCTATGACGACTACGTGGAGCGGCACGTGTTCGCGCCGCTCGGCATGTCGTCGTCCACCACCCGCCAGGTCCTGCCGGAGGATTTCCGCGCGCGCATGTCGCGCGGCTACCTGCTCGGCTCCGGACCCGACTACCCGTTCGAGATGTTCGGCGTCTCCCCCGCGGGCGGCGCGACGACGACCGTCACCGACATGGCGAAGTTCATGATCGCCTGGCTGCAGGAAGGCGAACTCGCCGGCCGGCGCATCCTCGCGGCGGACACCGCCCGCCGGACGCTCGCCACCCCTCTGCCCGTCGTGCCGCCGCTCAACGGCATGCTGCTGGGATTCTTCGAGCAGGGCTACGGCGGCCGCCGCATGGCCGGCCACGGCGGCGACTCGCAGTACTTCCACAGCATGCTCAACCTGTACCCGGACGAAGGCGTCGGCGTCTACCTGGTCGTGAACAGTACCGGCCGCGATGGCGCCGCCGGCACGGTGCGCGCGAACTTCATGAGCGAGTTCGCCGACCGGTACTTTCCCGAAGCTGCCGTCGAGGGCGAGGTGCCGGCCGCGACCGCAGCGGAGCATGTCCGGCTGATGGCCGGCACCTACATGAGTTCACGCGGGCAGACCTCGAATTTCTTCAGCGCCCTCGGCTTCGTCTCCCAGCTGCGCGTGACCATCGGCGCGGACGGCGACCTGCTGGTGCCGGCGCTGCGCGACGTGAACGGCGAGCCGATGCGGTGGCGCGAGGTGGCACCCTTCGTCTGGCAGCAGGTCGGCGGCAAGGAACGGCTCGCCGCGCGCATCGAGGACGGCCGCGTCGCGTTCTTCAGCGTCGATTCCGTCTCGCCGTTCCTGGTGATGCTGCCCGCGCCGTGGTGGAAGTCGTCGGCGATCTTCATGCCCCTGCTCGCCGGCGCCATCGTCGTTCTGCTCGTCGCGCTGCTGGCCTGGCCGGCCGCGGCCCTGCTCCGCCGGCACTATCGCCTGTGGCCCGCGCATGCCGGGGTGCCGGGCCGGCCGTGGCGGATCTCGCGCATCGCTGCAGCCGGTGCCCTCGCCGCAGCGGCGGCCTGGACCGCGGTTTTCGCGCAGCTGAACGGAAACATCTCGGCATTCACGCCGGCGTTCGACGTGGGGTTCGTCGTCCTGAAGCTCGCGACCGCGATCTTCTGCGCGGGCGGGCTGGCAGCGTCGCTCCGGGACGCGAGCCGCGGCTGGTCCGAACGCCGTTGGGCCGCGAGAACCGGGAGCCTTCTCCTCGTGCTCGCGTTCGCGACGATCGCGTGGCTTGCGGTGGTCCTGAAGCTCGCCGGCTACGGCACCGACTATTGAAGGTCCGCGCCGCCGGTCAAGCCTTGCGGTAGATCAGCCGCTCGACCGCGTCGCGAATGCTCTGGTGATAGCCCGGCTTCGCCTTCGCGTAGATCTCGCGGCCGAACGCAGTCCCCGCCTCCGTGCGGGCAAGATCGCGAAACAGCGTCTCCACCAGCCGCCAGCGCCCGGTGGCCAGCAGGAACTGCTCGACGTCGGGATACGCCGGCTCGTAGCCCGCCCGGACCACGAGCTGCAGCCAGCTGAGCGCGATCTCGGCGTTGCCGTCAGCGCCCAGCTTGTACGCCGAGCGCAGCTCGTCGAGCTTCGCGTGCGGGATGTCCGCGGGCTGCAGGTCCAGGAAACGGACCCATTCCTGCGCCACCCAGTCTTGCGCCGAAAGATCGACCGTCGCGACCTTGCCGGCCCGCCAGTCCGCCGCGACCCGGTCGACCGCCTCGAACACGCCCTGCGGCACGGGCGTGAGCGTGGGCGGCAGGCCCGGGTCGTACAGCCACGCGTCGATCTCGGCGGCCGTGATCGCCGGTGCCCCGGGCTTCGCGAGCCGCGCGAGCAGGACCTCGCGGAAACCCTCGGTCGTCATCGCCTGGAAGGCGTGGGCGTCGAAGTATTCACGCAGGAATGCGTCGAATGCAGGCCGGCCGAACCGGCCTTCGAGGAACTGCAGGAAGCGCGCACCCTTGTCGTAGGCGACGTCCGAGGTGCCTTCGTTCGGGTCGCGGCCGGCGAGCTCGAGCTTGAGGTCGCTGTCCTGCGCGAGACCGGCGGCCTCGAGATCGGCGATCGTCTGCACGAGCCCTTCGTAGGCGATCGCATTCTCCATGTCGGCGCGGCGCTGGCCGTAGAGCACTTCCATCAGCCGGCGCTCGAGGTAGCTCGTGAAGCCCTCGTTGAGCCAGAAGTCGTCCCAGGTCGCATTGGTGACGAGGTTGCCGGACCAGGAGTGCGCAAGCTCGTGCACGACCGTCGCCACCAGGCTGCGGTCGCCGGCGATGATGGACGGCGAAATGAAGGAGATGCGCGGGTTTTCCATGCCGCCGTAGGCGAACGCGCGCGGCATGACGAGTACGTCGTAGCGCTCCCAGCGGTAGGGACCCGCCATCCGTTCGCCGGTCTCCAGCATGCGCGCCAGGTCGGCGAACTCGTGCGCCGCGGCATCGAGCCGCGACGGCTCGGCCCAGACGCCGACCCGCTCGCCCAGCGGGCGGAAGGCAAGATCGCCGACGGCGAGCGCGATCAGGTAGGCCGGGATCGGCTGCTTCATCTCGAAGCGGAACTCGCCCGGTGCCGCGCCCGGGGACTCGATCCGCGCAGCGCTCATGACGGCGACCAGCTCAGGCGGCGTGCGGACGCGCGCCGTGTAGGTGACGCGGATGCCCGGGCTGTCCTGGATGGGAATCCAGCTGCGCGCGAGGATCGCCTGGCCCTGCGTGTACATGAACGGGTGCGGGCCCGAGGTCTGCGCCGGCTCGAGCCACTGCAGGGCGCCCGCCTGGTCCGAGGTGCGGTAGTCGATGCGGATGCGCATCCGGGCCGTTGCCGCGCAGCAGTGCGGGAACTCGATCGAAAGCCGGCGGCCGAGGATCGGGTCCGGATCGCCGAGCTTGAAGGCGAGCACCTTCGCGCGCCCGCTCATCTCGATGAGGTGGACGGTGCGGATCTCGAGGCCGGCCGAATCGAGGACCAGCTCGTTCGCCGCGGGATCCACCTGCTCGACGGTGAGCTCCGCCGTGCCTTCGAGGCGGCGGGCTTCGAAGTCGACGGCGAGGTCCAGGTCGACGTGCCGGACGAGGAACTTCCCGGGCTCGGCATACGAATGCGGATCGGCCGCGGCGGCGAGGGAGACGACGGACAGGGCGAGGGTCGCGATGATGTTTCTCATGCCGGAAGTGTAGCTAGAAAGCGGGTTTGCTGACCGCCACCACCCGGCCGTCCTTGAGGTTCACGTGGCCGCTCAACGCGCGCCCGCCGGGCGCGGACCCGCGATAGAACAGCGTCGACAGGGCGCCGACGGACTCGGCGGCAGTCGGCTCGCCGAGGGCGCCTTTGACTTCGTCTGCCTTCATGCCCTTGCCGACCCGCTCCCAGGCCGCCGCGGAGTGCCAGGGCTGGCGCGTCGCGGCGGCGGGCGCATCGGTGCGCATCTCGCCGGGGCGCGGCCGCGGCTGGAGCGCGGGCGCGGCAGCGCGGCGATCCAGCGCCTCTTCGAGCCGCTGGATCCGTCGCGCCTGCTCGTCGACGAGCACGCGCAGCTGCTGGATCTCGGTTTCGAGCCGGCTGATGCGCGCGGCGTCGTCGGCGATCGCTGTGCCCGTCGTCAGCGGGGCAATGGCCAGCAGGCAGGCAAGCCTCACCGGCATTGCTAGAATTCGCACCATGAGCATCAGACATTCTATCGCCCTGTCCGTTCTTGCGGCCCTGGCCGCCACCGCCCCCGCCCGCAGCAACGAGGCGGAACGGATTCTGGCTGCGACGCCCAGCGTCGAGTCGTACGGCCGGCACCTCCTGTACCTGACCGAGGAGCCGCACCTGTCGGGCACGGCCCGGAACTACGCGGTCGCCGAATACGTACGCGACCGATTCCGCGAGTACGGGCTCGACGAGGTGAGCTACCACGAGTTCCCGGCCCTGCTCAGCTTCCCGAAGTCGGCTTCGCTCGCCATCCGGCAGCCGGTCGAGCAGGTCTTCAACCTCATCGAGGACCCGCACCCCGCCGACAAGGACACGAAGCTCTACGACGACCCGACGCAGGTCGCCTACCACGGGTACGCGCCTCCGGGGCATGTGCGCGCCGAGGTCGTGTACGCGAACGGCGGCAGCCCGGAGGATTTCCAGCTCCTCGACCGCATGGGCATCGACCTGAAAGGCAAGATCGTGCTGATGCGGTACTCGAACCCCTACTCGTACCGCGGCTACAAGGTTTACGAGGCGGAGCGCCGCGGCGCCGCGGGCACGATCATCTACTCGGATCCCGCCGAGGACGGCTCGCGCCAGGGCACCGTGTACCCGGACGGCCCCTGGGGACCCGAGTCGCACATCCAGTGGGGCGCGATCCTCTATGACTGGCTCGGCCAGGGCGAGCCGTTCACGTTCCACTGGCAGCGCCAGCCCGACGGCCGCTGGACGGAAGGCCCGGTGCGCGACAAGCAGCTGCCGCGCATTCCCTCGATGCCGCTCAACGAGCGCAATGCCGTCGCGATCCTGAAGCACCTGGGCGGCCCCGTCGCGCCGGACGACTGGCAGGGCGGCATGCCCATCACCTACCGGATCGGGCCCGGACCGGTGACGCTCGAAATGAACGTCGTGAACGAGGAGCGCGTCGAACCGATGCGCAGCGTCATCGGCGTGATCCGCGGCCGCGAGGAGCCCGAGAAGCTCGTCATCCTCGGCAATCACCACGACGCCTGGATCTACGGGGCGGTGGATCCGTCAAGCGGCACGGCCGCGATCCTCGAGGTGGCGCGGGCGCTCGGCGAGGCCGCGAAGCGCGGCCACCGCCCGCGGCGCACGATCGTGTTCACGGTCTGGGACGGCGAGGAGTCGCTGCTCGGCGGCTCGACGCAGTGGGCGCTCGACAACGCGGAGAACCTGCGCAGGAACGCGGTCACCTACATCAACGTGGATACCGGCGTGTCGGGCGGCGACTTCGCGGGCGGGGCGACGCCCGCGCTCGCGGCTTTCCTGCGCGACGTGACGAAGTCGGTCAAGGACCCGCTCGCGGACCGTCCGCTGTACGACGCCTGGGCCGCGCAGTCGGAGACGGGCGTCCCGGACGTCGCGACCATCGTCGGCGCGACGGACTACACGGCGTTCCAGGAGTACCTCGGCATCTCCTGCATCGACATGTACTTCGACGGGCCGTACGGCGTCTATCACTCCATGTACGACAACTATTTCCGCCAGAGCACGATCGTCGACCCGGGCTTCAAGGTCGGCACGGGCCTCTCGCAGCTCTGGGGCGTGCTCGCCTGGCGGCTGGCGGACACACAGGTCCTGCCGATGCGCTACTCGGACTATGCCCGCGCGGCCATCGGCTACATCGAGGCCGCGGAACGGCACGCGGGCGAGACGCAGCCGCTCCGGCTCGACGCCGCGCGCGCGGCCGCCGCGCGCTGGGAAGCGGCGGCGACCGACCTCGAGCGCCGCCTGACCTACGAATCGCTCACGCCCGACACCGCGCGCGCGGTCAACGAGCGGCTGATGGCCGTCGAGCGCGCGCTCGTCGAACCCACCGGTCAGCGCGGGCGGCCTTTCATCCGTCACCTGCTGGTCGCCCCGCAGCCGAGCTATCGCAGCGCCTACCTGCCGCGGATCTGGGACGACATCGACCGCAATGACCGCTCCGCCGTCCCGGCCCACGAGCAGGAGATCGTGACGGCGTTCGATCGCGCGGCCGCGATCCTGCGCGAGGCGACGGCGCTCGTCACCGAGGGCGGCTAGCTTCCGGGCACCTCGCCGGTCAACTCGATCGGTACCGGCACGACCGGGTCACCGAAGCCGTCGAGCAGCAGCACGACGCCTTCCGTCGGCTCCGCGATCCCGTCCGCGGCGATCGGGATGGCGACCGTGGTCTCGGTCGTGCCGGGCGCGAATTCGATGCCGAGGAACAGGCCGAGCTCCGCCAGCGGCACGGCCGGCACCGGCGGGATGATTCCGTACTGCTCGAGGAACCCGGCCGGCACGTCGTCGCTGTCGAGCGCCGTGAACCGCCCGTCGGCCGGCAGGAACTGGATCGACCAGAAGGCGCTGTCGGCGAGCGGCGCCGACAGGCGGAAGGTCCAGGCCAGCGATCCGCCCTCCGGCGCCGTCACGCGGGCGGAATCGACGGTCAGCGACGGCGGCGGTTCGTCGTCCGCGACCTGCAGCGAGCCGTCGTAGTCCCCGGTCACCGCGTTCCGCTGCGCAAGCAGCGTGACCTGCACGATGCGCGGATAGGGGTTGTACACGTCATCGGCCGAGAACGTGTACGGCACCGACGCCGTGGTCACGCCGGGCTCCAGCACGAGCGGCACGCCGCGCGTCGGCTGCTCGAAGTCGGCGTAGTCCGTGAACTGGACCCAGAGCCGGGCGCGGCTCGTGACGGGTCCGTCGATGGCGATCGGGACGTCCACCGTGACATCGCCGGCATCGCCTTCAGGCACGAGGAGGTCGCCGACGCTCACCCGCGGCAGGTGGATCGCGTCGCTGGCCGCGAGGCGCGGCTCGCGGGCGGAGACATCCAGCAGCCAGAAGCGGCCGCGCGGCGCGAGCGGCCGAAGCTCGAGGGCTGTCACGTCGCGCAGGTCGATCCCTGCCGCCTTCAGGCTCACGCGCAACTGGCGGGCGACCACTTTTCCGAGCGGACTCGGGCCGTGATACGAGCGCACCACGAGCGGCCGCGCGTCGAGCGGCACCCAGCTGCCATCCGCGGTGCGCGCGCGCAGGCCCAGTTCGACCGGGGGCGCGCCGGGATCGCCGGCAATCCGGAAATCGAGCGTCCCGGCACCGCTTCGGCCCGGCTCGATCGGGATTCGCAGCCAGCCGCCTGCTGCCCGCCATTCCACCTTCAGCGCGCGCGGCGCCGGCGCGGTCTCGGCAAAAGCCATCGGCGACCAGTGCGGGGTCAGCTCGAAGTAGTGCTCCGGCGTGCATCCGGGGCGCAGATCGAAGGGACCCGCGACGAAATAGCCGCGGCAGACGCTCGCCGTGAGACCGCTCGCCTGCACCGCCGCGCCGCGGCCGGCGGCGAACACCAGCTGCTTGTTGCCGCCGAGCGCGTGCACGAAGGCATTCGCGCGGCCGATCGAGCGCGGCTTGACGCGCGTGCCGTCGAGCAGCGGTAGCGAGCGCGTGCTGTCGCCGACGGCGAGATCCACGAGCGCCGCCGTGTACGCGAGACCTACGGCCTGCTGTTCCGCGGGCGACAGCCGTCGTTCGCGATTCTCGCCGCACTGCGCGTCGCCCGGGTCGAACCAGTCGTCCCAGGCCGGCGATTTCGAGAGGCCCGGCGTCCACTCGGTGTTGTAGTAGTTGTGGTTCGTGCCCATGGCCATCACGGACGCGCGCAGCGCGCGGTCGCGCGCGAGGTCGCGGCCGACGTCGACGTACTGCTGGCCCTGCAGGTCCGAGACGTCGCCGTCGCAGAACGGCAGGATCACCGCCGTGTGGATGCCCGCCGCCACCTGCCGGCCGAACGCCGTCGGCCCGATCAGCACGAGCCCCTGGATCTGCCAGGGATCCTCCGGCCAGGTGTCGATCGCGGCGCGCTCGACGCCCTCGCCGCCTCGACTGTGGCCGACGAGGACGACCTTGTTCAGGTTCACGCGGCCCCGGAAGCGACCGCCCCAGGGATCGCCGCCATGGGCCGACCACTCGGCCCACTGCGCGAGATGGTGACGCACGAGCCGCGAGCGCGCGAACGCGCCGCCGTCGAGGAATATCCCGTCCTGGCCGTTGATGCCGTTGGCGGCGATCGAGACGGCCAGGTAGCCCTGCGAAGCCAGCACGTCGGCTATGTAGCGGTAACCCGTGTGACTCGGCACCGGGCGCCACCCTTCGGGGCAGGGCCAGTCGCCCGAGGGCTCGCCCCCCGGCCCGCCGCGGTAGCAGGTGCTGTGGCGGCCGTGCAGGAACAGCACGAGCGGCATGCGGCCCGGGCGGCCGACGGGCACGGTGACCTCGGCGAGCACCTCGACCGGCGCCGGAAATTCCGGCACGACAAGGTCCGGCAACGCATAGCGCAGGCGCCGCGTCGCGTACGGGCCGCGCGTTGCGGGGTCGGCGGCCGCCACCGCCGGAGCGGGCTCGGCCGGCGGCGTGACGGCGGCGGCGATCCGCGTGGCCGCGGCATCCGCATCCAGGCGCCGGCCCGACGCCCACACGGAGAGATCGGCCATCGGCTCCGACGGCGCGACTCGAAGCCGCAACCGGTTGCCCTCCTGGACCGGATAGCCCAGCAGGCGTTCCCCGGCGCGAAACTCGTAGCGCGCGCCGCCCATGCGTAGCGGCACGTCGCTGACCCAGACGAGCTCTTCGCCGTCGAGGCGCCAGCCCTGCGGCGGTACCGCGGAGGCGGACGGCAGCGCCCAGACAAGCGCCACGACGAGCGCGAATGCCGCGAATATCGATCTCATCGCTGCATTCTACGGGGCCGAAAGTCGGCCGTGGAAGCGGCTGACGTGCTGTTGTTTGCGAAGCGAGTTTGGGAACTTCTTCCGGCGGCGACCGCCGGCGCTACGGCAGGACCGGCTCCATCGTCACGATGACCTTGCCCCGCGCGCGCCCGGTCTCGAGATAATGCATCGCCTCGACCGTTTCGGCGAGCGGATAGATCCGGTCGATCACCGGCTTCACGCTGCCCTGCGCCATCAGGGCCGCGAGCGTCTCGAGATCCTCCCCGCTGTGGTGGGAGATGAACATGGCCATGTCCTGGTCCACGAACCAGGACAGGAACAGCGCCTTGACCGGCGCCTTGAAGGCGCCATACCAGGGACTGGCGTCCGGCCCGCCGCCGCCGATCAGGATCAGCTTGCCCTCCGGCTCCATCACACGCCGGATCTCGAGCAGGCCGCGGTTGACGACGTTGTCCATCACGACGTCGTACTTCGCCGATCCCTGCGTGAAGTCCTCGCGCGTGTAGTCGATCACGTGGTCCGCGCCCAGCGATCGCACCAGTTCGAGGTTTCGCGTGCTGGAGACGCCCGTCACTTCCGCGCCGAGGTGTTTGGCGATCTGCACGGCGAAGGTGCCGACGCCGCCGGACGCGCCGTTGATCAGGACCTTCTGCCCGGGCTTGACGGCGGCGCGGTCGCGCAGCGTCTGCAGCGCGGTGAGGCCGGCGACGTTGACGGCGGCGGCCTGCTCGAAACTGACGTTGGCCGGTTTGTGCGCCAGGTTGCCGTCCTCGGCGATCGTGAGGTACTCGGCGAGCGCCCCGTTCGCGCCGCCGAACACTTCATCGCCCGGCTTGAACCGGGTGACGCCCTTGCCGACCGCCTCGATGGTGCCCGCGAAGTCGATGCCGACCCGCGGGTTCTTCGGCGCGCCGAAGCCGGAATCCAGGCGAATGAGATACGGCTCGCCGCGCACGAAGTGCCAGTCGGCGGGATTGATGCTCGCGGCATGCATCTTGACCAGGACCCGGCCGTCCGTCGGCACGGGTTTCTCGATCTCCTCGACGGCGAGCACGTCGGGCGGGCCATAGCAACGCCGCACGACGGCCTTCATGCTGGAGACACCCGGGGCCGGTTTCACGCCCGGCTGGCAGGCCGATTCGTGGCTCAGCAGCCAGGCGAGTACGGCGAAGGTGATCGCCAGGACTCCCAGTAACGACCACAGGATCCGGCGTCGAAGCGTTGCCATCCGATTGTCTCCCGATGCAATGGCGCAGATTCTGCGCGGCGGAACGGCGGACCGCTACGCCCGACGTCGCCCCAAACCGTCCCCCGTCGGCTCCTGCCGTCACTCGTCGCCTCATACCCGGCCGGGCGGGACAGCACAACGGCCGTGGACTATTCTTTCCGCATGTCCGCCGTTTCGCTTCGCTCCCCGCCCCGCGGCCTCGCGCTGGCGTTCAACTGGCGGCGGGTTCTGTTCGTGTTCCTGTTCTCCTTTACCCTCGGCGCGCTCATTGGCATCAGCTGGACGTCAGGCTGGTGGTCGGCGGTCGAGCGCGTGCTCGCGCTCGGATTCACGGCGATGCTGGTCTTCAGCCTGTTCGAGCAGTGGCCGAGGCGCCTGCCGCGCTGGCTGCCGAGGTGGATGATCCAGGTGATCGCCGTCGCGATCAGCATGCCGATCGCGACCTTCATCATCTATATGCTGTCCACGAAGCCAGGTGCCCCGCCCTTCTGGGAGGTGGAGCTGCGTATGCAGGGCTTCGCCCTGCTGACGGCGCTCGGCGTTTTCCTCTCGCCCTGGATCGCGCTCGGCGCGCTGGTCCGTCAGAAGGAGGCCCTCGCGCGCGAGCAGGCGCTCGCTCTCGACCTCGCGCGCAGCGAGGCGGACCGCCTCGCGCTGGACGCGCGCCTGAACCTGCTGCAGGCGCAGGTGGCGCCGCATTTCCTGTTCAATACGCTCGCCAACGTGCAGGCGCTCGTCGAAGCCGGGTCTCCGAAGGCGCCCGATGTGCTGAAGAGCCTCGTCGCCTACCTGCGCGCCGCCGTGCCCCGGCTCAACGAGCCGGTCACGACGCTCGGCCAGGAAATCGACCTCGTGCGCGCCTACCTGGACCTGATGCGCATGCGCATGCCGGACCGGCTGTCGTTCGAGCTGAACCTCTCCGATGCCGTGCGATCCCTGCGCTGCCCGCCGATGACGCTGCTGACCCTGGTCGAGAACGCCGTGCGCCACGGCATCGACCCGGCCGAGGAAGGCGGCAGCATCGTCGTGGACGCGCGCGTCACCGAGGGGCGCTGCTGGATCCGCGTGGCGGACTCGGGCGCAGGGCTGCAGGCCTCGGACCGCGGGCTCGGCACGGGGTTGGCCGCATTGCGCGAGCGGCTTGCGCTCGTGTTCGGCGATGCGGCCTCGCTGCGGATCCGCGCGCGGGAACCGCGCGGCGTGGTCGCGGAGCTCGAGTTCCCGGCGCGCGAGGCGGCGCCGTGACGGCAGCGCGTCCTACGGCGCTGATCGCGGACGACGAGCCGCTGCTGCGCGAAGCGCTCGTACGGCAGCTGGCGCAGGTCTGGCCGGAGCTCGAGATCGTCGGGCTGGCGCGCAACGGCCGCGAGGCCCTGAAGCTGTTCGAGGCGAAACGCCCCGACATCTGCTTCCTCGACGTGCAGATGCCGGGCGTCAGCGGCGTCGAAGCGGCCCGGGAGATCGGCCGGCGTGCGCACCTCGTGTTCGTCACCGCCTACGATCACTATGCGGTGCAGGCGTTCGCCCAGGGCGTGCTCGACTACCTCGTGAAGCCCGTCGAACTCGAGCGGCTCGCGGAAACCGTGGCGCGGCTCAAGGAACGCCTGCAGGCCGAACAACCGGCGACGAACTCCGAGTCGCTGCTGCAGCAGCTCGTGGAACAGCTCTCGAGCCTCAGGACGTCCTCGGGCACGGAGCCGCTGCGCTGGATCCGCGCCCAGGTCGGCCAGACGCTGCGCCTGATCGCGACGGACGACATCGTCTTCCTGCGCGCGGACAGCAAGTACACGCTGATCGCCTGGCGGGGCGACGACGGCAGGCCGGCGGAGGCGCTGGTACGCACGCCGCTGCGCGAGCTGGCGGCACGGCTCGACCCGGCGCAGTTCGTCCAGGTGCACCGCTCGGCGATCGTCAACCTCCGGGCGATCGACCACGTGCGCCGCGGCGACAACGAGACCGCCGACATCCACCTGAAGGGCCGGCCGGAAGTGCTGCCCGTGAGCCGCAACTTCCTGCACCTCTTCAAGCAGATGTAGTCGCAACGAAGGGGTCAGACCCCTTCATAATCGCCGTTCGTCGGCGCCCGCCGCGCTCCGTCGCAGCGCCCTGTCAGGGGCGTGCACCACCCGCCAGACTGGCGCACATGGTGGAGGTCCACTACGTCGCAGGCTTGCTGGCGCTGCTCGCCGGCTTCGTCGCGCTGTTCTCGCCCAAGGGCAGCCGACTGCACCGGCGCAGCGGTCGTCTGTTCGTCATCGCGATGGTAGCGATGCTGGGGCTCGCGGCAGCCATGGCGTTCTTCTTCGTGGACGAGCCCGGGAACGGGCTCGGCGCGTTGCTCACGATCTACCTGGTTATCACGTCGCTGCTCACCGTCACGCGCCGGGTCGACGAGACGCGGGGACTCACGACTGGACTGGCAGCGTTCGCGTTCGGCATCGGTGGACTGGCGCTCGCGGAGGGCAGCTTGCTGGTCGTGCCCATCGCGCTCGCCTGCGGGGTCGCGGACCTGCGCATGCTCCGCCGGGGGTCCATCGCCGGCCCGCAGCGGCTCATCCGGCACCTGTGGCGCATGACATTTGCGCTCTGGGTCGCGACGGCCTCATTCTTTCTCGGGCAGGCCAAGGTGATCCCGGAACCGGCGCGGAACTTCGCGCTGCTGTCAATCCCCGTGCTGGCCGTGCTGGCGATGCTGCTGTACTGGCTGTGGCGCATAAACCTGAAAAAGAGTGGCGCGGCCGCCGCCGCGGAAGGGAGAGTCCGATGAACGACCTGCGACCTGCCGCGCGCTGGCTGGCCGCCCTGCTGCTGACGCAGCTCGCCGCCGCGCCGATCGCCAACTTCATGCTGGTCGGGCCCGTGTTCCAGGGCGACGGCGGGTTCCTGGTGAATGCGGCGCCGCACGCAACGGCGCTGGCCACAGCCGCCCTGCTCTCGTTCGCGCTGGCGGTGGTGTCCGCAGGAATCGCGGTCGTGCTCTGGCCGCTGCTGCGGCCGGCGAGCGAGCGGATGGCGCTCACGCTCGCAATCCTCGCAGCCGCCGGCATCGGCCTCGCCGGCCTCGAGACCACGGCGATGCTGTCGATGCTGTCGCTGAGCCAGGCGTGGGTCGCCGCCGGCGCGCCGGACGAGGCCTTGTACCAGGGACTGCGCGGCGTGGTCGGCGCGCAGCGCAACTGGGCGCACCTGATGCAGCTGCTCGCGTCCGGCGCCACGCTGCTCGCGATGTACGCCGCGCTGTTCCGCCTCCGCCTGGTGCCGCGCTGGCTCACGGGATTCGGGATGCTCGCTTGCCTCTCCCAGATGATCGCCGTGGCAAAGCCGCTGTTCGGCGGCTGGGTGGTGTTCCCGATGCTGGCGCCGCTCGGACTTGCCAACCTGCTCCTGATCGGCTGGCTGCTGTGGAAGCCCGGAGCAGAGACCACGGCCGCTAAGGCCGGCTGAACACCGCGCCGTGCGGGATGCCGCGGGCAGCGCCGCCATGCGGCCAGGTCTTGTCGTCCATCCGGAAGCCCGCTTCCGCGGCGCCCTCCTCCCGGAACCTCTCGTCCAGCGTGAGCTGCCCGTTGGCCGGATCGAAGCGCCCGATGAACACCTGGTGCTGCATGCCTGCGTACCCGGTCACCACGACGCGGCGCTGGTCTGGCGAGATCGCGATCCAGTGCGGCACGTCGTCGGGCTGCAGCGTCATCCGGCTGACCTCGCGCGGCGCCGCCGGATTGCTGATGTCGAGGCTGACGACCGCCTGCCAGGCGGGGACTGTCACCAGGTAGTAGTCGCCGGCGATGACCGGTATGGCGCAGAACTCGCCCTCCATCTGCGGGAATGACGCGACCAGCCGGCCGGTGGGCGCGTCGCCGTCCAGGCCTTCCAGCAGGTACAGCCCGCAGCGGAACGTCGAGACCAGTACGGTCCTGCCGTCCTTCAGCAGCCGCGGCTCGGCCGTGAGCAGTCCCTCGTTGCCGGCCGGGCCGTCCGGCAGCGCGAACGTGCGCTGCAGCGCGAGGTCGCCGAGCCCCCAGACCTGGATGTTGCGTGATGCCGGCGAGTCGCCGTGCATGTCGGTCGTCGTCGTCACGATGCGGCCGAGGGACGGCACGACGGCGGCGCTGTAGACGCGCATGCCCGGATCCGCGCCGGGGAAATCGGCGGAGACCGAGCGCACGACCGCGGCGGACGGCGTCATCTCGACGAGACCGCCGGTCCGCATCCCGCCGCCCTCGTGATCGTGGCGCATCTGAAAGGTCGCCAGCACGTTGCCGTTCGGCAGGCGCACGAAGCTGTGCGGGTGCGAGTAGCCCTCGACGTCGCCGAACTGCGCGGCGATCCGCGGCTTCTCGGGATCGCGCAGGTCGAAGATGAAGGTCTGCCCGCTCTCGAAGCCGTTGGCGAACAGCTGGCCATCCGCCGGCATCTCGTGCTCGGTGTGGTGGTTGCCGTTGCCGCGCCCCGGCACCGGGAGGGTGGTGACCAGGCGGCCGTAACGTCCGTCGTGCTCGGTGACGTCGAGGACCGCGAGGAAATCCGGCTCCGTCCCACCGTCCGCCGCGGTCCACAGGAAGAGATACTGCCGCTCAGGATCGCCGGACGCGGGCTTCCCGCCGCCGCAGGCCGCGAGCAAGACCAGAGCCAGCGCCGTCAGCGGGGTTCGCATGTGTCAGTTCTCCCTGGTCCTGGCTTCGAATTCCGGCTCGGCATTGCCGCCGCAGAGCAGCAGCGCGACGGTCTTTCCCGCGTAATCCCCGGCCGTCTTGAGGAAAGCGGCCACCGCGACCGCCGCGGCGCCCTCGACCGGCTCGCCGTCCTCGCGGCGCAGGCGGCGCGCGGCTTCCACGATCTGGTCCTCGGTGACCAGGACCTGGCGATCGATCACGCGCCGGCCGAGTTCGAGCGTGATGGCGCCGGGCTCGACGCCGCCCGCCGTGCTCGTGGACCACGTCGGCTGTTCGGGGACGTCGATGATCGCGCCTGCTCGCAGGCACTCGTGCAGCGCGCGGGAGTTCTCCGGCCAGCAGGCAACGACCTCGGTGCGCGGCGAAACCTGCTTGAGGTGGGCGCCGATGCCGCCGATGAGGCCGCCGCCGCCCACCGCGACGAAGATGGCATCGAGCGGCTCGCCGCCGAGCTGGCGCAGGATCTCGACCGCGACCGTGCCCTGCCCCGCAATGACGTCCGGGTCGTTGTAGGGCGAGACGTAGGGGCGCCCGGAACGCTCCGCCTCGCGGCGCGCCTCGATTTCCGCCGCGAGCGCGTCGCCCGGGATGGTTTTCACGCGAGCCTGCAGGGCCTCGATCCTGCCCCGCTTGTACGGGTGAATGTACTCGGAGACGAAGATCTCGACGGGAATGCCGAGCTTCCTGCCGATCGTCGCTACCGCGAGCGCGTGATTGCCGGTCGAGGCGGCGACGACGCCGCGCGCCGCGGACTCACGCGGCAGGGACAACAGCTTGTTCGCCGCACCGCGCAGCTTGAACGCGCCGGTCTCCTGGCGATTCTCGAGTTTCAGGAACACCCGCGTGCCCGTCGCCTCGCCGAGCGCTCGCGAGCGCTGCAAGGGCGTCTCGAGGACGTGCGCCCGGATGCGCCGTTCGGCCGCGAGCGAGTCCATTCAGGGCCGGGCGGTGCGCGCCGGAAAATCGCGCATCAGCTCGGACACCGCAGCCTGCACGATCTCCGGCGTGACGCCGCCCTTGCCGAGCTCGCGTTCCATGCTCCCGCGCCAGATCTCCGTCTCGCGCGCCGGGTCGATGACGTGCACGACGAGCGAGCCCTCCTTCACCTGCTTCACGGACGGGCTGCCGACGCCCACCGAGCCGCCGCCGCTGCTGCCATAGCTGCCGACGCCGATCCCGATCCGGAACGGGTTGTTCTTGAGCTTCTCCGTGCGCGCCCCTTCCCAGTCGATGATGAGGTCCGGCGCCGTGCCCTCGGGCGCTTCGACGTAACCCTTGGCCTTCAGCGCGTTGGCGATCGCGGTCCTGACGTAGCCGTCGACGATCGATGCGGGCTTGCCTTCACCGGCCGCATGCCAGCCGAAGGTGCGGTAGGCGCTGAAATCCGCCTGCGCATCGCGCAGCGTCTGGGGCTCCGGAGGCGTCGAGGCGCAGGCCGCCACGAACGTCATCGCGGCAACGGCCGTCAGGTTGCGCAGCAGGACTTCCATGGGTTCACTCCTTGTCGTAGGAGAACAGCACGGCGACGATCTTCCAGCCCTCCCGTCCTTCCGCCAGGTGCAGCCCCAGCTTGCCGGCGCGTTCCTCGCCTTCGTCGATGAAGATGAAGTCCGCGCTCACGCGCGCGATGCGCCGGCCCATGTCGACACGCACGTTCTCGAGGCGCTCGGAAATCCGCCGTCCGGTGGCGAAGTAGTTGCGCTGCCGCTCGACGAACTCCGAGAGCCCGCGCGTCGTGATCGAGTCGTCCTCGGCCGGAAAGGCGACGACCACGTCCGGGTGGAACAACGTCTGCCACCGGTCGAGCGTCGGACCGGCGTAGAGATCGATGTAGTCGGCCACGACCCGGTCCACGGCGGCGCGCGCGGAGTCCGCGTGCGCGGCCTGCAGGCCCGCCAGGGCGAGCATTACGAGGAAAATCAGCGAGCTGCGGCGCAAAGCTTCGTGCACGATGAATGTTCCATGGCGAGGCACATGTTGCACTCATTCTAGTGCGCTTGCCGACTTGTGCTAGGGTTCCGGCCCTCGGTCAGGCATCCCGCCTGACCCACAGGGAGCGAATCATGATGATAAGAAAGACTTTGTCGGCTCTGGCCTTGGGTGCCGCTGCGGCGCTGACGAGTGCCGCGGCGACCGCCCAGGACCAGTGGCCGCTGGCCTTCGGCGACTACTGGGAAGTGACGGGGATCGACCTCAAGGACGGCGGCGCCCTGAGCTACGCGCAGTGGCTGGCCAGCGAGTGGAAGGACAACCTCGAGTTCTCGAAGTCCCAGGGCTGGATCAAGGGCTACAAGCTCTTCTCGAACGTCCACGCGCGCGCCGGCGAGCCGGACATCTACCTGGTCACGATCTCGGAGAGCATCGTGTCCGCGGCCGAAGGCGACAAGCGCACCGAGGCCTTCCGGGCCTGGAAGAAGAAGACGATCGCGCAAATGCAGGCGGAAAGCGGGAACCGCGCGGAGTACCGCGAGGTCCTGAGCGACGCGCTGCTGCAGGAAATGACGATCCGGTAATCGCCGGCCGTCGATCCGCAACGACCTGGAAACCCCGGCCTCGCGCCGGGGTTTTCCTTTCAGCATCAAAGTTCTCGTGATGGCCGCGGCCTCGCAGATTAGCTAGGCTAATGCGCTGTGAAGCCGCAACTCAGCATCGAGTTCCTCCGCAGCTTCGCCGCCATCGCCGAGGCCGGCGGGCTGAGCCGCGCCGCCGAGCGCGTCGGGCGGACCCAGGCGGCGCTCAGCCAGCAGGTCAAGAAGCTGGAGGGCGCGATCCAGCAGCCGCTGCTGGTGCGCGGCAGCCGCGGCATCTCGCTGACCTCGCAGGGCGAGCGCCTGCTCGCGCATGCGCAGAAGATCCTCCGGGCCCACGACGAGGCGATCGCCGAGCTGACGGGCGAGCGGTTGCTCGGCAGCCTGCGGTTCGGCTGTCCGGACGACTACGCGCGCGTCTTCCTGCCGCCGCTGTTGCAGAGCTTTGCCCGGCAGCACCCGCAGGTGCAGGTCGAGGTGGTTTGCGCGCCGACGCCGCGCCTGCTCGAGAAGCTGGAAAGCCGTCGGCTCGACATCGCGATCATCTCGCTGCCCGACAGCACGCAGCGCGGCCAGTTCCTGCGGCGCGAACCCTTCGTCTGGGTCGGCGCGAGAAGCGGCGAGGCCCACCGCTTCGATCCCCTGCAGCTCGCGCTGTCGGATCCCGACACGCTGGATCACCTGGCGGCGACGCAGACCCTGAAACGTGCCGGCCGCCCCTATCGCATCGCCTATGCGAGCGGCAGCATCGCCGGCCTCACCGCAGTCGTCCGCTCCGGACAGGCCATCACCGTGCTGACCCGCACGGCGGTGCCGCCCGACCTGCAGATCCTGCCCCGCTCGAGCGGCCTGCCGAAGCTGCCCTTCGTCGGAATATCCGTGAGAACCGGCCCGCGCAGCGCCTCGCCGCTCCTCGAACATTTCGAGGCGCATGTCCGCACGGTGCTCCCAACTCTATAAGATTCTCTTATAAATTGTATTAGAGTTATTAGCTGGAGTTGCGACACCGGCGGTGCCTAGAATCCGCCGATGAGCTCCGCGGACCTCGACACCTGGCGACGCACGACGCTCGCCGCGAGCCTCGGGAAGATGCCGCAGCGCAAGCCGCGCTTCGCGACGCTCTCGGGCATCCCGGTCGACGACCTTTACACCGACGCGCGCGGCACCGATCCGCGCATCGGCTTCCCGGGCGAGTATCCGTTCACGCGCGGCGTGCACCCGACGATGTACCGCGCGCGCCCGTGGACGATCCGCCAGGTCGCGGGCTTCGGCACGGCCGAGAACACCAACGAGCGCTACAAGTACCTGCTCGCGCACGGCGAGACGGGCCTGTCGACGGACTTCGACCTGCCCACCCTGCTCGGCTATGACTCCGACCACCCGATCGCGGTGCCGGAGATCGGCAAGATCGGCGTGGCGGTGGACACGATCGACGACGTGCGCCTGCTCATGAAGGACATCCCGCTCGGCGAGGTCTCGACGTCCTACACGATCAACGCATCGGCCTTCGTGCTCATGGGCATGTACGAGGTCGTCGCGAAGGAACAGGGCGTCGCCGCCGAGCGGATCACCGGCACGATCCAGAACGACATCCTCAAGGAATACACGGCGCAGAACGAGTACATCTACCCGCCCGCCGAGGCCGTGAAACTCGTGGTGGACACCATGGAGTACGCGGCGAAGGCGATGCCGCGCTACAACCCGGTGAGCGTCTCCGGCTACCACATCCGCGATGCCGGCTCGAACGCCATCCAGGAGCTCGCATTCACGCTCGGCGCGGCGCACTGCTACGTCACCGAGGCCGTCAAGCGCGGCCTGTCGGCCGACTTCGTCGCGCCGCGGGTCTCCTTCTTCTGGAACATCCAGAACGACTTCTTCGAGGAGATCGCCAAGTTCCGCGCGGCCCGACGGCTGTGGGCGCGCATGATGCGGGACTGGGTCGGGGCGAAGGACCCGCGCTCCTGGATGATGCGCGCACACGCGCAGACCTCGGGCGTCAGCCTCACGGCGCAGCAGCCGGACAACAACATCGCGCGCACGGCAATCCAGGCCCTCGCGGGCGTGCTCGGCGGCACGCAGTCGCTGCACACGAACTCGAAGGACGAGGCCTTCCAGATCCCCTCGGAAGGCGCGATCAAGATCGCGGTGCGCACGCAGCAGATCCTCGCGCTCGAGAACCGCGTGTGCGACGTCGTCGACCCGCTCGCGGGCTCGTACTACGTCGAACAGCTGACCGACCGGCTCGAGGAAGAGGCGGAAGCCCTGATCCGCGAGATCCTCGACCGCGGCGGCATGGTCCGCTCGATCGAGGACGGCTTCATCCAGCGGCAGATCGCCGACACGTCCGCCGCCTTCCAGCAGGCGCTGGAGGCCAGAGAGGAGTACGTCGTCGGCGTCAACGTGCACGTGGACGAGGAAGGCGAGCTGCCGTTCGAGGCCTTCCAGCTCGACCCGGACCTCGCGGAGCGCCAGATCAGGCGCACCCGGGCCGTCCGCAGGAGCCGCAGCGCCGCGGCGGTCGGCCGTTCGCTCAAGGAGATCCGGCGATCCGCCGAAGCCGGGACCAACGTGATGCCGGCGGTCGTCGACGCGATCCGCGCGCAGGCGACGGTCGGCGAGATGTGCGACGTGTTGCGCGAGGTGTACGGTGGATACCGCGGCCCGATCATCTTCTGAACCAGCGACCAGGAACTCCAGCATGAAGCGCCCCCTGCGTGTCGTCGTCGCGAAGCCCGGGCTCGACGGCCACGACCGCGGCGCCAAGATCATCGCGCGCGCCTTCCGCGATGCCGGCATGGAGGTCATCTACACCGGCATCTTCCAGACGACCGAGATGATCGTGCGCACCGTCATCGAAGAGGACGCCGACGTGCTGGGGCTCAGCATCCTGTCGGGCGCGCACCTGCACTTCGCGGAGGAGATCTGCAAGGCGCTGCGCGAGCAGGCGGCGCGCGAAGTGCTGGTCGTCATGGGCGGGATCCTGCCGCCGCCCGACATCCCGAAAGTGAAGGCCTCAGGGGTCGCCGAGGTCTTCGGGCCCGGCACGCCGACCTCCGCCATCGTCGAATTCGTCCGGAGCCGGTGCGCCGCCCGGTGACCGCCGACGCGCACGGCGCCGCGCCGCGGCTCGACGCGCTGCTCGAGCGCGCCGCGCGCACCCGGCCCGCGCGCGAGGCCGTCGTCTTCCGCGGCCGCAGCACGACCTACGCCGAGGTGCACGAGCGCGCCTGCCGCCTCGCAGGGGCGCTCGCCGCGCGCGGCGTCGGCAAGGGTGACCGGGTCTCGTTCTGGGCGACGAACCGGCCGGAGTTCGTCGAGTTCATCTTCGGCGTGCCGAAGCTCGGCGCGATCGCCGCACCGCTCGACCACTGGTGGGGGTTCGCGGAGGCGATCGAGGCGATCGGGCAGGTCCGGCCGCGCACGATCGTCGCCGCGGGCCCGCAGGCCGCGGAGCTCGCCGCGCACCGCGACCGCCTCGGGGCCGCGGGCGTCCATCACGTGCTGTGCCTCGACGAGCCCGTCGCAGGCGCGCCCTTCGAGCCGTATGCACCCGCGCTGGAGGCCGCGGCAGCCGGGATCGTGCCGACGCCCGTCGCACCCGGCGACCCGGCGGCGGTCTTCTTCACCTCCGGCTCGACCGGCCGGTCGAAGGGCGCGGTGCACACGCACGGCAGCCTCGACGCGGCCGCGACGATCATGAACCTCGAACTCGGGCTCGAGGACGGCGAGCGGACGCTGCATTTCCTGCCGCTGTTCTCCTCGTGCATGGAGCACCTGATCCCGCTCACGCTGGCGCGGGCGACGCACGTGATCCTGCCGTCCTTCGACGCGGCCGCCGCCTGGGCCTCGGTCGACGCGCACGGCGTGACGCATTTCGACGCGGTGCCCACGACGCTGCGCCGCCTGCTCGAGGCCGCGCCGCGCAAGATCCCCGCGAGCCTGCGCATGATCTCCTACGCCTCGGAAGTCATGCCCCCCGCAGTCCTCGCGGCCCTCGCCGAGCGCCTGCCGCAGGTCGCCTTCGTCCAGTTCTACGGCATGATCGAGCAGCTCTGCCTGACCGTGCTCGACGCCGCAGCGCACCTGCGCAAGGCCGCGACCGTCGGCCGGCCGATGATCGGCGCCGAGATCCGCATCCTTGAGGACGAAAGCCGCGAGATCCTCGCCCGAAGCCCCACCCTGTTCGCCGGCTACTGGGGGGACGACGAAGCGACCGCGCGCGTCATGCACGAGGGCTGGCTGCGCACCGGGGACTGCGGGCGCTTCGACGCCGACGGCTTCCTGGTGCTCGACGGCAGGCTCAAGGACATGATCAAGACGGGGGGCGTCACCGTGATCCCGGCCGAGATCGAAAGCGTGCTGATGGGCCACCCGGACGTCAGCGACGCCGCCGTGGTCGGCGTGCCCGACGAACAGTGGGGCGAGGCGGTGCACGCCTTCGTGACGCTCGCGCACGGAGCCTCCGCGCGCGAGACGGAACTGCAGTCCTTCTGCCGCGAGCGGCTCACCGGCTACAAGCGCCCGAAAGCCATTCACGTCGTGCCCGAGCTGCCGCGCACCGGCATCGGCAAGATCGCCCGGCGCGTGGTGCGCCAGAACATCCTCGCCGCAGCAAGGAACTGAACCCATGGACAAGCCGGTCGAGAGCCTGATCCGCGTGCGGATGTCCATGCAGGACGTGCACTACGGCGGCAACCTGGTGGACGGCGCGCATCTCCTGCACCTGGTCGGCGACGCCGTGACCGAGCTGCTGATCATCCACGACGGCGACGAGGGCCTGACGCGCCTCATGACCAGCGAGAACCTCGCCCCGGTGCATGGCGGCGACTTCATCGAGCTGCGCGCCCGGCTGACGAAGATCGGCAACTCGTCGCGCCATTTCGAGTGCACCGCGCACAAGGTCATCTCGCTGCAGCGGCCGGACGATTCGGCCGCCGACGTGCTGCCGGAGCCGGTCCTGGTGCTGAAGGCCACCGGCGTCGCGGTCGTCCCCCTGGACAAGCAGCGTCGCCCGGCGCGATGAGCGACGTCCCGCAGATGCTCGCCAACGCGCGCGCCGGGCGCATCGCCGACATCGCGCGCCTGCTCACGCTGGTCGAGAACGATGCACCCGAGGCCGTCGAGATCGTGCGCGCAACCCATGCGGACTCCGGCCGGGCGACGCTCGTGGGGCTGACCGGTCCCCCGGGCGCCGGCAAGAGCACGCTCACCTCCGCGCTCACCCTGGCCTGGCGTCAGACCGGCGCGCGCGTGGCGGTCGTGGCGGTGGATCCCTCGAGCCCGTACACGGGCGGCGCCATCCTGGGCGACCGCATCCGGATGCGCGACCGTTTCCTCGACACGGGGGTGTTCATCCGCAGCATGGCGAACCGCGGCGTTCCCGGCGGGCTCGCGCGCGCGACACGGCGCGTCGTGGAGCTTCTCGACGCGCTCGGCTTCGACGTGGTCCTCGTCGAGACCGTCGGGGTCGGGCAGCAGGACATCGAGGTGGCCCGCGTCGTCGACACGGTCTGCCTGCTGACGATTCCGGGCGCCGGCGACGACATCCAGGCGATCAAGGCGGGCGTCATCGAGATCGCCGACATCCTGGTCGTCAACAAGGCGGACCGCCCGGGCGCCGACGAAGCGGCCCGCGACCTGGCGAAGATGCTCTCGCTCGGCGCGGCGCGCACGAGCTGGACGACGCCGGTCGTCAAGACGGCGGCGACCGATGGCACGGGGGTCCCGGATCTCATCGAGGCGATCCGCCGGCACCGCGCCTGGGCGGCGGACAGCGGCGAGGCGCGCCGCCGCACGCTCGATGCCATGCGTGCCGAGATCCAGGCGCTCGTGCGCGAGCGCGTCCTGCGCGAACTCGCGGGCCGCCTCGAGCGCCAGGGCCTGGACGCCATGGCCGAGCGCGTGGTCGACAAGGCGCTCGATCCCTACGCGGCGGTCGACGCCCTGCTGGAGTCGCCGTGAGCGATTCCCTGCCGCGGGTGCTCGGCAGGTTCGACCTGATCTCGCTGACGCTCGGGTCAGTGATCGGCTCGGGGATCTTCATCGTCCCGGCGTTCGTGTTCACGCAGACCGGCGGGCACCTCGGGACGGCGCTGTTCGTCTGGACTGCGGGGGGCGTGCTGTCGCTCCTCGGCGCGCTCACGTACGCCGAGCTCGCCGCGATGAAGCCGGAGTCCGGCGGCATCTACGTTTACATCCGCGACGCGTTCGGCGGCTTCACCGCGTTTCTTTACGGCTGGGCGGTGTTCCTGGTGATCGGCAGCGCGACCGTCGCGACGCTCGCGGTGGCCTTCTCCTCCTACCTGCAGGAACTCGTGCCGCTCTCCGCGCCTGCCGCCAAGGCGGTGGCGGTCGGCATGATCGCCGTCCTGGCGCTTGTCAACGTCACCGGCACGCGCCGCAGCGCGAACCTGCAGAACTGGACGACGGCGGCCAAGGTCGGGGCCATTCTCGTCATGAGCGCCTTGCTGATCGCCGGCGGCGGCATGGCGCGGGAGGCCGAGGTCAGGCTGCCCGGCCCCGATTCGGCGCTGCTGCTCGGCGTCGGCGCTGCGATGGTGGGCGTGCTCTGGGCCTACGAAGGCTGGCACTTCGTGACCTTCTCCGCCGGCGAGGTCATCGAACCGCAGCGGAACTTCCCGCGCGGGATCGTCATCGGCACCGCCGCGCTCATCGCCATCTACCTGCTGGCGAACGTCGCCTACGTCGCGGCGCTCGGCATGCCGCGCAGCATGGCATCCGAGCGCATCGCCAGCGAAGCCGTGTCGGCGGTCCTCGGCCCCGGGGCGGCCAGGCTCGTCGCGATCGCGATCCTCGTCTCGATGTTCAGCGCGGCGAACGCCACCATCCTGACGGCGACCCGCGTCTACTACGCGATGGCGAAGGACGGCGTGTTCTTCAAACGCATGGCGGCGATCCACCCCGGCTGGAAGACTCCCGCCTTCGCGATCATCGCGAGCTGCGCCTGGGCGGCGCTGCTCGCCGTGAGCGGCACCTTCGAGGAGCTCCTGACGTACGTCATCTTCGTCGGCTGGGCGTTCTACGCCCTGGGCGCCGCATCCGTGTTCCGGTACCGCAGGACCGCGCCCGATGCGCCGCGTCCGTTCCGGGTGCCCGGTTATCCCTGGACGCCCTGGCTGTTCGTCGGCATCGGGGCGGCGGTCGTCGTCAACACGGTCTGGCTGCACCCCGCGCGGGCCGCGATCGGCTTCGGCCTCGTGGCGCTCGGCGTTCCGGTCTACAGGTTCTGGAAGCGGAGGACATCGACATGACGACGACACGGCGGCAGTTCATGCAGGCGGGCGCATCCGCGCTCGCCTCGGCGATGGCATTCGCCTGGGCCCGGCCGGCCCTCGGCCAGGCGACGGACCTGCCGCCGCTGATGAAGGACGCCGAAGACCTCTACCGGCGCTCGATCGTCATCGACATGGTCAGCGAGACCTCGCTCGACGAGAAGGGCCTCGGCATCATGCAGGCAAGCGGCGTCACCTGCATCAGCCCGACGCTCGGCGTGCGCAAGCCCGAAAAGGCCGAGGGCACCTACATGCTGCGCGCCTTCCCGCCGGAGGCCGCGGTCGAGGACTGCGCGAGCTACAACCGTTTCGTCGCCGCGAACCCCGCGGCGCTGGTCGCCGTCCGGAAGTCCGGGGACATCCTGCGCGCGAAGCAGGAAGGCAGGACGGCCATCATGCTGAACTTCCAGAACTGCCCGATCGGCGACGACCTCGACAATCTCGACATGTTCCACGGCCTGGGCGTGCGATCGATGCAGGTGACCTACAACGAGCGCAACCTGCTGGGCGACGGATCGACGGAACGGACCGACGCGGGCCTGAGCGATTTCGGCATCGCCGCGGTCGAGCGGATGAACGACCTCGGCATCCTGGTCGATTCCTCCCACTCCGGGTACCAGACGACACTCGACGCCATCCGATTCTCGAAGAAGACCCCGATCATCTCGCACTCGAACTGCAGGGCGCTCAACGACCACCCGCGCTGCAAGAGCGACGAGCAGATCCGCGCGCTGGCTGCCAAGGGCGGCGTCATGGGCCTCACCTGCGTCAACGTGATGGTGAAGCGGGACCTGCCCGTGACGATGGAGGACTACCTGGACCACGTCGACCACATCGCCAAGCTGGTCGGCATCGACCACGTGGGATTCGGCAGCGACATGTCCATGACGGGATGGCCGACGGACCCGAAAGAGAAGGACGAATTCCTCGCGTTCTACGGCAAGCCCTATTTCAAGGACACGTACCGGTTCCGTTACCCGCTCGCGGTCGAGGGCCTGAACCACGAGCACAAGTGGAAGTACGTGACCGCCGGCCTCCTGAAGCGGGGCTACGACGACGGGCAGATCGCCAAGGTGCTGGGCGGCAACTGGCTGCGGGTTTTCTCCGAAGTCATCGGCTGAAGCGGGAGAACGGCATGTTCCGATACTCGAAAACCGGCGCAGTCCTCGGGATCTCGCTGCTCGCCGCCTCGGGCACGGCGCTCTCCGCCGACAAGCCGGCGAAGACCGTACCCACCCGCCCGCTCGACCGTTCGGCGTACTTCGACCCGGCGGCCGCGACCAGCAACGACCTGCGCCGCGTGCCGGTCGAGCCCGGCGCCGGCGTGCCGAAGACGAGCTTCGCGATCAGGAATGCGCGGCTATTCGACGGCACGGGCGCGCCCGCGCGCGGCGCGACCGTGGTGGTCGTCGGCAACCGGATAGCCGCGATCCTGGCGCCCGACTCGACGGATTGGCCGCAGGAGGCCGCGGTGATCGACGCCGCAGGCGGAACGCTGATGCCGGGCCTGGTCGACCTGCACGCGCACCTGACTTACGCGCTCGACTTCGCGGACACGCCCGCGCTCACGAGCGACAGCCAGGCCGACGCGGCGTTGCGCGGCGTCGAACGCCTGCGCCATTACATCGACAGCGGCATCACCAGCATCCGCGACACCGGCTCGCACGGGCTCGCGCCGTTCATCCTCAAGCAGTGGTCCGCCGAAGGGCGGATCGCCGCGCCGCGCGTGTTTGCCGCCGGGCAAGTCATCACCGCGACGGGCGGGCACGCGACGGAGGGCTTCCTGTTCCGTACGGCGCCGGGGTTCGACGGCGCGATGGTGCGCGAGGCGAACGGCCCGGAGGACTGGCAGGCGGCCGTGCGGGAGCAGTTCAAGGCCGGGGCGGACTGGATCAAGCTGGCGAGCCACTTCGACGAGCACGAACTGCGTGCGGCCGTGGACGAGGCGCACCGGCTCGGCATCCGCGTCACGGTCGACGCGGAGACCGTGTTCAACGACATGGCGGTCGCAGCCGGCGCGGACAGCATCGAGCACCCGCTGCCACGCTCCGACGAGACGGTCCGGCTGATGGCCGAGCGCGGCGTCGCCTCGATCCCGACGATCGTGCCCTACCAGATCATCCTGAAGGAATGGGGCGGCTACTACGGCTCGACGTCGCGGCGCTTCACGCTCGACGAGCCGCGCATGTTCGCCATGGTGAAGAAGATGAAGGACGCCGGGGTGAAGCTCGGCGTCGGCACCGACCTGATCCTCGACTGGTACCGGAAGTTGCCGGAGCCCTACATCCAGGAGCTGCGCAACTTCCAGCGCGCCGGTTTCACGCCGGAGCAGGCTCTGATCGCGGCCACGCGGACCAGCGCGGAGATCCTGGGCATGGCGGACAAGCTCGGCACGATTGAGCCGGGCAAGCTCGCGGACCTCGTCGTCGTGGATGGCCGCCCGGACGAGAACAACGAGGATCTCGCGAAGGTGCGCACGGTGATGGTGGACGGACGCATCGTCGTCCGGGACGGGCGGCTCGAGCTGCCGCGGCCGGACTTCCCCGACAAGGCCCCGCCGTTCTGACGGCCGTATCCGGCGGAAAGGCGGAGCGTACGACCCGGGCGCTGCTGATCCAGCAGCGGCTAATCGCGCGGCACCAGCGCGACGACGCGCGTCGGACCGCCCGAACCGTTTTCGATCTTCATCGGCAGCGCGAAAAGGACCGCGCCGCGCGGCGGCAGGGCGTCGAGGCCGGCGACGTTCTCGAGGCCCGGCACGTTGGCCGCCGCCGCGATCCGATGCACGGGGAAGTCCGCGCTCGGGCCGTAGTCGATCGAAGCGGTGTCGATCCCGAGCAGCGCGACCCTGCGTTCCTCGACGAGCAGCCGCGCCGCCTCCTCCCCGTAGGACGGGAAATGGAGCCTCGACGCATCCGTCGCGTGGCCGAGGTAGGCCGTCGCATCGGGCCAGCGGCGTGACCAGTCCGTACGCACGAGCACGCGCGCGCCCGGTTCGATGCGGCCGTGTTTCGCCTCGAAGGCCAGCACGTCGGCCGGCGTCACGCGATAGTCGCGGTCGGCGGCAGCCTTGCCGCTCACGTCGATGACGACGACGGGCCCGATCAGCCGCTCGAGCCCCACCTGCTCCAGGGTTTCTCGATCGCGCGCGAAGTGGATCGGCGCGTCGAGGTGCGTGCCGCCGTGCTCCGGCAGGCAGAACCGGTTGGCCGAATAGAAGAATCCGCCGGGCGTGTCGCCGTAGTGCAGTTGCTCGAGCTTGAAGTGCGTCGGCGGCGCCGGCCAGAACACCGTGTCCGCGTTGTAGGCGTGCGTGAGGTCTACCAGCCGGTAGCCTTCGAGGTCGAGCGGCTCGGCCGTAAGCCGGAACGCAAGCAGCAGCCCGACCGTCGCGGCAACGAACGCAGCCCGGCACTCCGGCGGGAGCGGCGAATGATGCCCTGGAGGTTCCGATTTCGCCATTTCGCGACGAATCCTTATGATGCGGCAAACCATCGGCCTGCGCCGGGGAGTTGGGCGGATCTTGATACGCGGTCACTGCGCGTGCAAGCGAGTCAGCTTCGAGGTCGACGGCGACATCCTCGACTTCGGCCATTGCCATTGCTCGATCTGCCGCCGCTTGCACGGGGCAGCCTTTGCGACCTTCGCCGGCGTGGAACGGTCGCGCTTCCGCTACCTGACGGGCGAAGCGGACGTCCGCATCTACACGTCGTCACCGCGCAACGATCGCGTCTTCTGCGCGCATTGCGGATCGCCGATCCTCTGCGATCCAAAGACCGAGCCGGCGCGGCTTTACCTCAGCATGAGCGCCGTCGAGGGTGAACCGCCGCGGCCCGCTGGCTATCACGCTTGGGTCAGCTCGAAGGCTCCCTGGCACGAGATCACGGACGATCTGCCGCAGTTCGAGGCATGGAGCTGACCGCCGGATGCCGACGGTCACGGTCCCGCGCCGTATGCTCAAAGTAATCGATTACCGCGCCGCTGGAATCCAGCACCCAGCTTCCGGGATAGCGGACCGTCGTCGGCCCGATGTGACCCGGCATGGCGAGCAGGTACTCGCCGATTGCCGGCAAGTCCGCCTCTGTGCGGAACACGCCGTACTCTTCGCTGTGCAGCATGAGAGTTGTCGCGTCGCGGCCGAGCAGGCGGACACGCGCCTCGACCGGTTGATCGGAGCAGATGTTCTTGTAGCCAAGATCCGTCGTAAACGTGCCCTGCGCGGGATGTCTGTCGACGACCTGGGTCAACACCAGGGCGGCATTGCGAAACGGCATGTCCGGCATGTCCGAGCGGCAGCGAGCGTCCCAGTAGATGAACGATCCCGGTGACCCGCACATGCCCGCCGTGCGCGCGTAGTACGGAAACGAGTAGGCGCCGCCGGCGACGATCAGGGAAACCGGCATGCCTGCGGACTGGAGCTTCTCCCTGAACCGCTGCAATGCGCCGACGTGGCGCAGCGCCGCCGCCGCGCGGTGGTTTGCATCGGGAAAGCTGTCGTGCCCGTCGTACAGGTGCAGACCGGCCGCAACGAGACCCTGATGACGGTCGATCTCCCGATACAGCGCAATCGCCTCGTGATCCATGCAGATGCCCGTGCGGTGCATGCCGTCGTCCAGATCGAGCATCACCGCCAGCCGCTGTCTGCGCTTCGAGGCAGCGGCCCCCAGCAATTCGAGGTGCTCACGGGAACCGGTGATCGTGGCAATCCACCGATCCGGATACGAGTCGACCAGCGCAAGCAGCCGCTCGATCTTGAGTGCCTGAGTCAGAGGAAATGCAAGCAGCGCCTTTCGCGCGCCGACGCGCAGGACCATCTCGAGTTCGGCGAGCGTCGCGCACTTGAACTGGTCGATACCCATCTCGATCTGCAGGCGGGTCACGGCCTCCGACTTGTGGGTCTTCACGTGCGTGAACAGGTTCCGGCCGCCGTTCGCCGTCTCACACACGCCGCGGATGTTGTGGAGCACCTGATCCCGGAACACGAGCATGGCCGGCGTCGGCAGCTCGTCCGGATTCGCGACCCGATAGCCGTCGCCGTCGATCATCGCCGGATGAACGGCAACGGCGAGACGCTTACCGGCCGAAGTCCGTCGCCAAGCTCGACTGCCATACCCTCGACGTCGCCGGCGATCTCCGCCGACAGCATGCCTACGGCAATGTTCTTCATCAGCCGCGGAGAATAGACGGCTTCCGTCACCGTGCCGACAACTTCACGACCCAGGATCACGTCCCGCCAATCCGTGATCCCGCGGATGCGTTCGCCGCCGAGCACATATCCCACGCGGCGTCGCCGAATGCCGTTGTCCCGGATTCTGCGTAGCGCCGACTTGGCGACGAACTCATCAGGCCGGTCCAGGTCCACGAATGCGCCGAGGCCGGCTTCGTAGGGATTGACGCCGAAGCGGGCGTCCGCGCCGTAGGACAGCAGGCCGCTCTCGACCCGTTCGATGTCGCTGGGCGCGCTCGATACGATGCCATAGGGCGCGCCCGCCTCCTTCACGCGCCAGTACAGATCCGCGCCCCGGCGAGCGTCACGCAGGTACAGCTCGAAGCCGCCCTGTTTCGACCAGCCGGAGCGGGCGAGCAGGATCGGAATGCCGTCCAGCTCGGTTTCGCGAAACCAGAAGTACTTCAGCTGCCGAACCCACTCGCCGAACAAGCCTGCGACGACGTCGTCCGCCCGCGGCCCCTGCACGGCAAGCGGCGACGCGTCGGGTTCCGTCACCTGCACGTCCATTCCGCGTTCGGCGGCGATGGCCTGCGCCCAGAGCAGGATGTCGCTGTCGGCAATCGACAGCCAGAAGCAGCGATCGTCCAGTTTCTGCAGTACCGGGTCATTGATCAGATTGCCCTGGTAGTCGCAGAGAGGCACGTACTTGCCCTGCCCGACCGCCATGCCGCCGATATCGCGCGTCGTCAGGTATCGCGCCAGGCGCTCGGCGTCCGGGCCGGCGAGCTGCACCTGGCGCTCGCAGGACACGTCCCACATGACCGCGCCGGTGGTGAGCGCCTGATACTCGCCCATCGGGTCGCCGAAATGCGAGGGCGCGTACATGTGATTGTAGATCGAGAACGACCGCACGCCGTCGGCTACCGTCGCGTCGAAGTAAGGCGATTTGCGGACATTGCATCCGATCGCGATCTCGAAAGACATGCGTCTGCCTCCTTCCGGCCGCCTGCGCGGCGTGCAGCCGCTCATCATTCGCACAGCGCGCGAAACGCCGGTTTCGAGCGCAAGAACCGCGCGTGAACGTCAAGATAGGTCTCGGCGTAGATCCGGTCAATTTCATCGCTCGCCGGGAATCCCGCAATGAAGTCCGGATGATCCGGGCTGATGGCGATCATCGCGGCACCCCGCAGCTGCGCGAGAAATGCCCGGGGGTCTTCGAGACCCACCGCCACGCGCGTCGTGGTTTTCTTGATTCCGGCGTCCGCGAGCGCCGATTCCGAGAGTTCGGAATGCGAGGTCAGGGCAGGGCACAGCGCGACAGTGTTGTTCTGGCCGAGCGTCACCTGCATGCCGACGGCAGGCTCCAGCAGGTCAAAGAACCGCTTGAACGACTGCCCGGAGATCCGGCCGGCGTCCCGGCGACCGTCAAGATCGAAAGTGAACAGCCCCGCCGGCAACCCGAGAAACATGTGCTCGCTGCACATGGCGTGGTTAGGGCTCGACGGAAGCGCCGGGCAAGTCACGTTGAAGTACGGGTGGGCGTCCAGTACACGGGCGATAGTGATGGTATTGACGGCCTTCTGGACTAGCCGGAGCTCGAGCGTCTTCATGCCGTTCAGCACTTCGAAAGCCTTGTCGGCATCGAGAAAAGCGCCCTTGACGTAATAGACGTTCCAGAACAGCGTTTCATCCCAGCTGACCGTCCGCGGCGAGCCGTCTGCCCGGGTGGTGTCCGCGCGGCTGCCTTTCGGCAGGAACATGTCTTCATTCCTGCCGATCACGCACCCGGCCGTGGTCGTGCCGGATCCCGCCAGGTCCTTCGTGTACGAATGCACCACGAAATCGGGTCGCTCGTTCGGATCATCCCTGCGCAATACCGGGCACAGGAACGGCGTGCCCACCGTGGTATCGGCAATGACGCGGGAACCCCGCTCGTGCGCGACGCGGCAGATGCCCGGCACATCCAGCACGAATCCGTGCGGATTGCAGGGGCTCTCCAGGTACACGTAGATGCGACGCCCCTCCCGCAGCCGCCCGGCGTGCCTGGTTTCCGCCACGGAGAACGCTTCCGCGAACTCGCGCGCGCCATACCCGTCGACCCACTCGAGGGCGACGTCCAGATTCGAGCGCTTCGCGTACCAGTCGTGCAGCAACTGGTAGGTTCCACCGTAGATGTTGCGCGAGACGACGAGCACGTCCCGGTGACCGACCACGTGCGACAGCACGGCATCGATCGCCGCGAGCCCGGAGTTGAAGTTCCAGGCCATGTACTGGCTTGCGAGCCGGCCGCACTCGACGTCCACGACGTGGTTGGCAAGGCTGATCGACGTGGGATTGAGCAGGCGCGAGTAGATGTGATGCAGCGTCTCGCGCCCCGAGAACGCGGCCTCGATCCACTCCGTGCAGGCGTACATGTACGTCGCCGTCCTGGTGATCACGGGATTCGCCGAGAACAGCGCGGCCACGTTGTCGAAAAGCGGGTAGGCGCCCTTGGGCGCGCATTCGCCGTCCTTCGAAACCATCGACTGGTAGGTCGCGCGCAGCGGGTTCTGCAGCGTGTCCAGCACCTTCGCGAGCTGAAAACTGACGAATCGCTTGGCATTGAACCAGGCGATGCGGTCGGTCCGGTCCAGCTCCAGCAGCGATGCCATCGTGATGCGGGAAAGCTCCGTCACGGATGCATGGGACTCGTAGATACTGATGGCCAGCCGGACCAGGGCCTGCCCGTACGCTGAATCGGGGTCGATGCCGAAGTGCCGAGCCTGCTCCGTCGCCAGATCGAGCGACCCGGCGGCCTCGGTCGAATTGCGCAGCGGGCTCAGTTCGGGCGTGACGGCGGGCATCATCCGGCTGACTCCCCTGGCATGCGCACCCTTGCCGCGAAAAGCGGCGGTGCCAGCATGTCGACGGTAGTCGATGCGGAGGAGAGATAAATCGCACTATTGGCTACGAGACTGCTATCTTTTGGATGATTTCACTCCTGGATGGACTTTAGTGGATAGAACTGACCAGAAGATTCTGGATGTACTGCAGCGTGCGGGAAGAATTCCCGTGATCGAACTGGCCGGGCAGGTGGGAATTTCGGCGACGCCGTGTCATCGCAGGCTGAAACAGCTCGAGTCCGGCGGAATCATCACGGGATACGCCGCGAGAATCGACCTCGAGCGATACGGCCTGTCCGTCAATGCCTTCGTCAACGTCAAGCTGCGTCAGTCGACGGACAGCGCGATGCGCAAGTTCGAGAGCAAGATCCAGGCGCTGGACGAAGTGATCGAATGCTACCTGGTATCCGGCAGGCAGGACTATGTGCTCAGGGTCGTGAGCAGGAGTCTCAAGACCTACGAGCAGTTCATTCGTCATGAGCTGACCAACATCGAAGAAGTCAGCAGCGTGGAATCGATATTCGCGTTCGGCCAGGTGAAAAAACTGTCCAGTCTGCCGAAGATGGTCTGACCCGGGAGAATGCCATGGTGCACGAGGGGTGGAAGCAGGCGGTTGCGTTGATGGTTCTGCTGCTGGCTTCACCGCCCGGAAGCACGGCGGATCGCCCGCTCGACATCGCAACCTACCTGGCCCTGAAGCAGGTCGCGGAGATCGCCGTCAGTCCGGACGGAGCGTTCCTCGCCTACACCGTATCGCACTACGACCTTGAATCGGATGGATCGGCTAGCGCCGTCTGGATGCAGCCAACGGCGGGCGGCGAGCCGGTTCGCATGACGGCGCCCGATAGCGGCGCGTGGTCGCCGCAATGGAGTCCGGACAACCGTTATCTGGCCGTGTTGTCCGATCGCAAGGAGGGTCGCACGCAGGTATGGCTGCTCGACCGGCGCGGCGGCGATGCCCTGCAGCTGACCGAGTTCAGGCAGGGCGTCCGCTCGTACGGGTGGTCGCCGGACGGCCGGCACATGCTGCTGATCGTGCAGGACTCCTCGCCCGCCGACCTCGATCAGGAGCCGCGCCCCAATCCGCGTCCTTACGTCATCGACCGGATCCAGTTCAAGCAGGACTATGCCGGCTATCTCGACGGCCGGCGCACGCATGTCTACGTCATCGGCGTTGTCGATCGCAGCGTACGTCAGGTGACGTTCGGCGACTACGACGACAGCCAGGCGACGTGGTCTCCGGACGGCCGGCACATCGTGTTCGTCAGCAATCGTACCGACCAGCCGGACCTGAACCGGAACACGGACCTGTGGCGGGTCGATGTCACGCGCGAACAGGCGAGCCCCGAGCGGCTGACGTCCGCGCCGGACGCGGACGCAAGCCCCGTGTTCAGCCCGGACGGCCGGCACATCGCCTATACGTCCAGCGTCAGTGCCGGGCTCCCGGTCTATGCGATCCCTCAGCTCGCCATTCTCGATGTCGCGACGGGCACCACCCGGCTCGTCGAATCACTCGCCGAGATCCAGGCGCTCCGCGTCCGCTACTCGTCGGACGGCCAGAGCATCCTCGCCATCACGGAGTACCGCGGCGAGCAGCCACTGGTCCGGATCGACGTGGCGTCCGGTGCGACGGAGCGGATCGTTTCCGGCGAGGACGTCGTCACCGAGTTCGACAGCACGCGCGACGGCCGATTGTTCGCCGTCATCTCCCGCCCCCGGTCGCCTGCCGAGGTTTATCGCCTCGAGGACCGTGGCCCGCAGCCATTCACCGCCGTCAATCGCGAGCTGCTGGCAAACACGTTGACCGGCACCGTCGAGAAGCACAGCTACACGGTCGAGGACGGCACCGTACTCGACACCTTTGTCGTATTTCCCCCAGGTTTCCAGAAAGGCAGGCGCTACCCCGCCGTGCTGCACATTCACGGCGGGCCCTGGGCCCAATGGGACTGGCGATTCAACTTCGAATCGCAGCTGTTCGCGGCGCAGGGCTATGTGGTCGTCATGCCCAATCCCCGCGGTTCGTGGGGTTATGGCCAGGCATTCACGGATGCGCTGGTCGGCGACTGGGGCGGCATCGACTTCCGCGACGTGATGGCGGCGATGGATCACGCCATCGGCAAGGGATGGGTCGACGGCGATCGCATGGCGACCTATGGCTGGTCGTACGGCGGATTCCTCACCAACATGATCATCACCAAGACCGACCGGTTCAAGGCCGCGATTTCGGGCGCCGGCGAGACACTGGTGGCTGCCAACTACGGACACGACGAATGGCAGCTGCTCTGGGAGGAGGAATTCGGACTGCCGTGGCTCGAGGAAAACCGGCATCGCTGGGACCATATCTCGCCTTTCTACTCGCTGCACAAGGTCACCACGCCTACGCTCATCGTCTGCGGGGAGGACGACTGGAACATGCCCGTGCTGAACTCGGAACAGCTGTACCAAGTGCTGAGGCGCCGGGGCGTTCCGACGCAACTCGTGGTTTACCCGGGCGAGCACCACAGCCTGTCAGTACCGTCGTATGAGCGCGATCTCTACGAACGCTACCTGGCATGGCTTGCGAAGCACGTGACGGCGGCGATCAGCCCCTGAAACGTCAGTCAGCGCGTCAGGCGAGAACGACGGATCACGGCGCCCGGCCGTTTGCCGGTGACCTGCCCGCGTTCGAACACCGGGACCCCGTTGACCCACACCCGGACGATTCCCACCGAAGGCAGGTGCGGATCTTCATAGGTCGCCCGGTCGGCGATCTGTGCCGGATCAAAAAGCACCAGATCCGCGTAATGCCCGGGCGCGATCAGTCCGCGATCTGCGATGCCTGCCTGCCGGGCGGACAGCGCACTGATCCTGCGGATGCCTTCCTCGAGACTCAGGACACCACGCTCGCGGATGTAGTGGCCGAGGAAACGCGTGAAGGCGCCGTAGCCGCGCGGATGCGGGCCCGCGAGTTCGCCGTCGCTTCCGATCACCGTATGCGGCCAGGCCATGATCGCCTCGATATCGGGCTCGGACATCGCGAATCCCAGCATCGGCGAACCGCCGCCGGCGGCGGCATCCGCTTTCAGGAGATCGACGAGCGTGGTGGCAGGATCACTGCCGCGAATCGCGGCGATCTGCGCGATCGTCAGTCCGTCGTAAGCCGGCTCGGGCCGGAAGTCGGGCAGCAGGATTCCTTCCGGCGACAGCATGTCCCGCAGGATGTACTCGGCGCCCTCGCGCCGATCCAGGTCGCGCTGCGGAAACAGCGTCACCAGCCAGCTGAAGTCGGCGTTCCATGCCGTGTACGGATAGATGTCCGCAGTGATGTCGACACCCGACGCCCGCGCCACGTCCAGTTTCGACTTCAGGCGTTCTGCCTGGCCCCACCAGCGGGTCATCGCCAGTTTCATGTGCGTCACCTGAACCGGTAGCCGTGCCTCCCGGCCGATGTGGATGACTTCCTCGATGGCCTCCCAGAAGTACTGGTCCTCGCTGCGGATGTGGCTGAGGTAGCGCCCGCCGTGCGCGGCCGCCACCCGGGCGAGTTCGACAACCTCCGCGGGCGTCGAATAGGAGCCCGGGTCGTATTCCAGCCCGGATGACAGCCCGAGCGCGCCGGCTTCCAGTTCCGCCGCGAGCAGCTTCCGCATCGCGGCCAGCTCGTCGGACGTCGCCGCGCGGCGGAAATCGTCTCCCATGACCCGACCGCGGATCGTCCCGTGGCCGGCGAAAGAAGCGACGTTGATCGACGCGGGAGACGCTTCGAGGCGCTTGAAGAAGTCCGCCAGCGGGTGCGGATGCCCGCCGTCCTGCCCCACCACGACGGTCGTGACACCCTGGCTGACCACCGCGAGCGCTGCAGGCGCTTCGAGCAGGCCGATCTCATGGTGACTGTGAGCGTCGATGAATCCGGGCGCCAGCACGAGGCCGCCGGCGTCCACCACCGCCTCACCCGACCGCGGTTCGAAATCGCCGACATCCGCAATCCGCCCTCCCAACAGACGGACGTTCACGTTCCGCGACGGTCCGCCGCTGCCGTCGATCACGCGCGCGTTGACGATCACGACGCCAGGGGGCTCTCCCGCGGCGCATGCGTGGCTGGCGAACACAAGACCTGACAGCAGTGCGCCTGCGATCCTGCTCATGAGCGGCTCTCCACGCCCAGGATCATTGCAGCCTCTCGAAAGCAATGCCCTGCTCGGATCCCGAGCCGAGCTCAAAGCCGGCAACGGCGCCGCCGGAGCCGCGGCGGAACTCGAGGCTGGCGGCCACCACGCCCGAGTAGGCCTGGTCGCTGAGGCTGAACCGGAACCGGTCGTCGCCGATCGGAATGACTTCGAGGGGCGCCTCCTGCTCGATGCGCACGACCAGCCGGCCGTCGACCACACCGAAGCGGTAGATCGCGTCGAGCTCGGACGAAAAAAAAGCACCGGTGAACTGCGCCAGCTGCTGGTGGGTCAGAGGCACCGGCGCCGGCAATTCCTCCGCCGGCGAATCCTCTTCGCGGTCATTGCCGCCCGCGGGCGTCAGCTCGGCGGCAAGGAAGTGATCGGCAACCCGGTACGCAAGCGCCAGTGCGTCGGCGAGGCCATCGTTGCACGCGATCGCGATGGCGACCCCCGGCTGCACGAAGCGCATGAGCACGGAGCGCGACCCCCAGGAACTGCCCGTGTGATGAATGGTCTGCAGACCGCGGTATTCGCCGAGATACAGGCCGCGGGCGCGGCCGAGCGGCTCGCCGTTGTCGAGCGTGCCCTCGGTCAGCATCGCCGCATGAATGGCCGGCCGGTCGGGCCCGTGCAGGTAATGGTCCCAGCGCAGCAGGTCCTCGACCGTCGTGTAGAGCTGTCCGTCGCCCGGCACGTCGAAATTGAAATTGTGCACCATGCGGATGTCGTCGTCACCGTGGCGATCGTAGCCGGTAGCGCGACGCGGAATGATCTTTTCGGAGTCGTCGTACATCAGGCTTGCGTCCATCCCCAGCGGCGCGAAGAAGCGCTCTTCGGCGAACTCGGCCAGCGGCTGCCCGCTGGCACGCTCGATGACCAGCGCCAGCAGCATGTAAGCCGTGTTGCTGTACTCGCTGCGCTCACCCGGGAGGAACACGAGCGCGCGCTGCCGCGACATCATGTCGAGAATCTGGACGAGTGAAATCGGGAAGTAGTGATCCCGCCCGGCGAGCGGAAACAGCGTGAGGTAATCGCGCAGGCCGCTCGTGTGGTGGATCATGTGGTACAGCCGGATCGGCCGCTCGTAAGCGGGGAGTTCGGGCAGCCACCGGCGGACATCGTCGTCGAGCGACAGCTTCCCTTCGCGCTCCAGCATGCTGATGCTCGCGGCGACGAACTGTTTGGTGACTGAGCCCACGTCAAACATCGTCTGCGGCGTAACCGCATTACCGTAATCGAGATTGGCAAAGCCGTAGCCGCGCGAGTACACGGGTTCGCCGTCGTCGGACACGGCGAGGGCGCAGCCCGGCGACCCCGGCCGGTCCCAGTCCGCGAACAGGGCGTCGACCGCCGGCACGTCGGCTCCGACCTCCACCGGCGCCGCCGCATCCTTCGGCCCGCTGCAGCCGGCGGCAAGCACAATGATCGCCGCGATCCAGGCACGTTCAGGGAAGGTCATCGGACCACTGCTGCAGCTGCTCCATGCTGACGCCGGCGCCTCCGCAGACGATTACCAGCGCCGAATCACAGCCTTCGATCTCGGGCACGCCGTCATAGACCGCTGCCAGCGACGCCCCGCAGGCGGGTTCCGTGACGAGCCTGTGGTCGGCGACAAACCGCCGGCAAGCGGTCACGGCCGCCCGGTCAGAGACCACGACACTGCGCAGCGGATGCTGCCGCGCACAGGCAAAGGCCTGCTCGCAGACCTGCAGGGCGCCAAGCGTGGTCGCGATGCTGGTGATGCGCTCCAGCCTGACGCGCCGCCCCGCTGACAGCGACCGGGCCAGCGAATCCGCGCCGCGGGTCTCGACCGCGATGATCGGCACGTCATTCCAGCCATGCCGCTGCAGTCCCTGGACCACGCCGCTCAGCAGTCCGCCGCCGCCGACGGACAGCACGATCACCGCCGGTCGCACGCCGGCGCGAACGACTTCATCGACCATCGTGGAGTGCCCCTGCCACAGGAGCGGATCGTCGAACGGGTGCAGGAAAGCATCCGATGCGCCGATCATCGACAACGCCCGCGCATTGGCTTCGTCCCAGGTGGCGCCGTGGACAATGACTTCAGCGTCTTCCTGCAGGATCTTCGATTTCGCGGTGTCGGACGTCGTCTGCGGAACCACGACGACTACCGGTACTCCGAGCTTTCGCCCGGCGTAGGCAACGGCGATGCCCGCATTGCCGCCGGAGGAGGAAATGAAACGCCGGGCGCCCCGACGGGCGTACTCCCGGCAGGCGAGGCCGATGCCTCGGATCTTGAACGATCCGGGCGGCTGCACGGCCTCCAGCTTGAGCCAGATCGGTCGACCCGAGATCCGGCTGAGCGCCTGCGACTCGAACAGCGGTGTTTCCAGGTGCAGCGGGTTCATCGGCCGGACGATCGTGCCACATGGCGGGCCAGGATTCCCGCTACGTACAGCAAGACCGCCGCCCCGCAAAGCGCGGCAAGACCGGCCGCTTCTTCCCGGGTAAGTCGCAGCAGGAGCCAGCCGATGACCAGGCAGCTCAGCAAGGGAACTGCCGGACCGCCGGGGATGGCGAACTTGCCCGGACCCGGCGTGCCGTCGCGCAACCGCAGCCGGATCGTCGCCAGACTGACGCCGAGGTAAACGAGCAGTATGGAGCCCGATGCAACCACGGCAAGCGGCCGGAATGCGCCCGTCAGCGCGAATACGCAGATCATCGCGGCGAATACGGCGATCGCCACGTGCGGCGTCCTGAAGCGGGGATGCACGCTGGCGAGAAGCCGCGGCAGGATGCCGTCGCGCGCTGACGCGAACAGCACCCGCGGCGTATTCAGCATGTCGCCGCTCATGTTCGCGTAGATCGACACGACGGCCGTGACCAGCAGCATCGTGCCGCCCCACCCGCCGAACACCTGCTCCGCCGCGGCGGCGAGTGGCGACTCGGTGTTGTCGGCGAGCGCGTCGCCGAGCACGCCTTGCGCGACGGTCTGCAGCCCGATGTACAGGAAAAGGATGCTGGCCAGACCCAGCAACAGCCCCAGCGGCACGGTTTTCCTCGGATCCCGGATCTCGCCGCTCGAGCTGAGGGCGGTCTCCACGCCGGCGAATGCAAAAAACAGGAGCAGCGCGCTCGCACCAGCCTTCTCTGCCGATGGCCACTCCGCAATGGCCAGGTTCGCGAACTCGATCTTGCCCAGACCGACGATCACCAGCAGGCACAGCGGTATCAGCTTGATGACGGTATTGAACTCGAAGAGCCGGACACCGCGCTGGACGCCGCGAATGTTCACGAGCACGAGGACGCCGAGCAAGGTGATGATGAAAGCCGCTCTCGGCACCGGTTCGGCCAGCACGGGAAACGGAATCGTCATCGCCTCGACCATGGCCGCGGCGATCGCCGCGTTGGACAGTACATTCCAGCCGAACCACAACAGAATCGAGGCCATGAAACCCGCGAAGGGACCGAATGCCTCTTCGATGTAGGCGTAGGCACCGCCGCTGCGCGTGATGCGGCTGCCGGTTTCCGCAAAACACAGGAATACCAGCGCCACCGCGAGCGAGCAGATGAGGTACGCCACGATCGCTGCCGGGCCGAGCTGGACTGCAACGAGGCCAGGCAGCACGAAGATGCCGCCGCCAACCACCATGTTGATGATGTTGAGCGTCAGTGCGCGGGGGCCGATCGCGCGGATCAGGCCTTCATCCTGACCGTCTGTCGAGTCGTGCATCAACCCCACGGCGCGTTACGGCGGTCAGCTGCAGCGACGTTGCGACATGGATGACGCGCGACGTGCGCCACTCACTGCGGCGCGTACCGGATTGGCGAGCGCCAGGCGACGTCGCAGACGCGCCCCCCGCCGGGCGCCCTGCGCGTTCAGCCAGCGCTTCACGATCTGCACGCGGTCGAGACCGCCGCAATGGCGGCAGAAAACAGACGGTCGGTGCGCATCAGGATCTCCGGGACTCGCCGTCGGTAAAGGGGTTCCGGCGGCCAGTCTGATACCGCGCCCGCGTCCACGCAAATACTCAGCGGAACCAGCCGACTCCCATGCGCACGCCGAGGGTGTACAGGTCCGCGTCGGTGTCGCCGACCACGTTTTCCGTGGCCACGTCGAGATAGCGGTCCCAGGCGAGCCGGACGGCGAAGTGCCTGCCCAGCGCGTACTCCATGCCCGCGCCGAACATGAAGTCGCTCTTCTGGGACGACTGGCTGGCCCGGTCGCTGACGTCAGCGACCGTGAGCCGGGCGCTTCCCTTCGCGTTCATGAGCGACAGCCCGGCGCGGCCGAACACGGAGAATCGGTCGCCGATCGGCAGGATGCCCAGCACCGACACGACGGGCCCGTCCGCCTCGCTTTCGAGAATCGCCTCGGCGGCAGCCTGGTCGACGCCGTCCGTGACCGTACCGGTGGCCCGGTAGCTGATCGTCCCGAGGTCCACGTACCCGAACTCGAAAGCGAAGTGGTCATTCAACTGGTAGCCGCCGACGATCCCGAAACCGGTGTCGGAGTCGTCGAGCGTCGAGCTCGCGTCCACGACGTCGAGGCCGACCGAACCGAAGATCGCGGCGAGGTTGTCGTCCACCTGCTCCTGGCTGAGCCCGGAGGCGCTCGACTCCCCGCCGAAGCCGACCAGGTACCACCCGGGCTCGGCTGCCCGTGCCCCCGCGACCAGGCCGAAGTTCAGGCAGAGCAGCAGCGCGGTCGTGCGCCTTCTGAGTTGCATTGGATCCCCCCTCCGCAATCGGATGACCGCGGCTATTGCGGGGTTGGAGCCCGGACCGCGGGATCAGTTCCGGTGCCGGCCGTGTTTTTCGCTCAACGGGGTGGCCCGGCCGGATGCTACGCTCGCGGCCCGGCACGGGGGGCTCCATTGGCTCAAGGCTCGACGATGTACGTGTTCGACGTGCGGCTGGCCGATGCCGACCGTTCCGTCAACGAATCGCTGACGATTCGCGTCGCGCAGCATCCGTCTGAGACGGCCGAATACCTGCTGACCCGCGTGCTGGCCTACTGCCTCGAATACACCGACGGCATCGCCTTCTCCAAGGGCCTGTCCGACCCGGACGAGCCCGCGATCGTCGTGCGGGACCTGACCGGCGTGCTGCAAGCCTGGATCGAGGTCGGGTCGCCGGATGCCGAGCGCCTGCACCGGGCGGCGAAGGCCGCGCCCGACGTCGCCGTCTATTCGCACCGGGGGCTCGGCGCGCTCGTCGCGCGCCTCGACGGCAAGCGGATTCACCGCGCCGGCGAGATCCGCCTGCGCGCCGTGGAGCCGCCATTGCTGGCTGCGCTGGTGGCGCGGCTCGACCGGCGGATGAGCCTGGACCTGACCGTTTCAGACCACACCCTGTACGTCTACCTCGGCGACGAGACGTTGACCGGTGTCCTGGAGGAGAGGAGGCTTGACGCATGAACTTCCGCAACGCTTTGCTGGCCTCTGGAATCGCGGTCATTCTGGCCGGCTGCAGCGCCAGGGCGCCTGAGGAAAACCTCGCGGCACCCGAGCGCAAGCCCGATTACGTGTTGACGAAGGACCAGACGCACGACAAGTTCAGCCGCCTGATCGAACCCGTCGTCCGCGTGCCGTCCGGCAGCGTCATCGAGGCGCACACGCACGAGGCGACCGGCGGGCAACTTCACCCGGGATCAACGGCCGATTCGATCCATTCCGTCGACATGGATCGCGTTCACACGTTGACGGGGCCGGTCCATGTGGAAGGCGCCGAGCCCGGCGACGTGCTCGCCGTCCGCCTGATCGAGCTCGAGCCTGCAGACTGGGCATGGATGGCGGTCATACCGGACTTCGGATTCCTGGCGGGTGAATTCGACACGCCAGTCCTGCAGACCTTCAGTCTCGACACCGAGAAGAACGAGGTCGAGTTCGCGAAGGGCATCCGCATTCCGCTGAAGCCGTTTGCCGGCGTCATGGGCGTGGCGCCGGCTACCGACGAGATGCTCAACACGATCCCGCCGCGCGCCAACGGCGGCAATCTCGACGACCCCAACCTGGTCGCCGGCACCACGGTCTACTTTCCGGTCTTCGTGAAGGGCGGCCTGTTTTCGATCGGTGATACGCACGCCGTGCAGGGTCACGGCGAAGTCTCGGGCACCGCGATGGAAACGCCGATGCGCGTCGTCTACGAGATCCGCGTCATCAAGGGCGGCCGCAAGATCGCGGAGCCACAGTACGAGACGGATGACTACTACGCGACCACCGGGTTCGGCACGACACTCGACGAGGCCGCGAAGAAAGCCACGCGCTACATGATCGACTATCTCGTCGAGACGAGGGGTCTCAACCGCGAACAGGCCTACATGCTGGCCTCGATCGCCGGTGACCTCAAGATCGCCGAGACCGTCGACGTTCCGCACATGCTGGTCACGATGCATATGCCGAAGAACATCTTCGCGGAGTCCCGGCCGAATGCCCATTGAGCCGGCCATGCGTGACTTTTCGCTCGAAGTCTTCCTGTCAAAGTGGGAGTTCGCGGCGCGGCACCACCTGACCGCGTCGGACTCGGAGAGCGTGACGTTGTCGCGCCTTCTCGAGCTGGCGACGCCGGCGGACCGCGATCGCTTCATGGCCTTGCCGCTCAGCTACACCCAGACATTCGGGTCCCCGACCTTGCGCGAGGCCATCGCCGCGACGTACCCGGGCCTCTCGGCAGCGGACATCCTGTGCTTTGCAGGCGCCGAGGAAGGCATCTACGTCGGCATGCGCACGCTGCTGTGTGCGGGCGACCACGCCATCGTGATGACGCCGAATTACCAGGCGGCGGAAACGCTGCCGATGTCGATTTGCGAGGTGACCGGCGTACCGCTCGTGGAGTCGGAAGATTGGGCACTGGACGTCGATGCGATCCAGGCCGCGGTTCGTCCCAGCACCCGTCTCATCTCGGTCAATTTCCCGAACAACCCCACGGGCGCGGTGCCGGCGCGGGCGGCATTCGACGCCCTGATCGAGCTCTGTCGCAGGCGCGGAATCTGGCTGTTCAGCGACGAGGTTTACCGCGGGCTGGAGCGGTCCGACGCCGACCGGATCCCGCAAGCCGCCGAGCTCTACGAGCGCGGGATTTCGCTGAACGTCATGTCGAAGTCCTATGGACTGCCGGGCCTGCGCATCGGCTGGGTCGCCTGCCGGGACCGCGACCTGCTGGCCAGCATGGAGCGCTACAAGCACTACCTTTCGATCTGCAACTCGGCACCGTCGGAAGTGCTGGCGGAAATCGCGCTGAAGGCACGCGACACCCTGCTCGCCCGCAATCGCGGCCTGGTGATCGAGAACCTGCAGCGACTCGATGCGTTCTTCGCGCGGTTCGAGTCGCTGTTCGAATGGAAGGCGCCGAAGGGCGGGTGCGTGGCGTTTCCGCGGTACCTCGGTTCCGAGGGCGTGGAGGTGTTCTGCCGGCGGCTGATCGAGGAAGCGGGCGTGCTGTTGCTTCCCGCCAGCATCTATCGGTCGGAACTGACCGACACGCCGCGGGACCGGTTCCGGATCGGGTTTGGACGTGCGAATCTGCCGGCCGGAGTGCAAGCGATGCAAGCCTGGTTGTCTGGCGCTCAGTCCCCGGTCGGCCGCCAGCTCTCATCCGGGTCGTAGGCGTCGATCGCCGAGACCGCCGTCTCGGTCGCCGGCGCAGGCCGCCGCGACGAAGCTAACCGTCCAACGCTGACCGCGTGTCGTCATGGCGCTCCCTGAGGCGGCAGCCCGGTCAGAGCGGCTCGTACTTGAACTTGGCGCCGCCGAGCGCGGCCTCGTACATCAGCCCGCCCTTGATGATCGAGAAGGACGCCATGCCTTTCTCGAATCCGCCATGGGCCTTGGTCGTCGCGTCCTTCTTGCCTGCGCTTGCGCCCGAGGATGCGCCGCTGGTGCTGGCGCCCGTGGATGCGCCCGCCGTGATGGCGACGGCGCTGGCCTTGGCCCCGAACTCGAAGTTCCCCGACGTGAACTCATTGAAGGCGCGTTCATCCTCGAGGAAGACGAGCAGGCTGTAGCCCTGTGCGCCCGCCTGCCATCCGATGCTCAGCTGAGTCATCTTGGCCGTGCCGACCTGCTTGCCCTGCCGATAGACGCAGCCCGACCCGTGGGCTCCGCCGATGCCGAGACCGGCCTTGCCGATCGTCGGGAAGACCGCATAGCCGTAGCTCTTCTTGAAGAAGCTGGCGCTCTCGCCGGTATTCTGGAACAACTTGAGCGTTTCCGAACACTTGGCCGCGTCGTCGGCGCGGGCCAGGGAGCCGAACGTCGAACCGACTACGACGCTCAGCAAGATTGCGAACAGGCGTTTCATGTCCTTCACCTCCAGGATCACGGGCACACAGGCACGGACCGCTGACGCGACCCGTGTCGCGAGGCTACGCGCCCGTCATCCGGCAGGACACTGCCTTTGAGGGAAGTCCGCCGCAGCGCCGCTGCGCTCCCGGACCGCCGGGTAGAATCACCGGAAGCAGCGATCTTGGGGATGCATCCATGAAAGGACGGGTGGCGCTGGTCACGGGGGGCGGCCGCGGAATCGGTCGCGAGGCGGCCCTGCTGCTCGCAGCCGCGGGCGCCCGCGTGATGATCACGGCACGCAGCGAGGCGGAACTGTCGGACGTCGGCCTCGACTACGTCACGGCGGATCTCGGCACGACCGAAGGCTGCGCACGGGCCGTCGCCGAGACGGAGCGCCGGCTCGGTCCGATCGACCTGCTGGTCGTGAACCACGGCATCGGCTCGGCCCACGAGCGGCTGGTGTGGGAACAGGATCCGGCGGTGTGGCGCGAGACGATGCGCATCAACCTCGACGGCCCGTTCGAACTCGCGCGCCTGACCGTCGGCGGCATGTGCCAGCGCGGTTACGGCCGGCTGGTGTTCACGAGCTCGACCGCCGGCGAGAAGGCGGAGCGCTCCGGCAGCGCCTACTCGGCTTCCAAGCATGGCCTCATCGGGCTCGCACGGGCCGTTGCCCAGGATGCCGGGCCTTTCGGCGTCACCTCGAACGCCGTGCTGCCGGGCTGGGTGCGCACCGCGATGGCCGAGCGTTCGGCCAGGACGACGGCCGAGCGGCGCGGCATCAGCGTCGAGGAAGTCTGGCGCGAACGCGCGGCGATTTATCCGCAGAATCGCGTGCTGGAGCCGCGCGAGGTGGCGGAAGTCATCGCCTTCCTGTGCAGCGACGCGGCCGGCGGCGTGAACGGCGAGGCGATCACCGTGGCGCTGGGCGGGATGTGGTGAGCCGTATCACCCGCCGGGACTTCATCAACGGCACGCTCATGGCGGCGGGAAGCTCCATGCTGCCATTGGATGCCGGCAGCCAGGCCGCGATGGTCGCCCTCGATCCCGCCTACTACCCGCCTGCGCGCACCGGGCTCCGGGGAAGTCACCCGGGATCGAACGACATCGCACACAACCTCGCCTGGGCCGGACGCGAGGACTGGGGACCGGTCACTACCCTTCCGGAGACGTATGACCTCGTGGTCGTGGGCGGCGGGCTCAGCGGGCTCGCCGCCGCCTATTTCTACCAGCAGAAGCATGGAAGGCACCGGACGGTCCTGATCCTGGACAACCATGACGATTTCGGGGGCCACGCCAAGCGCAACGAGCACACGATCGACGGCAAAACGCGCATTTCCTATGGCGGCTCGCAGACCATCGTCGAACCGAAGCACGCCGAAGCAATCGTCCTGAACCTGCTGGAAGACATCGGCGTCGATCTCAGGCGCTTCGAGACCGCCTACGACACGGAGTTCTTCAGGCGGCACAACCTGGGCGGCGTCACCTATTTCAACGAGGAGGTGTTCGGCGAAGACAAGGTCGTCCAGCATTCGTACTGCAATTACCCGAACTACGTCGAAGGCGTGCTGGGCGGGAAGATTTCCCACGAAGAAGCGGCACGACAGGCGCCGCTGAGCGCTCGCGGCAAGGAGCAGCTGCTGCAGGTGCTGAACGGCGGGCTGCACCGACTGAACGTGCCGGAAGAGGATCTGCAGGACTACATCAGCACGCACGGTTACTTCGACTACCTGAAGGACACGCTGGGCGTCGACGACCCGGGCGTGCTGAGGATGGCCCGGCATTCCGGCCTGGACTGGGCGAGTTCCGGCACGGAGATGCTGAGCATCGCGGAAGCCAGGAGCGCCGGCGCCATGGGCTTCGAGCCCAAAGCCGTCTACGACGAGGAGAATCCGTACATCCATCACTTCCCCGACGGCAATGCCGGCCTGGCCCGGGCCCTGGTGAAGAAACTCATTCCCGGTGTCGCCGAGGGCGATGACGCGGAGGACCTGGTGCTCGCCCGATTCGACTATTCGCAACTGGACAGATCCGGCCAGGCCGTGCGCATCCGGCTGAACAGCACGGCGGTCAACGTCGCACACGCAGGCAGCCCCGGCAGTTCCGGTGACGTCCACGTCAGCTACGTCAGCGACAACCGCCAGTACCGCGTGCAGGCCGGCGCCGTCGTGATGGCCTGCTACAACATGATCATCCCGCACATCGTTTCGGGCTTGCCGGAAGAGCAGGCAGACGCGCTGAAGCTGCAGGGCAAGAGCCCGCTGCAATACACGACCGTGGGTCTCAGGAACTGGCGGGCCATGAAGGAACTGGGAATCGGCGTCGCCATGTCGCCGGGCAACATGCATCAAGCGGTGCTGATGGACTTCCCGGTCAGCATGGGCGGCTACGAATATGCCAGGACCCCCGAGGATCCCTGCGTCATCCAGATGATCTGCTGTCCGTACGGCGAAGTCGGCGCCCCGGTTCTCGAGCAGTTTCGCGAGGCGCGGTACCGGATGCTGTCGCTGCAGTTTGCCGACTACGAGAAGGAGATCCGGCGCCACCTGACCGGGATGCTGCCCGTCGAGCTGTTCGACTTCGACCGGGATGTCGCCAGCATCTCCGTGAATCGCTGGGCGCACGGTTACACGACCGGCGGCCCGGGCGATTCCACGCGGATCGGACGGCAGCCATTCGGCAGGATCACCATCGCCAATGCCGATTCCGCCCCTGGCGCGGATGCCAAGATCGCGATCATGATGGCGTATCGGGCCGTGGGCGAACTGGGATAATCGACACGATGTCGCAGAACGATCATCCGGAATACGCACGCGTCGTCGTCATCGGCGGCGGCATCATCGGCTGCTCGGTGGCCTATCACCTCGCCGAGAGCGGCTGCGACGTGGTGCTGCTGGAGCGAGACCAGCTCACCTCCGGGACCACCTGGCACGCTGCCGGGCTGATGACCACGTTCGGTTCGGGCTCGGAAACCACGATCAGCATCCGCAAGCATTCGATGGCGCTCTACAGGCGCCTGGAACAGGAAACCGGCCAGAAGACCGGCTTCAACGGCTGCGGGTTCATCGAACTGGCCGCCGACGCCGACCGCCTGGAAGAGTACCGCCGCATCGCCAACTTCAACCGCCTGCACGGCATGGATATCCAGGAGCTCACGCCGTCCGAGGTCCGGTCCCTGTTCCCGTTCGTCAATGCCGATGAGATCCGAGGCGGCTTCCTGGCCGCGAAGGACGGCCGAATCAACCCGGTGGACGTGACCATGGCGCTGGCCAAGGGCGCGCGCATGAAGGGTGCGCGCCTGTTCCCGAACACGCCCGTGACCAGCGTGCTGACCCGCAACGGCGCCGTCACCGGCGTGCGCACCGACCGGGGCGAGATCCGCTCGGAGTTCGTGGTCAACTGCGCCGGCATGTGGGCGCGCCAGCTCGGCGAGAAGAACGGCGTCGTGATTCCCAACCAGGCGGCCGAGCACTACTACCTGATCACCGAAGCCATCGAGGGCGTCACCGCCGACCTGCCGGTGCTGGAAGACCCGTCCGTGCACGCCTACTACCGCGAGGAGACCGGCGGCCTGATGGTCGGCATGTTCGAACCTGACTGCGCACCCTGGAAGGTGGAAGGCATTCCGGAGGATTTCTCCTTCGGCGAACTGCCGCCGGACGCGGAACGCCTGATGCCTTTCCTCGAGAAGGCCATGGAGCGCGTTCCCGTCACCCTGAAGGTCGGCATCCGGAAGTTCTTCTGCGGCCCGGAGAGCTTCACGCCGGACCTGGCGCCCGTCATCGGCGAGGCGCCGGAGCTGAGAAACTACTTCGTCGCGGCCGGGCTCAATTCCGTAGGCATCATCACGGGCGGCGGCATTGGCCGCGTGGTCGCCCACTGGATCCTCACGGGCAAGCCCGACGTGGACGTCACGGGCATCAACATCGACCGCTTCCACCCCTACCAGTGCAACCCCGAGTACCGCCGGCAACGGGCGCTGGAATCACTCGGGCTCGTGTATGCCTGCCACTACCCCGACCGTTCGCCGAAGACCGCCCGCGGCGCGCGCCTGTCGCCATTCCACGAGCGGCTGGCCGCGCAGCGCGCGCACTTCCGCGATGTCAGCGGCTGGGAGAGCCCGGGCTGGTATGCACCGGAAGGCCAGGAGCCGGTCGCCGACCGGCTCACGTGGGGCCGCGCCAACTGGTTTCCCTGGTGGGCCGCCGAGCACAGGGCCTGCCGCGAAGGCGTGATCGCGATGGACATGTCGTTCATGGGCAAGTTCCTGGTGCAGGGCCGCGATGCCGGCGCCTTCCTGGACTACCTATCGGCCAACGCCGTGAACGAGGCAGCCGGCCAGATCACCTACACGCAGTGGCTGAACGACGCGGGCCGGCTGGAGGCCGATCTAACCGTCATCAAGCTGATCGACGAGAAATTCATGGTGGTCACGTCGGACATCGCGCACCGCCACACCGAGACCTGGATGCGGCGGAACCTGCGCGACGACCAGCACGTGTTCATCACCGACGTCACGTCCGGCTACGGGCAGCTGAATATCCAGGGGCCGCGCTCGCGCGAGCTGCTTCAGTCCGTCACGCATGCCGACCTGTCGAACGCAGCGTTCCCGTACCGCGGCGTCCGGGAGATCGACATCGGCCTGGCGCGCGTGATGTGCGTGCGCATCACGTACGCGGGCGAGCTCGGTTACGAGCTGAACATCCCGTCCGAGCAGGCACTGCACGTGTATGACCGCATCGTCGAGGCGGGGCGAGCCATCGGCCTGCGCCATGCCGGGCTGAAAGCCCTGGGCAGCCTGCGCCTGGAGAAGGGCTACCGCGACTACGGCCACGACATCGACAACATGGACGACCCCTATTCCGTGGGCCTCGGATTCGCCGTGCGGCTCGACAAGCCGGGTGACTTCATCGGCAAGGCGGCCTGCATCGCTAAGAAAGCCGAAGGCCGGTTCAGCGAGCGGCTGGTGAGCATCCGCCTGCGCGACCCCGAGCCCCTCCTGATCCATCACGAGATCGTCCTGCGCGACGGCCGCCCGGTGGGCAACGTGCGCGCCGCCTCTTACGGCCACACCCTGGGAGCCGCCGTGGGACTCGCGATGGTGAGCGGCGACCCGGTGGATGCGGCGTACCTGAAGGACGGCAAGTGGGAAGTGGACATCGCCGGGCGGATTCACGCCGCTGAAGTATCGCTGCGGCCTTTCTACGATCCGGACATGGTGCGGATCAAGGCGTGAACGGGCAGCGGGCCGCGTTGCGGCCGCAGCTGCTGAATCGAAGGGAGCCCCATGATGAACGAGGCATCGTCCGCAACCGTCGCGGAAAGCAACACTCTGAGTCGCTCGCTCCGGCCGCGTCACGTCACGATGATCGCCATCGGCGGCATCATCGGCGCCGGCCTGTTCGTCGGCAGCAGTGCGGCCATCGCGGCGGCCGGGCCCGCCATCCTCGTCACCTACGCGCTGACCGGCTTCCTCGTGCTGCTGGTCATGCGCATGCTGGGCGAGATGGCGGTCGGAATGCCGGAGGTCCGTTCATTCACGGAGTTCGCGCGCGTCGGCCTCGGCGACTGGGCCGGCTTCTCGGTCGGCTGGCTCTACTGGTTCTTCTGGGTCGTCGTCATCCCGGTGGAGGCGATCGCAGGCGCGGTGATCATCGAGGACTGGATCGCGCTGCCGACCTGGCAGATCGGCGTCGCGCTGATGGCCATCATGACGGCCGTGAACCTGCTCTCGGCGCGCGCCTACGGCGAGTTCGAGTTCTGGTTCTCCTCGATCAAGGTGTCGGCCATCATCGCCTTCATCCTGGTCGCGGCGGCCCACGTCTTCGGACGCCTTGACGGCCCCGCACCGGGACTTTCCCACCTGACGGCGCACGGCGGCTTTGCACCGTACGGAGCGATGGCCGCGCTCGCCGCGGTGACCACGGTGATCTTCTCGATGATGGGCGCGGAAATCGTCGCGATCGCCGCCGTCGAGTCCGCGGAGCCGGCCCGCGCGGTGGCGCGCATGTCCTCTTCGGTCATCGTCCGCATCCTGCTCTTCTATGTCGGCTCGATCCTCATGGTCCTCTGCATCGTGCCCTGGACCCAGGTCGTCCCCGGCCAGTCGCCCTTCACGCTGGCGCTCGATTCCCTGAACATCCCCTACGCCAGCACGATCATGTCCTGGATCATCCTCACTGCCGTGCTTTCCTGCCTGAACTCGGCGTTCTACGTGTGCTCGCGCGTGCTGTTCGTGCTCGCCGGCAAGGGCGACGCGCCGCGCTGGCTCGTCAGGACAAACCGCCGGCACGTCCCCTCGCGCTCGGTGATGCTCGCAAGCGTCGCGGGCTTTGCCGGCGTCATTGCCGCAATCCTTTCCCCGAGCCGCGTATTTGCCTTCCTCCTGAACGCCTCCGGCGCCCTGATCGTCTACATCTATCTCGCGATCGCGGTGTCGCAGATCCGCGTGCGCCGCCAGGCCGATCGCGAAGGGCGGCCGCAGGCGCTGCCGATGTGGCTGTTCCCGTGGCTCACCTATCTCGCGATCGCGGGCATGATCGCCGTGCTGGTCGCGATGGCGATCACGCCGGCGCGGGCCATCGAGTTCTGGACGAGCGCGGTCTCGGTCGGGGTGGCGCTGGCGGCATACGCCCTGCTCAGGCGCCAGCGCGGCGCGCGGTAGCTAGCCGGGGGGCGCCTGGTAGCCGCCGAACTGGCGCTCGATTTCGGAGGCGATCGCGAGCACGACGTGCTCCTGCCACGGCCGCCCGATAACCTGCACGCCCATGGGTCGGCCCTTCGGCGAGGTGCCGGCGCGCACGATGGCCGCCGGCCAGCCGGTCATGTTGTACGCGTAGGTGTAGGTAAACGCTGGATACGCGTCTGCCGCGTCCTCCGCCCCGTGGGCCAACTCGTCGAATGCCGTGACGGGGCAGACGATCGCGTCGTACCGCTCGAACCACTGCAGCATGCGGCTGCGCCACGTGTCCCAGCGCTCCATCGCCGCTGAGAATTGCGCCGGCGTCAACGGTTCCCACGCGAGATACGGCGCCACGTCCGGCCCGGGTTCGGTAGTTCCCGCGCGCTCCAGCAGGCGGTGAAGCCAGGCATAACCGTCCGCGCGATAGATTTGGTCGTCGATTTCGATGATCTCGCCGAGCGGCGGCGGAAGATCCGCAGTCACCACCGCGCCTGCGGACTGCAACGCGTTTGCCACGCTGGTCACGGCCGCTGCAATGCTCGGTGCGGGCGTACGAAGGCCATTGTCCGTATGCACCGCGATGCGCAGTCCACGGACCGCGACCGATCGGTAGTCCGGCCGCGGCGCATCGACGACGTGCGGGTCGCGGCCGTCCGATCCAGCGATGATGTCGTACAACAACGCGAGGTCGGCCACCGATCGCGCCATAGGCCCGACGTGCGTCAGGGACTGGAGGTGACCCTCGGGCCCGACCGCGTGGCCGGTGCGCGGGACGCGTCCCGCTGTCGGCTTGAGACCGGCGATACCGCAGAAGTGCGCGGGCACGCGGATGCTGCCGCCGGTGTCGGTGCCGATGTCGAACGGCACGCCCTGGGCGGCGACGATCGCCGCGGCGCCGCCGCTGGAGCCGCCGGGAGACAGCGACACATCCCAGGGATTGTTCGTGCGCCCAAACACGAGATTGTTGGTCTCGAAGGACCAGGTGAACTCGGGCGTGTTGCTCTTCCCGAGCAGGATCGCCCCGGCCGCCTTGAGCCGGGCGACCACGGTCGCATCGGCGTCGGGGACGAACGTGGCGCGGCCGGTGGTCCCGTAAGTCGACTTGAGTCCGGCCGTGTCGAAGGAGTCCTTGAGTGTCATCGGCACACCATGCAGCGGCCCGATGCGCGCGCCCCGCGCGAGGTCGGCGTCGGCTCGCTCGGCATCCCGCCGCGCGTCGTCGAACCGGGAGGACACCACGGCATTGAGGCGCGGGTTCACCTGCTCGATCCGGGCGATGCAGGCATTGGTGACCTCGAGCGCGGAGACTTTCCGTTCCCGGATCAACGCGGCGACCTCAGTGGCAGTCAGCCGAGCCAGCTCCGTCGCGGGTGCGCCGGCTGACTCGGCACGGGATACGCGGAGGCCGGCCAGGGAGCCGATCGCCGTCGATGCGGCTCCGAGCGCGATGAGGTCGCGACGGGTCAGGTTCCTGCCGGTCATGGGCTCGTCCTTCGGGTTCATGCCTTGCCGAGGATCCCGGCAGTATACGCGCACGCCGCGGAGTCCCGACGCAGGCAGCGCGGCTGGCGCCCGATCGGCTCCGGGCGCTCCATTTGACGTGCGTCAATTCATGCGCGTACCTGCAGCGTAAGCTCGCCCATCATGCATGGGAGTCTGCACTCTCGAACGGCGCCCCAACGCGTGCGCGTTTGGGATCTGCCTACGCGCGTCTTTCACTGGTTGCTCGTCGCCTGCGTCGCCGTCGCCCTGGCCACCGGTTTCCTGGCGCCGGAATGGTGGATGGGCGTGCACATCGTGGCGGGCTACGGCCTCGTCCTCCTGCTCGTGTTCAGGCTGATCTGGGGCGTCTTCGGCTCCGAGTACGCGCGCATGCTGAGCATGGCGCGTTCGATACGCCATTTCGGCGACTACCTGCGCGGACTCGCACTCCTGCGGCCGCCGCACTATGTCGGCCACAATCCGGTCGGCGCGGCCATGATCCATGCGCTGCTCGCCGTGTTCACCGCGCTGGTCGTCACCGGGCTCATGGTCCAGGCCGGCGAGGAGAAACAGGGCCCGCTCGCCGGCATCGCCAGCTTTGCCACGGGCATCGCCGCCAAGGAGCTGCACGAGTGGCTGGCGTTCGCGGCGATCGCAATGATCATCGTTCACATCGCCGGCGTCCTGGTCGAGAGCCGACTGCAGAAAACGAATCTCGTTCGCGGGATGATCGACGGGTGGATGCGTTTGCCGGAAGGCTTCCATCTGCCGCCGCAAAGGCCCGCGCGACCGCTGGCCGCCGCCTTCACGCTGGCCGCGATCGCGGCCGCCGCCGCGGCCGTGCTTGGGTTGCTGTCCCGGCTCCCGCCCCATGGCGTTCCCGACATGCCGGTCAGCGCGACCTATCGCGCGGAGTGCGGCGACTGCCACTGGGCTTACCACCCGAGCCTGCTGCCCAGGGCGTCCTGGGCCGGCATCATGAACAGCCTCGGCGATCACTTCGGCGAGGACGCGACGCCCGGCGCAAACGAGGCCGCGGAGATCGCCGCCTATCTCGAGCACTTCGCGGCCGAGGCCTGGGACACCGAGGCCGCGAACCGTCTCGCCACGACCTCGAGCGACGCACCGCTGCGCATCACGCTGTCTCCCTACTTTGTCCGCAAGCACCGCGAGATCCAGCCCGCGGTCTTCGAGCGCACGGGGATCCGCAGCCGCGGGAACTGCATCGCCTGCCATCGCGACGCCGACAGCGGTCGCTTCGACGATCAAGCCATCGACATTCCGAAGGGAGTTGAGCCATGACTGACCGGTTCAGGGGCATCCTGGCGACGCTGATCCTGGTGTGCGCGTCTTTCGGCGCCGTGGCCGATCCCGCCCGCGACGCGATCCTCGCGGCGCTCACCGAGGAGGCCCGGAAGTCCTCGCCCGGCTTCACGGGGTTCTCGGCACAGCGGGGCGAGGCGTTCTGGTTTGCCACGCATTCCGGCGGCAATCCGGACACGCCCTCGTGCACTTCCTGCCATGCCAAGGACCCGGCCCTGCCCGGCGAGACGCGCGCGGGCAAGGCGATCGAGCCGATGGCGGTCTCGAAGTCGCCCAAGCGCTTCACCGACGCAGCCGAAGTCGCGAAGTGGTTCACGCGCAATTGCAACGGCGTGGTGGGCCGGGAATGCACGCCCGTCGAGAAGGGCGACGTCCTGACCTTTCTGTCGAAGAAATAGGAGGTTTCCATGAGGCGCATCGCCGTCTTTCTCTCGGCCTGGCTGCTGGGCGCCGCGGCAAGCGCGGACGGCATCCGGCTCCCGCCCGTCGATCATGCCGCGACACTCGAGGAATGCGGCGCCTGCCACCTCGCCTATCCGCCCCAGATGCTGCCGGCGCGTTCCTGGGGCCGGATCATGGATTCGCTCGCCGACCACTTCGGCGAGGATGCGAGCCTCGCCGAAGCCGTGAGCGCCGACATCGCGGCCTACCTGCGGGCCAACGCCGCCGATTCCCCGGGTGCGGTCGGCGGCCAGCGCTTCATGCGGCGACTCGATCCGGCGCAGACACCGCTGCGGATCACGGAGACGCCCTGGTGGCAGCGTGATCACGATGAAATCCGGCCGGCGCGGTTCGAGAGCGCGAAGGTCAAGTCGCGCGCCAATTGCGCCGCCTGCCATCGCACCGCGGACAAGGGCGAGTTCCTCGAGGACGATGAATGAGCGCCGGTGCCGCGCGCTCTTCCTAACTCCAGCGGAGGTCGTGGCCCTTGAACGGCGTCGACCGGATGCGCTTGCCGGTCGCGAAGTAGATCGCGTTCGCAACAGCCGGCGGGACGGGAGGTCCCGCCGGCTCGCCGATGCCGCCCCACTTCGTCCCGCCCGACAACGCGAAGTGCACCTCGACCTTCGGCATCTGCGCCATGCGCAGCAGCGGGTAGCTGTTGAAGTTGGTGTTGGCGAAGCGGCCCTCGCGCAGCTCGAGCCCGCCGAGCCAGGCATGCGTCAACTCCCAGGCGACGCCGCCCTCGAGCTGCTCGGCGGCGTTGTGCGGGTTGATGACGTGGCCGCTGTCGATGACGATCACGACTTTCTCGACCGCGAGCTCGCCGGCCGGGCTCACGCGCACGGTCGCGCAGGCGGCGCAGATCGAGCCGTGGTCCTCGACGATGGCGACGCCCATGCCCTGCCCCTTCGGCAGGTCGGTGCGGAAGCCCGCCTTCTCCTTGAGCGTCTTCAGCACGAGCTGCCAGTCGGCCAGCCCTTTCGTCATCTCGATGCGCCAGTCGAGCGGGTCCCAGCCGCCCGCGATCGCGACTTCGTCCACGAAGCACTCGGTCATGAAGCCGTTCTGGTTGGTGCCGGGCGCGCGGTGCGTCGTGACCGGGACGTGGGTCTTCGCGCTGTGCGCCTCGTGCCGCCGGTTCGGCACCTGGTAGGGCATGTCGCTGAGGGAGATATGCGCCGTCGCGGGCCCGACGCGCTCCGTGCCCTCGGGCACGAACCAGCAGGAGCGCGTGAACCAGGAGCTCGGCAGCCCGCGCTCGCCGAGCACGGCGGACAGGCGCACGTAATTCGGCGGGCGCTGCTTGTCCTGCGCCATGTCTTCCTCGCGGGACCAGATCACCTTGACGGGCCGCTTAAGCTGCTTCGAGAGCTCGGTCGCCTGGCGGGTAACGCCGGTGCCGCCGCCGCCATTGCCGCCGAAGCCGCCGCCGAGGAACACGGTGTGGACGTAGACGTCCTTCGGGTCGCGGCCGGCCTGGTCGGCGGCAATCTGCAGCGCGACGGACTGGTCCTGGGTCGGCGACCAGACGTCCACGCGCTCGGGCGCGACGTGCACGGTCGCATTGATCGGCTCCATGCGCGCGTGGGTCTCCCAGGGACGGTCGTAGTCGGCGGTGATCACCTTCCCGCCCGCGGCGATCGCGGCCAGCGTGTCCTCGCCCTCCGTGATCACGGCGCCGGGCTGCTCGAGCAGGCGCTTCGCCTCCGCGCGTTCGGCGGCGGTGCTGGCATTCGCGGCGGCGCCCGAGTCCCACTCGATGGCGAGCTCATCGAGCGCAGTCTTCGCGGTCCACCAGCTGTCGGCGACCACGGCGACGCAGTCCTGCAGGTCGTCGTTCCCGGTCTTGCCGGCGACAGCGCGCAAGGCCGTGACGGCATGGATGCCGGGGCGGCCCCGGACGGCGCTGTCATCGAAACCCTTCAGTCGGCCCCAGGGCACCGGGCAGGCCTTCACCGCGGCATAGACCATGCCAGGTACTTGCGCGTCGATGGCGTAGGTGGCGCTGCCGTCGGATTTCACGTCGACGTCGAGTCGCGGCAGCGGCTTGCCGAGCAGCCACCATTCGCCGGGCTTCTTGATCGCCGGTTCCTCCGCGAGCGTGATCGCGGCGGCGTCGCTGGCGAACTGCGCATACGTGCCGGTGAAGTTCCCGGAGCGGAGCGTGCCCTGGTGGGCGTGAACGTCCCTCCGGTCGACGCCCCAGGCGCGCGCGGCGGCTTCTTTCAAGCGCTCTCGCGCGGAGGCGCCGGCCTGCATGATGTGCGGATGCTGGCGGCGCACGAGCGCGGAGCCGGCCGTGAACATCGTCTTGTATTCGTTGCCGTTGCGCAGGTGGCGGTTGGCATCGGCAAACACCGCGCGAACGCGCGTCCAGTCGACGTTCAGTTCCTCGGCGATCATCATCGACACGGAAGTGAGTGCGCCCTGCCCCATCTCGGTGTGGGGAACGCGAACGGTGACATTTCCTTCAGCATCGATGGCGAGCCAGGCGTTGACCTCGGCGCCTTCAGGCGGCGTGGTCCACGGCTTGCCCTGGACGCTGGCGGCCTCGGACTCCGGCAGCCAGAAGCCGATCAGCAGGCCGCCGCCGGCGGCGGCGGAAACCTTCAGGAAATCGCGGCGCGTTTGCACGACAGCGTTCATGCGGGGGCCTTGACCCGCATCAGGGCGGTGGCCTTGTGTATGGCCGCGCGGATGCGGTTGTACGTGCCGCAGCGGCAGAGGTTGCCGGCCATGGCGGCGTCGATGTCGGTGTCCGTCGGTTCCGGCTTCTCGGCAAGCAGCGCGACGGCCGACATGATCTGGCCGGACTGGCAGTAGCCGCACTGGGGCACGCCGACCTCGGTCCAGGCGCGCTGCACGGGATGCGGCGCCTCCTTCGAGCCGAGACCTTCGATCGTCGTGATGCGCTTGCCGACCGCGGCGGAAACCGGCGTGACGCAGGCGCGGACGGGCTTGCCGTCGACGTGGACCGTGCAAGCGCCGCACTGGGCGATGCCACAGCCGTACTTCGTGCCGGTCAGCGCGAGCTGCTCGCGCAGCGCCCACAGCAGCGGCATCTCGGGCGCGGCAGTCACCTCGCGCCGCTCGCCATTGACGTTCAGCGTGGAGGCCACGGTGAACTCCTTTTCCTGCTCCGATGGTTGGCAGTCCATGGTGCAACGCGGCTCCACGGCTGTCCACCCTGCGCCGTGGACTATCATGACGGCCATGAACGACCTGCCGGCGACGCTCGAAGTACAGCGGACCCTCGTCCTGGTGCTCGACCTGGGCGGGACCCTTGCGTTCGCGCTCAGCGGCGCGATGGCCGGCATTCGCCGGCGCCTGGACGTGTTCGGCGTGCTGGTGCTGGCCGCGGCGGCCTCGACTTTCGGCGGCATCGCCCGCGACGTGCTGATCGGCGCGACGCCGCCCGCGGCGCTGGAAGACTGGCGCTACCTCGCCGTCGCGGTGGCGGCAGGACTCGTCGCCTTCTTCTGGTCCACGCTCATCGAGAAGCTCCGCAATCCCGTGCGGCTGATGGATGCGATCGGTCTCGCTTTCTTCGCGGTCGCGGGCACGCAGAAGGCGCTCGACTTCGGCCTGAGCCCGGTGATGGCCGCCCTGCTCGGCATGCTGACCGGCATCGGCGGCGGCATCGTGCGCGACGTGTTGCTGGCCGAGGTCCCGGCGGTGCTGCGGTCGGAGCTCTATGCGGTGGCGGCGCTCGCAGGTGCGGCGATCGTGGCAGTTGGATACGTGCTGGAGATTCCCGCGGTCGTCACGGCGCTCGTGGGAGGTTCGGTCTGCTTCGGACTGCGGATCGTGGCGCTGCGCCGGGGCTGGCAGCTGCCGCGCCCGCCGGAGTGACGGCAGAAGTCAGTTTCGCGGTGCTCTCCATCCCGCGGCCCGCGCCTCCTCCTCCGAGCAGAACCAGCGTTCGCCGCGTGATTCGTCGATTCGCGTCGCCGCGTAACTCGGGCTCCCGGGTACATGATAGATGCGGCCGTTGTCGCTGATGTTGCCCTTGATGTCGCACTGGCCGGAACCTTCGCGCGCGGGCGTCGTAGAACGCGCGAGGGTGGACTCACCCGTGGCTGCCAGGCAGTCCGCAACCGTGTCGTCGCGGTAGTCCGTAAATGCACCGGCATTGCTGCGCCACTCCCAGGGTGCTACGGCATCGCCGCTCCACAAGCCCTGCGAGGCCACACGGGCTTCGTACTCGAGCACGCAGATTGCCGGGTCCTCGAGGTACTGGCGATAGGCCCAGGCATGCCCCTGCTCGACCAACCGGCGATTGATGCTCTCGTCGCCCACGTAGACGACAGCCACGAGCCGCTCGTAGCGATCCTGTGCCAGCACTTCGATCGCGACTTCCTGGTGGAGCACGAGTTCGGAGAGCGCCTCGGCAGCGTTTCGACCCCAGGGCTGCCGGACTTCAGGGGCATCGATGTTGCCCATGCGGACGGTGATGGGGCCTGAGGCGAGCGCAACTTCCAGCGTGTCGCCATCCGTGACGCGGGTGACCCTGCCGATCAGGAAGGACTGTCCACGGGCGACGTCCATCACCGCGCCGCTGGCGAGCAGGGACAGAACTGCGAGGCGCAGGCGCATCATCCGAATAATCGTACGCGCGGGCGCCCGGTCGGACCGTGAACCCCGTCCGGTCGCAGTCTATGGGATCCGGAGTGATGGGCGCTTCCGCGGAAACGTCCAACGACCGAGGTCAGCTCGACCCTTCGTCGCGCTGCGTGACGGAAGCCGCGCGGGTTGCCATCAGCTGCCCGTACTTTCGCCGCATCTGCTCGAAGAACGAGGGCGGCAGGAATCCGTAGTCGCAACGTCCGGTCCTGGGGTCGGTTAGCAGGTCGAATCCTGGCCAGGTGAAGACATTGAAATCGTCGAGGATGACCCAGGAACGATCCTCGTCCAGGCCCAGGTGTCGCCGGACGGCCGCCGGCAGTTCAAGTGCGCGGTCGGGATCTGCCGGCGGGCTGTGGGTGATGGGCGCGACGACGACCCGCGGCGCTTTGCCCTCTTCCACCAACTGCGCGACGATGATCGCGCACGGTCGCGCCTTGGAACCCTCGGCATGCCCTTGTGCCGCCTCGTCGCTCCAGAGGTACGAGAAGGCGATGACGAGGCCTGGCTCGGGCGTCGGGAATGCCATGAGCCGGTGAGTGTCGGGCCGCTACTTTTCGTCGAGCAGGCGATTCAAGTCGTCGTGCCTCGGATCCATCCTGCTGTTCACGATCGCTTCCATGAGGTCGCGCGGCAGCTCGCTGATACGGTATGCGCGCCGCTCCAGGGCGCGAAGTCGCTGAAGCTCGGCGTACTCATGCGGCGAAACGAAGTAGCCACTCACGCGCCCGTGAGTCGTGATCGCGATGGGCTCGCGCTGCGCTTCTTCTTTGTAACGCCCAAACTCCCGGGCAAACTCCGTGGCGCTTACAGCAGCCATAATGTCTCTCCGCGAAACCCGCAGATGCGTAAATTACGGAATTTACGTAATTACGTCAATCTCGCTTTAAATCAATGAGATATGCGCACCCTGTTTAACATATGTGCCTGATCGCCTTCGCCTGGCAGCGCCACGCCCGCTACCCGCTGGTCCTGATCGCCAACCGCGATGAGTTCCATGCGCGGCCCGCGGCCGCCGCGGAATTCGATCCCGCGGCCCCCGGGATCTACGGCGGCCGCGACCTGGTCGAGGGTGGCGGCTGGCTGCAGGTCTCGACCCGCCGGCGCCTGGCCGCGGTGACGAACGTGCGCACGGGGCCGAAGCCGGCGAAGAAGCCGCGCTCGCGCGGCTGGCTGGTGCGCGATTTCGTGCGGGGCGACGGCGGTGCCCTCGAGTACGCGGCGGCGACGGAGAACGCCGCCGGAGAGCACGGTAACTTCAACCTGCTGCTGTGGGACGGCGCCGCACTCGTATTCGCCAGCAATTACCCTCGCCCGAACCACCGGTCGATCTCGCCGGGGCCGCACGCGATGTCGAACGGCGCCTTCGATGCGCCCTGGCCGAAGAGCGGCCACGCGACGCGGGCGCTGGAGTTCTGGCTCGCCTCGGCGCCGGGAAATGCGCACCGGATGGATCGAGACGCACTGACGCCGCTCTTCGACGCGCTGGCGGACACGACGGTGGCGCCGGACGCCCTGCTCCCGGACACCGGCGTCGGGGTCGAGCTCGAGCGGGCGTTGTCGCCGCCCTTCGTGGCCGGCGACGCCTACGGCACGCGCTGCAGCAGCGTCGTGCTGGTCGGGGCCGACCACTGCGTGTTCGCCGAGCGGCGTTTCGGGCCGAATGCGGCGCCGGCCGGTGATTCGTTCGTGACCTTCCCGTGGGAGGCGGCTTCGGCCCGGCCATGCTGAACTTTGCCGACATCTCCATCCGCCGCGGCACGCGGCTGCTGTTCGAGCACGCCACCTTCAATCTCTATCGCGGCGAGAAGGTCGGCATCACGGGCGAGAACGGCAGCGGCAAGTCGACGCTGCTCGCGCTGGTGCGCGGCGAGGTCGCGCCGGAGACCGGCAGCTTCGACATGCCCGGAAACCTCGCGGTGGCGCACGTCGCCCAGGAACTGAGCGCCACCGACCAGCTCGCCATCGAGTTCGTGCTGGACGGCGACGTCGAGCTGCGCGCGGTGGAGCAGCAGATCGCGGCCGCGGAAGCGGCCGACGATGGGCACCGGCTGGCCGAGCTGTACGGCCACTACGATGCGATCGGCGGCTATCACGCCCGCAGCCGCGCTGCCACGCTGCTGCACGGCCTCGGCTTCACGACCCGCGACGAGCAGCGCACCGTCCGCGAGTTCTCCGGCGGCTGGCGCGTGCGCCTGAATGTCGCCAAGGCCCTGATGTGCCGCTCCGACCTCCTGCTGCTGGACGAGCCAACCAACCACCTGGATCTCGACGCCGTCCTGTGGCTCGAGCAGTGGCTGAAGGACTACCGCGGCACCCTGCTGCTGATCGCCCATGACCGCGACTTCCTCGACCAGGTCTGCAACCGGATCGTGAACATCGAGCAGGGCAGGATCGACGTCTATCGCGGCAACTATTCCGACTTCGAGGAAGCGCGGGCCGCCCGGCTGGCGCAGACGCAGGCGCTGTACGAGCGCCAGCAGCGCGAGATCGAGCACATCGAGTCGTTCATCAACCGGTTCCGGGCGAAGGCGAGCAAGGCGCGGCAGGCACAGAGCCGCATCAAGGCGCTGGAGCGCATGCAGCGCATCGCGCCGGCGCACGTGGATTCGGAGTTCACCTTTTCGTTCCCGGAGCCCTACAAGTTGCCGCGCCCGCTGCTGACCATCGAAGATCAGTCCGTGGGCTATGGCGATGTCCCCCTGGTCGAGAAGATCAACTTCACCATCTCGCCGGGGGCACGCATCGCCCTGCTGGGCCACAACGGCGCGGGCAAGTCGACCGTCATCAAGCTGCTGGCCGGCGAGTTGCCCGCGCTCGGCGGCGAGCGCGTGGAAGCCCGGGACCTGCGCATCGGCTACTTCGCGCAGCACCAGCTGGAGCAGCTCAAGGAGGCGGAGTCGCCGCTGCAGCATCTGCGCGAACTGGGCGGTCCCGCAGCCGCCAAGGCCACCGAACAGGAGCTGCGCGACTTCCTGGGCACTTTCGGATTCCGGGGCGATCGCGTGTTCGAGCCGATCGGCCCCTTCTCCGGCGGCGAAAAGGCGCGCCTGGTGCTGGCGCTTCTGACCTACCTGCGCCCCAACCTGCTGCTGCTGGACGAGCCCACCAACCACCTGGACCTGGAGATGCGCCAGGCCCTGGCGCTCGCGCTGCAGGACTATCTCGGCGCCGTGGTCATGGTGTCGCACGACCGGCACCTGCTGCGCACCGTGATCGACGAGTTCTACCTCGTGGCCGATGGCCGCGCAAAGCCGTTCGACGGCGACCTGGACGACTATGCGAAGTGGGCGGCCACCAATCCGAGGGAAGTCGTCGAGAAGCCGGCGAAGGCCGGCAAAGCACCACGCGCGCCGGCGGCGCCGCGCAAGAGCGCTTCGGCGCTGAAGACCGAGCTGGTCAGGCTCGACAAGCAGCTCGTCAAGCTGCACGAACAGCAGAAGGACATCGAGCAGCAGCTGTCCGCCGCGGACATCTACGACGCATCCAACAAGACGCGCCTGCGCGATCTGCTGCATCGGCAGGACGCGCTGAAGCGCGAGCTGGACGCCGCCGAAACCCGCTGGCTGGAGGTTTCCGAGTTGCTGCAAAGCAGCAAGGAGCCGAACTAGGCAGACGGCCCTGCAGGCAGCTATCGCGCAGCCTGCGCCCGGGTAGCCGACCGCCCCTCGAGTCGGGCAATGCGCGTCTCGGCAATGGCGAAGACGGAATCGGCGCTGCTGGATTCGGGCTTCTCGATCTGCCGGTACGAGCGGGTGGCCGCTTCAGTCTCGCCGAGGGACTCCGCGATCAATCCGCGGATGAGCCAGATCTCGCCGTCCAGCGGATCGACCATCGGCTGATCGTCCAGCAACTGCAACAGGACGCGGCGTGCCTCCCCTACCCGCCCTTGATCGGCGTAGAGGCAGGCGAGCGTATGCGACGACGAATAGTCGCGCCTCTGGCGCTGCGCGCTCGAATTCTCCGCAGCCTTGACCGCGAAGTCATCCACCGTACCCGCGCGCAATGCCTGCCATGCGTAGTTGTTGAGCTGCGCGGCGTCGGCGGTGCCTGCACGCACTTCGGGGGCAAGCAGCTCCAGCGCATCGGCATACCGGCCCTGGCCATTCAGCGCGCGGACGAGCGCCTGTTTCGCGCCCGCATCGCCGGGACGCTGTGCAACCCAGGTCCGGCTCGCCTGCTCGGCGTCCTGCCACCGGCCCGTCACTTCGTAGGCCAGCACGCGCGCGCGCATGCCTTCCGCAGAGCCCGGCTTCAGCTTCTCGAGATTCTCGGCAGCCTGCAGAGCCAGTGCGCCGTCCCTGCTCTCCCAGCCGATCGCGAAACGCGCCGCTTCGAGCACTTCCTGTTGCGCCGCCGTCGTCAGCCCGTCTGCGGCGCGTCGCAAGTCCTCGACGTCGGCGGACTGCGGCGAACTGACGACCAGGAGCGCGAGCGCCGCAAGCCGGAGCGCAGCGGCATCGTCAAGCGAGCTGGTCGTCGGGAGCGCCGCCAGGAAGTACCGGTATGCGCCCATCTCGCTGTTCGGCACCGCTTCAATCTCGGACTTCACGGCCGCAAGCCATGCACGTGCGCCCGCGGTGTCACCGGCTTCCAGCAGGCGATGGGCTTCCCGCGTCACAGGCGGGGCGTACACGTTCATCGCGAGCAGCTTCCAGTTTGACTGTTCCTCGACGAGGTAGAAGGCTCCCACTCTTGCGCCGCCGAGGGTCACGGTCACTCGCCTGGCCCGCTCGGCGAACGGCGCCTCCTGCACGCTGAGGTTGCTCAGTACCAGGTCGCGAATGAACTCCGGGGATCCTCCGATCCGGGCCGCGACGCCGGCCGAAACATAGCGACTGGCCTTCGCGAACTCCGACATGAGGATGGCGACGTCGTCGTCGGACCGTGCCTTTTCGCTCAACCAGGGCAACAGGTCGTCCTCTTCCACCGGATCACCGAACATCAGGTTGACCAGGAATTCCGCCATGCCTGCGGCGGTCGGCTGCGGCTCGCTTTGGCGCTCCATCACCTTGATGTTCTCGAGAAGCTCGATGAAATTCGACGCGCCCTGCGGCAAGGCGCCTGCGCCGACGGCGCCGAGCAAGGCTCTCGCCTCATCGTAATTGCGCTGCGTCAGATGCAGCACCATCGCGGCGCCGGCGCGGGCGTGATGCCCGGCGGCGTCGGTGCGGCTCGCATCCTCGCGCAGTGCGGCGTCCGCTCCGACCTGCTTGACGCGGGCCGCCAGGCGTGCCGACGCCGTGAACTGGTTATTCTCGACCTTGTCTGCGGCGCTGATGACGTCGGCGTACTTGCGCTGCTGCCAGAGCACCTGGATGAGATAATTCGTGCCGTCCTGCCAGTCAGGTCGCTTCTCCACGATGAACCTGTAAGCCTCGGCCGCCAGGTCGAGATCCGATCCTTTCCCGAAGCGCCACCCCTGCGCGTTGTGCTCCGCGGTCGCAGCGAGGTTGAGTCTCATGTCGAGGTTGGCCGGGTCGAGTCTGACCGCCTCGCGCAGCGCCTTGAGGGACGCGGCGCGGTCGAAAGGACCTCGCAGCCGCCGCCCGATCTCGTCGTTCTGATGGACGGTGCCCAGCATGTTGTGCGCCCAGGCGCTTGCCGGCTCGACCCGCGTCGCGCGCTCGGCGTGCGCCGCCGCCTCGTCGACGAGGCCGAACTCCAGCAGCTGCGCCGCGGCGCGAACCAGCGGCATGGCCTTGCGCGGTTCGGCTTCGATCAGTTGTTCGTGCCGGCGGAGAGCCGCCGCGGGCTGTCCGTTGCGGGCCAGCCGCCACGACTCGTGATCGAATCTGACTGCGAGCAGCAATGAACTTTCCGCCGCAAGATAAGCCTCGCGAAGCGCACGCCCCTCGTCAGCCGTGTAGCGACCCCGCATGGAATTCGCCCGAATCGTGCCGGCCAGCGAGCCGTCGGCCTCCTCCCGATAGGACTGCGTCAGGACGAGCGGGCCGAACATCGACTCGACGCTCGCGGGCACCGAGCGCAGCTTGAAGCCGCTCGGCGGGAAGACCCTGACCTCCATCTCGGATATGAAGGGCTGAAACACCCAATCCAGCGTTCGGGTTTCGGGCCGGGAAGCGCTCCCCGCCGCATCGGACTGGCCCGTGCCGGCTGCCGGCTTGCTGCGCAGGCCGTAAGGCAGCTTCGCGAACAGGTCGGCCAGCGACATCACGATTCCGGATTCCTGCAGGTTCGTCGCGGCCGCCTCGACGTGATGGAGGTCGACGGCGATCGAGACGCCTCCGTGCGCGGCGTCTTCCCGGACCTCGAATCCGGAAACCGATTTCGCCGAGAAGCTTTCGCGGAACTGCTCGAGCAGATCTTCCCGGTGTTCCTTGCTGTCCCGGTCCGCGAGCTGGCGGTAAACCGCCGCGTCGGACCCATTGATGCGGGTCAAGACCTGGACTTCGCCGGGTCCGATGTCCGCCAACCTCACGATGCGCTGCTCGACCTCGCGGCTGCCCGCGGGCTGCGCAGCGGGGGTCTGCATGAGCGAATGCTCCGGCGCCCCGATGACCAGCGCCCAGCGGCCCGAGTTCTCGTAGGGCGCATCGCTCGCGCCCAGGAACTCCGCGGTCGCATCGAGCCAGAGACCTTCGCCCGGCACGTGCACGATCATGTGATTGAAACTGCCGATTCCCGGAACTTCGGGATTGACGTCCGTGCCGACACCGGATTTCAGGAGCACAACGTGCGCCGGAACCCCCGCTGCCCTGAGCAGGGATGCAAGCACCACAGACTTGTCCTTGCAGTCGCCGAACCGCCGCTCCAGCGTCACGGACGGGGCGTTCGGAACGATGTCTCCCTGACCGAAGAACACGCCGGTGTAACGCACGCGCTCGTGAAGGATTCCGAGGAGCCTGGTGATCCGCTGCCGGGTGTCCGCCGGAAGGTCGGCGGGCAGGAGCTGCCGCACTTCGTCGGGCCGAATCGTCGGCTCGACGAGATTCGCGTAGGCCGCCGCCACCTCTCCCCAGGAGCCCGCCGTCGAAAACTCGAGACGGGGCCAGAACGGCGCGGGCCCGGACGCCTCGACGTAGGTGTCGTTCCAGTCGAGGACAAGCGGGCCCTGACGCAACGTGAACCGGCGGGCGGCACCGGCATCTTCTTCCGAGATGACGGCCTGCGGCAGCAGCTCCGTCCGGTACTTGAACGGCAACGAGCGCGGCGTGACGACGGTGACCGACGTGCTCTCGACTGCGCCATGTGCGCCGACCAGGACGTCAAACGAACTGCCCGACGGGAACTTGGGTTCGACGTCGGCTACGACCGCGAGGATCTCGACGACACTGCCGTTGGCGATCGCCGGCAGCGGCCCGCGCAGGTAATGCAGGTCGTCGAACTTGCGCGCGTCACCGGTCGCAACGGTTTCATCGCTGAGCGTCGCGGGATCGAACTGGTGCTCGCGCCCACCGGGGGTGACCACGCGCGCGCGCAGCACCGGCTTCGTCTGGCGGTAGGGTTCCCACACCGATCCGATCTGGCCGTATGACTCGACAGCCTCGGGGGCGTCAATCCGGTAGATCTGGTGGGTCGTGATCGTGAGCCGGTGCCGCTCGTCGAATTCATAGCGAAGCGCTTCGAGCCGAAAGGCGACGGCGTGCTCGTCGTGCCGGACAGGCGATGAGGCGAACTCGAGCAAGGCCGCGGCTGTCAGGGAGAACGGCTCGACCTCCGTACCGCGCGACACGGATGGCCAGATTGCAGCCACACTGCATACCGCGGCGGTCCAGGCGGCTGCGCGCAGACGAAGACCCGGCATCTGACCTGCACCCCCCGCTCTCCGGACCGCAGAATAAGATGATTCAACAGGAAACGCTGCGCCCTGTCAGCGGAGAATGTGAAGCAGGTCCATTCGGGCCGTATTGCGGCGCCCGAGACGGACCTGATTTCCCTTTGCCGCCTGCCGCGCTATATGGTGTGGGGTCCCTAAGGAAGCTACCCAGGCGGATGCTCATGCCATTTCAGCGACTTGCCCTGGCGCTCGGCCTGCTCCTCGCAGCCGCAAGCCAGGCCCAGACGAACCTGCCGTTCAAGATCGAACCGATCGCCAGGTTCGACGAGCCCTGGGCGATGGCGCTCCTGCCGGACGGCCGGATGCTCGTGACCGAGAAGAAAGGCAGCCTCTGGATCGTCACGTCGCAGGGGCAACTGACCAAGCGGGTCGGCGGCATGCCGAACGTGGACTACGGCGGCCAGGGCGGCCTCGGCGACGTCGCGCTGCATCCGCGGTTTGCGGAGAACCGGCTCGTGTACCTCAGCTTCGCGGAAGGCGGCGGCGGCGGGACACGCGGCGCGGCGGTCGTGCGCGGCGTGCTGCAGGAAACGGAGCGCAGCGCTGCGCTCGTGGACGTCGAGGTGATCTGGCGCCAGTATCCGAAGGTGGTCGGTTTCGGCCACTACGGTCACCGGCTGCGGTTCGACGACGCGGGATTCCTCTGGATCTCCTCCGGCGACCGGCAGAAGTTCACGCCGGCCCAGGACATGCAGTCGAACATCGGCAAGATCCTGCGCCTGAACGACGACGGCTCGGTCCCGAAGGACAATCCGTTCGTCGATCATTTCAGCCGCGAGCCGCTGGTGGATGACGAGGGCGTCTACGGAGAGATCTGGTCGCTGGGGCACCGCAATCCGCTCGGCCTCGCGTTCGATCTCGAAGGCCGGCTGTGGGTGGCCGAGATGGGACCGAAGGACGGCGACGAGCTGAACCTGATCCGGCGCGGCGCGAACTACGGCTACCCGGTGGTTTCCGACGGCGATCACTACGACGGGCGCGTGATTCCCGATCACTCGATGCGGCCGGAGTTCGCGGCGCCGGCGGCGACATGGACGCCGGTGATCTCGCCGGGAAGCCTGACGTTCTACCGCGGTGACCTGTTCAAGGACTGGCGCGGCGATGCGCTGATCGCGGGGCTGTCGTCGCAGGCGATCATCCGCGTGGAGCAGGACGGGGACCGCGCGCGTGAAGTCGAGCGCTACCCGATGGGCGCCCGGATTCGCAGCGTCGTGGAAGCGCCGGATGGCGCGCTGTGGGTGCTGGAGGATGAGCGCGACGGAAGCGGCGGGCGGCTGCTGCGGCTGACGCCCTGAGCCTCACGCGTCGCCGATCCGCTTGCGCAGGTCGGCTTCGCGCACCTGCTCTTCGGGCGTGAATCCTGCGCCGAAATCCGCCGCCTCGTAGTACGGGCGGATCTCGAGATCCGAGACCTCGCCGGGCATCGGATTCGGGCACTTCTTCGCCCACTCGACCGCTTCTTCCATCGATTTCACTTCCCAGATCCAGAATCCCGCAATGAGCTCCTTGGTCTCGGTGAACGGGCCGTCGCCGCCCTTCATGATGCCGGCCTTGACCAGTTCCTCGTTGTAGCGGCCCATCTCGGCGAACATCTGCGCCAGTTTCTCGGGTTCCTTGAACAGCGTCTCCGCTTCACTGTTCGGCGTGGCTTTCACGAATACCATGACTTTCATCGGGTTTGCTCCTCTTGGGGTATCCGGTTCATGACATGGTCGCTCCGGCTGAACCCGAATCGACAGGTTCGACACTTTTTTGCTCGAACGGGCGGATTGCAGTGCAACGTTATAACCTGATATAACATCGGCCATGAAGCTCGCCATCCGGCGCATCGGCAACTCCCTCGGAGTCATCATCCCCAGGACGGCGCTGGACGCCTGGGGCGTGACCGAGGGCGATGCGCTGGAGCTGACCGAGCGCGGCATCCGCCCTGCTGCGCAGGGCGCGGGCCTTTCGCACCAGACCCTGGACGAACTCAAGCGATCCATTGCTCTCACAGTGCTGCGGCGCTTCACGCCACGGGAGATTCGCGCGCAGATCCTGGCGAACCTGCACCGCTGGAAGAGCCAGGGCGCGTGGGTTCCGGCCTACGACGAGTGGCGGGAGTTGGCGATTCGGGAGGATGACGGCGCGCTGTTTGCCGCCATGCTGGGGCGTGACGAGCGCGCCGTGGCGCTGCGCCAGTCCATGCCTTTCGTGGGTCTGCTGTCGCAGGAAGAGGTCCGGAGGCTGCATGAAGAAGCAGCAGCTTGACCACGTGCTGCGCGCCGCCGGCCGGATTACCGGCGAGAAGCGGTTCGTCATCATCGGCAGCCAGTCACTGCACGGCAGGCACCCGGACCTTCCCGACGATATCGTGCGATCGGCCGAGGTTGACCTGATCGCCGCTGGAAACGCGGACCGCACCGAGTGGCTCAACGCGATCGGCGTGCACTCGCCGTTCCACGAGAGCTTTGGCTACTATGCTGACCCCGTCGATGAGGCGAGCGCGATCCTTCCCCGCGGCTGGAAATCGCGACTCGTCCACCTGCCGCCGGGGGATACCGACGGCGTCCAGGGGTTGTGCCTGGACCCGCACGACCTCGCCATCGCGAAGTACGTCGCGCGACGCGACAAAGACATCGCCTTCAACCGCGAACTGGCACGCCGCGCCATCGTCAAACGCGACAGGTTGCTGGAATTTGTCGACAAGACGCCGGTCAGCGAAGACGTGCGGGAGCGAATGCGCAACGACATCGCCCGAGACTTTGCGTGACGATCGAGTTCATGGGGAGTTCGGGATTCCGAGCAGCGCAGAGTATTGGCGACCAGATCACCCACGGTCGGCTCATGGTCGCCGAAACCGTGCGTATGAGGGTTGCCGTCGACGTCCCACTCTCCCGACACCAACACCCGACCCTTCACGGCCTTTGCTGATTTGAACTCATCGAAGGAATCATACAAGCGTTCGTCACCCGGCTGACCACCCCGCATCCACCAGAATCGTCGCAGCATGCGCGGTATCTGAATCGTCGCCTGCCGGATGGACGGCAAAGCAGGCCTGATCATCGGGCGCCAGCGAGTTGGCGCTGATCCTTTCGCGGCCGAGCTCGCGCGCCGGCGAACGCGTCAGATCGACGAGGCCTTTCTTCGAGGCGCGGTACGTCGCGCGGTTCAGCCCCGCGTCAGTGCCCAAGATGATGGACCTGATGTGGATGACCTTGCGCTTGCCGCACGGAGCGAAGCCTGATCCCTGCCGGTCTCGCAGCGAGGGATGTGCTCCAACCTGCATCCCATGAGCCCTGGCGGGCAGGACGGTCCGCGCCATGGCGCTGGGGTCGGATGCGCGGAAGCCGCTGCGTCAAGCACAGCACACCTCGTCGATCACCCGCCCGAGGAAGTCCTGACAACGCAGCAACTGGTCGACACGAACATACTCGTCGGGCCGGTGAGCCTGCTCGATGTCACCCGGGCCGCACACGCAGGTCGTCCAGCCCGCCCGCTGGAACAGGCCTGCTTCCGTCGCGAATGGAACCGCGACCGGCGAACGCGCGTCATCCAGCAGCCGTCGCGTCCGTTCCGCCGCGTCGCCGACTCCGGCGATCAGGGCCGGCACGTCCGCGAGCACCGTATTCACCACATCGCAGGGGCGGCCCGCCGCCAGGTAGCCGGCGACGACCTCGCGAATGGCCGCCTCGAACCCGCGGATGTAACCGGCGGCGGAGTCGCCGGGAGTTGCGCGAAGATCCCAGTAAAACTCGCACTCGGCGGCGAGAATGTTCGGTGCCGTGCCCCCGCGGATCAGGTTGGTGCTGATCGACGTGAAGTGATCGGCCGTGCCGCTGCCGCAGGCACCGCGGGCCATCTCGGAGAGGCGCGCAACCAACTCCCCTGCGACGACGACGGCGCTCACGTTGTCCCTCACGAGGCTGGAATGCGCTGCCGAGCCGATCACCCGGGTGCGGCACAGACTGAAGCCCTTGTGGCAGTCGGCCACCCGCATGCTTGTCGGCTCGCCGACGATGACCATGGCAGGCGGCGGACCGGTGCGCGCAATCTCCTCGATCATGCTGGGTGCGCCGAGGCAGCCGACTTCCTCGTCGTACGACAGCAGCAATGACAGCGGCCGCCGCAGCCGCCGGCGCTCGAGCCTCAGCATCTCGGACATGGCGACGGCGATGAAGCCCTTCATGTCGGCGGTACCACGACCGAACAGCCTGCCGTCTGCTTCGATGAGCTCAAAGGGGTCGGACGCCCAGTCCTGTCCCTCGACCGGCACCACATCGGTGTGACCGGAGAGCATCAGTCCGCCCGCGGTGCCCGGACCGAGCGACACGACGAGGTTGGCTTTCGTCCCGTCGACGGATGGAATCCGTTTGATTGAAGCATCGCCCCCCGAGAACCGCTCCGAGACCCAGTCGACCAGTTCGAGGTTGGATCGGCTCGAGATCGTCGGAAACGACACCAGCCGCCTGAGCAACTCGGGTACTGACCGATCGCTACTCACGACCCCTGCCTGGCCGCAACAGTGCCTTGGAGCATCGAGCGAAATGGCTTCATCGCCGCCGCCAGGAGTGCGACCGCAACGGGCAATGCGATCAAGGCGACCGCGACGAGCGACAATCCGACCTGGGTCTCGTCGCGAAACACGTAATCCGTCAGCACCGCGGTCAGCGCAGGACCGCCCGCGAGGCCGATCAGGGTCGCCACGAACAGATAGGCTGCCGCCAGCTGCGCGCGCATGCGCGCCGGCGCAACGAGCTGCAGCGCAGTCGGAGCCAGGGCGATAGGGATGCTGTACAGCAGTACCGCCAGCATCAGCAGCAGCAGCGTCACGACCGGGTCATTCACCAGGGGTGCAAGGGCGGCCGGGACGATGAGGAGTGCCGCGGAGACCGTCGCGAGGCGCATGACGGCGTCGCGATGGCCGCGCCGGTACATGCGCTCCACCAGCGATCCGCAGCACGAGATGCCGATGATCCCGCCGGCCATGAACACCGCCCCGAATCCGATTCCGACCGAATGCGGCGTCCAGGCGTGGACGCGGATGAAGTACGACGGGATCCAGGCCAGGCTCGCTCCCATGTAAGTGACCATCGCAGCGAATCCCAGGAAATGGCAGGCAAAGAACCTGCGATGTTCGCGGACGAAGGCCACGACCCTGGGCAGCGGCACGCGATTGGCGTCGCCGGCAGACTCCAGTCGTCGCTCCGGCTCGCGAATCGTAAACAGCAGCAGGAGCAGAACGATGCCCGGCGCGGCGACGAGCAGGAACGTGGCCTGCCACGGTTGCAGCAGCCCTACGCCCGGCAGCGTGATCGCTCCGAAACTTGCCATGAAAGTGACCGCCGCACCGCCCACCATGAATGCGAGGCCGCTGCCTGCATAGATGCCGACGGAGTAGACCGCGATCGGACGCGCAAGGCGCTCCTTGGGAAACAGGTCCGCCATCATCGAGTACGATGCAGGCGACAGCCCGGCCTCGCCGATGCCGACGCCAATGCGGCTGAGGAACAGTTGCAGGAAGTCCCGGGAAAGGCCGCAGGCCGCCGTGGCTACGCTCCACAGCGCGATGCTGGAGCCGATCACGAGGCGGCGGCTCCCGTGGTCCGTCAGCCGGCTGATCGGCAGCGCGGCGACGACGTAAAAGACGGCGAACGCGAAGCCATGCAGGAGGCTGATCTCGAAGTCCGTCAGCCGCAGGTCGGCCTTGATGGGTTCGACCATCAAGGCCATGATCATTCTCTCGACGAACGACACTGCAAACGCGATCGTCAGGAAGCCGGTCACATACCAGGCATGGCGCGGATTCGGCCAGGGTCGCGGATCCACTGCGCTGTGTTCCATCCGGCGATTCTCAGTCGCCCGAGGGAGCGCTCTGAAACTCGTCCGCGGCGCAATCCGACAGCAGATCGAGGGCCGGCGGCAGGTTGTCCAGATTGCAGTGCTGCGCGCCTCGGTCGTCGTTGCAGACAAACAGCCGTCTGCGCGTGGCATTGATCGCTTCGCCCACGAGCCGCTGCGCCTGCGCCAGCGGCACCTGTCGATCCTCGGCCCCGTGCGCCACGTACAGTGGACAGGTCACGCGCTCCGCGACGCCGGACAGCGTGTAGCGGCCCATCTCGGCCGCAAGATCGGGACCAACCCCTACGCCGAAAATGCGCGAGAGTGCCTGGGTCATGCTGGGGTCATGAATCGGCGCGGAGGCACTGTCGTCGGGTCCGCGCGCATAGTCCAGCAACCACGACGGCAGCTCATACAGGGCACCCCAGCACAGACAAAGCGAGATCCGGCTGTCGAACGCCGCCGCGCGCGGGGCGTGATAACCGCCCATGCTGCCGCCCGCGACCCCTACCCGGGTCATGTCGACGTCGCCGCGTCGGCCCAGATAGTCGAAGGCTGCCGCGGCCGGGATCTCGGAGTCGGGCCGCAGCGGCAGACCGTGGCAGTATCGCGCACTGCCGGTGCCGGGGTGATCGAAAAGCAGCGAGGCGATGCCGCGGCACGCCAATCGATCCGCGAATCCCGTCAGGTACGGCCACTCGAGTGCGCTGTGCGTGCCGTTGAAATGGATGACCGCAGGCGCAGGTCCGCCGGTGCCGAGCGCCGGCACGAAGAGCCCGTCCAGGACGCCCTCCTGGTACGCGATGCGGACGAACTCGACGCCTCGCCCGCAATCGCCCACGGCTCGACGGAAGCACTCGCGCATGCTGCGGAACGTTCCGATTTTGTCGGCATGATCGAAGGGAGTCAGCCACTCCGCGATCATGAAGTGCGTGGCCGCCTGGAACCTCCGTGCAGTCGCGCTGTGATGATGGCCGCGTGCGGCCTCAGCCTCCGCGGACGCGAGCAACCGGGAGCCGACCCCTGTCCACCCGCGCAGCCAGGCTTCGATGACGGCCTCATCGCTGTCCGGCGCGCCCTGCTGGAGCAACTGGCGCGCGCCGCGGCAGGATTCGACGACGTCGCCTGCGGCCGCGCCGCAGTGCAGCGCATTGCTGACGTTGAGGCTCAGCCAGTAGCTGCCCGGCATATAGTCCATCATCGGCTGGTCGCTCCCGGGAACCGCCGCCGGACCGGCCCGCTTGCGGACCGAGTCACGATTACCGCTGACCGACCCGCCAGGTCACCGTCACGCCATAGGTGCGCGGCTCGTTCCAGACCACCCCATACGACTGCTCGCCGCCGAGGAAGCGATCCACCTCGAGATTGAAAACGCCGTTGGGAGTGGCCTGCAGGACGACTTCTTCATCCGTGAGGTTCCTGCCCCACACGACGATCTCCCAGGCCTGGTTGGCCGTCGTGAATCCGAGGCTGGCATTCACCACGCCGTCGAATCGGCTCAGGTTTCCCGGCACCGTGAAATTGGAGGCGTCAAAGAAGATCTCGCTCTTGTAGAGGTAGTCCGCGCGTACGGTCAGATCACCTGCGCCAAACCCGAACGTGTACTGGGCGGACCCGTTCAGCGTGGTCTCAGGCGACAGCGGGGGAATGTTGCCGGACAGGTCCTCACCCGCAAGCACGAAATCGTCGAACTCCGCGTCGAGGTATGCATAGGTCAGGCCCAGCCGCAGGCTCGGCGTCGGCTGCGCCAGCAGCTCGATCTCGACGCCGGTCGACGATGCGCTGCCGACGTTCGCGACGAAGAAGCGGCCGGTATCCTCGTCGATGGTCTGCACCTGCAGATCATCGTAGTCCACGTAGTAGATGGCCGTGTTCACCTGCAGGCGATCGTCGAGCCACCGCGTCTTGGCGCCCACTTCGTAGCTCAGGGCGAACTCGGGATCGAACGGAGTGCTGAACGCGTCCTCGTTGCTGCCCTCCACCGCGAATCCCCCGCTCTTGAAGCCTCTCGAGACCGTGGTGTAGAGAAGCGCCTCGGGCGTCACGGCGAAATCCGCACCGAACCTCGGGGTGAACGCGTCCCAGCTCTCGTCATAGAACACGGTGAACGGCTGGTCATCCTGGAACAGTCCGGGATCGCCGGAAACCCCTGACAGGCCGTCTTTTTCTTCCGTGGTGTAGCGGCCGCCCAGCGTCAGATTGAGGCGATCGGTAGCGGCGTAAGTGAGCTGACCGAACGCGGCGTAGCTGGTCGTGTCGACGTCCTGGAAGATCCGGTTGCGGGTGTTGTTCAGCGCCCCGCCTGCCAGCGTGCCGATGAACGAGGCCGGGTCCGCATCGATACCGTAGTTCTCGACGCGGCTGGCGGACTGGTCGAAGAAGTAGACACCCGCCAGCCACTGCAACCGCGAATCACCGGACGAGTTCCAGCGCAGCTCCTGCGTGAACGTGGAGATGTCCCAGGCTCGTTCCAGCACGATCCCAGGGACGGGCGTGCCGTCGCCGTCCTGCGTCATCGAAGAGTCGTTGAGGCGATATCCGGTGACGCTCGTCAGCGTCCCGCCGCCCGCGTCCCATTTGACGCGCAGGGAGCCGCCGGAAATCGTCCGGTCGTACCCGCCGTCGGTGTCGAGGTCATTCTTTTCGCGGCCGGGAGTGACGACGGTAAATCCAGGCGTGGCGCCGATCAGGTCGCGCTGCTGGCCGAACGAGTCGTCCTGAAGCCAGTCGCCGGCGAGGATCACGTCCAGCCCCTCATGGGGCTGGACGCGAAGCTGGCCGCGCAAGGCAAGCTGGTCGTCCTCCTCGAGCTTGCGACCCGAGACGACGTTGCGAACCCAGCCGTCGGACTGGCGTGAACTGAAGGCCAGCCGACCGGAAACCGTCTCCCCGAACGGACCCGTCAGACTGCCCTTGGCATCGAATCGTCCGAAGTTGCCGACGGTCGCCTGCGCCACCGCGGAAAACTCGTCGCTGGGCGGCGTCGTGACGATGTTGATCGCGCCGCCGGTGGAGTTGCGCCCGAACACGGTGCCCTGCGGACCACGCAGTATCTCGATGCGTTCCAGATCGAAGAAATCGAGCTCGAAATCACCCGTCGAGCCCAGAAACACCTCGTCGAGGAAGATCGCCACCGGCTGGTCCGCGCCGGCGGCATCGATGATCGAACTGGCACCGCGAAGGGCGGGCGTCACCTGCGTCTTGTTCAGTTTGAAGAACGAGAAGGCCGGCGAGCGAAGCGCAATGTCCTCGAACGTCGCGATTCTCGCGCGCAGCAGTTCGTCAGTGTCGAACACAGAAACCGCGATCGGCACTTTTTGCAGGTCCTGCTGGAACTTCTGCGCGGTCACGACGATTTCCTGGATCCCGACGATGGAAGTGTCGGCATCCTGGGCCAGCGCGGCGCCGGAACACGCGATGCCCAGGGCCGCGGTCGCTGCCAGAACGGACGCGCCATCGGATGCCTTGAATTCGAAACGCGACCTTACGGTAGCCATCGTCCCTCTCCCCCAAGAGCCTGTTCCCTCGGATCCTAGGTCGCCCGCCAAACTTGGTATAATTCGAAATAAGTATCCCAGCCATCGGTTTTTTAGATTGCGGACCCGGCGAGTCTCCCTTCGACAGCTGCGCTACTTCGTTGCGGTCGCGGAAACCGGCAAGGTTTCAGAGGCCGCACGGCTCGTTTCCATCTCCCAGTCCACCATTACAACCGCCCTGCAGGACCTCGAGGACGTCATCGGCGTGCCGCTACTCGAACGCAGCACCCGCGGCACGCGCCCGACGTTCAAGGGCTACCAGCTGCTGCAGCGCGCGTATCAACTCCTGAACGACGTCGATACGCTGTGCGCGATCGCGGATGACACCCACACCATCGTCGGACGGGTGCAACTCGGCGTCACCGACACTGTTGCCGCCTATTTTCTGCCTGGCGTGGTGACGCGCTTCAAACGAGCGTGGCCGAGCATCGAAGTCGAGGTCCGCGAGCTGCCGCGCGACCGACTGGAGTCGTCGATCGAGGCCGGTGAGATCGATCTCGGCCTGGTGATTCTGACCAATGCCGTGCCGCGACCCACGCTGTCCGCGGAGGTCCTCGCCAGAATGTCCCGCCATTTATGGGTGAGCCAGGACCATCCCCTGCTGGATCAGCCCCGAGTGAGCCCCGCGGACATCGCCCGCCAGCCTTACGTCATGCTGATGCGCGATCAGGTGGAAGCGGTCACGCTCGCGCGATTCGCCGCCCTGGGCCTCGAGCCCCGGATCAGCTATCGGGTTTCTTCGGTCGAAGCGGTCCGAAGCCTGGTTGCGAACGGAGCGGGCGTCACCATCCTGGCCGACCTCCTGTACAGACCCTGGTCGCTGGACGGACGGCGAGTCGAAAAGCTCGATGCAGAGGAACTCTTTGAGGGCGAGTTCGAAATCGGCATCCTGTGGCCGCAGGCACGGAGCCTGTCCGCGGCGGCGATCGCGCTGCGTGATTTCGTGCGGGGCATGACGTCGCAGCGCACGGACGTCCGATCCTGGCTTTGAGTCATTGTCTGCTGTACCGGCAATGCTTGCCGCCCTGTCGCTGCTTCTCAAGGCCTGCGCGACGCTGCAGGGCGAGACGGAAGCGGCGGGCGCCTGCTGCGACTGACGCCGTGAGCGTCACGCGTCGCCGATCCGCTTGCGCAGCTCGGCCTCGCGCGCCTGCTCCTCCGGCGTGAAGCCCTCGCCGAAATCCGCCTCCTCGATCGACTTCACCTCCCAGATCCAGAAGCCCGCGACGAGCTCCTTGGTCTCGGCAAACGGGCCATCGACGACAGACCGCTGCTTACCGCTGAAGCGAATGCGCTTGCCGAACTTGCTGGGCTTCAGGCCGTCGCCGCCTTTCATGATGCCGGCCTTGACGAGCTCTTCGTTGTACCTGCCCATTTCCGCGAACAGCTGCGCCAGCTTCCCGGGCTCCTTGAAAAGCGTCTCCGCTTCGCTGTTGGGCGTGGCTTTCACGAACACCATGACTTTCATTGGTCGCACTCCGTTGACTGTTGACCGCCGGATCAGTCGATTCACCGCGTAGTCGAACCGGCACCTCCGAGATCGACACCATTCTCCGAGGTTCCCGATTCCTTGATTCAAGCTCATTCAGCGGACCGTGGTACATTAGCCATTCAAATCAATTGCTTGCCGACTGATCATCAAGTAAGGAGACCCACTTGCGGCCCATGCGGGTGACGGTGCAGCTGCCGAAGAACAACCCCACCGAAGCCATTCCGACGTGATTCGTTCCGGGGCGCTGTGCGGACTCGCGGCCATCGCCGCCTGCTCGGCGCCGGGCCTCGCCGCCGAAGCGCCGCAGGTCACGGTGAATCCGCTGCGCCAGGCCTATTTCGGCGACCTGCACCTGCACACGAGCTATTCGCTCGACACGTACCTGGGTGGCGCGATGGGCGTCGATCCCGACACCGCGTACCGCTTCGCGCGCGGCGAGGTGGTGGATTACAACGGCCAGCCCATGCAGCGCCGCGAGCCGCTTGATTTCCTCGCGGTCACCGATCACATCGAAGGCCTCGGCGTCGCGAACGAGCTGGACGACCCCGAGAACAAGCTCTCACGGAGCGCGGTCGGCCAGGCGCTGCGCGCGTTGGTCGAGGCGATGACGGGCGCGGACGGCCGCGCCGACGTCGAGAACTTCCTCGACAAGCCGCGCGAGTACAACGACTTGCTCGAGTTGTCCCAGGCCTATGCCTGGGGACGGAAGAACGAACTGCCGGAAGAGCTCCGGCCGGCATCGGCCGCGGCCTGGACGCGCTCGGTCGAGTTCGCGAACCGCAACTACCGTCCGGGCCGCTTCACGACCTTCGTCGCCTACGAGTGGACCTCGGCGGCGGACGGCGCCAACCTGCATCGCAACGTGATCTTTCGCGGCCACGCGACGCCGGCCCCGTTCACCGCCTGGGATTCGCGCCATCCCGAGGCCTTGTGGGACTGGCTCGATGCGATCCGCAAGCAGGGCTTCGAGGCGCTCGCGATTCCCCACAACGGCAACGCAAGCGACGGGCTCATGTTCGCCTGGCTCGACAGCGCGTCCGGCTACATCGATCGCCGGTACGCCGAGCAGCGGCAGGCGAATGAACCGCTCGGCGAGATCTCGCAGAACAAGGGCGCCTCGGAAACGCATCCGCTGCTCTCCCCGAACGACGAGTTCGCCAACTACGAGATCTTCGATTACATGGAAGGCGACCGGCGTCATCCCGGCCGCCCGGCCGGATCGTACCTGCGCGATGCGCTGAGCCGCGGGCTCGTCCTGCAGCGCGAAGTCGGCGTCAATCCCTACAAGTACGGGTTCGCCGGCGCGTCGGACCTGCACTCGGGACTCTCCGTGAGCGCCCAGGCCGATTACGCCGGCAGTTACTACAAGCCGAATATCGCCGCGGGTCGCCCGAGCCAGGCGGAGGCCGCGAGCATCCTGACGGTGGGATCGAGGCGCGTGGAACAGAACCGCCAGACGATGCCCGGGAGCCTCACCGGGGTCTGGGCGGAGAGCAACACCCGCGAATCGATCTACGGCGCGTTGCGTCGCCGCGAGACCTTTGCCACGACGGGCACGCGGTTGCAGGTCCGCTTCTTTGGCGGCTGGGAATTGACGGATGCGCTGCTGAACAGCGAGAACTGGATCCAGGCCGCTTACCAGCGTGGTGTCCCGATGGGCGGCGACCTGCCCGCGCCGCCGGCGGGTGCCGGCGCCCCTGCCTTTGTCATCTGGGCGAGCAAGGACCCGGCCGGCGCCAACCTCGACCGGCTGCAGGTCATCAAGGTCTGGGAGGACGCGGGAGAACAGCAGGAGCGCGTGTTCGACGTCGCCGTCAGTCAGTCGAAGAACGCCGCCGGCTCGCCCGAACTCAAGGTCGTCTGGAAAGACCCGGCCTTCGAACCGCAGCAGCTGGCAGCCTATTACGTGCGCATCCTGGAAATCCCGAGCCCGCGCTGGACCACGCTGCTCGCCGCCGAGGCCGGCGTGCCCGCACCGGTCGACGTGCCTGCGAGCATTCAGCAACGCGGCTGGTCCTCGCCGATCTGGTACACACCTCCCTGACCCGGTGGCTTCGGTTGAATACACTGCCTCCATTCGAGACGTTGGGACTTCCGGCGATATGACTTTCCACACCCGACAGGCTGCCGCCGCGGCACTGCTTGCCACTTTGTCGCTGCTTCTCGCGGCCTGCACGACGCTGGAAGGCGAGCCGGAAGAACCGGAGGCGCCCTTCGAAAGCATCGAGGCTCCGGAGCCGCAGGAGCCGGAGTCCTCCGAGCCCGAGGACGCCGCCCCCGACGCCGAAGCCACGGAAGGCGAAGTCCCGCTCTCGGTTGCCGAGTCGGAAGCTCCGGCGATCGCCGCACCGGCTGTCGAGCTTGCCGCGATCGTGGTCTCGGTGACGCGCGAGGACCAGATCCGCGACCTGGTCTCGCAGGCACGCGAACTGCTGGAGGATTACGAACTCCAGTACGTGTTCACCGGCAAGGGCCGGAACGAGACGCTCCGCGGCCGCCCGGTGGCCTTTGCGCTGTGGGACGAGGCGGAGCAGGACTGGATCGTCGCGCGCATCGAGATCCCCAAGCCGCCGATCCGCTGGAAGCCGGGCGGCAAGCCGATCAAGTTCACGCTGCTCACGCCGGGCATCCAGGCGCAGCACATCAAGGGCACGGGCGCCGAGCGGCTGATGTTCGCCTTCTCGAAGGACGGCGAGCCGCTCAAGGTCTACGGCCGGAAGTTCCCGGTGTTCGACGCCAAGCTGCTCAAGCAGAAGCGCTGGCGGGCGGTGGCCGAGACCGCGAAGCCCATTGTCTACCTGCCCTTCACGGAGGACACCTTCGACCCGGACTTCGTCGCCGGCGGCCGGGACTTCCTGCTGGCGACCGCGCAGCAGGCGATCGACGAGCTGCGCCTCGCGAAGGCGCCTTCGGCCGCCTTCCCCGGCGAGCTGCTCGCCGACGTCGTGCCGCCCTCGGTCATCGCGACGCTGGCCGTGATCGAGCAGACCGACGACACGGACTTCATCGAGAATCAAGAGGAAGCCTTCAACGAGGTGCTGAACCAGTACGGCCTGAAGCGCGGCGAGGCGTACCGCTACAGCGTCTCGAGGGCATCGGCGATCGGCCCGATGCAGTTCACGAACCGCCGCGGCAATGGCACCTACGCGCTGGTGGTGCGTCGCTGCCCCGCGGCGCGGATCGACCCGAACTTCGAGCGCGGCGCGACGGACCTGCTGAACGCCATGAAGGCGGCCATCTGCCTCTTCGACATCGAGCTGAAGCAGATGCGCGCGGAGATCCGCGACGCGTACCGCGACAACCGGGAGGTCCTCGGCATCTTTCCGGTGGCCGCCTACAACGGCGGGCCCCGGAATGTCACCAAGCTCGCCAACGTGATGAAGCGGATGAAGGTGGACCTCGCGGAACTGAGCCGCCCCGGGGAACAGCCGGCGCGGCCGGTGCCCTGCCCCTGCGTCTGGAAGGCGGTGGCCACGGACGTCATCCCGGTGACGATCCCGCGCTACAACAACGAGAACCGCTGGTACATCGAGAAGTACCAGTCGATCCTGGCCGCGTTCGAGGAAGGCGAGTCGGCCGCACAACGGGTGGCCTTTGCCTCCACGGACGAGGCGGACCCCTACCTCTGGCTCGAGGAGATCGACAGTGCCCGCGCCATGAACTGGGTGCGCGAGAAGAACGCCGCGACGCGGCAGAAGCTGGCGTCGCAGCCGATCTACGAGGAACTGCGGCGCGAGGCGCAGGCGGCGCTCGACGCCCCGTCGCGCCTGCCGGACGTCGAGCAGAGGGGCGGGTGGATCTACAACTTCTGGAAGGACGAAGCGCACCCGCGCGGTATCTACCGGCGGGCCACGCTGGAGGAGTTCCGCAAGCCCGAGCCCGCCTGGGAAACGGTACTGGACATCGACTCGCTCGCGCAGCAGGAGAATACGCCGTGGGTATTTCACGGCATGGACTGCCTGCCGCCCGAATACAGGAAATGCCTCGTGTCGCTCTCGCCGGGCGGCGGCGATGCGGAAGAGGTGCGGGAGTTCGATGCGGAGACGCTCGCGTTCGTGAGGGACGGCTTCTTCGTGCCGACGGCCAAGACCGCGATCGCCTGGCGGGACGCCGACAGCGTCTTCCTCGGCACGGACTTCGGGCCGGGGTCGATGACGGAATCGGGCTATCCGCGGCAGGTGCGGCTGTGGACGCGCGGCACGCCGCGCGCCCGCGCGCCGGTGCTGTTTGAGACGAAGCCCAAGTCGGTGAGCGCGTACGGACTCCGACTGCGCTCCGACGGCGGCGACGTGGACCTGGTCGTCGACAATCGCACGTTCTGGGAAAACGACTACTACCAGCTGCTTCCGGACGGCAGCCTGCACCCGCTCGAGCTGCCGGCGACGGCCCGGATCGACGACCTGTACCGCGGGCGGCTGATCATCTCGCTGAAGGACGACTGGCAGCGCGGCGAGCGGCTGCTCAAGCGCGACAGCGTCCTGCTCGTCCATCCGTCCGTCCTGCGGGCGACGGGTGAAGGCGCGCGCGGCGGCAGCCTCGACGTGCTGGCGGAATCTTCGGGCAGCGAGGTGGTGCTGGGGGCGACGGCGGCGAAGAGCGGGATCCTGGTCTCGGTGCTGGACAACGTGCGAGGCCGGCTCTACCGCTACGAGGAGGCGGAGTCAGGCTGGACGCGGCGGCAGATTGCCTTGCCGGACAACGGGAGCCTCGCGATCGGGTCGGTGGACGGCACGAGCGGCGATGCGTTCGTGATCTTCGAGGACTTCGTGACGCCGCCGACACTCTATTACGTGGCGGATGCGAACCCGGTGCCGGAGGCGGTGAAGCAGCAGGCGCCGACTTTCGACGGCAGCCGTTTCGAGGTGAGCCAGCACTGGGCAGTTTCGACCGACGGCACGCGGGTGCCCTACTTCCAGGTGGCGCCGAAGGGGATGGTGCTGGACGGGACACGTCCAACCCACATCTTCTCGTACGGCGGATTCCGGGCTGCGCTGGTGCCGTCGTATTCGGGCAGCTACGAGCAGCTGTACGGCGCATACGGGAAGACCTGGCTGGAGCGCGGAGGCGTATTCGTGCTCGCGAACATCCGCGGCGGCGGCGAATTCGGCGAGGCCTGGCACCAGGGTGCGGTGGGCGCGAACCACGTGCGCTCGTTCGAGGACTTCGAGGCGGTGGCGGCCGACCTGATCGCGCGGAAGGTGACGTCGAAAGAGCGCCTGGGGATCGAGGGCCGGAGCAATGGGGGCTTGCTGGTGCTCTCGACGATGGTGCGGCGGCCGGATCTCTATGGCGCGGTGATCAGCGGCTCGCCGCTTGCGGACATGCGGCGGTATCACCAGATGCTGGCGGGCGCGAGCTGGGTGGATGAGTACGGGGATCCGGACGTGCCGGAGGAATGGGCGTGGATTGCGCCGTATTCCCCGTACCAGAACGCGGCGCGGGGGTTGGGGTATCCGCCGGTGTTCTTCTATCTATCGACGCGGGATGACCGGGTGCATCCGGGGCATGCGCGGAAGATGGCGGCGCGGCTGGAGGAGCTGGGGTATGACGTCACGTATTACGAGGAGATCGAGGGCGGGCATGGGGCGAGCGTGACGAATGAGCAGTTGGCGCATCGATTGGCGTTGGCGTATGCGCATCTGTGGATGAGGCTCACAGGGGGTTAGGCAGGGGTTGTGGACTGTTATAACAACAGTTAAACTCGTTTAATTCATGGAGCCAGGAGGCCCGCCATGACCAGCACGTTGCGCGTTCGCCGAATCGGCAACTCCTATGGCTTCACCATCCCGAAGGCGTTGGTGGACCACCTTCGGGTCAAGGAAGGAGACGCTCTTCACGCCGTCGTCGAGCCGGGGGGCGGGCTTCGAATCTCCGCCTATGACCCCGCTTTCGAAACGACGGTCAAGGCTTTGGAGCGCACCCGGAAAAAGTATCGCAACGCACTTCGCGAGCTCGCGAAGTAGAAGCGGCTCCTGAGTGGAACCGAATTGGGTGTCCGAGCAGTCGGCTCGTTACATCCATACGCAATTGATGGAAGAACACGGCGGCCTCTTCGGCCCCTCACATGAGGGCGCCCTGGAGGCCGCCCTTGCTCGACCGCAGCATCGCTATCACTTCTCGCCAGAGCGAGCGACACTCGAAGTGCTGGCCGCCGCGTACGGCTATGGCATCGCCCGGGGCCATTGCTTCCCGGATGGAAACAAGCGCCTGAGCCTGGCGATCATGGATGTCTTCCTCCAGCTCAATGGACGCGAACTGACGGCCAGCGAGGCGGAAGCGGTCGTCACCATCCGGGCGGTGGCGGCCGGCGAAATGAGCGAAGAGGAACTGGCTGGGTGGATTGCGGAGAACTCAGGTTCGTTGGCCGATTAGGGCCAGGCCAGACTATCTCACGTAGAAGTCGAGATCCCGTGCACGATAGGAATTGGTCGGCAACTTTTCGCTGGTGATGAAGCCAGGCGCGGCAGCAATCAAATCCGGGATGCGGTTGACGATGGTTGCACAAGTCAATTCGACAGTTGCTGGCCGGTTGATGATGACCTCGGTGTCGGGTTCGCCCTGAATCGTCCAAACATTCTGATCGAACTCACCGGGTGCGTAGACCTTGCCGATGCACTGGCCTTCGATGACGATGCCTTCCTCGGTAATGGTCGTGACCACGGCAGACATTCCCGTTGCGCGTCCGGCAGGGATTGTCATCTGCAGGGTTTCCGAACGAAGTTCCGCGTGGTGCGTCTGGGGAACGCACTTCTGCGTCTGTTGCCTGACCGTGAGGCCCAACTGCGAACAGAGCCACCCGTTTGAATTCCACATGTAGGAAGGCAGGAAACTTTCCTGTTCGATCAGGGCCATTCGCTCCTCGCTGGAGATGTTGTCAGCGGCAGCGATCTCCCGTTCGAACTCCTCGAGCGACAACCCGGCCCCGTGAGCCTTCGCCAATGCGATGCCGTAGTCCTCGACGTTGTAGCAGGACTTCCCCGTGATCTTCCTGATGGTGTGGGTAGCGCCCGCGATCACAGTGATCAGGTTTCCCCAGAACACATCTCCATACCCGGAGCCGCAGAGAGTAACCCCGTTCTTTTTGGCCAGCTCGTCCAGCATGCGGGTCGTCTTGTACGCGGAGTTCCAGGGATAGAAGGCCTCTTCACAGAGGGTGATGGCATTCACGCCACTCTCGGCGCAATCCATCAAGGGACGTCGGAGATCCCGCATGAGACTGGCGGTGGTGATGATGCAGGCGTCCGGCTTCTTCTCCTTCATGATCGCCACTGCGTCCCTGGAATCCTGGACGACGACCCCCGTCTTACCCATGCCCGCGATCTCGCCGATATCCTTGCCAATGTTGTGAGCACTTCGACCGAAGGCGCAGACAATTTCCGCTCCCTTCTCGATTGCATAACGCATGGTGTAAACGGACATCTTTCCGCAGCCGTACTGAGCGAGTCGCAGCTTTCTATCCACTGACGTACTCCCTTTACCAATCGTCTGTATGCGCCTAGTAAAAAAGGCCACCAGAAGGTGGCCCAGTCTGCATTAGATGGCGCACCCGGAGAGATTGTTCGCGGCCTTCGGCCGCGAATCCCTCGCTACGCTCGGGACCGTCGCCGCTGCGCGGCGACGTCCTTCGGCGCGCTGTGCGCGCCTCGTCGAACTCCCGACCCCCTGGTTCGTAGTCGCGAGAATGATCTGAAAATATTTGAGAGTTTCTTGTTTTTCAACCAGTTAGCAGGCCCGCCCTCACTCGAAACAGGCACCGTAGCGCACGAAGCGGCATCAAACACTACGTTTTCGCTACGGTGCCACTTCTTGGCCGCTGCGGAGCCATTCCTGGCTCAGTTCATGGGTACTTTCGGTTGGCAGCACAGGTAGAAATCGGCTTCCCGTTCCTGACGCCGTTCAGGCCATTGACATGACTCCATATGGAGTATATTGTACCTCTCAATGGAGTACACCTATGTCTAAGACGAAGCGTAAGACTAAGACTACGTTCCGTATTGACCCTGAAGTGCTGCGCAAATTTCAACGGTTTATTGAGCCGCTCGGACTCCGGCGCGACAAGTACGTGAACATGATTCTGCCGGAGGCGATCACTTGGCTGCGGCGAGCCCCGAAGAACTCACCGACCGCGGAGCGATTCTGGAAATCTTTCCGCGACCTTCGGGGCGGATCACACCAGAAGGTTGCGATCCTTCTTGACGCCACCGTTCTCGCAGACATGAACGCCGCCTGCGCCGAGAAGCATATTCCCCGAGATCAGTTCTTTGAGACCTTCCTCGAAAGCCTTTTCACGCAACCCGCCAATGGCAATGGCCCGGCACCCCTCCCTCGCGCTCTGGACCTCATCGAAGATCCTTGGCAGGACTGGGACGACGGCACCGGCCAAACACCTTTCGACAGCATCATCATGTCGGATTTCACAGAGGATGACCTGCTCGAGGTCCTGAAAGACACCGGGCTTCCCAAAGTCTAAAGATGTCCGCGCTTCTCACCAAACATGCACAACGTCGCATCCGTCAGCGCGGACGTAGGGAATCGGAGATCGATTTCGTGTACTCGCACGGCACCCATTGCAGGGACGGTATCCTGCTTACCAACAAGGACCGCGACAGCCTCATTGAGGAGTACCGGCGCAAGATACGGCTCGCCGAGAGACTCGCTGGCATATTCATTGCCTGTGAGGGCCAGACCGTAAAGACCGTGTATCGGGCCGACCGAGACCAGCAGCACCGGCTGCTTTCCGAGAAGTAGGCGGATTTGCAGCAATACCCGCAATTCTCGGCCGATTGCACGAAACCAGTCTGGGTCTTCCCGCAAAAGATATGACACGCTGGACAATCCACGTACCGCGGGCCAAAGTGCTCGCAACCTATTGATATTACGAATTGCTGTAATACGATCGAGAATGTCTACGAGCGTTTCACTGTCGAAAGCAGCTGAACCAGTCGTTTATTCAATCTACTCATCGTGGTATTAAGCGCGCCATGCTGAGTAGCAGTGCGCCACGGGACTCGGATATACGTGCTGCGCTCAAGACTTGGCTCGCCGCGACCGCAAGTCCCGATGACTACCTGATTGAAGAACTAGGTCTTGAGCGAGGCCGGGTGCGCTTGGACCTAGCGCTCGTCAATGGCAGCTTGTCCGGCTACGAGATTAAGTCGGACTACGACAGCCTTCGCCGCTTACCGAGCCAGGCAGAGCGGTACGCAAAAGTACTCGATCACGTCACGCTGGTTGCAGGCCCCAAGATGCTGCCTACGGCACGTAGTCGTGTCCCACGTTGGTGGGGGTTACTTGTGGCCACGCGGCAGAATGGCGTTGTCCAGTTTCAGCAAGCCAGGCGCGCGCGCGCAAATCCCGCAAAGGACCTGCGGGTTGTTGTCGAGCTGCTCTGGCAGAGCGAGGCAATCGACTTGCTCGAGCAGCACGGTCTCGCGCGGGGCTTCCGGGGCAAGCCTCGAAGCCTCCTCTGGGATCGCATCGTCAAACACCTGGACGGGGAGCTCGTCGAGCGAGTCATTCGCGACCGGCTCAAAGCCAGGCCACGTTCTGCATGCCTTGCATGACCGTCTCGATGTGATGGATCGTTCCGATCCGGCGCCAAACGGGCATGGAGCCTAGCTTCGGCTTCCCGGCCGCGGCATCCGCCACTAATGCACAGCCCGCGCAATGGGCCTTGCCGAAAAAGTCGCCCTTGAGGGGGCCCTTCACCAGCTTGGCTGCCAGCTTGGGGTACTGGGACTTGATCGGCTCCACCCAGTTGCTCTGTCCCTTCATCAGCAACCACTCCTCATCCAGCGTGTAGCGAATGCTCGGGGAGATCGGCATGATCCGGGGATCGAATCCCTCCACGCCTTTCGGGTGCTGAATGCCGGCGTCGCTGAAGCTCGGCAATCGCGGCGGACTGAACTTCTCGCACACTTCGAGCCAGGCGAGCCAGTCGATGCGGCGTATCTTGTCGTGAGAATGGCGATTGACGCCGCCCATCCCTTCCGGGATGGCGGCCGCTGACAGGGTGAAACTCCGCCAGCGCTCGGGTGCCGGCACTGCCGCGAGGAACTGGCTTGCCAGCGAGCGGACCCCGGGCTGGATCATCTTGTTGACCGGTCCGAGGTCGACGAGGAGGTCGATGTCCTCAGGCGTCAGCTTGTGCACAGTCAGGAATTTTGAAAGCCGGCTTTTCAAGGTGCCTGCTTCGTACTCCGGGCGGATAAGTCGAATGACGAGTCCGTCCTGGCGATGCGCGAGCGCAGCGGCGACGTCGGCGGTCCGCGAAATGCCTGTCACGGGGGCGAAGGTGATGCCGGCAGCGCGGGCTCTCGCAAGAACGTCATTGGCGGCGGCAGGGCCGTCCGACGCGATTTCCCGGGCGTCGAGGAAGCAGCGCGGAAACCGGGTCGCGCTTTCCGCGAGGTTATTGAAAGTGGTATCCAGGTGCGCCTGGTATTTTGGTTTCTTGGCGGCGTCGCGGGTCACGACCTCGAGGAGCGGCGTGATGCGTGCGCAGTGCTGGGCGGCGATGAGTTTGAGCGCGTCTTTTTCGCCCTGCTTGATCTTGAGGACGGGTACGTAGTGGTATGCGTCGAATGCGGCCTCCATGGGACTAACCGGGCTTCCAAAGCGTGAGCGGGGCGAGGAACGCCTCCGCCTCGGTGCAATACGATAGCAGCGCGGCCTCGGGATCGCCCGGATTCTGCGAAAAACAGAGCCTGGCCATGGTGTCGATGGCCTTCAAGGGCGGCATGCGGCTGTGCATCTCGGTGACGCCCACCTGGGCGCAGAGGGAGAGCAACACGCGCTCGAGGACGATCAGCCGGCCCTCGGTGGCGGCCACATAGTCGGGGACTCCGCCGAGCGCCTTGAGCGCACGCTTGTCACCCGTCGCGATCCAGGCACCGATCTCGGCGCCGGCAGCGAAGAGCTGGGCTTCGCCCGGATCGATCTGCGACAGCTGCGCGAGCTTGTCGAGCCAGGCATCCGACGCCGGCGGCATCGGCGCGATCGACTCCACAACCGGGATTAGCTGATCGCTGCAGGCCTCCCCAAGCTGCTTTCGCAAGCGGCCTCGTCGCAGCATGTGGGGCAGTGCCGGCAGGCGCCGGCAGTCGGCGATGGTCAGTCCGAAGATCTGCGCCGTATCGGGGAGGAGGTCTGCCGCCGCCAGCTTGCAGAGGATATCGCTGTCAAGCAGCAATTCCATCCTGCTCGCCCCCTCCGTCAATGGCATCGCCCAGGGCACAGCGCAACAGGATTCGATCGCTTTCCGGCGCGTCCGTCACGTCGACGAGCCGCGCGAGATGCTCGCGCACCACAATACCCGCGCCCTGACTCCGGTAGAGCGCATTCAACGCCATCTTGGCGGTCGAAAAATCCGCGTGTCGGCGACCCCAGTTCCAGATGATGATGCCGGCGTCAACGCCCTCAGAGGACTCGATGTTGAAGGCATGTTCGGCGAGCATCCTGAAGTCGGCGGCCTCCACCATCGGCACGGAGTTCCGCCCCGTCATGGTCCGGATCGCGTAGAGATCCGCCGCGCGTTCCATCGGGGATGTATCTTCGGCTTCGTCGTCGGCGTCGACGACGGGCGCGTCGGTCTCGCAGTCGCCTGCGGCGATATGGCCCGCCTCGTGCGACCCAATGAACGCGACGCGGCCCGGATCGTTGATTTGATGTCCGAGCAGGACGACAGGCCGGTCCTCGACCACGCAGGCGAGACCCTGGAATTTCGGCTCCGGAGAAGTCAGGAGCGGGACGACGGGAATGCCACGTCGGGCGAGTGCGCTCAGCAGGAGATCGAGCGTGACGGTTTGGGCGGCCGACCCGAGAATTTCGGCGCGCCACTCGAGCGCGTCCGGTGGCGGAGACGTGGCATCGGGGACGTCGTCCTTGAGATTGCGAACGACGGCACCGGCAATCGCGATGGCAGCGTGGATGGCGGGTCCAAGCCGGTCCACTTCGATGTTGCCGACCTTCCGCAGCTGAGCGTGCGCGTAAGCAGGGGCAGCGAGGCCCGCGGAAGCGTCGCGAATCGTCGTCAGGGACTCACCGAGAAACCGGGCGACTCGAATCTCGAGATCCGGAAGGAGAGTGGGGTCAGAGGCACAACCCGCATCCCACCAGTCCGGGAGGATCGCCGTGGTGACGAACTTCTTCGAAAACCCGGCCGTGGCCAGGCGTCGCATCAGCGTGCTGAATGTGTGTTTCACCTGAGGCATCTACTACGGTCCTAGCATCGTGAGCCGATCCCAGTCTGCGTGGGCCTCCAATCTGACTTTGTGTTCAAACGCAGACTGTTTATTTATACAGTATATCAGTAAACTTCGCTTGAAAGCACCTGCTGTCCCCCGAATCCATTCTTCTTCCGCTGGGATTGGATTGAGCTTCCCTCGTTTCTGCCGACGCCGACCGATTGTCAACCGCAATGATCATTCTCTCGCGCCATTACCATCCCTAAGACACAACCCTTACGCCGTGGCGAACTTCGCCACCACGCCGTCCAAAGTGCTGTTGGCGAGGATCTTATTGTCGGGTACGAGGAGGTAGATCCAGGGCTTCGTGCCACTGCCTGGCGCGTGTTGCGTAGCCGTCTTACACCATTTCGTCGCAGCGGCGGCCTTCGCTTTCACAGTCGCGTCGTTAAGTTCATTGCTAGCTTTCACTTCGCAGATCAACATTCGAGTCTTTGTCTCCACGACGAAGTCCGGCTCATACGCTTCGCCGGAGCGGTAGTCGATGCGGAACTGCTTTGGCCCAGGCTTCACCCACTTTTCCGTGGTAGGGTCACCGTCAATGATGACGGCAAGGCGGCGCTCCGGATCCGTATCGAATTTTTGCAGCGAGTAACAGCACTTCCCAAAGCCGCCGAAAGCGTGCTTGCGAGTATCCGACAGCGGTGCAACGGCCTGCCTGAAATCTCGGACGCGATGTCCTGTCGGCACATTCATCGCCTGAGCCTGGAGCAGCATGAAACCGCGCGCCACGGTCACTTCGTAGTCGTCCTCGCCGAGCGGTGTCTCGCGGTAATGGGTCATCATCTGCGCGAAGATGAAGTCCGAGAGCTGGCGCCCGTGTCGCAGAAGGACATTCTCGGCCTCCGTGTCGCTGGCCAGATACGACTTCACGCGGGCTACAACCTGTCCTGCCAGTTTGTAGAGCAACCCTGCATGAGCGTCGTAGTCGATTTCGTTGCGCTCGATGAGGTAGCGTAGAAGATAGTCTTCGGGGCGCCCTTCGCGCGGATCGTCGAAGGAACGTGAAAGATACGTGCGCACCTGCGTGCGCAGATCCTCAATGACAATGCCGTCCTCAATTGGCCGCATATTGATGGAAGCGAGGTTGTCGAGATCGAAGTCCTCGAAGGTGAAGGTCACGGTTTTCTTCGGAAGAACGATAATCTGAGGAATCGAGATGGTGCGATCGGCAACCGTAACCGCAACCGTCTGCACGATTTGGTCGATTCGAGGCGCCTCGACGATGCCTTCGAGAGTCCCCTGCGCCGGGCGAACTAGGTCGCGCACCTCATTCGCAATTTGCCTTTGCACCTCGGTGCTGCGCAGAGCCTCGGCGCTGCCAAGTTTGCGCTCGTAGCGCTTGATTACCTCGAGGGTAACTTCAGCAGCTCTACCCTCCTCTTTGTTGACGAATAAGTATTCGCCTCGAGTGTCCTTCACAAAGCCCGCAATCTCTGGAGTCGATCCGGTCAATGCCATTTCCGCATATGAAGGAGCGACGGGTTCTACCCCGATTCTGCGGACACTTTCACTAAGGCTCATACTGAGCCGAAGG
>CAZVIF010000010.1:0-89932 GCA_964626745.1 uncultured Steroidobacteraceae bacterium
TGCAGGTGAACCTGCTCGACAAGCACGACCGCGACCGCAAGTCGCACGAGATCGCCGCGGCCGTGCGCGCGCCGCTCGCGGAGATCGGGCGACGGTACGGCGCCACGGTCAAGGTCGTCGAGGTGCCGCCGGGACCGCCGGTGCTCGCGCTGCTGGTCGCCGAGATCTACGGACTCGACTACGCGCGTCAGATGGAAGTCGCCAGCGAGGTACGCAAGGCATTCGAAGCCGCGCCGGAGGTCGTGGACGTCGACGACAGCCTGGAGGCGCCTCAGCGGAAGCTCGTCGTCGCCGTCGATCGCGCGCGCGCCGCGCGGCTTGGCGTGAGCCAGCAGTCCGTGGCCGCCGCGGTGTCGGCGGCGCTGCGCGGCGAGGACATGTCCTACCTGCACGACGAGCACGCCAAGCTGCCGGTCCCGGTGCGGGTGGAACTGTCGCCCGGCGACAAGGCCGATCCTGACGTGCTCGGGAGCCTGCGCGTACGCGCGCAGTCCGGCGCGCTGGTGCCGCTGTCCGAAATCACGCGCATCGAGTCGACCACGCGCGAGCCGACGATCCACCACAAGGACCTGCTGCCGGTCGTATACGTGACGGGCGACGTGTCGGGCCGGACCGACAGCCCGATGTACGGCCAGATCGCGATCTCGGACGCGCTCGACGAGATGCCGGTCGAAGGCCGGCCGGTCGAGCAGTACCTCACCCGCGCTCCCGAGGACCCCTGCCGGTGGAGCCTGAAGTGGGACGGCGAGTGGCAGGTCACTTTCGAGACCTTCCGCGACATGGGCGCGGCCTACGCGGCAGGCCTCGTGCTCATCTACCTGCTGGTCGTCGCGCAGTTCCGGTCGTACAAGGTGCCGCTGATCATCATGGCGCCGATCCCGCTGACGATCATCGGCATCATGCCGGGGCACGCGTTGCTCGGGCAGCAGTTCACCGCGCCGTCCATGATCGGCATGATCGCACTGGCCGGCATCATCGTGCGCAACTCGATCCTGCTGGTGGACTTCATCCAGCAGGAAGTCGGCGCCGGCAAGCCCCTGCAGGAGGCGACGATTGCCGCCGCCGCCGTGCGCGCGCGGCCGATCGCGCTCACGGCCGTCGCGGCGATGGCCGGCGGGTTCTTCATCCTCGACGACCCGATCTTCGGCGGGCTGGCCGTGTCGCTGATCTTCGGGTTGCTCGTGTCTACGGTGCTGACGCTGCTGGTGATCCCGGTGGTCTACTACAACCATCACTGGCGCTGACGCGCCGGCGCGGGAAATCTGGAGCGGGTGATGGGAATCGAACCCACGTTAGCAGCTTGGGAAGCTGCAGTTCTACCATTGAACTACACCCGCGCCGGGCCTGATTTTAAGCGCTCGCGTGCTACATTGCATGTCCACGCAGGAGGATGCCCGACGCGCTGATGGACCACGCCACGCCGCTCATCGCGACGATCGCCGGGGGCCTCGGCCTCGCCTTCCTGCTGGGCGCGATCGCAAGCCGCCTGCGGATGTCGCCCATCGTCGGTTACCTGCTCGCCGGCGTCGCGGTCGGGCCCTTCACCCCGGGTTTCGTGGCCGACCAGGCCATCGCCAACGAGCTCGCCGAGATCGGCGTGATCCTGCTGATGTTCGGCGTCGGCATGCACTTCTCGTTCCGCGAACTGCTGGCGGTGCGCGCGATCGCGCTCCCGGGGGCGGTGGCGCAGATCGGCGCCGCCACGCTGATGGGCGCCCTGCTCGGCCGCTGGATGGGCTGGAGCTGGGAGGCCGGCATCATCTTCGGCCTCGCGCTGTCGGTCGCGAGCACGGTCGTGCTGCTGCGGGCGCTCGAGGAGCGGGGCCTGGTCACATCCGAGCGGGGCCGCATCGCCATCGGCTGGCTGATCGTCGAGGACATCGCGATGGTGCTCGCGCTGGTGCTGCTGCCGGCGCTGGGTGACTCGATCGGGCAGTCCCGCGAGGCCGCCGCGTCCGGCGAGGCGGCAGGCGGGGGCTCCGTCGCGGCCGCCATCGGCCTCACGGTCGCCAAGGTGGCGGGATTCGTGGCCATCATGTACTTCATCGGCCGCCGCGTGATCCCGCGCGTGCTGGACGCCGTCGCCCAGGAACGCGAGCTGTTCCGGCTCGCGGTACTCGCGATCGCGCTCGGCGTCGCCTTCGGCGCCGCGAAGCTGTTTGGCGTCTCGTTCGCGCTCGGCGCCTTCTTCGCCGGCATGGTGCTCGGCGAGTCCGAACTTTCGCATCGCGCCGCCGAGGAGAGCGTGCCGCTGCGCGAGGCCTTCGCGGTCCTGTTCTTCGTCGCGGTCGGCATGCTGTTCAACCCGGCCATCGTCCTCGCCGAGCCGGTCGCGCTGCTCGGAACGCTGTTCATCATCCTGATCGGCAAGTCGGTCGCGGCCTTCCTGATCGTGATCCTGTTCCGGTACACGGTGGGCGTCGGAATGACGATCGCCGCCAGCCTGTCGCAGATCGGCGAGTTCTCGTTCATCCTGGTCGGGCTCGGCGTCGCCATGGGAATCCTGCCCGAGCAGGGCCGCGACCTGGTGCTCGCCGCGGCGATGATCTCGATCGTCCTGAACCCGTTCGCGTTCGCGCTCAGCCGCCGGCTGGAACCGCACCTCGAAGCCCGCGTCGGTGCCCGCGGGAAGGCCGCGGCCGAGCCCGGCGCCAGGCTGCCGGCCCGCGGCCACAGCATCCTGGTCGGTTACGGGCGCGTGGGAAAGATCGTCGCCGCCGCGCTGGCGAAGTCCGGTGTCCCGTTCGTCGTGTTCGAAAGCGACGCCCTGCGCATCGGCGAGCTGCGCGAGCGCGGGATCCCGTTCGTCGAGGGCAATGCGGCAAGCCGCGAGATGTTCGAGCAGGCGAATCCGGGCACCGCCGCTCGGGTCGTGATCGCGATCCCGAACGCCTTCGAGGCCGGCCGCATCGTCAAGCACGCGCGCCGTGCCAACCCGGGCGTCGTGATCGTCGCGCGCGCCCACTCGGACCCCGAGATCAGGCACCTGCGCGAGCTCGGGGCGAACACGGTCATCATGGGCGAGCGCCAGATCGCGCTCGAGATGATCGCGGAGATCGAGCGCCTGGGCCCGGCCCCTACTTCGTGACCAGGATCTTCTTGACCCAGCCGCCGCCCTTGCCGGATTCGACCTTCAGGAAGCCGTTCTCCTCGGCGCCCATGTAGATGAGCTCCTCGCCCTTGTCGAGCGTGGCGACGGCCTTGCCGCCGTCGGCCGCGCTGCCGAGGATCTTCACGCCGGCGATCTTCGGGTAGAGGACGTCGCCCTCGTTGAAGACCGCGCCGGCCCTGGTCGCGCCGCCCGAAGCCGCTTCCTGCGCGAGCGTGCCGACGTCGCGCTGCAGGCTCGGGTCGTTGCGCACCACGCGGACGATGTTGTTGTAGTTGTCGGCGAACGAGGACGCGATGATCTTGCCCTCGTTCGTGTTCCCGTAGCCGCCGATGCCGCCGCCCGCGCCGCCGCCGAAGAGCCCGATCCCGAGGCGCAGGTCCGCCTTCTTGGTGCTGCCCTCGGCCGCGGCCACCTGCACGCCGGAGCGCGCGTCCGCGACCAGCATGCTGGTCTGCGCTTCCTTGAACTTCAGTCCGCCGGCCACGGCGCCGAGCACCGAGCCGCCCTTGCCGCCGAGCAGCCCGCCGAGCGCGCCGCCGACGCCGCCCGCGTTGCTCTCGGAGAAGACCACCGCCGGAGTCATGATGAAGTCCGCCGCCACCATCTGGCCGCCGCCCATGTTGGAGCCGCCGCGCAGCTCGCCGCCGCCGGCCAGCGCGCGCTCCTGCATCATGTTCTGCATGCCCTGGCCGCGCTCGACGACGATGAAGCAGTTCGACTGCTGGATCATCATGCGGATGAGGCCGACCGGCGACTGCAGGTTGTAGCGCGCGAGCGCGCCCATCACGTAGTCCTGCGGCTCGACGACGGCCATCGCGCCCATCGGCTTGTCGCAGCGCTCGAGGTCGCCGGCCGCGCCCTGCGCGCCCTGGGTGCCGGCCGCGCCCTGCACTTCCGACCCGCCTTCGCCTTTCTTGGGGTCCAGTACGCCCTGCGCCTGGGCGCCTGCGGCTATGGCGAGGCCGGCGAAGAATGCGGCGATCGGTCGAAGCGTCGTCGTGGATTTCATGTCCCCTCCCCCGGGATTCCGTGTGGCGCGGAATATACTCCGGCATGCGCGCTGCACGCCATTCCACGGAGGTCGCGATCGCCGGCGCCGGGATCGCCGGCGTCGCAGCGGCGATCGAGGCGCTCAATCGCGGCCGGCGGGTGATCCTCGTCGACCGCGACCCCGAGGAGAACCTGGGCGGCCAGGCAAAGGAGGCCTTCGGCGGCCTGTGGTTTGCGGGCACGCCGCTGCAGCGGCGACGCGGGATCACGGACGGTCCGGAGCTCGGCTTCGCCGACTGGCTGTCGTTCGGCGAGCTCGGGCCGGATCACGCCTGGCCGCGCGCCTGGGCGCAGGCTTATGTCGAACGCGGCGTGCCGGACGTCCACGACTGGCTGGTCGCGATGGGCATCCGCTTCATGCCGATGCCGATGTGGGTCGAGCGCGGGCTCGACGTGCCGGGCAACTCGGTGCCGAGGTTCCACCTCGTCTGGGGCACCGGGCGCGCGCTCTCCGACTGCCTCGTCGGCCGCCTGCTGGCGCATCCGCGGCGCGACCTGCTCGAGCTGAAGTTCGGCCATCGCGTTGACGCGCTGGTGACGCGCGGCGGTCGCGTCGCGGGCCTGGCCGGCGTGACCGAGCCGGGCGACGAGCCCTTCGAGATCGCGAGCGAGTCCGTCGTCATCGCCGCGGGCGGCATCAGCGGCGACATCGAGCGCGTGCGGCGGCACTGGCACGCGGACTGGGGCACGCCGCCCGCCGTGATCCTGAACGGCTCGCACCGCTTTGCGGACGGGCGGCTGCACGACGCGGCGGAGCGCGCGGGCGCGAACGTCACGCACCTCGACTGGCAGTGGAACTACGCGGCGGGCATCCGCCACTGGCGGCCGCGCAAGCCGGGGCACGGCCTGTCGCTGATCCCGCCGAAGTCCGCGCTCTGGCTCAATGCGCTCGGCGAGCGCATCGGTCCCGCCCCGCTCGTCTCCGGCTTCGACACGCGCGACCTGGTCGCGCGCGTCTGCCGGGAACCCGGCGGCTACAGCTGGCAGCTGCTGAACCGGAAGATCGCGCTGCGCGAGCTCGCGGTCTCGGGCAGCGAGTTCAATCCGTCGATTCGCGAGCAGAAGCGCCTCGCCTTCGCGCGCGACCTGCTGTTCGGCAACCGCTGGCTCGTCGATGAACTCACGCGCAACAGCGAGGACATCGTCCAGGCCGCGACCCTGCCCGAGCTGGTGGAGCGCATGAACGCGCTGACCGGCGAAGGTCTCGTGCAACCGGACGCCGTCGAGTCCGCGGTCACGCGCTATGACGCGCAGATTCGCCGCGGCGAACGCTTCCACAACGACGAGCAGCTGCGGCGCATCGCCGCGCTGCGGCGCTGGCCCGGCGACCGTGTCCGTACGTGCGCCTTCCAGCCGATACTCGACCGGCGCGCCGGCCCGCTGATGGCGATCCGCGAGCACGTCATCAGCCGCAAGAGCCTGGGCGGCATACAGACCGACCTCGCGTGCCGCGTGCTCGGGGCCGACGGGTGCGCGATCGAGGGGCTCTTCGCCGCCGGCGAGGCCGCCGGCTTCGGCGGAGGCGGCATGAACGGCAAGCGCGGGCTCGAGGGCACCTTCCTCGGGGGCTGCCTGTACTCGGGCCGGATCGCGGGGAAGGCCGCGTAAAGCCGGGCATGCGCTACGACCACGCCGTCAACATCGAGGACCTGCGGGCAATCGCGCAGCGCCGCCTGCCGCGCTTCGTGTTCGAGTATCTGGACGGCGGCGCCGAGGACGAGCTCACGCTCGCGCGCAATCGCGATGCCTTTGCCCGGCTGCGCTTCCGTCCGCGCACGCTGGTGGACGTCGCCCGCCGCGATTCGTCGGCATCGCTGCTCGGCGGGCGGGCCTCGATGCCGGCGGTCGTCGGACCGACCGGGCTGAACGGGCTTTCCTGGCGCGACGGAGACCTCGCGCTCGCGAAGGCGGCCGCGACGGCAGGCCTGCCGTTCGCGATGTCGACGGTGTCGATGAGCTTGGTCGAGGACATCGCGCGCGAGGCGCCGGGCCGGCTGTGGCTGCAGGCCTACGTGTTCGCGGAGCGGGCGGTCACCGACGGCATCCTGCGGCGCGCACTCGCCGCCGGATTCGAGTGCGTGGTGCTGACCAGCGATTTCCCGGTCGCCGGCAAGCGCGAGAGGGACCTGCGGACCGGGCTGCTGCCGAGGCAGCGGTTCACGCTCGCGACGAAGCTGGACATGCTGATGCATCCGCGCTGGCTCGCGACCGTCGCGACGCGCCGGCCGCGCTTCGTCAACGTCGAGCGCGAGCTGGGCCCCGGCCGGGACGTCAATGCCTTCGTCGGCCACGGCATGTTCGATCCCTCGTTCGCCTGGGACGACCTGAAGCGCTTCCGCGACGCCTGGCCGCGCAAGCTGCTGCTGAAGGGCGTGCTGCGCGCCGACGATGCGGAGCGCGCGCTCGCAGCGGGCGTCGACGGGCTGGTGCTCTCGAACCACGGCGGGCGCCAGCTCGACGGCGCGATCAGCGGCCTCGACGCGCTGCCCGAGGTCGCGCAAGCGACCGGCGGCCGGCTGCCGCTGCTGGTGGACGGCGGGGTGCGCCGCGGCTCGGACATCGCGAAGGCAGTCGCTCTGGGCGCCGAGGGCGTGCTGCTCGGCCGCGCGCCGGTGTACGGACTCGCGGCCGGCGGCGAACCCGGGGTCGCGCATGCGCTTGCGATACTCGCCGACGAGTTCGATCGCACGCTGGCGCTGACGGGCTGCGCGGGCGTTGCGGACCTGACGCCCGATCTGATAATCAGATCGTGAACACGGAGCGGCGGTCGATCCGGAGTTACGTGCTGCGGGCGGGCCGCATCACGGAGGCGCAGAAGCGCGCGCTTGCGGAGCTGCTCCCGCGATTCGGCATCCCGTTCGCGCCTGCGCCCGTCGACCTGGATGCGGTGTTCGGGCGGCGCGCGCCGCGCGTGCTCGAAATCGGCTTCGGCAGCGGCGACACGCTGGTCGAGCTCGCGGCGCAGCGGCCCGAGGCGGATTTCGTCGGCGCCGAAGTGCACCCGCCCGGCATCGGGCACTGCCTGCTCGAGATCGAGGCGCGGGGAGTCGCCAACGTGCGGATCGTCGCCCATGACGCCGTCGAGGTGCTCGAGCGCATGATCGCCCCCGGCGCGCTCGACGAAGTGCTGCTGTACTTCCCGGATCCCTGGCCGAAGAAGCGCCACCACAAGCGCCGCATCGTCCAGCCCGCGTTCGCGGCGCTGGTCGCGGACCGCCTGAAGCCGGGCGGGTTCTTCAGGCTTGCGACCGACTGGGAGCCCTACGCCGCCAGGATGCTGGAGGTCCTGAATGCCTCGCCGGCCTTCGCGAACGCCGCCGCGGACGGCGGCTGCATCGAGCGGCCGGAGCGCGGCGCGACGCGCTTCGAGCGCCGCGGCCGCCGGCTCGGCCATCGCGTCTTCGACCTCGAGTTTATAAAAAGGGGACGCTAACCTTTTCGAAAAGGGGACGCTAACCTTTTTCGTCCACCGGCGATGCCGATGCCGAGGTCTTGATCGAAAAAGGTTAGCGTCCCCTTTTCGAAAAGGTTAGCGTCCCCTTTTTGTTCCCTTCTTCAGAAGACGTTGGTGATGCCGGTGATGATGAACTGCACGGCAAGCGCCGCGAGGACGACGCCGGAGAGCCGGTTGATGACGTTGCCGCCGGTCACGCCCATCACGCGCATCACGAGCGGCGTCAGGCGCATCAGCAGGTAAGTGATCGCCAGCACGACGATCACGGCCCCGAACAGCCCCGCCGACAGCGCGAAATCGGAGCGCGAAGCGCCGAAGGTCAGCAGCACGATCGCGATCGCGCCCGGACCCGCGATGAACGGAAACGCGAGCGGAAACACCGAGATGTCCGCGCGCTTGCGGGTCTCGTCCTTCTCCTCGGGCGTGGTGCGCGTGCCCGACTCGCGCGCGAAGACCATCTCGAGCGCGATCAGGAACAGCATGATCCCGCCCGCGATGCGGAAGGCGTCCACGCTGATGCCCATGACCTTGAGGAACCAGGCGCCGCCGACCGCGAACAGCAGCAGCACGCAGCCGGCGACGATCACCGCCTTGAGCGCCATCCGGCGGCGGAACTCCTCGTCCGCGCCTTCCGTCATCGCGGCGAACAGCGGCACCAGCGTGATCGGCTCGACGATCACGAAGAACAGCACGAAGAACTTGAGGACTTCGTCGAGCATCCGCGCCTACCCGCCGTTCCGCCCGGCGGTGCCGAGCGCGCCCTCGATCATGCCCCTGCGCATCATGAACCAGAAAAGGAGGATGCCGGGCAGCGCCAGCACGGTCGTCAGTAGGTAGAAGTTCACGTAGCCGAGGGATTCGATCAGCGCGCCGGCCGAGGTGCCGGTCAGCAGGCGCCCGAGCACGCTCGCCGCGGCCGAGATCAGCGCGTACTGGGCCGCCGTGTAGCGCAGGTTGCACAGCGCCGAGAAATAGGCGACGACCACCACGCCACCGTAGCCGCTCGCGAAGTTCTCGAAGCCGATGGCCGCCGCGAGGCCGGCATTGCTGTGCCCGGCGGCCGCGAGGAGCGCGAACGAGAGGTTCGACACGCCCATCAGGACGAGCGCAAGCAGCACGGATCGCTCGAGGCCGAGCCTCGTGTAGAGGATCCCGCCCGCGAAGATGCCGGCGAGGTAGGCCCAGAAACCGAACACCACGTCCCAGACGGCGATCTCGTCGTTACTGTAGCCGAGGTCGTTGAACAGCAGGCGCAGCGTCAGGTTCGCGAGCGTGTCGCCGATCTTGTGCACCAGCACGAAGAGCAGCACCAGCCAGGCGCCGTGCCGCCGGAGGAACTCCGCGAACGGCCCGACGATGGAGCTCCAGACGGCTGCGAGGCCACGTTGCCCGGCCGTCACCACGTGGCGGGCGGGCTCGCCGACGATGAGGCCGGTCAGCATCGCCGGCAGCGCGAAGGCCGCGCAGGCGATGTAGGCGGCGCTCCAGCCGAGGCGCGCGGCGACGACGAGCGCGAGCGCGCCGGCTGCCGCCGAGCCGATGCGCCAGCCGTACTGCGACATGCCGGAACCGACGCCGAGCTGGTGGGGCTTCAGCGTCTCGATTCGGTAGGCGTCGATGACGATGTCGTAGGTCGCCCCGGCGATGCCGACCAGCACGGCGGCGACGACGGTCGCCTGGATGCTCGCCTGCGTATCGACCAGCGCCAGGTTCACGACCGCCGCGATCACGGCCGTTCCCGCCAGCAGCAGCCAGGACACGCGCTGTCCCAGCCGGCCGAGCAGCGGGATGCGCACGCCGTCCACGATCCAGGCCCAGAAGACCTTGAGGTTGTAGACGAGGAACGCGAGCGTGAACGCGGTGACCGTGCGCTTGTCGATGCCGTCCTGCGCGAGCCGCGTCGTCAGCGTCGCGCCGATCATCGCGTACGGAAAGCCCGAGGAGATGCCGACGAAGAAGGCGGCCAGCGACTCGCGGTCGAGGTAGGCCCGCAACGCGGACCGGCGCCCGGTCACAGCCGGTAGTCCATGGTCAGCGGCGCATGATCGGAGAACCAGCGGTCGCGGAATATCGAGGCGGCCTTCGCGCGGCCCGCGAGCCGCGGGCTGGCGATCTGGTAGTCGATGCGCCAGCCGACGTTCTTGGCGCGCGCCTGGCCGCGGTTCGACCACCAGGTGTACTGGTCCGGCCGCGGGTCGACCTCGCGGAAGGCGTCCACCCACTTGAGCTCGCCGAACAGGCGATCGAGCCAGGCGCGCTCCTCGGGCAGGAAGCCGGAGTTCTTCCGGTTCGAGCGCCAGTTCTTCAGGTCGATCTCCTTGTGGGCGATGTTGATGTCGCCGCACAGCACGTAGTCGCGGTCGCGCCGGCCGAGCCGCTTCAGGTACGGCAGGAAAGCGTCCAGGAACCGGTACTTGGAGGCCTGACGCTCCGGGCCCGAGGAGCCCGACGGCAGGTACAGCGAAGCGACCGAGAGACTGCCGAACTGGAACTCGAGGTAACGGCCCTCGTCGTCGAACTCCGGCACGCCGAAGCCCGTGACCACGCGGTCGGGCTTGCGCTTCGAATAGATCGCGACGCCGCTGTAGCCGGGGCGCCTTGCGTCGAAGTAGCGGCAGTGATAGCCGGCCGGGCGGAAACAGGCGTCGCCGAGCTGATGTTCCTGGGCCTTGGTCTCCTGCAGGCAGACGACGTCGGCACGCTGCGCGGGCAGCCACTCGAACAGCCCCTTCGAGGCCGCGGAGCGGATGCCGTTGCAGTTGAGGGTGAGGATGCGCATGCTGCGCAAGGGTAACCCGCATGCGATCGCACCAGAAAGAATTCATCGAGATGATCCTCGCGAAGCAGGTGCTGTGCTTCGGGGATTTCACGCTCAAGTCCGGTCGCACCAGCCCCTACTTCTTCAACGCGGGCCTGATCAACGACGGCGGGTCGCTGGCGCGGCTCGGGGCCTGCTACGCGCAGGCGATCGTCGAGTCCGGGGTCGAGTTCGACATGCTGTACGGCCCGGCCTACAAGGGCATTCCCCTCGCGACCGCGACTGCCGTCGCCTTCGCCGAGCGCCACCGGCGCAACGTGCCGATCGCCTACAACCGCAAGGAAGCCAAGGCCCACGGCGAGGGCGGCAACCTCATCGGCGCGCCTCTCGAGGGCCGCGTCCTGGTCGTGGACGACGTCCTGACCGCCGGCACGGCCGTGCGCGAGTCGATCGGGATCATCAAGGGAGCGGGCGCCCGGCCTGCCGGTGTCGTGCTGGCGCTCGACCGTCAGGAACGCGGCGTGGGGACCCGTTCAGCGGTCCAGGAGGTCCGGGAAGCCTACGGCATCCCGGTGATCCGCCTCATCACGCTGGACGACCTGATCGCGTACCTGGAGGCCGGCGAGGACAGCGACGAGCTGCAATCGCTCAGGAACCACCGCCGGATGCACGGTGTCGACAGCGAAGCGTGATGCAGTTACGTTTTGCGCTCCACCCGGCTGCCGAGAATGGCGCCGGCCCGAGGTAAACAGGATGCATGCCTGGCCGCCCAAGCTGCTGCTGACCGCCCTGACGCTTGCCCTCCTCGCGGGCGGCGCGGTCGCGCAGACTGACAAGCAGAAGAAGCTCTATCGCTGGGTCGACAAGAACGGGCAGGTCCACTACGGCGACAGCGTGCCGGCCGAGTACGCGGAGCAGGACCGCGATGTCCTGAACAAGCAGGGCGTCAAGGTCGGTCGCGAGGAAGGAACGATCACGCCCGAGGAAGCTGCGGCCAAGGCAGCCGAGGAGAAGGCCGCCCGCGACGAACAGAAGCGCAAGCTGCGTGACCGAGTGCTGCTGCAGACCTACCAGTCCGTGAGGGAGCTCGAGATCCTGCGCGACGCCCGGCTGGAGCTCGTGGACGCGCAGCTCACGATCCAGGAACAGTCGCTCGCGAACCTGCGTGCCCAGCACGCCAAGATCGAGCGCACCGCGGCGCGTTACGCGCCGATCAACACCGAGCCCGGCGCGGAGCCGCTGCCGGAGGAGACTGCCGCCGACCTCGCGCGTTCGGCGAACGACATCGCCACCCAGGAGAGCAACCTGCTGCGGCGCCGCGAGGAACGCGAGAACATCCGGCTCACCTTCGAAGCCGACATCAAGCGCTACCAGGAATTGCGGGCGATCAGGCCGCGCTGAAGCGCTGAGGGGAAAAGGGGACGCTAACCTTTTCCGCAAAAGGGGACGCCAACCTTTTTCGTCCACCGGCGATGCCGATGCCGAGGTCTTCATCGATATGGGCTAGCGTCCTCTTTTGCGGAAAAGGTTAGCGTCCCCTTTTCCCCTCAGGCCGCGCTGACGGCCTAGCCCGTGCTGCCGAACCCGCCCGCACCGCGGGCGGACGACTCGAAGTCCTCGACCACCTCGAACTCCACCTGAACCACCGGGACAACGACCATCTGCGCGATGCGCTCGCCGGGCTGGATCGTGTAGGCGCGTTCGCCGCGGTTCCACGCCGAGACCATGACCTGCCCCTGGTAGTCCGAATCGATGAGGCCGACGAGGTTGCCGAGTACGATGCCGTGCTTGTGGCCGAGACCGGAGCGCGGCAGCAGGACCGCCGCGAGGCTTGGGTCCGCGAGGTGTATGGCGATGCCGGTGGGCACGAGCTGCGCCTGCCCCGGTTCGAGCACGAGCGGCACGTCGATGCAGGCGCGCAGGTCGAGTCCGGCCGAGCCCGACGTCGCGCGGCGCGGCAGTTCGATGTCGCGCCCGATGCGCGCATCGAGGATCTTCACTTCCAGTTTCCGCATGGGCCGATTATCCCGGAACCGGCCCGATTTGCGAGCGGCGACCGCGTCAGCCGTCGGCGAAGCTTCGCGCATGCAGATCCGGGACTGGCCGCCCTCGGAGCGGCCGCGCGAAAAGCTTCTGGCCCTCGGGTCCGCCGCGCTGTCGGAGGCGGAGCTGCTCGCGATCTGGCTGCGCCACGGCACGGGCGGCATGAACGCGCTCGACCTCGCGCGCTCGCTGCTTGGCCGCTTCGGCTCGCTGCGGGGCCTGCTGACCGCAGGCCGGAACGCCGTCTGCACCCAGTCCGGCATCGGCCCGGCGCGGTGGGCGGAGCTGCAGGCCGCGCTCGAGCTGGTGCGCCGGCACCACCTCGAGCGCCTGCAGGCGGGTCCGGTCCTCGCGAGCCCCCGCGCGGCCCGCGACTACCTCATCGCGCGCCTGCGCGACCTCGAGCACGAGGTGTTCTGCTGCCTGTTCCTGGACAGCCGCCACCGGTTGACCCGCTGCGAGGAGCTCTTCCGGGGCACCGTCGATGGCCCAAATAGGGCCATAGACGAACCGGAGGAACTCGACCATGGTTTACCGCATTCTCGCCTTTTTCTTGGGCTTTCTGACGATAGCAGTAGGCGTCCTCGCCGGCCTTGCGCTGTTGCAGGCCAACTACCGGACGCTCGGCTGGCTCACCCTTGCAGCCCTCGTGCTGGGCATCCTTTACGCGATGTATTCCGGGATCGCCAAGCAACGGGACCGCCGGTAAGGGGGCCGACATGAAGAAACGACGCTCCAACCGGGGCGGGGGACGCAAGTCCTCCGCCCTTTCCTTTGCCCGCCTCGGCGGCAATCCCTGCCCCCTCGACCCTCCCGGCTACGCGGCCCGCGTCCGTGAACTGGAGGACGAGGGCCTGACGACAAGCGACGCGCAGGGCGTCGCGGACGTGGAGTTTGGCCTCGTCGGCCGAGGACGCCGGCCATGAAAAGCGCGTCCCTTTCTGGCATCGTCCGGGCCATCGGGTCGGAGGCCCGACCTATGCCGCGGCAACGTAAGGCTTACAGCTACATCCGGTTTTCCTCTCAGCGACAGGAGGAAGGGGACAGCGTCCGCCGGCAGACAGAGGCAGCGGAACGGTACGCCGCGGCCAATGGTCTCGACCTCGACCGAACGCTATCGCTCCGCGACCTCGGAGTCTCCGCGTACACCGGCCGCAATATCCGCGAGGGCGCGGCGCTCCGCGATTTCCTCAACGCGGTAGAACGCGGTCGCGTCCCGAAAGGCTCCGTCCTGTTGGTCGAGTCCTTGGACCGTCTCAGCCGACAGACGGCCCGAAAGGCGCTCCGAACGCTGGAGGAAATCATCGAATCCGGCGTGGACGTGGTCACGCTGAACGATGGGAAGCGGTACACGGCCGAATCCTTGGACGGGATGGACCTGTTTATCGCCATGGTGTCCATGATGCGAGCGCATGAGGAAAGCGCGATGAAATCCTCACGCGTCAAAGCCTCATGGGCCGCACGTCGGAAGCGGTACGGCTCCGAGGCCGTCGTCCCCGGCCAGCGCGCCCCGTTTTACATCAACGTGGACCCGAGGACGCGGCGGCAGTCCGTGGACGGGAAGCGCGGCAAGATCGCCCGCGGGATCGCCCTCGCCTATGTCGCAGGCGATCCGCTCCGGGAGATTCAGCGAGACCTCAACGCCCGCGGACTAAAGTCCCCGCAAGGGGCCGCATGGTCCCGCGTCCAACTGACGCGGACTCTGCGGGCGCTGGCGAACCGGGACGGTCCGTCTCCCTTGGACCGGGGCGAAAAGGCCCGCCTCCGAAACGCCCTCAAGCGGCGACGCTCCGAGGGACGGCCGCGCAAGGACGGCGGGGTCTCCATTCTCCGCGGACTCGGCCGCTGCGCTTACTGCGGAAATCCGCTCATGTATTCGCAGGTTCCCAAGTCCATAGGTGGCGAGTCCAAAGTCTACGAGTACCTCCGTTGCACAACGAACGCGGAATTTCCCGGCCGTTGCGAAGGGCCGGCGCATATCCGCTATGAGCCAATCGCCGGGGCCGTTGTAACCCTCGCGCTCAAGGTCGCGGATACGATCCCGACAACCTCGCCCAAAGCCTCCGCGGCGTACCTCAAGGCCGGCAAGGTGGCGGACGAAGCATTCGAGCGGGCGCAGAAGCTCGCCGCGTCATGGGAGGCGGCTCCGTCGCGTGAACTCGCCGGACGGGTCCGGGATGCGTTCATCGCCGCGAGGGACGCGCAACATGCCGCGGACGCCGCCTGGGACGTGGCGCGTCCGGGATACTCGGAACTCGACTCGGAGGCGATCAAAAACGCGGCCAGCGATGCAGAAATGAATCGCGCCCTGTCCGCGTTCCTCGAGTCCGTGGACGTGCGGCACGAAGCCGGCACGGAACGGGGCGACCCCGGAAAGGGCGTTATCACGTTCCACTACCGGGGCGGCGGAAAGGCCGGTCTAAAGTACGTCGCCAAGAAACGGGAGCGAGCGGACGCCGGGAAACCGAAACGGCGCAGGGCGGCGTAACCGCCCTCGTCGCCCGCTCATCGAGTGGAGGCGATCCAGTCCGTCAAGTGGTCAAGAGAGTGCGCCCAAAACAACGTGAGGCCGCGCGTTTGGGCGTCCTCAAGGTTTAGTTGCGCGTAGACGCCGGTAAGGACCGCTCCGCAGACGACTTGCGTCGTGCCAAAGTCAACGCGCCACGTCTCCGCCTTGACCGCGGCGTCATTGTTCAGGCGCTTTACGGAATTGGTCGATGAGTTGGAGACCTTGCATTCGAGCGCGAGCGTTCGCCCGTCCCACAACCCGACTACGAAATCCGCCTTGCGGTTGCCGAGTTTCGATTCGCGGCAGAACTCCCCCGCTTTTGGTGCGTCCTTCAACGTACGAATCGTCCGCGTCTTTTCCTTCCTGAAATTTACCTTCAATAGTTGCAACTCTACGCGTTCCTCTTGCAGCCTCTTGCCCGCATGGCGTCGCAAAGTCTCAACTTGGCGCATCGCAAGTAGCGCAGTAGTGGCGACGACGGCCGCGCGTCGGTCGTGCTCATTAGGTGTCCAAGCGTCATTGAGCCAAGGGAAGCGCCGCCGGTCGTGCCAATCGCGCAGGAATTGGACCATCCGGCCAAGTAGTTCCGGCGATTCCTTCAATCGCACGGGCGCGAGGGACGTGGCTTGCATGAGGACTTTCAAGTCGTCCTCCGATACGGGCGGTCCGGTCAGGTAACGGAAAACCTCGCGTTTCTCAGGGTCCGAAAGGATCGCAAGCGCGTGCTCGTCGATTTCCCGGAGATCGACGGTCTCCTCCATGATTTCTTCGACGATGCCTTGGTACTTGTCGAAAAGCTCAAGGTAAAGCTCCAACGGCTCCGTATGCCGGCCTTCCCGGAAATGCTCCTCCGCAGCGAGCCGCTCCGTCTGTAGCTGATCGTTTGTCCAAACAGGAGGCGATTTCACGCGTTGAGTTGCGCGAGGGCGCTCTTATCCGGGACTGGGATTCGCTCCATTTCGCGCGGCTCAAACTTAGTCAGCCCGCCCGCGTAGACGCGGCCTTGCTGGAGCGTCGTCTTTTCGCGCAGATAGCGAACGAGACCCGTCAATTCCTCAACTGTCAGACTGTCGCGCGGATACAGGCCGTGCGCGATGTTGATATGCCGCGCGTTGACTTTGTTCAGCACGAACGCGGGAGGACGCCGCGCCATGTACGTGGCGAGGACCGGCGCGGGTTCGCGCAAACCGACGGCCCACCATGCTTTGCGATGTTGCGCCGTGTAATTCGCTTTCCCGCCCATTTCCTCCGCGCGCTTGAGGAAGTCTCCAACGGCCTTCCTCGAACCGTTGGACAACGCCGAAAGATCGGCCGGCAAGTCGATAACGCGACGCAGGGCGTCGCTGTCCGTCAGCATGATGCCGGCGCGGAACAGCTCCCGCGCTTTGGTGACAGTCGGGAACAGAACCTCGTCGGGAAGGCCGTCGCTATGTTCCCCGGCGATCCATACGCGATTAGCGCCCGTCACTTGTCCGCGATGAACGCGGCAAAGCTCGCCAAGCTCAACGTAGCCGGACGGGACCTCTCTCGCGGTCCGCGTGAAATGCGACCAGCGAGGCTCCGCCAGCAGGCGCTCGCGGCTGACCTTTCGTCCGCCCGACAGATGGTCAAGGTCGGACAGGCGGTTGATACGCGCGAAGCGAGCGGACGGAGGCTTGCCGTTGACCGTGAACGATGTCACCGCGGCCGTCGTCTGTGTGCCGGGGAACGGCTCGGCTTCCGGCTCAATGACGTAGACCGCCTGCCCGCCGAGTCGGTTCAGGAATAAATCGCGCACAAGGCTGCCGTAGTTCACGTCCAGCCACTCGGCGGCGGTAATCATCGCGCCGTAGTCGCCGGCTTTCGCCCATCGCGCAATGGCGAGGAAAAAGTAGACGTGGAGGCCGGCCAGAGTGCTGGCCTTGAGTTTGATCGCGGACGACTCGTCGCGGAGCCACTGTTTCCACTCGGGGGAAATGCGATGGTGACGCACGTACGGCGGATTGCCGATGTAGAGCGTCTGTCCCGCTATCTCCTCGACCTTCACGCTCCGGAAGTCCTGTACGACAACGGTCGCGCGCTTCGCCATGTCGCAGGCCGCGAGATTCGCGCGAGCCATCAGAGCGGCTATCGGGTCCGTTTCCACGGCAATGAGCGACGCGCGCGGGAACTGCCGGCCGGCTTCGATCAGGAAGCGGCCCGACCCCGCTCCCGGCTCCACAACTCGAGCCGGCGTCCTCACGCTTGCCGCCCATGCCAGCATTGCCTTGACGATTTCGGGCGGCGTATAGACCGCGCCCTGATCGCGGCGTTTCTCGCCGTCCCGGACGGAGCAGAACGCATCGCCCAGCGGATCGCCGCCGTTGCGTATCGCCCCAAGCAATTCCTTGACGACAGGACGCGGCACGGCCGGCAGGCGAACGGCCAAAGCCGACTCCGCTTTCGTCAGCGGGCCGGCCAACTCTGCGCCGAGTGCGAGGGACGCGGCGACGATGCCGCGCTCCGAGCCAAGGAGATCGCAGGCACCGCTCACCTTTGGACGCTCTGCGGTCTCGGCCATGGTCTCCCTACGTGGTCGTCTGACGCCGCACCCTATCCGATGTGGTCCGGGCGCTCAACGGCAAGCCCCAGCCCGCAAGCGGGCCGGCGCGAATTTGCGCGAACATGGCACATAGCGTAGATCGCCAAGTGAGCCAGCCCGCGCGATAGTGTCCGTCGCCATGCTCCGCACGTTCCGCGACTACCTTGACGCCCGCGAGACGCTCGCTTGCTGGTGTCCTGGATGCCAGAGGATCGCGGCCTGTAACGTGGCGTCCCTTGTCGCGGGCGGGATGGGCGACCGTGTCGTTCAAGACAGCCGCCCCCGCTGCCGTGTCTGCGGCTCGCTCGGCCAGTGGCGCAACGTGGCGCAAGTACCGACGCTCGCAGGGTCGCACGGCTTGGACGGAGGAGCGCCCAAGGCCAGACCGTCGAACGTCCTCCCGTTCCGTCCCCGGACCTGACGCGACGGCTACGCCGGCTCGTCCATCCAGTCGCCGTCTACGTCCTCAAGCAAGTCGTCGCGAGCCTGAGTCGGATTCCATTCCTCGTCCGGATCAGGGTCGAAGTCCGGCAAGTCGTCCTCGTCCTCCATACCTATTTCCGCGAGCTTCCCGCGCCATAGGTTCTTGATTCGTGCGCGCTCTCGCCGCGCGCCGCGCTCCTCGCCCGCCCCTTTGCCGAGGCTGAATACGAACATCGCCGCGAACAACAGGACAAGCCAATGAACTTCGACCATGGACACACCCCCGCTGGACAGCAGCCTACCCGCCCAGGCCCAGCCAATTTCAGATTATTTTCACTTTGCCGCGGAAAGATGCTGAAAACGCATCGTTCTGTTACCGCGCACCGTCCCCCCTGTTTTGGACCGCCTGGACGGTCCAAATTTTCGCCGCGAGGACCCGCAGTGCGGGAGGTAGGGATGGGACCCAAAGGGACCCGCTCGCTTTCCTCTGGGAACTCGAAGTCGGGAGCAAGGTGGAGAGCAGAAAGAGTCCCAAACAATCCGGGCGTGTACCCCCGGCCTGCGATTTCGGGGCGTGATCGTGCGTCGGCAGTGTCGTGCGAAAACAGCCTGTTTCCCCCACTTTCCGCGCGATTTTGTTTCTGACGTTACGGCGAGTTCGTATAACGGGGATTGCGTTAAGTGGCGCAACTTCGGAAGCGATTGATCTGCAAGGTGGGACGCTGCGACCGATAAAGTGGCGGACCGTCCCATGTCGATTTGAGGGGGTCGCTACGGGTCGCAGGAGCGACCGCGACGACGGTCATGGGATGGCGCTCCACTTCGAGTGATTCACCACCCGCCCCGTTGCTGTCCTTTTTCCTCAGCCAAGGGGCGACGGGAGCGCGGCTGTCCCTTCCCCCCTTATAAACCCCCCATCCCCGTCTTAAGAACGTCTTAAGAACGTACGTACCGTTAAGACGTTCCGACCCGTAAGGGGAGGAACGTACGTAGCGTTAGGAACGTTCAGACATCCCGACCCTAAGGGAGGGATGTACGTACGGAACGTCCGAACGTAAGGGACGTACTCGCTTCGCTCGTACGTCCGGACGTGACGACCCCAAGGGAGGAACGTCCCGTACGTTTCGGACTGTCCGTCCCTCGCTCCCTTCCTCGCTCGGGACGGTACGCACAGGAAACTACCCGAACACCGAGCCGGCCCCCTTCGGCCTTGGGGCCTACGGGTCCGGCCGGCGAGGTCGAAAGACGACCCGAAGCAACCCCTCCGGCCGTCCTCCCTGGCGGGAGTCCGCCGGTATCCCCTTGGGGACCGGATACCCCCCGTTTTTGACCCCAACACGGCCCCAGCGACAAAATCGACCGAAAACTACACCCCCGAAAGGCCCTGTGACCGCATTAGAAGCTCGTAGGCAGGCGATCGGGAGGGGGGCCGCTACCCCTGTAGCTACCCCCCTATGTCGAAGGCTTAAAACGCCTCGGCGGCGATTCTACCAAAGTGCCGCGCGGGATGCAAGCATCGGCGGGAGTAACCCTACTGGCCGAGGCTGCGCCGCATACGGCAGGCCCGAGCATGGCTGGCCTGGACTGAGAGCGCTGTCGAATGACGGCCCCTCAGACTGTGAGGCAGTCCTGCTTGGCGTAATGTCGGCATGGATTACTCTCGCAGAGCGACACCCGTTAGGAGGGATTGTCATGCGCGTATTTCTTGCCGCCCTGGCACTGACCATCGCAAGCGCCGCGACTGCCGCGGACTTCACTGTTCACGAGGGACCAAACGAATTCGTCGGGACCGGCGGCGAAAAGACCGTTACCGATGGCGTGGACTTCTGGCTTAACGAGGGATCGCCGCCGCGCAAATACAAGTTGCTCGGCTACCTGACTGCCGACAACAATTCCGCCGGCCTCAACGGCCTGATTTCGATGAAGCGGCTGCCGGGCAAGATCGCCAAGCAAACTAAAGAGCTTGGCGGGGATGCTGTGATCGTGTTGAACCAAGACACGACCTCCTGGCAAGGCAACTCGACAGTTACAACCAACAATACGAATCCATACATGACGACTGCGAACGTCAGTACAAAGACCTTCGCACGTACCAAGACACGCTACGCGGTCGTTAAGTACCTTGAGGAAACGCCGGTCGCCAACGATGCGGTCGCCGTTACGGAAAAGGCCGCAGCGCAATAGCAGCACAGTTTGACGGTTACTCGGACCGGCGCTAACGTAGTTAGAGAATGGACCGTTAGGGCGGCGCGAGCGTCCACCCCCGGGAGGTGGTGAAGCAGGCGCTCGCCCGCAACGCCACGGCCGTGATCCTCGCCCACAACCACCCTTCCGGCATCGCCGAGCCGAGCCAGGCCGACGAGATCATCACGACCCGGCTGCGGGACGCCCTTGCCCTGGTCGAGATCCGGCTGCTGGACCACCTGATCGTCGGCGACGGGTGCTGCGTTTCCCTTGCGGAAAAAGGGCTTATCTGAGGCCCCGACGGCGCGCAACACGCTGATTTGACTGCGCAAAGCTTCGCTGGTCTAATACGCGGCCCCAAGAGAGCCGCCACCATGCCCAGAGTCTGCCAGATCACCGGAAAGCGCCCCGTCACGGGCAACAAGGTGTCCCACTCGAACATCAAGAAGCGCCGCCGCTTCCTGCCGAACCTGCACACGCAGCGCTTCTGGCTGGAGAGCGAGGGCCGCTGGGTGACGCTCAGGCTCTCGACGCGCGGCCTGCGCACGGTCGAGAAGCAGGGTCTCGAGAAGGTGGTCGCGCAGCTGCGCGCCGCCGGCACCCACGTCTGAGGTCAATGCCATGCGCGACAAGATCAAGCTCGTTTCCAGCGCCGGCACCGGCTACTTCTACACCACGACCAAGAACAAGCGGCTCCACCCCGAGAAGATGGAAGTCAGCAAGTTCGATCCGGTCGTGCGCAAGCACGTGACTTTCAAGGAAGCCAAGATCAAGTAAAGGCCAAAAGGGGACGCTCACCTTTCGCTAAAGGAGACGCTCACTTTTACCGTCCTAGCACCGTTGCAATCAACAGTAATGACGGTAAAGGTGAGCGTCCCCTTTAGCGAAAGGTGAGCGTCCCCTTTTAGCCTTTTCAGCTAAACTCCCCGCCATTCCAACCGGGGAGTTCCTCGAATGCGTAACGCGACCCTTGCTGCCGCCATTGCCATGGCGCTGCCGCTGCCTGCTGCGTTTGCCCAGGACGCGCCTGCGTCGACCGCGGCGCTCGGCGAGATCATCGTCACCGCCCAGCGTCGCAGCGAGAACATCCAGGACGTGCCGCTGTCGGTCTCGCCGCTCCAGGGCGAGCGCCTCGCCGCGATGTTCGAGGGCGGCGGGGACATCCAGGTGCTCGCGGCCCGCGTGCCGAGCCTGTACGCGGAGTCCTCGAACGGCCGCCTGGCGCCGCGCTTCTACATCCGCGGCCTCGGCAATTCCGACTTCGACCTCGCCGCGTCGCAGCCGGTCTCGATCATCGTCGACGAGGTCGTCCTCGAGAACGTGATCCTGAAGAGCTTCCCGATGTTCGACCTCGAGCGTGTCGAAGTCCTGCGCGGCCCGCAGGGCACCCTGTTCGGCCGGAACACGCCGGCCGGCATCGTCAAGTTCGACACCAGGAAGCCCACGCAGGAGTTCGGCGGCGACGTCGCCCTGAGCTACGGCGAGCTCGGCTCCATGTCCTTCGAAGGCGCGGTCGGCGGCGGCATCTCGGATACCGTGTCCTTCCGCCTGTCGGCGCTGTACCACGAGCGCGACGACTGGATCGACAACGACTTCACCGGCGAGAACGACGCACTGGGCGGCTTCGACGAGTACGCCTACCGCGCCCAGCTGCTCATCGAACCGTCCGACAACTTCAGCGCGCTGCTCAACATCCATGGCCGCGACATCGACGGCACGGCGTCGATCTTCCGCGCCAACGTGCTCGGCCCGGGCAGCGACGGCTTCAACTCGAACTACGACCGCGACAGCGTCACCTACGACGGCGGCGACGGCAATCCGCAGAGCGCCGAGGGGCTCGGCGGATCGATCCGGCTCGACATCGGGCTCGCCAATGACGTGACCCTGACTTCCATCACCGCGTACGAGAACACCGAGAGCAGCAGCCGCGGCGACATCGACGGCGGCTTCGGCGCCGATTTCCTGCCGGCCGTCGGCCCGTGCCCGCCGGGCAGCCAGCCGGGCGATCCCTGCATCCCGTTCCCGTCCGACACCCTGGACGGCATCGACAACCTCGACCAGGTCACGCAGGAGTTCCGTTTCGCCTCGCAGGCGAGCGATCGCCTGTTCTGGCAGGCGGGCGCGTACTATTTCGACTCCGAGTTCTCGGTCACGACCAACCCGTTCTTCACGCCGGTGCCCACGACGGTCGTCCACGAGAACACGGCATGGGCCGTTTTCGGTCACGTGAGCTACGACGTCAGCGATGCGTTCACCCTCACCGGCGGCCTGCGGTATACGGACGACGACAAGGACCTGTACGGCTCCGGCCCGACCGGCGCCCCGATCGCCCCCGTGTCGGTCTCCGACGAGCAGATCAGCTGGGACGTGTCGGGACTGTTCGAGGTCAACGAGGACTTCAATGTGTACGCGCGGCTGGCGAACGGATTCCGCGCGCCGACGATCCAGGGACGCGACGTGGCGTTCTTCGGCGCGCCTTCGGTCGCCGACTCCGAGACCATCAACTCGATCGAGTTCGGGTTCAAGTCGCAGCTGGCCGACGACCGCATCCGCCTGAACGCCGCGGTGTTCTACTACGAAGTGGACGATCTGCAGCTCTCCGCCATCGGCGGCGGCGGCAACTTCGTGCAGCTCGTGAACGCCGACAAGGGCACCGGCATGGGCCTCGACCTCGACGGCGAGTTCCTGATCACCGAGCGGTTCATGATGACGCTCGGCTTCAGCTACACGGACACCGAGATCGACGACAACACGCTGGTCGTGCCGCCGTGCGGCTCCGGGCTGTGCACCGTGCTCGACCCGCTCGACGTCAACGGCCGTGCGATCATCGACGGCAACTCCTTCGTGCAGGCTCCGGAGTACGTGGCGACGGTCACCGCGCGCTACGGCCTGCCGATCGGAACCAACGGCGAGCTGTTCTTCTTCACGGACTGGGCCTTCCAGGGCGAGACGCAGTTCTTCATCTACGAGTCCGAGGAGTTCTACAGCGACGGCAACTTCGAGGGCGGCGCGCGCATCGGCTACGCGCACGACGGCGGCAAGTGGGAAGTCGCGCTGTTCGGGCGGAACATCACCGACGAAGAGAACGTGAAGGGCGCCATCGACTTCAACAACCTGACCGGCTTCGACAACGAGCCGCGCATCGTCGGCGTCTCGTTCCGGGCCCGGTTCTGAGGTCGCGCGGCATGGCATGCCGGAGCTGCCGGAGGTAGAAACGACGCGCCGGGGCATCGAGCCCTGGCTCGTCGGCCGGCGCGTCGATCGGCTCATCGTCCGCCAGCCGCGACTGCGCTGGCGCGTGCCGGCGGGCCTCGCCCGCAGGATCGCCGGCACGCGCGTGCGCAGCGTGGCGCGGCGCGCAAAGTACCTGCTGATCGGCACCGATGCCGGCACCCTGATCCTGCACCTCGGGATGTCGGGGAGCCTCCGGGTCCTCGACGCCGCCTCGCCGCCGCTCGCCCACGACCACGTGGACCTCGTGCTCGACTCCGGCCGGTGCCTGCGCTTCAACGACCCGCGGCGCTTCGGCTGCCTGCTGTTCACCGCGGGGGAGCCCGCCCGTCACCGGCTGCTCGCGGACCTGGCGGTCGAGCCGCTCTCGGACGATTTCACGGGCGATGCCCTCTGGCGGCGCGCGCGCGGCAGGCGGGTTTCCGTGAAGGCCTTCATCATGGATTCGCGCGCGGTCGTGGGCGTCGGCAACATCTATGCCAGCGAGGCGCTGTTCCGCGCCGGGATCCGCCCGGGCCTCGCGGCGGGCCGCGTGAGCCGCGCGCGCATGGGAGCGCTCGTGGCCGCGATCCGCGCCGTGCTCACCGAAGCGATCGGCGTCGGCGGCACGACGTTGCGGGACTACGTCGACGCCTCCGGCATGCCGGGCTACTTCCGGCAGCGGCTGTTCGTCTACGAGCGCGCCGGCAAGCCCTGCCGGCGCTGCGGCACGGCGATCCGGCAGTTCACCCAGGGCGCGCGCAGCACCTACTGGTGCCCGCGCTGCCAGCGCTAGGATTTCCGGCGTTTGGCCAGCGCCTCGGCGACCGCGGGGTGCACGAACTGCGAGACGTCCCCGCCGTAGAGCGCGATCTCGCGCACCAGCGTCGAGGAAATGAACGTGAACTGCTCCAGCGGGGTCATGAACACGTAATCGACGGCGCCGTCGAGGTGCCGGCTCATGTTCGCGAGCTGGAACTCGAACTCGAAGTCGGACACGGCGCGCAGGCCGCGGATGACGACGCCGCAGCCCTGCTCGCGCGCGAAGTCCACGGTGAGTCCTGCGTAGCCGAGCACGGTGACGTTGCGCAGGTCCGCCAGCACCTGTTGCGCGAGGCCGACCCGCTCGGCGAGCGGGAAGAGCGGCGCCTTGCCCGCGTTGGCGGCGATCCCGACCACGAGGCGGTCGAAGATCCCGGCTGCTCGCCGGACCAGGTCGTGGTGGCCGTTGGTGATCGGGTCGAAGGTGCCCGGGTAAACGGCGCTGCGCTTGGGATTCACGTGCCGGGCTCCTCACCCTGTCGCCGGGCGAGATGATACCCGACCGCTCCCGCGCGGCCGGTCCGGTGCATGCGCCAGGGGGCGGGAAGCACGGGCAGGCCGGCGGAGGCCGGCATCTCGATGTAGATGAAGGCACCCGGCGCGAGGACGCCCCCGACTTCGAGGCGCCGCATGGCTTCGGCCAGGATCCCGGCCGCGAACGGCGGATCGAGGAAGACGATGTCGCAGGTCTCCGGGCGGCTCGCGAGCCAGGCGAGCGCATCGGCCTCGACCACGGTCGCGCGCCCGGGCGCCAGCAGGGCGGCCGTTTCCCGCAGCCGGGCCGCGTTCTCGCGGTCCCGCTCGACGAAGGTGACGTGCGCCGCCCCGCGCGACAGCGCCTCGAGGCCGAGCGCGCCGCTGCCGGCGAAGAGATCGAGGCAGCGGCTCCCGCGCACCTTGTCCATCAACCAGTTGAACAGGGTCTCCCGGACCCGGTCCGGCGTCGGCCGGATGCCGCCCTGCCCGGAAAAGCGGATGCGGCGGCCGCGCCAGTCGCCGCCGATGATGCGCAGGGTGTTGGCCGATCTTTTTTGCACCGCACATCCCTTAGACTTGCGCGATGATACGCGCCCGGGCCTCATACGATCACAACGCCGGAGCCTTCGACATGAGCAACCGTTTCATCGCCACACTCCTGATCGCCGGTCTCGTGCTTGCAGGCTGCGGGGGCTCGAGTTCCGACAGCATCGGCCCGACGGATCCGACGTCGGGCAACGGCAACCCGGGCACCTCATCCGGCGTCGGCGTGTTCCATCCGAATTTCGTGCCGGGCTCCGGCGTGCTGCCCTACCCGACAGACCTCTATTTCAGCGGCTCGACGGACGGCACGGTCAACGGGCCGGTGACGCCGTTCCTGCCCAATGCGACGACGATCAACGCGCTCGACGGCTTCTCCACGGTCGCGAGTTCGACCGTGCGGTTCTCGGCGCCGATCAACGCCGCGACGATTTCGCCCGCGACGGTGATCGTGCTTGAAGTCGACCTCGACAATGCCACGAAGGCGGCGATCGGGTTCCGGCGCCCGCTCGTCTACGGCACGGATTACGTCGCACAGGTCGCGGCGTCCCTGGATTCCGGCGGCAGCACGCTCGAAATCGTGCCGCTGAAGCCGCTCACGCCCTCGAGCGGCGCGACGAACGTCGGCTATCTCGTGATCCTGACCGCGGGACTGCAGGACACGAGCGGCAATGCCGCGACCCCTGACAGGGATTACCTGACGGTGCGCACGGCGGCGATCGCGGACCTGACCGGCGGCGTTTTCCCGCCGACCTGCGCCACGGTCACGAATGCGACGCTGAACGCGATCTGCCGGCTCACGTACACGCACCTCGCCGTCGCGAATGGCGCCGGCATCCCGCTGACTTCCGTGGTCCTGACCTACTCGTTCTCGACCCAGTCGACCGCGGACGTGATGGCGGCCGCGACGGCCACCGTGCCCGCCGCCTCGGCCGGCGTGGTGTTCACCGGGCTGAACCTGCAGGCACTCAACCCGGCGCTGCCGCCGATCGCGGACGTGTATGTCGGCCAGCTCGCAATCAGCTACTACCTCGACCCGGCGGCGCCGCTCACGGGCCGTTGGGAGGCCGCGCCCGGCGGGCCGGACGGCGTCTCGACCCACCTCACGCGCTTCAACCCGGTGCCGGTGGCGAAGGCGTCGAATTTCCCGATCCCGCTCTTCGTCACGGTGCCGAATGCCAACAGCGGCCAGGCGAAGCCGGTCGCGGGCTGGCCGGTGGTGATCTTCCAGCACGGCCTGCAGGGCAACCGCACGCAGTCGGCGGCCATTGCCGGCGCCTATGCCTCGCAGGGCTTCGTGGTCGCGGCGATCGACATCCCGCTGCACGGCATCACGGACACGACCAGCCCGCTGTACCAGGCGGGCGCCGAGCGCACCTTCGACCTCGACCTCGTCGACAACGCGACGGGCGCTCCGGGCCCTGACGGCGTGATCGACGCCTCGGGCACGCACATCATCAACCTGACGAGCCTGCTTACGAGCCGCGACAACCTGCGCCAGGCGGCGCTCGACATCGTGCAGCTCACGGGCGCGCTGCCGAACCTCGACCTCGACGGCGACACGCTGCCGGACATCGACGGCACGCGCATCCATTTCTCCGGCCTGTCGCTCGGCGGCATCGTCGGTACGGTCGCCAATGCGATGCCGATCCCGACCGTGTCCGCCTACCTGAGCGTGCCGGGCGGCGGCGTCGCCAACCTGCTGCGCGATTCCGCGGCGCTCGGGCCGCGGATCGAGGCGGGCCTGGTGGCGGCGGGCCTCACGCCGGACACGACGCTCTACGAGCAGTTCTTCCGCGACGCGCAGACCGCGGTCGATGCCGGCGACCCGCTCAACTTCATCGCCGGCGCCGTCGCGGCGCGTCCCGTGCTGCTGACGCAGGTCGTCAACGACACGGTCGTGCCGAACTCGGCGACGCAACGCATGGTCAACGCGACGACCTTCCTGAAGGCGGCGACACCGGGCCTCAACCCGGTCGCGGCCGGCTCCGGCACCTGGGTGCACTTCCTCGAAGGCTCGCACGGCTCGCTGCTCTCGCCGACGGCAAGCCTCGCGGCCACTACCGAGATGCAGACGCACGCCGCCTCGCTCGCCGCGTCCGGAGGCGCCGCGTTCGCGATCACGAACCCGGCCATCCTGGAACCTTGACGCCGGCCGGCGACGGTTTCCTCGCGCGCCTGCGCGCGCGCGTCAACCGCGGCGCTTCCTGGGCCCTCGACCTGCTCCCGGGTCGGCGCATCGACGCCGCCCTGCTCGAGGAGCTCGAGACGCGCCTGCTCGCCGCGGACGTCGGCGTGGAGGCGACGGAGACGATCCTCGGGGAGTTGCGGCAGAAGGTCGCGCGCTCCGAGCTCGCCGACGCAAAAGCGCTCGAAGGCGCGCTCGCGGCCTCGCTCCTCGAGATACTCGCGCCGGTCGAGCGACCGCTCGACGTCGATCGATCGAAGAAGCCCTTCGTGATCCTCGTCGTGGGCGTCAACGGCTCCGGCAAGACCACGACCATCGGCAAGCTCGCCCGGCGGCTCAAGGAACAGGGACTGTCCGTCATGCTCGCCGCCGGCGATACCTTTCGCGCGGCGGCCGTCGAGCAGCTCGCGGTCTGGGGCGAGCGCAACGGCGTGCCGGTCATCTCCCAGGCGCCCGGCGCGGACCCGGCGGCGGTCGTCTTCGACGCGCTCCAGTCCGCGAAGGCGCGCGGCGCCGACGTGCTGATCGCGGACACGGCCGGGCGGCTGCACACGCAGTCGCACCTGATGGACGAACTCGCCAAGATCGCGCGCGTCCTGAAGCGGCTCGACCCGCAGGCGCCGCACGAGGTGCTGCTCGTGCTCGACGCGGGCCTGGGTCAGAACGCGGTGCGCCAGGCCGAGCAGTTCAGCCAGGCGATCGGCGTCACCGGAATCGCCGTGACCAAGCTCGACGGAACGGCGCGGGGCGGCGTCGTCGTCGCGATCGCGCGGCGCTTCGGCCTGCCGATCCGGTTCGTCGGCGTTGGCGAACAGGCGGAGGATTTCGGTATCTTCGACGCCCGGGCCTATGTCGAGGGGCTGCTGCGGCCCGCAGCGGCCGGCGCAACGTGATCCGATTCGACCGAGTCTTCAAGCGATACCCGAACGGCCGCGAGGCCCTCGCGGAGCTCTCCTTCGAGCTCGAGGCCGGCGAAATGGCCTTCCTGACCGGCCACTCCGGCGCCGGCAAGAGCACGGTCCTGCGCCTCATCGCGCTGCTGGAGCGACCGACGCGCGGCCAGGTATTCGTGAACGGGCGAAATACCTCCACGCTGCGCAGCGGCGCGATCCCGGCGTTCCGCCGGCAGGTCGGCATCGTGTTCCAGGACCACCGCCTGCTCGACGACCGACCGGTGTACGACAACGTGGCGCTGCCGCTCGCGGTCGGCGGCGTGCCGCGCCGGGAAATGGACAAGCGCGTGCGCGCCGCCCTCGACCAGGTGGGACTGCTCGGGCGCGAACGCTCCCTGCCGCTGGAGCTGTCGGCCGGCGAACAGCAGCGCGTCGGCATCGCGCGCGCCGTCATCACCAAGCCCCCGGTGCTGATCGCCGACGAGCCGACGGGCAACCTCGACCCGGACCTGGCGCTCGAGGTCATGCACCTGTTCCAGCGCTTCAACGCGGTCGGCGTGACCGTGCTGGTCGCCACCCACGACGTGCACCTGCTCGACCGCTTCCGCGTGCGTCGCGTCCACATCGAGAATGGCCGCCTCGCCGCAGTGCCGCATGCCGCTGCCTGACGCCGTCGCCACGCATTTCGAGCGCCACGCGCAGGCGCTGCTCGGCTCGCTCGGGCGGCTCGCCCGCCAGCCGTTCGCGACTTTCCTCACGGTCGCCGTGATCGGCATCGCGCTCTCGTTGCCGGCCGCGCTCTGGCTCGCCGTCGCCAACCTGCGCGCCGTGACTGCCGGTCTCGACGACACCGTGCAGCTCTCCGCGTATCTCGCGATGCCGACGTCCGCGGCCGAGGCCCGGCAGGCCGCTGCGGCCATCGAGGCGATGGATGGCGTCGCCGACGCGGTGCTGGTGAGCCCGGATGAGGGGCTCGCGGAGTTCCGCAAGCTTTCCGGCGTCGGCGACGCGCTCGAGGCGCTGCCCGAGAATCCGCTGCCCTGGCTGGTCAAGGTGCGGCCCTCGCCGCCGCACGACACGGCCACGGCCGTGGAAGCGCTGGCGGCGGAGCTGCGCAAGATCGAGCGCGTGGAACTGGTCGAGGCCGACACGGCCTGGGTTCGCCGCATACACGCGATCCAGGACACGATGCAGCAGCTCGTGCTGCTGGTCGCGGCGGTGCTCGCGGCCGGCGTGCTCGCGGTGGTCGGCAACACGATCCGCCTCGAGATCAACGGCCGCCGCGCGGAAATCGAAGTGACCAAGCTCGTCGGCGGCAGCAACGCCTTCGTGCGACGGCCCTTCCTGTACTCGGGTTTCTGGCACGGCCTCGGCGGCGGCGTGCTCGCCGTCGCGCTGGTTGCCGCGGGCCTGGCGGCGCTTGGACCTTTCGTGGACCGCCTCGCAGCGGCCTATGGCGCGGCTTTCGCGCTCCGTGGTCTCGCGCCTGATGAGTGGCCCCTGGTGATCGGAGGCGGTGCCTTGCTGGGACTCGTGGGCGCTTGGCTGGCTGCCACCTATCACCTGCGTCGCATCGAACCGCGCGCTTAAGCCTTTGATTCGAAAGGTTATTAGCACTCTATGTTAGTGAGTGCTAATATTGCGTCACGGAGGTAACCGCACGCAATGTCTGGCCAAGCGCTCGCTCTGCCGAATCCCGCCCTTGCCCTTGCCGGCCCGATCGGAAGCCTGGAGGCTTATGTCGAACGGGTGTCGGCGATTCCCATGCTGGGCCGCGAGGAGGAACTCGCGCTCGCCCGCCGCTACCGCGACGAACAGGATCTCGAAGCGGCACACACCCTCGTGCTCTCCCACCTGCGTTTCGTCGTGCACATCGCGCGCGGCTACCTGGGCTACGGCCTGCCGGTCGGCGACCTGATCCAGGAAGGCAACGTCGGCCTCATGAAGGCCGTCAAGCGCTTCGATCCCGACATGGGGGTGCGCCTGGTCAGCTTCGCCGTGCACTGGATCCGCGCCGAGATCCACGAATTCGTGATCCGCAACTGGCGCCTGGTGCGCGTCGCCACCACCAAGGCCCAGCGCAAGCTGTTCTTCAACCTGCGCCGCATGAAGAAGAACCTCGCCTGGCTGTCCGACGCGGAGACCGCCGCCGTCGCCGGCGAGCTCGGCGTCGACGCGCGCGAGGTCCGGGAAATGGAGCGCCGGCTGTCCGCGCGCGACCTCTCCTTCGACCCGGCGCCGGATACCGGCGACGAGGAAGCCGTCGCTTCGCCCTCCCTCTACCTGCCGGCGCCCGAGGCTGACCCGGCGTCTATCATCGAGCAGGAGCAGTGGGACGGCGCGGTGGCGGGCGACCTCGCGACCGCGCTCGAGGGTCTCGACGAGCGCAGCCGCACGGTGATCCGCTCGCGCTGGCTCGCGGAAGACAAGAAGACGCTGCAGGAACTGGCCGCCGACTACGGCGTCTCCGCCGAACGGATCCGCCAGATCGAGTCCGCCGCGCTCGGAAAACTCAGGAGTGCGATGCGCGGCTGACGGCGGCCGCGACGGCGTCGTGCACGGCCCGGTCCAGCGGACCGGGAACCAGTTCGTCTCCGGCCAGTTCCGCGATCGCCCCGGCCGCCGCCAGCAGCATGGCGTCGTTGAAGCGCTTCGCGCGCGCCGCGAGAGCACCCTTGAACAGGCCGGGGAACCCGAGCAGGTTGTTGATTCCCTTTCCGTCCCCCGCGATCGCTGCCCCGGCCGCAAGCGCCACGGCGGGTTCGATCTCCGGGTCCGGGTTCGACAGCGCGAGGATGATCTGGCCCTTGCGGACGGATTCCGGGGCGATCAGCCCGCGCCGGCCGGTCGTCGCGATCACGATGTCGGCCTTCTGCATGATCTCCCCGAGGGTCGCCGCCTCCCCGCCCATGGCCTCGAGACGGCGCACTGCGCCTGCATCCAGGTCCGTGCCCAGCACGCGGCGGGCGCCGGCCTTGAGCAGCAGCCGCACGATGCCGATTCCCGCCGCGCCCAGGCCGACCTGCCCGACGACGCAATCGCCGATCGAGGACCCGGTGCGCCGCGTGGCGTTCAGCACGGCGGCAAGCGTGACGACCGCCGTGCCGTGCTGGTCGTCGTGCAGCACCGGGCGGTCGAGGCGCGCTCGCAGGCCTTCCTCGATCTCGAAGCAGGCCGGAGCCGCGAAGTCCTCCAGCTGGATCGCGCCGAACCCGCTGGCGATCGCCGCCACGTGATCAATGCAGCGCGCCGGGTCCTTCTCCTCGAGCAGGATCGGAACGGCATTGATCCCGGCCAGCGTGGCGAACAGCGCGGACTTGCCTTCCATGACCGGCAGGCCCGCGAGCGGCCCGATGTCGCCGAGTCCGAGCACCGCCGTCCCGTTGGTCACGATCGCGACCGAGCTGCCGAGGCTCGTGTAGTCCCAGGCCAGCGCGGGATCCTTCCGGATCGCGAGGCAGACGCGCGCGACGCCGGGCGTGTAGATGTCGCGCAGCACCTGCTGCGTCGTGATCGGGATGGCCGACTGCGTGCGGATCTTGCCGCCGCGGTGCCGGTCGAACACCCGGTCGGACTTGCCGACGAAGCGCGCGACGGGCAGCGCGTCGATGCGGTCATAGAGGCTGCGGTCGGCCTCCTCGTCCATCTCCAGCGTGATCTCCCAGAGCGTCCGTCCCTGCTCCCGCCGCAGCGCCTGGAGATGGTCGATGGTGAGGCCGGCATCTGCGATCACCTGCAGGACGCGGGCAAGACTCCCGGGCTGGTGCAGGGTCTCGACGATCAGGATCTCGGCGACTTTCACGCGCGGAATCCTACCCGATCGGTGGTAACCTATGCGGTCGACAATCCCCCCGGGAGCATCGCAATGATCACTGGATCGAAGGCATTCCGTGCGGCGGCGCTTGCCGCCCTGTTGCTGGGCCTCGCGGCCTGCGCCAGCCAGAAGGAGCCCGCCGAGGCGGCGCTCGCGGCCCTCGAGACGAAGTTCAAGGAGACGGGCGCCGAAATCCAGAAGTACCTGCCCGAGCGTTACGCCGAGGTGGAAGCGAGCATCGCGTCGCTGCGCGAGTCGGTCACCGCCCAGGACTTCGGCGACGTGGTCGCCGGGGCCGCCGCCGCGGAGGACAACCTGCGCCGCGCGGTAGCGGACGCCCGCATCAAGCGCGCCCAGATCCTGGTCGAGATGGAATCCGAGTGGGCGGAGCTCACGAAATCCATGCCCGAGATGATCGCGGCGATGGACAAGAAGATCACGGCGCAGCGCGGCAGGCCGCCGCAGGGCATGACCGCCGAGGCCTGGAAGCAGACCATCGCCGAATACGACGCCGCGCGTGACGCCTGGAGCCGCGCGGCTGCGGAGATGACCAGCCAGACCTTCGAGGCGACCGTGCTCGCCGCCCGCGACGCCAAGGCGAAGATCGCGGCGATCATGGATTCCCTGGGCGCCAAGGCTTCCTGAGGTCCACCGTGAACACCCGCACCCTGCTCGCCGCACTCGCGGCCACGATCGCCCTCGCCGCCTGCTCGCAGAAGGACCCGGCGCAGGAGGCCATTGCCGCCGCCGAGAATGCGCTGAACGCCGTCTACGAGGACGCGGAGAAGTACATCCCCGCGCGCTATGCCGAGGTGAAGGAAGGCCTCGAGGAGGCGCGCGCCGCTTTCGGCGAGGAGCGCTACGCGGACGCCATCGCGGCGGTGAAGGACGTGCCGGCCCAGGCCGAGGCGCTCGCCCGGGAGGCGGCGGCCGCGAAGGAACAGCGCATCGCCGAGATGAACGCGGACTGGGCCCGGATCTCGGGCAGCCTGCCGGATCTGCTGGCGGGCATCGGCGGCCGGCTCGAGGAACTCGGCAAGCTGCGCAAGCTTCCGGACGGCATGGACCGGCAGCTGCTCGACGAGGCGAACGCCGCGCTCGCGAGCGCGCGAACGGCCTGGGAAGAAGCCGGCGCCGCGCACGCCCGCGGGGAACTCGAGGCTGCGGTCAGCGCGGCCCGCGGCGCCGAGGGGATGGCGCAGGACCTGGTCGGCCGCCTCGGGATGCCCGCTGCTTGAATCCGCTCGACCTCTACGACGTCGGGGCGTCGCTGACCGACGAAGAGCGCATGGTCCGCGATTCCGTCGCGCGGCTCGTGGACGAACGCGTCCTGCCCGTCATCCAGAAGCACTTCGAGGAACACACGTTCCCGCGCGACCTCGTGCCCGAGATCGCCGCGCTCGGCCTGCTCGGCAGCTCGATCGAAGGCTACGGCTGCGCGGGGATGAACGCGGTGTCCTACGGGCTCATCTGCCAGGAACTCGAGCGCGGCGACTCCGGGATCCGCAGCTTCGTGTCCGTGCAGTCGAGCCTGTGCATGTACCCGATCCATGCCTTCGGCAGCGAGGCGCAGCGCCAGAAGTACCTGCCGCGCATGGCGGCGGGAGAACTGATCGGCTGCTTCGGCCTGACCGAGCCGCACGGCGGCTCGGACCCGGCGAACATGAAGACGCACGCGAAGCGCCGTGGCGGGGACTGGGTCCTGAATGGCGCCAAGATGTGGATCACCAATGCGCCGATCGCCGACCTCGCCGTCGTCTGGGCGAAGACGCCGGAGGGCATCCGCGGCTTCATCGTGGAGAAGGGCACGCGCGGGTTCGCGGCGCCCGAGATCGAGCGCAAGTTCTCCCTGCGGGCCTCGGCGACCGGCGCCCTGTTCCTCGAGGACGTCGTCGTCCCGGAGGAGAACATGCTCCCGGGCAGCACGGTCGGCCTCAAGGCTCCGCTCTCCTGCCTGACGCAGGCGCGCTTCGGCATCACCTGGGGCGTCATCGGCGCGGCCCAGGCTTGCCTCGCGCAGGTGCTCGACTATACGAAGACGCGCGAGCTGTTCGGCCGGCCGCTCGCGCAGAACCAGGCGATCCAGATCCGCCTCGCCGAGATGGCGCGCGGCATCACGGGCGCGCAGCTCATGTCGCTGCAGCTCGGCAGGCTGAAGGACGCGGGCAAGATGCTTCCCTCGCAGGTCTCGCTCGCCAAGTGGAACAACTGCCGCGTGGCGCTCGACGTCGCCCGCGACGCCCGCGACATGCTGGGCGGCGCCGGCATCAGCGCCGAGTACGTGCCGATCCGGCACGCGCTCAACCTCGAGAGCGTGATCACCTACGAAGGCACGGAGACGATCCACCAGCTCACGATCGGCCGGCATCTGACCGGGATCAGCGCTTTTTGAGCCCTGGATCACGCGGCCGGAGGCCCCGCCCGCCCTAGACTTCGCTACCCGATCCATGGGAGGGACTCCATGCGCTCCATCAGGTACTGGCGGTCCGCCGCCCTGGCGATGCTGGCGACGACGGTTGCCCTACCCGCATTCGCCGATCCGCCGTCCCACGCGCCGGCCCACGGCTGGCGCAAGAAGAACGACCCCTACTACGTCGGCTACACCGGACACCGCTGGCCGGACGACTACGGCATCCGGGCCGGCCGCTGCGACCGCGACCGCGTCGGCACGGCGCTGGGCGCGGCCGTCGGCGGCGCCATCGGCGCTGCCGTCAGTGACGACGACGACAGGCTGATCGCGATCCTGGCGGGTGCCGCCATCGGGGCCGTCATTGGTCACGAGATCGGCGACCGCATGGACGACCGAGACCGTGCCTGCATGGGCCACGCCCTGGAGCTGCTCGAGGACGGCCGCCGGGTGGACTGGACCGGATCCAGCCGCAACATCGCGTACTCGCTCGTCCCGTACCAGCGATTCGAGCGGGACGGGCGCGTATGCCGCCATTTCACGCTTACCCGGCTCGTCGACGGCCGCCAGGTCAAGAAGAAGGGCAGCGCCTGCCGCGATGGGGACGGCGACTGGCGCATGATCGACTCCTGACCGGGGGCCAGACTGCCGGATAGGCTACGCTGCGCCCCACGGGGAGGCAGCATGCAGCAGACGGCGGCGCGGCTCGCACGGGAAGCCCTCGAACAACTCGGCGTCCGGCACACGTTCGGCATCCCGGGCGTGCACAACACCGAGCTGTACGACGAGCTCGGCGCCTCGGAGTCCATCACGCCGGTGCTGGTGGCCCACGAGGGCGGCGGCGCGTTCATGGCCGACGCGATCAGCCGCACGGGCGCAGCGATCGGCACGCTGGTGATCGTTCCGGCGGCCGGCGTCACGCATGCCGCCAGCGGCATCGGCGAGGCCTTCCTCGACGGCATCCCGATGCTGGTGATCGCGGGCGGCGTGCGCCGCGATCTCGGACGCGCCTACCAGCTGCACGACATGGACCAGCACGCCCTGCTCGCCCCGGTCACCAAGGCGCGCTGGCGCATCGAGCGTCATGCGGACGTCATTCCCGTGATCCACGAGGCGTTCCGCGTCGCCACGACCGGCGAACCCGGCCCGGTCTTCGTCGAGATCCCGGTCGACCTCCAGCTCATGCCTGGCGACGCCGGCGAGCGGCCGGACTTCACGCCCGCGCCGCAGGCCGGACTCGCGGCGGGGGCGGCCGACATCGCGCGCGCGGCCGCGCTGCTGCGCGCCGCGCAGCACCCGGCGATCTTCTGCGGCTGGGGCGCGGTGGACGCGACCGCGGAACTGATCGCGATCGCCGAACTGCTCGGCGCCCCGGTCTCGACCACGCTGCAGGGACTCTCCGCGTTCCCGGGCAGCCACCGCCTGCACGCCGGCTTCGCGCTCGGCCGCGCGGCGGTCCCGGCGGTCGACAACGCCTTCGGGGACTGCGACGCGCTGCTCGCGGTCGGCACGCGATTCGCCGAGATCCCGACCGGCAGCTACGGCTGGGAGCCCCCGGCAAACCTCGTGCACGTGGACATCAACCCGGCCGTGTTCAGCGCCAACTATCCGGCGGCCGTCGCGCTCGAGGGCGACTCCCGGGCAGTGCTCGCGAAGCTTCGCGATGCGCTCGGCCCGGCCCCCGAGTCCGCGCGCGCGGCCGCCGTCGCGGCGGCGATCGCGAAGGACAAGGCCGCCTACCGCGCCGAGTGGCTGGCGCACGATTCGAAGGGCCGCGTCAATCCGCAGCGCTTCTTCGACGCCCTGCGCGCGCGGCTGCCGGACGACGGCATCGTGGTCGCCGACGACGGCAACCACACGTTCCTGGTCGCCGAGCTGATGCCCATCCATGCGCCGCGCGCGTTCTTCTCGCCCTCCGACTTCAATTCGATGGGCTACTGCATCCCGGCCGTCATCGGCGCGAAGCTCGCGCGCCCGGACCGCGCGGTCGTCGGCATCGTCGGTGACGGCGCGGCCAGGATGACCGGCCTCGAGATGGCGACCGCGGTCGCGCAGAAGACCGGCGTGGCCTGGTTCGTGTTCAACGACGGCGAACTCGCGCAGATCGCGCAGGCCCAGGCGACGCCCTACAACCGCAAGACCTGCACCGTGCTGCCGGAGCTCGACTTCGAGGCGCTCGCCCGCGCGAACCGCGTCGGGTTCCTGCTCCTGCGCGACGACTCGGAGGTCGACGCCGTCGTCGCCGACGCGCTCGCCATGGCCGGGCGCGGCGAGCCCGTGCTGGTGGACGTGCGGATCGACTACTCGAAGCGCACGCGCTTCACCGAGGGCGTCATCAAGACCAACCTCAAGCGCTTCGGCCTCGCCGACCAGGCGCGCCTCGTCGGGCGCGCCCTGTGGCGCCGCCTGACCGGCTGAATGCCTGCCGTATGACGCCCGCCCTAAGCGAAGCGCTCGGGTCCGCACCCTACTGGGCCGTCGTAGGCATCACGATGCTCGTCGTCTCGCTCGCGGTAGGGCTGCACTACGAAGCGCTGCAGCACCTGAACCGCCGCATGCCCCGCTGGAGGCTGCCCCGCCACCCGCGCATCTACGTGATGATCCTCTGCATCCTCGGCGCGCACATCCTGGCGATCTGGCTGTTCGGACTCACGATCTTCGTGCTCGTGCAGTGGCCGCAGCTGGGAACCATCGCCGGTGCCGATCCGGTCCGGCTGCTCGACGCCGTTTACCTCTCGGCGATCACGTATTCGACCGTCGGCTACGGCGACCTGGTGCCGAGGGGCCCCATCCGGTTCCTGTTCGGCACCGAGGCCGTCTCCGGATTCGTGATGATCACGTGGTCGGCTTCATTCGCCTACCTGGAGATGGCCCGCTACTGGAAGAGCGGCGACTGAACCGGTCGCGGCGCGGCCGGAATCGGCACGCAGGACACGCCCGCATCGGCAAGGTTCGTGCAACGGGCCCGCGCTGCGGCTTCGTCGAAAGGTCCCGCCCGCAGTCGCCAGAGCGCATCGCCCGACTCGCCCGGCCCGGCGAGGCGCAACCCGGCGCCGGCAAGCGCGCCTGCGTGGGCGCCGATGAAACGCTCGAACCCGGCGCGTGCAAGCGCCTCGTCGGACCAGGCGCCGAGCTGGATCTCGAAGCCGTCGGCGGCGGGCGCGGCTGACGGCGGCGCGGTCGCCGGCGGCTCGGCTGCCGCAGCCGGCACGGGCCGCGGCGGCGGAATGAAGGCGACCAGCAGGCGCCTCGCCTCCTCGGCATGGCGCCCTTCCGGCCAGCCGGCGAGGTAACGCTGCCAGGCCTCGGGCGTACCGAGCCGCTCGGCCCGCGCCCACTCCTCGGATTCGCGGCGCTCCTCGAGCCATGCGCGCGCCTCGGCCGCATGCGCCCCCGTGGGATGGCGCTCGAGATAGGCCCGATAGGACGCCGGCGTATCCTGGCGCCGCGCATCCCGCCAGGCCGACTCCCGCCGGTCGCAGGACGCGAGGATGCTGGCGGCCAGGACGCAGGTCACGACTATAATCCGCCGCATGCTGCCGGCCATCGTCGCACACCGGGGCGACGCGGAACATTTTCCGGAGAACACCCTGCCGGCGCTCGCGGCGGCGTGGCGGCGCCTGGAGTTCGCCGAGTTCGACGTGCAGCTCTCCGCGGACGGCGTGCCCTTCGTCATCCACGACGCGAGCCTCGAGCGCACGACCTCCGGCGCCGGCGACGTCAGGCTCACGATGTCAGGCCAGCTCGACGGCGTCGACGCCGGCGAGCCGGCGCGATTCGGCCAGGCGCACGCCGGCACGCCGCTGCCGCGCCTCGCCGCGGCCGCCCGCCTGATGTCGGACATGCCCGGCGCACGCGCCTTCGTCGAGCTCAAGCGCGCGAGCCTCGTGCACCATGGCCGCGCCCACTGCGTCGAGCGGGTGCTGTCCGCCCTTGCGCCCGTGATCGACCGCTGCGTCCTGATCTCGTTCGACGCCGACGCCTGCCGCCTCGCGCGCGCGTCGGCGGGCATGGCCGTCGGCTGGGTGCTGGACGGCGACCCGCTGCAGCTGCGACCCGTGATCGAGCTGATGCGGCCCGAGTACCTGTTCTGCGACCACCGGCGCATTCCCGCGGCCCGGGCGCTTCCTTCCGGCCCGTGGACCTGGGTCGCCTACGAAGTGACCGACGCCGCCCTCGCCCTCGATCTCGCCGCGCGCGGCGTCGCGATGGTCGAGTCGATGGCGCCGCTGCGCCTCGCCGGCGGGCTGGCCGCGCGCGCGGCGCTGAGCGCATGACCGGGGCCGTCTACGTCGCCATCGACCAGGGCGGCCACGCCACGCGCGCCAGCGCCTTCGCCGCCGACGGCTCGATCGAGGGTGCTGCGCTCGTCACCATCGCCACGCAGCGCAACGCCATCGGCCACGTCGAGCACGACGCGGAGGAGATCGTCGCGAGCGTCGGCACGGCGCTCGCCGAGCTCGCGCGCATCGTCCCGTGCGAGCGCTGGGCGGCCGCCGGCCTCGCCGTGCAACGCTCGAGCATCGCCTGCTGGGACGTCGAGGACGGCCGAGCGCTCGCGCCGGTCATCTCCTGGCAGGACACGCGCGGCGCGGCCTGGCTGCGCGGCCTCGCCCGCCGCGCGGAGGACGTGCACCGCCTGACCGGGCTCACGCTTTCGCCGCACTACGGCGCCAGCAAGCTGCGCTGGTGCCTCGACCACCTCCCGCAAGTGCGCGGCGCCGCCGCCCGCTCGCGGCTGCGTGCCGGCCCGCTCGCCAGCTTCCTGCTGCACCGCCTGCTCGTGGAGCGGCCGCTCCTCGCGGACGCATCGACGGCGGCCCGCACGCTGCTCTGGTCGCCGTTCGAGCGAGACTGGTCGGACGAGCTGCTGGAACTGTTCGGCATCCCGCGCGCGATCCTGCCGCGCGCGACCGGCACGTCGCATGCCTTCGGCACGCTCGTCTGCGACGGCCGGGGGACCCCGCTCAACACCTGCAACGGCGACCAGTCGGTCGTACCCTTCGCGGCCGGGCCGCTCGACTTCGACGCGGCCTACGTGAACCTCGGGACCGGCGCCTTCGTGCTGCGCCCGACGCCCGACGCGCTGCGCGCCCCGCCGCTGCTGACGAGCGTGATACGGGCCGATGACGAGCATTGCGATTTCGTGCTCGAGGGATCCGTCAACGGCGCCGGCGCCGCGCTCACCTGGCTGGAGCGCTACCAGGGCTCCGCGGCGGACCGGCTGCTCGCGCTGCTCGACCGCGCCGAGCTCGCGGACGACGGAGCGCCCTTCTTCCTGAACGGCGTCGCCGGCCTCGCCTCGCCGTTCTGGCGGCCGGACTTCGAATCGCGCTTCGTCGGCGAAGGCTCGGACCTGCAGCAGTGCCGCGCGGTGCTCGAGAGCGTCGCCTTCCTGCTCAAGGCGAACCTGGACGAGATGGAAGGGCACCGCCCGGGGCCGGCGCGGCTCGTCGCGAGCGGCGGGCTCGCGGAGAACCGCCTGCTCTGCCGCATGCTCGCCTGCCTCGCCGGGCTGCCCGTCGACCGCAGCAGCGACCGCGAGGCGACCTCCCGCGGGCTCGCCTGCCTGGTGGCCGGGATGCCCGCGACGTTCCGCGGCACGCCCGTCGAGCGCTTCGGGCCCGAGCTGGAGCCGCGCCTCCTGGCGCGCTACCTCAAGTGGCTCGAACTGATGCGCGAGGCAGCAGGCCTCGGCTGATCAGGCGCGCTCGAACTCGAAGGCGATCTGCCGGTCCACCCAGCTCGGGCCGCTCAAGGCGTCGATGAAGCCGCAGTGTCCGCCGCGCGGCGTCACGGTGAGCTCGAGCGAAGGCGGCCGCGCGATGCGCGCGAGGTCGCCCGCGAGGATCATCGGATCGTCGGTGGACGTGATCAGGCGGGTCGGCGTCTCGAGCGATTCGAGCAGCGCACCCGTGACCGCGTAACCGGAAAGATAGGTCGCGAGGTCGGGGTAGTCCGTATGCGCCAGCACCATCCGCTCGGTCATGCTGCGCAGCGACCGGTCGGCGATCATGTCGCCGAAGTCGTAGGCATCCGGCCAGGCTTCCTGCTTGAGCTGCAGCGAGCGGCGCCACTTGTACAGGAAATACTGGTGGTAGACCGCCGGGCCCCGCTCGAGCGCGTCCAGGGTCGTCGCCGGGTCGAGCACCGGACAGACGGCGACGATGCGCGCGATCGTGAGCCCCGCCGCGCGGGCGCGCGCGCCGACGCGCAGGCAGAAGTTCCCGCCCAGCGAGAACCCGGCGAGCATCAGCCGGTGCCCCGGGAAGAGCGCCTGCAGCCGCCGGACCGCGCCGACCACCTCGGGCAGCCGGCAGGAGTGGAACAGCTCGCGGTTGAGCGCATGCGTCCCGCCGTGGTCGCGCAGGTTCAGGCGCACCGTATCGAAGCCGCGCTCGTGCAGGAGCTGGGCGATCGACAGCAGGTAGAGCGAGTCCGCGCTGCCCTCCCAGCCGTGCAGCAGCACGGCGAGGCGCGGCTTCGCCGGCCCGGCGCCGGCGGGCGGCGCGGCGTGCAGCCCCAGCAGGCGCACGCCGTCCCCGCAGTCGAGCACGAGCGGCCGGCTCGCCGCGGACACGGCGGCGGCGCGGCGCTCCACCGCGGGCCTGCGCAGCGGCAGGCTCGGCAGGATCGACTGCAGGTGCCGGTTCGCGATCCACGCCGGCGGCCGGAATCCGGCGGGCGCGTCAGTCAAGGCGGACCTGCGAGACGCCGGGCAGTCGCGAGACGAAACCGCTCCCCATGAGGCACGCGGGCGTGGTGAAACCCGCGGGCGCACCGTCCGACAGGAGCCGTTCGGCGACCGCGACCGCCGCGTCGCGCGTGAGCGTGTAGCCGTTCGGCACGCGAACCCGCGCGGTCACGCGCCGGCCGGCGGCGTTCTCCGCCTCGCCCCAGACGTGGACCGGGGCCCCGTCGCGTGCCGCCTGGTCCGGACCCGGCGCGCGCCTTGCGATCCGCGACTTGAGGAATGCCTGCACGAGCGGCCGACGCAGCAGCCAGCCGAGGCGGCCGAGCCGGCGCAGGTTCGCGAGCGCCCTCGGCGAGACCGGCACGTACACCTCGACGTTGCCGATGCCGGTCGTGCGAAACGCCGTGCTGACGTCGCCCCAGGGGATCGCGGTCGCCAGCTTCTCGCCGGCGCCGAAATCGATCCGCCGGCAGCGCGAGCCGAGCGGGATGCGCCGCAGGACGCCGTGCTCGCGCACGCAACTTCCGTGCCCGAGGCCCTCGATGCTGGTCGCCGCGGTGCCGCGGCTGATGCTGCTCCGGCTGTCGAAGCCGAGCGCGAGCCGCGTCGCGTCGGGCAGCTGCTGCGCGAGCATCAGTGCCAGGCAGTCCGTGGGCACGACGTCGAAACCCGTGCCCGGGCAGACGACGATGCCGGCTGCGCGCGCGGCGGCGTCCTGCAGGAACGCATGCTCGAAAACCCCGATCTCGCCGGTGATGTCCGTGTAGTGGATGCGCGCCGCGAGGCAGGCGGCGATCATCGGCGCCGCGGTCGCGGAGAACGGGCCCGCGCAATGGATCACCACCCCGCAGCCCGCAAGTTCCGCGGCGACCCGGACCGGGTCCGCGAGGTCGAAGACGCGGGACTCGCAGCCGAGTTCCGCCGCGAGCGCCACGACCGCCTCGCGCGAGCGTCCGGCGAGTACGGGCCCGAGCCCGCGCCCGGCAGCGGCCTGCGCGATCAGCCGGCCCGTGTAGCCGGTCGCGCCGTAGATCACGAGGCGAGGCTTCATCGCTCGATGATGCTGATCTCGATGCGGTTGTTGGCCTGGGCCGCGGCGTTCCACTGCCCCGCGGTCGCCTGCTCGATGGGCGGGTACGCGACCGCCAGACGGTCGCGAGGCCCCGGCACGAGCTCGAGTTCGATCGCCCCGCCGGTGCGCTGGCGAACCGACGCGGCGAGGTTCGCATACGCGATCGGCTGTCGGGCGGCGCCCGCCTGCGTTTCGTCGAAGGGATTGCCGACCTGCTCGCACTGCGCCGCAGGCGAGGTCGGCGCCGCCAGCGTGTAGCCGTCGCGGCCGGCGCTCGCCAGACAGAAACTTCCGGCGAAGCTCTCGATCCGCACGAGGCCGTTGATCGCCGCGCGCTCGAGCTGGGCCACCAGCGTGCGCACCGATTCGAGCCGCGCGGGATTGAGGGCCTGCTCGCCGAATGGCACGGCGAGCACGAGCGGGCGGAACCCTTCCTGCGCCGCCGCGTCCGCCGAGGCATCGCCCGCGATGCGCCATTTCTCGATGGCCTTCGTGAGCGTATCGTTGGACGCCGTGAGCGCCTGGACGGCGCGCTCGGCCTGTTGCGCCTCGATGCGCGCCTGCCAGTAGAGGATGCCGAGGGCTGCGAGCGCGACGACCGCCGCCGCCGTGGCGGCCTGCCAGGGCCAGGACCGCGCTGCCGGCGGGCCGGCGATCTGCGCCGTGTCGCCCTCCTCTGCGACCGCCACTTCCCGCGGCCGCAATTCCGTGACGACGCGCCGCACGACGGCATCGAGCGAGGTGACGATGAACTTGCGCAGCTCCAGGTTCTGCTCCTTCAGCAGCGCCTCCACCGACGCCGACGCGGCAACGGGCTCCGCCGCCTGCGCCGCGGCTGCCGCCGGCGCGACGATGGTCTCGAGCCCCGTCGGCTCGCCGTCGCGGCGGTCCGGCAGGAGCTTCAGCTGGTACAGGGCTTTCGTGACGTCGATCGGGCGGATCGACTTCGGCAGCACGCCGACGGCGCCCGATGCGCGCGCCTTGCCGCTGTAGATCTCGCCTTCCTGCGACGTGTACATCATGATCGGGATGTCCGCGAGACCGGGATTGGCCTTGATCTCGCGCACGGCCTGCAGGCCGTCCATGCCCGGCATCAGGTGGTCCATGAAGATCACGTCCGGTCGCTGGCCCTTCAGGTACTCGAGCGCGGCCTCCGCGGACTCGGCCGAATCGACGAGGATGCCGTAGCGTTCGAGCATGCGGGAAAGCACGACGCGGGCGGACCTCGAATCGTCGACGACCAGCGCGCGCTTACCCGGGTTCATCCAGCTCTCCTTGCCTGCGGCAGAGTATCGCAGGGGCCCGTCACAGCGTCACGGTCCGGCCATGCGCGGCGACCTCGCATCGCCATCCCGGAGTGCTGCCGATCTCGCCCGCGAGCGCGGTCGACGCGGCGGGTTCTCCATGGACCAGGTAGATCCGGCCCGGCGGCCGGCGCGTGCCGCGCAGCCACGCGAGCAGCGACGCCCGGTCGGCGTGCGCCGAGAAGCCGTCGAGCGTCGCGATCCTCGCCCGGACCGGCAACTCCTCGCCGAACATCCGCACGGCCGGCGCGCCGTCCACGAGCCGCCGGCCCAGCGTGCCTGCCGCCTGGTAGCCGATGAACAGCACCGTCGTACGGGGATCCGGCAGGCGGTGCCTCAGGTGATGGCGGATGCGGCCGCCGTCGCACATGCCGCTGGCCGCCACGATGATCGCGCCGCCCGTGAGCCGGTTGAGGGCCTTCGATTCGTCGACGCTCGCGGTATAGCTGACTTTCAAGCCGGCCCCGGTCGCCGCGGACTCTCCGACCGTGCGGCGGGCTTCATCGTCGAACAGCTCGAAGTGCCTCGCCGTGATCCGCGTCACTTCGCTGGCCATCGGCGAATCCACGAATGCCTGGACGGGCCGGATGCGCCCGGCCCGGGACATCCGGTGGAGGTGGTACAGCAGGTCCTGCGTGCGGCCGACCGCGAAGGCCGGGACCAGCACGACGCCCCTCGACGACTCGAGCGCCGACCGGAGGACGGCGGCCAGCTCGTCGAGCGTGCGCTCCATCGGCGGATGGTCATGGTCCCCGTAGGTGGACTCGAGCAGCAGGACGTCGCACTCCGGCCTGGGCTCGGGATCGCGCACGATCGGGCGGCCAGGCTGGCCGAGGTCGCCGGAGACCACCACGCGGACCTGGCGACCGCCTTCCGTGAGCCGCAGCGAGACGAACGCCGAGCCCAGGATGTGCCCGGCGTCCTGCAGGACCGCCTCGACGCCGGGTGCCGGGGTGAACGCATGCCCGTAAGGAACGGGTTCGACGCGGCGCAGGATCGCGCGCGCGTCCTCGAGACCGTAAGGCACGTCGTAGCTGCGCCCGGTCTTCGCGGCGCGCGCCGCTTCCGCGTTCATCACGAACGCGCTGTCCGGCAGCATGACCGCGAGCAGGTCGCGGGTCGCCGGGGTCGCGTAGACCGGGCCCTCGAACCCCTGCGCGCCGAGGCGCGGCAGCAGGCCGCCGTGGTCGAGGTGCGCATGGGTCAGGATCACGAAGTCGATCGTCGAAGGCTCGAACGGAAAAGGCGCGACGTTGAGCGCCCAGGTCTCGCGCGGCCCCTGGAACATGCCGCAATCCACGAGGAACCGCGTCGCGTCGGACTCGAACAGGAAGCACGAACCCGTGACCCGACCCGCGCCTCCGCAAAAGCTCAGCTGCATGCGGTGCCCCGGTCAGTTCCTCAGCCGGTATCCGGTCCGGAAGATCCACGCGATGACCGCGATGCAGGCGACCATGAACGCGAAGGTCATGGCGAGGCTCAGCCCGACCGGCACGTCCGACGAGCCGAAGAAACTCCAGCGAAACCCGCTGATCAGGTATACGACCGGGTTGAACAGCGCGACGGTGCGCCACCCGGGCGGCAGCATGTCGATCGAGTAGAAAGCGCCGCCGAGGAAGGTCAGCGGGGTGACGATCAGCATCGGCACGAGCTGCATCTGCTCCCAGTTCTTCGCCCAGATGCCGACGATGAAGCCGAACAGGCTGAACGTGACCGCCGTCAGCAGCATGAACGCGATCATCCAGAACGGGTGCAGGATGGTGAACGGCACGAAGAACGCGGCCGTCGCCAGGATGATCAGGCCGAGCAGCACGGACTTCGTCGCCGCCGCGCCGACGTAGCCGAGCACGATCTCCAGGGCGGCGACGGGCGCCGAGAGTATCTCGAATATCGTCCCGGTGAACTTCGGGAAATGGATCCCGAACGAGGCGTTCGAGATGCTCTCCGTGAAGAGGGACAGCATGATGAGGCCCGGCACGATGAATGCGCCGTAGCTGACGCCGTCGACTTCCGCCATGCGCGAGCCGATCGCGGCCCCGAACACGATGACGAACAGCGAGGTGGTGATGACCGGGGTCAATACGCTCTGCAGGAGCGTGCGCAGGAACCTCGCCATCTCGAACCGGTAGATGGCCCATACGCCGTGCCGGTTGAAGGCCGGCGCGCTCACGTGCGCGCGCCCCGCCCCACGAGGCTGACGAAGATCTCCTCCAGGGAAGTCTCCCGCGTGGTGAGGTCGCGCCAGCCGATGCCGAGCTGCTCGAGTCGCCGCAGCAGCGGGCCGACGCCGGTCTGCTCCACCGCGGCGTCGAAGGTGAACAGCAGCTCGTGGCCTTCCGCGTTCAGCGCGAGCTTCCAGTCGGCGAGCTCCGCGGGCACCGCCGCGAGGGGCGCCTGCAGCGTCAGCGTGAGCTGGCGCTTGCCGAGCTTCCTCATGAGCGCCTTCTTTTCTTCCACGACCACGAGCTCGCCGTGGTTCACGACGCCGATGCGGTCCGCCAGTTCCTCGGCCTCGTCGATGTAGTGCGTCGTCAGGATGATCGTGACCCCCTGGTCGCGGAGCCTGCGCACCAGGTCCCACAGGTCGCGGCGCAGCTCGACGTCGACGCCCGCGGTCGGCTCGTCGAGGAACAGGATCCGCGGCTCGTGCGCGATTGCCTTGGCGATCATGACCCGCCGCTTCATGCCGCCCGACAGGGTCATCAGGATGTCGTCACGGCGGTCCCACAGCGAGAGGTCGCGCAGTACGCGCTCGATGCAGGCCGCATCCGGCGCGCGCCCGAACAAGCCGCGGCTGAATGCCGCCGCCGCGCGCACCGTCTCGAAGGCCTCGATCGCGAGCTCCTGCGGCACGAGGCCGATGCGCTCGCGGGCCGCCCTGAAGTCCCTGCGGATGTCGTGGCCCTCGACCAGGACCGTGCCCGACGTGGCGCGGACGATGCCGCAGACGATGCTGATCAGGGTGGTCTTGCCCGCCCCGTTCGGGCCGAGCAGCGCGAAGATCTCGCCGGGCCGGATCTCGAGCGACACGCCCTTCAGCGCGTGCTGCCCGTTCGCGTAGGTCTTCGTCAGGTCGGTGATCGAGATGGCGGCGGCCATCGGCCTATTCTATCTAGCCGGGCGGAAGGTCCGCGAGCCGGCCCTCGAGGAAGCGGCGCGACGCGCCCTGGCGCGTCAGCAGCAGCGCGCGCCCGTAGGACTCGCGCGCCTCGGCATGGCGGCCGAGCCGCCGGCAGAGTTCCGCGCGCGCCGCGTGCGCCGGCTGGTAGTCGGCGAGCTCGCCGCGCGCAAGGATCCCGTCCACGAGCGCGAGGCCCGCGTCCGCGCCGTCGCGCATCGCGACGGCGGCGGCGCGGTTCAGCTCGACGACTGCGGAAGGCTCGACGGCCATCAGCAGGTCGTAGGTCGCGACGATGCGATGCCAGTCGGTTGCCTCCGGCGCTGCCGACTCGGCGTGGACCGCCGCGATCGCGGCTTGCAGCGTGTAAGGGCCGAACCGCCGCGATCCCAGCGCCTGCCGGACCAGCGCGAGTCCCTCGCTGATCTGCGCGCGGTTCCATAGCGAGCGGTCCTGCGCGTCGAGCAGGACGACGTCGCCGTCCGCGGTCGTGCGCGCCGCGCGGCGCGAGTCCTGCAGCAGCATCAGCGCGAGCAGCCCGGCCGCCTCGGGCTCCGGCAGTAGCTCGAGCAGCATCCGGCCGAGGCGGATCGCCTCGGCGGACAGGTCGGTGCGCGTGAGCGACTCCCCGCTGGTGGCCGCATAGCCCTCGTTGAACACCAGGTACACCACGCGCAGGACCGCGTCCAGCCGGTCGGGGAGCTCGGCGAGGGCCGGCACCTGGTAGGGGATCGCGGCGTCGCGGATCTTGGCCTTCGCGCGGACGATCCGCTGCGCGAGCGTCGCAGGTTCCACGAGGAAAGCGCTCGCGATCTCCTCGGTCGTGAGCCCGCAGACCTCGCGCAGCGTCATCGCCACCTGGGCATCCGCCCCGAGCGCCGGGTGGCAGCAGGTGAACACCAGGCGCAGCCGGTCGTCGGGGAGCGTCTCGTCGAGCAGGTCCGCCGGATCCGCCTCCCCGGCGGCGAGCCGGTCCGCAAGCTCCCCGAGGCCGGTGTCGAAGCGCGCGCGCCGGCGGATGCCGTCGATCGCCTTGAACCGGCCCGCCGACACCAGCCAGGCGCGCGGGTTCGCCGGCAACCCGTCGCGCGGCCACTGCTCGATGGCCGCCGCGAAAGCCTCCGAGAGGGCCTCCTCCGCGAGGTCGAAGTCGCCCAGCAGGCGGATCAGCGTCGCCAGCACCCGGCGCGACTCGTCGCGGTACAGCGCGTCGAAGTCGACCAGGCGGCGTCCTCCGGGGTGCTCAGAGCTCGACGATCGGCTTGAACCCGCCCCAGAACATGCGCCTGCCGTCGAACGGCATGTTCTTCGGGTCCATGTACTTCTTCCACTTCGGGTCGTTCATGAACTGCTTCATGACTTTCCTGTTGATCCGGTCACGCTGTCCGCGCGAGCGATAGACGATGAACGAGAAGACGACCACCTCGCCGCGCTTCAGCTTCACGCTACGCGGGAACGAGGTGCGCTTGCCGAACTGGACGTCGTCGGCCACGGTCTCCACGTACTGGAGCGCGCCGCTCTTCATCCAGACTTTCCCCGCCTCCCTCGCCATGCGCCGGTAGGCCGCGAGGTTCCGGCGCGGCACCGGCAGTACGTATCCATCCACGTAGCTCATGTCGTGCTCCTACTGCTGCTTCCTGAGAACCGGGTGCTGGGCCATGAAGGCCTCGTTGACGGGCCGCACCTCGAAGGGCCCGATGCGGATGCCGGGGTGGCGGCTGATGATCGCGACTACCTCGGCCTTGTCCTTTGCCTCGAGGACCAGGATGCCGCCCAGCATCTCCTTGGTCTCCGCGAACGGCCCGTCCGTGCGCGAGGCCTTGCCGCCGGCCCAGCGCACGGTGGTCGCCGTCGCGGAATCCTGCAGGGCGTAGCCCGCGGCGAAATGACCCTGGGCGGCGAGCTCCTGGTCGAAGTTCGTGCACTCGAGCACCAGCGCCACCTGCTCGTCCGGGCTCAGGCGGCTCCAGGCCTCCCGGTCGAGGCATCCCAGGCACATGAACTTCATGGCAGCTTCTCCGCGCCGCTCATGCCCATCTCGCGGAAGCGGTCCATCGTATCGCTGTTGCCGTCCACCAGCACGCCCGCTTCCGAGTCCTTCGTGGCCTTCACGACGATCATGTATCTCATGACTCGAACTCCATGACCGGCCGCACTTCGACCGAGCCGAAGCGCGCTCCGGGTATGCGCGCCGCGAGCTGGATCGCCTCGTTGAGGTCGCGCGCCTTCAGCAGGTAATAGCCGCCGAGCTGCTCCTTGGTCTCCGCGAACGGGCCGTCGGTGGTGGCGACCTTGCCCTGGCGGACGCGCACGGTCGTCGCCGTGTGCGTCGGCTGCAGCGCGTTGCCGCCGGCGAAGTGGCCGCTCCGGCTGATCGACTCCGTGTACGCGTGGTACTCGCCGAGGATCCTCTCCGCATCGGCCGGCGACATCGTCTGCCAGGCTTTCTCGTCTTCGTAAATCAGGCACAGGTACTGCATCGGGTACTCCTTGCGGACGCGGCCCCGGTCCGGCGCCCGTGCCGAAACCGCGACAGCGACCATATAGGCTGGATTCATGACAACCAATAGTCGATCGGACGGCACCCCGATCGACAGGTCGCCGCGAAAATCCGGAAGCGCTTGAATAGCCTGGAGGAAATCCGGGGCGGGCGCCGCAGCGGCGGCGACCTTGGAGGACGTGCGCCCAGGCGGTAGGCTCGGGCGATGACCCGCCCTCGACGCCGCCTGGCCGAAGCCGCGCTCTGCTGTGCCTGGCTGGTGGCGGCCGCGTCAGCGGGCGCCACCGGCAGGGTCGGCTTCACCGCAGGCGAGTTCGAGTTCGAGGGAATCACGGTCGAGGGGCTGGCCATCGACTGGGCGCCCGACCCGGCGGCCGGATCGGTGACCCTGCGCGCGGCGCGTGTGAGCGGGCTCGAAGCGACCGGTCCGCTCGCGAGGTTCGCCGTCGAGTGTCCGCGGCTGCGCATCGAGGGCGAGGAACTTCGCTGCGAGCGCGGCCGGCTTTCCGGTTCGCTGGGCTCGCTGGGCGCGCAGGACAGCGCGTTCACGGCGCGACGAAGCGCGGATGGCGGGCTGCGCATCGATCTCGAGGCCTTCGCGATCGCCGGCGGTCGCGGCCGGGTGAACGTCTCGCTGGACGGGGAATCCTGGCGGGCCGACGCCCGGATCGGCGGGTTCGAACTCGCGAAGCTTGCCGAGGTCGCGAAGCCCTGGGTCGCGCCGCCCGAAGGGGTCGCCGTCTCGGGTCGGGCCGGCGGCACGTTCCGCGCGACCGGGCGCGGGGACGCGCTCGCGACGGCCGCGGCCGACATCACGATCGAGTCCCTCGATTTTTCGGATGCCGGGGGCACGCTCGCCGGCGAGAAGCTCTCCGGCGCGTTCCGCGTGGACGCGGGCTTCGCGGACGCCGCGTCGATCCGGGCGCGAGGCCGGCTGGCGCTCGACGCCGGCCAGGCGTACGCGGAGCCGGTGTTCCTCGATTTCGCGGCAAACGCCGCGACCCTCGAGTTCGACGGCGTGCTGGACACGGAAACCGCCCGCTTCGAGGCGGATTCGTTCACCCTCGACCACGCCGGCGTCATGCTCGCCCGCGGTTCGGCCATCGCGGATTTCGCCGGCGCGACCATGCTGCCGCAGGCGCGCGTCCGCATCGAATCGCTCGCGCCTGCCGCGGCCCTGCCCGCCTATGCGCAGCCCTTCCTGGTCGATACCGCGTTTCGCGACGTTTCGGGCGGGGGCACGGTGCGCGGCGACGTGGAGATCGACGCCGGGCTGCCCACGCGCGCCACCCTCGAACTGGAAGGCGTGTCGTTCGGAAGCGAGACGGCCGCGGTCTCGCTCTCGGGCCTGCGCGGCATGCTTCGCTGGTACGACGACGCCTCGCGCGGCGAACTGGCCGGCAGGATCGACGATGTGCTCTTCGAATCGCGACTGGCCTGGGATTCCGGCCGGCTGTGGGGCCTCGAGATCGGCCCCGCCGACCTGCCGTTCGCCACGACCGGCCGGCATTTCCGGCTGCTGCGTCCCGTGACGGTCCCGGTGTTCGACGGCGGCCTCGCGATAGACACGCTGCGGGTCCGCCATGCCGGAACGGCCGACATGTACGTGCGCTTCGACGCCGCCATCCGCCCGATCAGCGTCGCGCTGCTCTCGCGCGCCTTCGGCTGGCCGGAATTCCAGGGAACGCTCGAGGGCAGCATCCCGGGCCTGCAGCTCCGGCAGGGTGTCGTGACGCTCGACGGCGCCTTCGAGGCGCGCGTGTTCGACGGGCGGGTATCGGTGGCCGAGCTCAGCCTGCGCGATCCGCTCGGCAGGTATCCGCGCCTGTTCGCGAACATCGGCATCGAGAACCTCGACCTCGACCTGGTCACGCGCACGTTCGAGTTCGGCGGCATGACCGGCCGGCTGTCCGGGTACATCTCGGATCTCGAGACCTTCGACTGGATGCCGGAGGCATTCGACGCGTTCCTGTTCACGCCGCCGGACGACCGTTCGCGGCGCCGCATCAGCCAGCGCGCGATCACCAACCTCTCGAGCATCGGCGGCGGCAGCGGCGGCGGGGTCGCGGCGGTGCTGCAGGGCGGCATCCTGCGGTTCTTCGACGATTTCGGCTACGACCGTGTGGGCCTCAGCTGCCGCCTCGCGAACGACGTGTGCATCATGGGCGGCGTGGAGCCGGCGCCGGGCGGCTACTACATCGTCAAGGGCAAGGGGCTGCCCCGCATCGACGTCATCGGCAGCCAGACGCGGGTCGCCTGGACCACGCTCGTCCGCCAGCTCGCCGCGATGATGGAGTCGGAAATCGTCGTCGAGTAGGCGGATACGCTGCGCTAGAATCGGTTCAGGAACCGTTCAGCCGGAGCGCCCAAGATGTCACCCATGATGCGCTGGATCACCGCCGCCCTCGCCACGACGAGCCTCGTGCTCGCCGCCTGCGTCACGGTCAACGTCTACTTCCCGGCGGCCGCCGCGGAGAAGGCCGCGGACCGGATCATCGAGGACATCTGGGGTCCCGGGAAGGGACCGAAACCCGAGGGCAACGAGCAGACTTCCGTCCGCGGACTGGCGGGCGACGTCCTGGTCGCCGCGCTCGACTTCGTCGTCCCGCCCGCGCACGCACAGGCCGACATCGACATCTCGAGCCCCGCGATCCGCGCCCTCACGGCGTCGATGAAGGCCCGCGCCGGCGAGCTCGACCCGTTCTTCACCTCGGGCGCCATCGGGCTCACGGCCGACGGCCTCGTCGAGATCCGTGACGCGAACGCGGTGCCGCTCGCCGACCGCAACCGCCTTCGCAAGCTGGTCGCCGACGAGAATACCGATCGCAACGCCCTGTATCGCGAGATAGCGACCGCCAACGGCAACCCGGGCTGGGAAGCGGACATCCGCAGCACCTTCGCCGAGCGCTGGATCGCGAACGCTCGCGCGGGCTGGTATTACAAGTCCGGCGCCGGCGCCTGGACCCAGAAATAGGGCTAGTCCGCGCGCGCGATCAGCTGCGGGCCCTGGTTCTTCGGAGCGTTGACCTGGCGGCTGACGGTCCAGGCATCGAGCGGGGCGGCGTCAAACGGACGCAGCAGCTCCGACAGCATTCCGGTGTCCGAGAACGCCGGGTCCAGCCAGCGGTCCCAGCCGGATTCCGGCAGCACCACCGGCATGCGGTCGTGGATCTTCCGGATCGGCGCAGCCGCATCCGTCGTCACGATCGCGCAGGACTCGAGCGTCGTCCCGTTTGCGGGGTCTTTCCAGCGCTCCCAGAGGCCGGCGAACGCCAGCGGCCGGGCGTTCTCGAGCCGTATGAACCACGGCTGCTTGCCGCCCTCCGTGACCTGCCACTCGTACCAGCCGTCGGCGAGCACGAGGCAGCGGCGTTTGCGGAAGGCGTCGCGAAACGAGGGCTTCTCGGCGAGCGTCTCCGCGCGCGCGTTGATCATGCGGTTGCCGATCGCCCGTTCCTTCGCCCATTTCGGCACCAGGCCCCAGTGCAGCATGGCGAATGCGCGCGCCCCCTCCTCGCCCGCGCGCACGGCGGGCACGTCCTGCGTCGGCGCGATGTTGTAGCGCGGCTCGAGTTCCGGCACCTCGTCGAGCGCGAACGTCCGCCGCACGGCCTCGGCCGGGGAGAAGAACGCGTAGCGCCCGCACATGGCCGGGCCCCGGCCTACTCGCGGATGCCGGTGCCGCGGTTCATGAGCGCGACGACGACCGCGTACATGACGACCGCGAACGTGCCCATGATCACGAACGCGAAGCCGGGATCCACGTCGCTGGTGCCCAGGAAGCCGTGGCGGAACGCGTTGACCATGTACAGGATCGGGTTCACGTACGAGAGCGCCTCGGCCCAGGGCGGCAGCAGCGACACCGAATAGAAGACGCCGCCGAGGTAGATCAGCGGCGTCAGCACGAAGGTCGGGAACCAGGAGATCTGGTCGAAGTTCTTCGCGAAGATCGCGTTGAAGAACCCGCCGAGCGAGAACACGACCGACGTGAGGACCACGGAACCCGCGACCAGCAGCGGGTGCTCGACCGGCACGTGGGTGAAGAACAGCGCGACGAGCAGGACCACGGCGCCGACCAGCAGGCCGCGCAGCAGCCCGCCCGCCACGTAGCCGAGCACGATCAGCCAGTTCGGCAGCGGCGCGACCAGCAGCTCCTCGATGTGCTTGCCGAACTTGGCGCCGAAGAAGCTCGAGACGACGTTGCCGTAGGAATTGCTGATCACCGCCATCATGATCAGGCCCGGCGCGATGTACTGCATGTAGTCCACGCCGCCCATCTGGCCGATGCGCCGGCCGATCAGGCTGCCGAAGATCAGGAAGTACAGCGTCGCCGTGACCGCCGGCGGCACCAGCGTCTGGCCCCAGATGCGCATGATGCGCCCGTACTCGCGGCGCACGATCGCCTGGAAGCCGACGCGCCGTATGCGTGCAAGGGATCCGGCCTGCAAGTCAGCGCGCCTCCGCGGTCCCGGCGTCCTTGCGCTCGACGAGCCGCATGAACAGCTCCTCCAGCCGGTTCACCTTGTTGCGCATGCTGACGACCTCGATGCCCTGCTGCGACAGCGTCGCGAAGATGTCGTTCAGCCCCCGTTCCTTCGTCACGTCGACCTCGATCGTGTGACCGTCGACCAGGCGCGTCACGTAGCCGGGCAGCTGCGGCAGCGCGTCGGTCGCGCAGCGGAAGTTCAGGACGAAGGTCTCCTGGCTGAGCTTGCCGATCACGCCCGCCATCGTGTCGTGCACGATGATCCGGCCGCCGTCGATGATCGCGATGTGGCGGCACAGGCTCTCCGCCTCCTCGAGGTAGTGCGTGGTCAGGATGATCGTCGTCCCGCGCCCGTTGATCTCGCGCAGGAAGCTCCACATGCTGCGGCGGATCTCGATGTCGACGCCGGCGGTCGGCTCGTCGAGGATCAGGAGCCGCGGTTCGTGCACCAGGGCCCGCGCGATCATCAGGCGCCGCTTCATGCCGCCGGACAGCGAACGCGCGATCGTGTCGCGCTTGTCCCAGAGCTGCAGCTGGCGCAGGTACTTCTCAGCACGCTCGAGCGCGAGCTTGCGGGGGATGCCGTAGAAGCCCGCCTGGTTCACGATGATCGTGAACACCTTCTCGAACTGGTTGAAGTTGATTTCCTGCGGCACGAGGCCGATGCAGGTCTTCGCCAGGTCGAGCTCGCGGTCGATGTCGTGGCCGAACACCGCGACGGTCCCGCCCGATTTCTCCACGAGCGACATGATGATCCCGATCGTCGTCGTCTTGCCCGCGCCGTTCGGGCCGAGCAGCGCGAAGAAGTCGCCCTCCGCCACATCGAGGTCGATGCCGCGCAGCGCCTGGACGCCGTTCGAATAGGTCTTGGTCAGCCCGCGGATGGAAAGCGCCTGCATGAGGCGCGGGATTATCTCACGCGACGATTCGCCGGTGGCGCCGTTGCAGCGACTGTCCGCGGGCGCTCTCCGCGCCCTGGATCTGCAGCCCGAGTCGCCGCAGGGAATCCACCGACCCGGCGTCCGGCCGCGTCGCGCAGCCCTCGAACTGGAGCCAGAATCTCGTGCGCGACGGAAACCGCGCGGTGAGCGCCGGGGCGACCCGGCGGGCGAGCCGTTCCACGGCCGCCACGGGCATCGCCGCGACCGCCGCGATCGTCGCCGCGCATGCGCCGAACACCAGCCGCGCGCCCGCCGTGCGGGTCTGCGCCAGGTGCCACACGACCATCACGGCGGCGCGGGTGAATGCGACGATCCGCTCGTCCGCGTGCGGGCCGCCCGCGGAATCCTGCACGCCGCCGGCGGCCGCGATCTCCGCGGTCCAGAAACTGCCGTCACCGAACCGCAGGTCGAACAGCGCGTACGGGAGCTGCTCGCAGAGCCGGGTCCCCGCGTCCGGGTCGATCAGCGCGTCGATCGCGCGCGCGGGAAGCCCCCCGATCTGCCGGAGCCTGCCTTCCTCGGCAAGCTCCACGGCGAGGTCCAGGAAGGCCAGGTTGATCGAGAGCAGCGCGCGCCGCGTCGGCGCGTCCAGCACGCTGCCCTCCAGCCAGTCGGAGTCGCCGGCGGGTGGCGCCAGCGCAAGCGGATGTTGGCGATGCATGGCATTTCTCCCCGTAGACGCGCCATTTCGCGGTTCGCCGGCTCTATGGCCGGCTTAGTATTGACTGGTGTGAAACTACCAGTACGATCCAACAGCGTCAAGGCACCTCTCATGCGCATCACCGACGACCGCTACACGCGCGACCGCCTCCGTCTCGACCTCGCGCTGCGCCTCATCCGCCACGAGGCACGGACCCGGACGATCCGCAGCTGGACCGGCCTCACCGACGACCGGATCCGCAAGCTGTATCGCTCTTACGTCGCGGAGGCCGGACGGCGAGACGTGCGCCGGCGCCGCGGCAAGAGCCCCCGGCAGAGCGCCTTTTTCATGCGCAATCCCGGCATCCGCCGCGAAGCCGCCGGGCTCGCCACCCTGCTGTGCGTGCTCGGCCTCCTGAAGCGGGACGCCGCCGCCGCACCCGGCGCGCTCGAGCAGCTGCGCTTCGGCGAGTCCTTCTGCGAGGCCTACGAGACATTCCTCAGCCTCAACGAGCGCCCGCAGATCTCATTCGAGCACGCTTGTCACCTGCTGCGCGCGCTGGAGCGGCAGAACGAAATCTGCCTGGACGACTGCGAGGGCTGCGGGAGCCTGCTCGTCATCCTGCGCTATGCCGAAAGGCCCAAGGTCTGCGAGTTCTGCGCCGCGTCCCGCCCGCCGGCGCGGCCCGGCCTGTCCGTAGGCGACTGCTAGAATGCGGCCTGTTTCTGACAGGACCGGAGAGCGATGCGCCCCAACGTCTTTGCCGGGCCGCACGTCGATCGACTCAAGCTCGCGAATGCCGACGCCGATGCCGTCGCACGCACGATCGCGGACGGCGCCGCGCGCCTGATCCCGGTCTGGAAGTCGCGCTGCCCCGTGGTGCGGCAGCCGGCCCCGTCCGCGTACCTCCTGCCGCTCGACCGCGGCCCCTTCGCGGGCATCGATCCCGACGAGCTCGTCCTGCTCGGCGATTACCGCGGATTCGCGATCTTCACGCTCGAAGTCGAGGCCGCGAGCCCGCCCGCACTCGCGGACGGCGCGGAGTTCGCGGACCTCCGGCTAGCGGCCGCGCTGCTGCCGCACGAGGAAGCCGGGCTCGTCGCCTACGCCCGGGCCATGATTTCCTTCCGCCACCGCCACCGCTTCTGCGGCAGCTGCGGGGCGCCGACCGTGCCGCGCAGGAACGGCCGCGCGATGGCCTGCACCCGGCCGGGCTGCGAGACAGAGTTCTTCCCGCGCGTGGACCCGGCGGTGATCGTGCTCGTGACCGACGGCGACCGCGCGCTGCTCGGGCGGCAGCCCGGCTGGCCGGCGGGGCGGTACTCGACGATCGCGGGCTTCGTGGAACCCGGCGAGAGCCTCGAGGATGCGGTGCGGCGCGAGGTGCTGGAGGAGACGGGCATCGAGACGGGCGCGATGAGCTACCAGTCTTCCCAGCCCTGGCCGTTCCCGCGATCGCTGATGCTCGGGTTCCGGGCCGAAGCCCGCACGACGGAGATACGCATCGGCGATGCCGAGCTCGAGGACGCGCGCTGGTTCCACCGCGACGAACTGCGGGGCGGCCCGATGCTGCCGTTCGCCCAGTCGATCGCCTACCGCCTGATCCAGGAATGGCTGAACCCCTGAACATGCTGATGTCGGTCGCGACCGGCATCGCGCTGGCTGCCGCCGCGGGATTCCGCGCCTTCGTGCCGCTGTTCGCGGCCGGACTCGCGATCCATTTCGGCTGGGTCGAACCGGCCCGCGGGTTCGACTGGCTCGGCGAACCCGTCGTGCTCGTCGCGCTCGGCGTCGCCACGGCGGCCGAGATCGCGGCGTACTACGTGCCCGGCGTGGACCACGTGCTCGACCTGATCGGCGCGCCGGTCGCGGTCATCGCGGGCATCGTCGCTGCCGCCGGCGTCATGGTGGGCCTGCCGGACTGGCTGCGCTGGCTGACCGCCATCGGCGCGGGCGGCGCGGTTGCGACCGCCGGCCACGCACTCAATGCCGTCGGTCGCGCGAAGACCGGCGCTGCGACCGGCGGCGCCGGCAATCCGGTCTATTCGACCGCCGAGCTCGCGAGCTCGGCGGTCATCGCGGCGCTCGCCTTCGTCCTGCCCGTCATCGCCGTCATCCTACTGATCGCGCTCGGCGCCTGGGCGCTGCAACGACGCCGCCGGCGCCGGGTCTGACCCTTCAATGCCGCTCGCCCTCCCCGCCGCCTTGTGCATGGCGTTCCTCGGTGCGTCGCCGCCGCCTGCCGGCCAGGCGCCGCTGCCGCCCTGCGGCAAGCAGGCGACGGGCGCGCAGGAAGTCGACGTCGCGGTCGAGTTCCTGGGCGTCGAAGGTGCGCTGCTCGACAACGTAAGGGCGCTGTCGAGCCTGCACCGGCTGTCCGCGTCCGCCGACATGAATCCGGACATGGTCGCGCGCCTCGTGCAGCGCGCACCGGGCGAGGCGCGGACCGCGCTCCGGCCGTTCGGCTACTACGAACCGCGCGTCGAAACGCAGCTCGACCGGACCGAGGACGGCTGGAAGGCCGTCGTGAAGATCGATCCCGGCACGCCCGTCGTCCTCGTCGCACAGGAAATCGAGGTCACCGGCCCCGGCCGCGACGAAGGATTCATGCGGCGCGCGCTCGAGCGATCACCGCTCAGGACCGGGGAGCGCCTCAGCCATTCCGCCTACGACCAGCTGAAGGGCGAGCTGCTGCGCGCCGCGCTCGCCAACGGCTTCCTGGACGCCGAATTCACGGCGAGCGAACTCGCCGTCGACCCGGCGGCACGCACGGCACGCGCCCGGCTGACGCTCGAGACCGGAGAACGCTACCGCTTCGGACCGACCACGATCGAGCAGTCCGTGGTCCGCGACAGCCTGGTCCGCCGCTACCTGCGGTTCCGGGAAGGCGACTGGTACAGCGCCGAAGCGCTCCTGCGCACGCAGTTCGCGCTCGATGACTCGCAGTATTTCTCGCTCTCGGAGGTCCTGCCCGCGGAGCGCGACCGCGTCGCGAAGGTCGTGCCCATCCGCATCACGTCGGAGCCGAACAACCGGCACGTTTACACCATTGCGGCGGGCTACGGCACGGACACCGGCGCTCGCGGCACGCTCGGCTGGGAGAACCGCCGGCTCAACGACCGCGGCCACCGCCTGCGCGCCCAGGTGCGCGCTTCGGGCATCGAGGACTCCGTCAGCCTCACCTACGTCATTCCCTGGCAGGACCCGGCGCTCGAGAAGCTGTCCTTCGAGCTGAAGGGCCTCAACGAGCAGCGCGGGGACGTCGAGACGACCGGCGGCACGTTCACGGCGGGCCTCACCCAGGTGCGAGGCCGCTGGCAGCGGGTGCTGTCGCTGACGCTCGATTCCACGGAAGACGAGGTCACCACGTCGACCGGCAGCTCGACGCAGATCGACCGGAGCCGGAGCCAGCTGATCGTGCCCGGAATCTCCTTCGCCCGGCTGCCGCCGGACTTCCTCGGCACGAACGCGGTCGCGACCGGGCTGCGCGCGGAGCTGCTCGCCTCGACGAGCCAGCTCGGCTCCGACACGGATTTCACGCGGCTCAACGTGCGCGATGACCGCCGCTTCCGGCTGTCCGACCGCTGGCAGGTCTACGTGCGCGCGGAGATCGGCGCGAGCCTGGTCGGCGAATTCGACGAGCTGCCGGCCACGTACCGGTTCTTCGCGGGCGGTGACCAGAGCGTACGCGGCTATGGCTACCAGGAGCTTTCGCCGGTCGACGAGAACGGCAACAAGGTCGGCGGCCGGCACCTGCTGACCGGCACCATCGAACTTCAGCGCAGCCTGCCGCGGAACCTGGTCGCGGCGGTTTTCGTGGACGCAGGCAATGCGTTCAACACCTTCGGTGATCCGCTCGAGTATTCCCTCGGCATCGGCCTGCGCTATCGCCTGCCGTTCCTGAGCGTCGGTCTCGACGTCGCGCAGTCGGTGTCGGAGTCGGGCCGCAATCCGCGACTGCACATCAACTTCACGCCGGAGTTCTGACGTGACGCTGCCGGCACGGCCCTGGGTTCGCTGGCTGCTCGCGGGATTCGCGGCGATCCTGCTCGCGGTGCTCGTCGCGGCGGCATGGCTCGTGTCCACCGAGGCGGGCCTCAGGCATGCGGTCGCGTTCGCGAGCTCGGTCGGGCCGGTGAAGATCCGCCTGGAAGGCGCGCGCGGGCGGCTGATGGGACCGCTGCTGATCGACGCGATTCACGTCGAGCATCCGCGCGCCTCGATAGACGTCGCCGGCTTCGAGGCGGACTACGAGCCGCTCGAGATCCTGGCGGGGCGGATTTCCGCCGAGGGCGCCCGTGTCGCCGAAGCGCGGATCGAGCTGCGGCCGCCCTCAGGCCCGCCGCAGCCGCCGGCCTTCATGCCGGGCTGGCTGTCGCTCGTGCTCGACGACGTCGACGTGGCGCGGCTGATCCTGGTGTCGCCGGCCGGCACCGAAACCCGGTTCTCGGAGATCCGCGGCTCGGCGAAGGTCTCCCGCTCCCGGATCGCCTTCGAAGGCCTGCGGGTCCGCGGCACCGGGTGGGCGGTCGAGGATGCGCGCGGCACGCTGCATGCACGCGAGCCGCTCGCGATGGAAGTCACGACCGGCTGGTCGCTCACCGGCGAAACCCGCGTCGCGGGTACGGCGCGGGCGACGGGCGATCTGGACCGGCTGCGCGTGGATGCCCGCCTCGCCGTGCCCGCCGTTGCACGCATCGAGGCCGAGCTCGCGCAGGTTTCCGCGGCCATCCGCTGGCGCGGCACCGCCGAGGTCGAGACACTGGATCTCGGCCAGTGGCTGGAAAGCCCGCCGGTCGGCCCGCTCGCCGGCATGCTGGACTTCGAAGGCGATCTTGCGCGTCATGCCGTGCAGGGCGTGATTCACGGGCCGGGGCTGCCCGACGCCGGCGTGCGGGTCGAGGCATCGGCCCGCCATGTGGATCGGGTCGTGCACGTCGACTCGCTCGCGCTCGAATCCGGGCCTGGCCTCGCCGTCCATGCCGAGGGCAGCCTGTCGGTCGGCGAGCAGCCGGCGTTCAGACTGGCGGCCGGCTGGACGGGACTGCGCTGGCCGCTGGATGGGGAGCCGCTGGTCGCCTCGACGCAGGGCCGGATCAGCGCGGAAGGCTGGGACGAGTTCGCGTGGAGATTGAGCGGCGACTTCCAGCCGGCCGGCGCGCCGCCGCTCTCGGGCGACGCGGCCGGGCGCCTCACGAAGGCGGCCATCGTGGTGGATGAGTCTTCCTGGCGCCTGCTCGGCGGGCGTGCCGCGCTCGCAGGCTCGCTCGGCCGCGACGCCGGGCAGGCCTGGTCGGCCACGGGCCGCGTGATCGACGTCGATCCCGCGGCATTGCGCCCGGACCTGCCCGGCAAAGTCAGCTTCGAGTTCCGGGGATCCGGCCGCGGCCTCGCGGCCGACGGTCCGTGGACGGCTTCGATCGGCAGGCTGCGCGGGAGCCTGCGCGGCCAGCGCCTGAGCGGCAGCGGCGCGATCCGCCGCGCGCCGGGAACGGCCGAGCTCGAGGACGTCTCGCTCGCGCTCGGGGAGGCGCGCCTCACGGCCGACGGCGTGCTCGGACGCGACGCCGATTTCCGCGCCCGATTCGCGGCGGATGACCTGTCGGCGCTTTCGCCCGAACTCGGCGGGGAGCTCGACGCGCAGCTGGCGCTGCGCGCGGACACGCTCGACATCGGCTTCACCGGGCACGGCCTTGCGTGGGGCGAGCACCGGGCGGTGGTGCTTTCGGCCGATGCGCGCATCGACCGGCAGGGGCGCGCGCATTCCTGGCTGCGCCTGCGCTCCAACGGCATCACCGTCGGCGGCTTCGCGATCTCCGACACGCGCCTCGCGCTCGACGGCCTGACGGGGGATCACGCCCTGAACTTCCGCCTGGGCGCCGGCCAGGATGCCCTGTCGCTGCGCGGCCGCGGCGCCTGGTCGGACGGTCGCTACACGCTGCGACTCGACGGCCTCGAAGCGAGCGGCCCGCGACTCGTGCCCTGGACGCTGGAGTCGCCGGGGCAGCTTGCGGTGGACGCCGGGAACGCGGCGCTCGATCCGGTGTGCCTCGTCTACGAGTCACGACGCCTGTGCCTCGAAGGACGCTGGCAGGCCGGCGGCGAGTGGGCGGTGAAAGCCACGACGGAATCGTTCCCGCTCGAGGCGCTCGACCCGAAGCGGCTCGGCGCGCCGCGCTATCGCGGCATGCTGGCCGTCGACGCCCGGGCGCACGGCCGCGCCGGCGAGCCCTGGCTCGCGGACCTGCGCGCCGAGATCCGCGACGCGTCGCTCGCTTACCAGTCCGCGGGCGGCGAGCAGCGCCGGGTCGAACTCGGCCTGACGCGGCTCACGCTCATCTCCGGGCCGGAGCGCCACCGGCTGCACCTCGGCGTGTCGGACGCGTCGGCGCTGGAGCTCGCGGTCGAGCTCGAGGCGGCACGCACGCCGGGCGCCGGCCTCGGCGAACTGCCGCTCGCCGGCAGCGTCCGGGGCCGCACGCGGCAGCTCAGCCTGCTGCCGCTGCTCGTCGACGCGATCGACGGCGCTTCGGGCGAGGTCGAACTCGACATCGCCGTGGCGGGTCGCGTCGCCGCACCCGGGCTCACCGGCGTCGCGCGATTCGCGGACGGGACGCTCGACTTCTACCAGACGAACCTGCGGCTGCGGGACCTCGCCGGCTCGGTGCGCCTGCACGACGAGTCGCTCTCGCTCGAAGCGTCCGGCAGGGCCGGCGACGGAACGCTCGCGATCGAGGGGCAGATGGGATGGCGGGAGCGTCAGCTGCACGGCGAGCTCGCGCTCACGGGCGAGCGCCTGCTGCTCGCCAACGTGCCGGAAGCGCGCATCTACGCCTCGCCCGACCTGCGATTCCAGCTCGACGGCCGCCGCATCGCGGTCACCGGCGAGGTCGTCGTGCCCGAGGCCTGCATCCAGCCGGCCGACACGGCCGGCGCCGTGCTGGTGTCGGCGGACGAGCGCATCCTGCAGCCCGAGGCCGGGCCCGGCGCCGGGGGGCGTTTCGCGGTCACCAGCGACATCCGACTGTCGATGGGCGACAAGGTCCAGGTCCGCGCCTTCGGGCTGTCCGCCGCCATCAGCGGCGCGGTCCGTGCACGCATGCAGCCCCAGGGCGCCACCACGGCCACCGGCGAATTCGAGGTCGCGCAGGGCGTCTACCGCGCCTACGGGCGCGAGCTGGGCGTGGAGCGCGGGCGGCTGCTCTTCACCGGCGGGCCCGTCACGGACCCCGCGGTCGACCTGCGCGCGACGCGCGAGCTGCCCGGCTACACCGTGGGCGTCATCGCCCGCGGGCCCCTGCGCCGGCCGCAGCTGACGCTGTTCTCGGAGCCGAGCCTGCCGCAGGCCCAGATCGCCTCGATGCTGATCGTCGGCCGCTCGAACATCCAGGGCGATTCCGGCGCGGCGGACGGCGGACTCTCCGCCACGGAACGCGGCGGCGCCATCCTCGCGGGCCAGCTCGGCAAGTACGTGGGCCTGGACGACGTCGGGCTGATCGAGGACGACGAAGAAGGCAGCGAGCTCGTGCTCGGGAAATACCTGTCGCCACGGCTGTACGTCAGCTACGGTATATCCCTGGTCGACGAGATCAACACGCTGAAGATGCGCTACACCATCGGCGACCAGTGGGTGATATCCGCGGAGTCCGGCCGGGAGTCCGCGGCCGACATCGAGTACCGGATCGAGAAATGATGAAGACCGTCATCGTCGACAAGATCGCGTCCGTGACCCAGGCCTGCGCGCTCTCGCACGAGCTGCGCATCTCGAGCGAGATTCCCTGCGAGGAAGGCATCGTCCTGGCGGTCGAGATCCTGACGAACAAGTCCCAGTACAACACGCTCGAGCTGACCAGCGGGCGCATGGCGAACGTGTCGCGCGGCAACGTGGTCGTCGGCGCCCTGGGCCACCGCAAGGCGCTGTTCGGGTACTCGGGCCACCTGCCCGAGAAGCTCGAGCCCGGCGACGTCATCCAGATGCTGAACATCGGCGGCGTGCTCGGCATCTGCGATTCGGCCAACCCCTCCAAGGGCCGCCCGTTCGACTGCCGCGTGCTCGGGACGGTGCTGCACTTCCCCTACCTCGGCGAGCGCATCGGCGTGCCGGCGCGCGTCGGCATGCGCAAGCTCGATCGCGAGGCCCGGCTCGACACCGCCGGCGTGCCGGTGGTCGCGCTCGCGGGCAGCTGCATGGAAGCCGGCAAGACCGCGGCCGCCTGCGCGATGATCTCGCGCATGCGCCACCGCGGGCTCGTGGTCGACGCCTTCAAGGCGACCGGCGTCTCGCTCAGGCGCGACATCCTGGCGATGGAAGACTCGGGCGCGCGGCACACGGCGATCTTCACCGACTTCGGGATCGTCACGACCACGCCCGCCACCGGACCCGCGCTCACGCGTTCGATGCTGACGGAGATGGCCGCGCGCCGGCCCGACGTCATCGTCTTCGAGCTCGGCGACGGCATCCTCGGCGCCTACGGCGTCGAGGCCATCCTCGATGCGCCCGACATCCGCGCCGCGCTCACCGCCGTGGTCCTCTCGGCCAACGACCCGGTCGCCGCCTGGGGCGGCGTCAGGCTGCTGCGCGAGCGCTTCGGCATCGAGCCGGCGGCCGTCACCGGGCCCGCGACGGACAACTCGGTGGGCGTCGACATCATCCGCGAGCAGCTGCAGGTGCCCGCCTTCAACGCGATGACGAACGGCGCCGCGCTCGGCGACTGCGTGATCGCCGCGACCGGGCTCGAGAAGCGCGCCCGTTCCGGCGAGATCGAGGGCGAGGCGTGAGCGAGCGCGTGCCGGCGATCATCCTCGGCGGGACCGGTTACGTCGCCGGCGAGCTGCTGCGCCTCGTGCTCGGCCACCCGCGGCTTCAGCTCGCCGCGATGGCTTCCGACAGCCAGCCCGGGGAGCCGGTGGCCGCCGCTTTTCCGCACCTCGCCGACGCCTGCGGCGACCTTCGCTACGTTTCCCTGGCCGAAGCGACCGGCGTGGCGGCGCGCAATGCCCGCAGCGCCGTGCTCGCCGCCGCGCCGCACGGCGTTTCGCACCGGCTCATCGACGGCCTGCTCGCCGCCGCCGCCGCCGCGGGCGCCCGCCCCTCGGTCGTCGACATCTCGGCCGATTTCCGCTTCGCCGACCTCGCGGAGTACGAGCGCGTCTACGGCCACCCGCACGGCGCGCCCGCGCGGGCGCGGGAGTTCGCCTGCGCCGTGCCGGAACACCTCGAGCGCGCGCCGACGCCGCACGTCGCCCATCCGGGCTGTTTCGTGACCGCCACGCTGCTCGCGGTCGTGCCGCTGCTGAAGCTCGGGCTGGCTGACGGCCCGGTCTTCGTCTCCGCGGTCACCGGCAGCACCGGCGCCGGCCGCGGCCCCGTGTCCGGCACGCACCACCCGCTGCGCCATGCCGACCTCTACGCCTACAACGCGCTCGCGCACCGTCACGGCGCGGAGATCCGCGCGCTCGCGCGCTCGGCCGCCGGGGGCGAGGGCGAAGTCGCCTTCGTGCCGCACTCGGGCCCCTTCGCGCGCGGCATCCATGCCACCGTCCAGGCCCGGCTCGCGAAGCCGATGGACACGCCCGCCGCGACGGCGGCGCTGCGCGACTTCTACGCCGGGAAGCCCTTCGTGCGCGTGCTCGACGCGCCGCCGAGGATGAAAAACGTGGTCGCCAGCAATTATGCTCACCTGTCGGCGGCGACGGACGGGCGTACGATCGCCGTCATGTCGGTCATCGACAACCTGGTCAAGGGCGCCGCCGGCGGCGCCGTCCAGTGGATGAACCGCCTCCTCGGCTTCGCGGAGACGGACGGTTTGACAGCACCGGCGCCAGGGTGGACATGAACCATCGCATCGACCAGTCGGCGGTCATCGCCGCGCTCCGCGGCGCCGCGCCCTACATCCGCCTCTACAAGGGCAAGACCTTCGTCATCAAGGCAGGCGGCGCCATCTTCGGCGACGCCGCGGGCACGCGTTCGCTCGTCGAGCAGATCGCGATCCTGCACCACCTCGGCATCCGCGTCGTGCTCGTGCATGGCGGCGGCCCGCAGCTGGACGAGATGCAGCGCTCGCTCGGCATCGAGCCGCGCATGGTCCGGGGACGGCGGGTGACCGACGGCCGTTCGATCGACGCGACGACGATGGTCCTCAACGGCCTGATCAACACCCGCATCCTCGCCACCTGCCGCGAGCTCGGCATCGATGCCGTCGGCCTGTCGGGCGTGGATGCGGGCCTGGTGCGCGCCAACCGCCGCCCGCCGGTGAACGTGGACGGCGAGTCGGTGGACTACGGCTTCGTCGGCGACATCGTGTCGATCGATCCCTCGGTGATCCGCAAGGAGCTCGACGCCGGCCTGATGCCGGTCGTCAGCCCGCTGTCGGCCGACGACGCCGGGACGGTGCTCAACATCAACGCCGACACCGTCGCCGCGGCGGTCGGGGCCGCGCTCGGCGCGGAGAAGCTGATCCTCTGCACCGGCGCGCCGGGCATCCTCGAGCGCGTCGACGACCCGCGCTCGCTGGTGTCGTACACCGACCTCGCCGGCCTCAGGCGCCTGGAGCAGTCCGGAAGCCTGGCGGGCGGCATGCTGCCGAAGGCGTCGGCGATCGAGTCGGCGATCCGCGGCGGCGTGCGCCGCGTGCACGTCATCTCCTACGCCGCACGCGACAGCGTGCTCGCCGAGGTTTTCACGAACGAGGGCACGGGCACGATGATCGTCGCCGACGTCAAGGCGCTCACCCCCGCCGAGCAGCATCACGAAGGAGCAGCCAGGACATGAACAGCAAGGTCATGACAATCGTCGCCGTCGTGCTGATCGCGCTCGGCGCGTTCGGTCTCGCGCGCGGCAAGTTCAGCTACACGGAGGAGAAGCACGAGGCGGAGATCGCCGGCATCGAGCTCTCCATCAAGGACCGGGAGACGGTCGCCGTGCCGCAATGGCTCTCGATCGGCGCCATCGCCGCCGGAGCCCTGCTGCTTGTCTTCGGTCGTCGCAAATAGGAACCCAACCATGAACGAAAGCACCGGCAAGCTCATCCTGCGCGTCACGCTCGGCGTGCTGATCCTGCTGCACGGCATCAGCAAGCTCCGGAACGGCATCGGCTGGCTGGACGGCATGCTGGCGAACGCGGGCCTTCCCGTGTTCTTCAAGTACGGCGTCTACGTCGGCGAGGTCCTGGCGCCGCTCGCGGTCATCGCCGGCTGGTACTCGCGCGTCGGCGCCTGGCTGATCGCGGTCAACATGCTGTTCGCGCTCGGGCTCGCGCACGGCGCCGAGCTGCTCGCATTCAACGAACAGGGCGCGCTCGTGCTGGAAGTGCAGTACATGTTCTTCTTCTCCGCGATCGCGCTCGCCCTGATCGGCCCCGGGCGGTATGCCGTCAACCAGAAATGAGGGAGTACCACGGGTCCGGCCGGATCGGCTGGCTTCGCGCGGCCGTCCTCGGCGCGAATGACGGGATCATCTCTACCTCGAGCCTGCTGATCGGCGTCGCCGCCGCGGGCGGGTCCCAGGCGGCGATCTTCACGGCCGGCCTCGCCGGGCTCGTCGCCGGCGCGATGTCCATGGCGGCCGGCGAGTACGTCTCGGTGAGTTCGCAGGCCGACGCCGAGCACGCGGACCTCGCGCGCGAGCGCCGCGAGCTCGAGGAGGACCCGGAGGCCGAGCACCGCGAGCTCGCCGCGATCTACGTCGGCCGCGGCCTCGACCCGCGGCTCGCCTCGGAAGTCGCGAAACAGCTTGCGGCGAAGGACGCGCTCGGCGCCCATGCCCGCGACGAGCTCGGCATCTCCGAGCCGATGCGCGCGCGTCCGATCCAGGCCGCGCTCTCCTCGGCGGCGGCATTCGCAGGCGGCGCGATCCTGCCGCTCGCGGCGGCCGTCCTGTCGCCGCCCGACGCCGCGCCCGAGGCCGTCGCCGCGCTCTCGCTCGCCTTTCTGGCGGTCCTGGGCGGCATCGCCGCGCGCATCGGCCGCTCGAATGTCGTCAAGGGGACGCTGCGCGTGACATTCTGGGGCGCCATTGCGATGGCGCTCACGGCCGCGATCGGGCGCGCTTTCGGCATCGCGGCCTGAGGCACGACCCGTGGCGGCGCACGTGCTCGACAATCCCGTCTGGCATTCACTCGCCACGCAGCACGCGGGGCTCGCGCTCACCGCCGACGGGGCGGCCCGCTACCCCGCGGCCATCGTGCCGTTCGCCGCCGTCGCCGAGCCATCCTCGCGCGCGGCCGACCAGCTCGCGAGCCTGGTCGACGACTCCGAATCGGTATTCATCGTCGGGGTCGCGCCGGAGCCCCCGCCGGGCTGGCGGCTGGAACCGAAGAAGCCGGTCCTGCAGATGGTCTGCAACGCGCGCGCGCCGGAAGTGCCGGGCCCGCCGGTGACGGACATGGGACCGGGACAGGTGGCGGACATGATCGGCCTGACCGACCTGGTGTTCCCGGGCTTCTTCCGCGCGCGCACGCTCGAGATGGGCAGCTACATCGGCATCTACCACGGGACGCGGCTCGCCGCGATGGCCGGCGAGCGGATGCGCCTCGACGGCTACCAGGAACTGTCCGCCGTCTGCACCCACCCGGACTACACGAGCCGGGGTTACGCGCAGCGCCTGCTCGGCATCCTCTGCAATTCGGCTTTCGCCCGGGGGTTCACGCCATTCCTGCACGTCTACGCGGACAATGCCCGGGCGATCGGCGTCTACCGGAGGATGTCCTTCGTCGACCGGTCCGTGCTCCCGTTCTGGGCGTTGCACCAGTGACCGTGCTGGAGACGGAGCGCCTGCTGCTCCGCGAGATCACCGCGGACGACGCCGGGTTCGTCCTGCGACTGGTCAACGAACCCGCCTTCCTGCGCTACATCGGCGATCGCGGCGTGCGCACGCTCGAAGACGCGCGGCGCTACATCGCGGACGGCCCGGTCGCCGGCTACGCGCGCGACGGCTACGGGCTGATGCGCGTGGTTCGCAAGGCGGACGGCGCCGGCGTCGGCATGTGCGGCGTGCTCAAGCGCGAAGCGCTTCCGGAGCCGGACATCGGCTTCTCGTTCTTCCCGGAGTACTGGTCGCAGGGGTACGCGCTCGAGTCGGCCCGCGCGGTCATGGGCCACGCGCGCGGTACGCTCGGGCTCGGGCGCATCCTCGCCATCACGACCAGGGACAACGAGCCCTCGATGCGCCTGCTCGGCAAGCTCGGCTTCCGCTTCGACCGCATGATCGCCTTCAACGCGGAGGAGCTGCGCCTGTTCGTGAACGACCCATGAAGCGCTGCGGATGGGCGCGGTCGCCCGCGATGATCGACTACCACGACCGCGAGTGGGGCGTGCCGGTGCACGACGACCGGCTGCTGTTCGAGTTCATGACGCTCGAGGGCGCCCAGGCCGGTCTCAGCTGGGAGACGATCCTGATCAAGCGCGAGGGCTACCGCCGCGCCTTTGCCGGTTTCGACCCGGCCAGGGTGGCGCGCTTCAACGCCGCCCGGCGCGCGCGGCTGATGCAGGACGCGGGCATCGTCCGCAACCGGCTCAAGATCGAGAGCACCGTGACGAACGCGGCGGCCTTCCTCGCCGTGCAGCGCGAGTTCGGCAGCTTCGACCGGTACCTGTGGGATTTCACGGGCGGCAAGCCGGTCCGCGGCCGATTCCGCACTTCGAAGGAGCTGCCCGCGCGCACGGAACTGTCCGATGCGCTCAGCAGGGACCTGAAGCGGCGCGGCTTCCGCTTCGTCGGCACGACGATCTGCTATGCGTTCATGCAGGCCGTCGGGATCGTCAACGACCACGTGATCGGCTGCTTCCGCAGGAACCTCCCGTGACCCTCCTCGACCCGCAGGTGCTGGCCTTCGCGATCGTGGCGGCGCTGATGACGATCTCGCCCGGTGCGGACACCTTCCTCGTCGTGCGCAATACGCTGCGCGGCGGGCGCGTCGATGGCTGGGCAACCGTGGCCGGCATCTGCTCGGGCCTCTTCGTGCACGCGCTGCTGTCCGCGCTCGGGGTCTCCGCGATCCTCGCGCACTCGGCGACGGGGTTCCTGGCCCTCAAGGTCGCGGGCGCCGCCTACCTCGCCTGGCTCGGGATCCAGTCGCTGCGTTCGGCGGCCCGGGACACCGCCGGCGCGGAGCCGGCCGGCGCGTCCGGAACCGGTCGGGTGCCCGCGGTCCGCTCGTTCCGCGAGGGCTTCCTCACCAACCTGCTGAATCCCAAGGTCATCGTGTTCTACCTTGCGCTGCTGCCGCAGTTCATTTCCCCCGCCGACGCCGTGCTCGCCAAGTCCCTGCTGCTGACCGCGATCCACTTCGCCGAGGGAATCCTGTGGCTCGGATTCGTCGCCTGGGGCGTGGACCGTTCGCGCCGGTTCTTCCTGCGCCCGACGCTGCGGCGCTGCATGGACGCGATCTGCGGCACCGTGCTGGTCGCGCTCGGCCTGCGGCTCGCGCTCGCGCAAAGATGAACCGCCGCATCACGCAGATGGCCCTCCTCGTCCGCGACTATGACGAGGCAATCCGCTTCTTCACGCGCGCGCTCGGCTTCGAGTTGCTCGAGGACAGCCCGCGCGAGGGCGGCAAGCGCTGGGTCCGCGTCGGGCCCGCCGGCGACGGCGGCGCGGCGCTGCTGCTGGCGCGCGCGGCAACGCCCGAGCAGGAGCGCGCGGTCGGCAACCAGTCCGGCGGGCGCGTGTTCCTGTTCCTCGAGACCGACGACTTCGCGCGCGACCACGCGCGCCTGCAGGCGGAGGGAGTCCGCTTCACCGAGGAGCCGAGACACGAGGCGTACGGCACGGTCGTCGTGTTCCTGGACCTCTACGGCAACAAGTGGGACCTGATCGAGCGGAAGCACGACCCATGAAGATGCCCGTCCTGTTCGTCGGCCACGGCAACCCGATGAACGCCATCGAGCGCAACGACTTCCACCTCGGCTGGGCCGCGGCGGCGAGACGCCTGCCGCGGCCGAAGGCCATCCTCTGCGTGTCCGCGCACTGGGAGACGCACGGCGCGGCCGTCACGGCGGCCGCCGTCCCGGAGACGATCCACGACTTCTACGGGTTCCCGAAAGCGCTGTTCGACGTGCGCTACCCGGCGCCCGGCGATCCCGGGCTCGCGGCGCGCGTCGCGGCGCTCGTGACGAGCGAGCGCGTGCGGCTCGACCCGGGCCGGGGACTGGACCACGGCGCCTGGAGCGTGCTGGTCGCGATGTATCCCCGGGCGGACATACCGGTCGTGCAGCTCGGCATCGACACGGGCCGGGACGGCGCGCACCACCTCGCGCTGGCGCGCCAGCTCGCGCCGCTGCGCGATGAAGGCGTGCTGGTGCTCGGCAGCGGCAACATCGTGCACAACCTGCGGCTCTTCGATTTCCGCGACCCGAAGCCCCTCGGCTGGGCGCTCGAGGCCGATGCCGCGATCCGCGACATGATCGCCGGCCGCCGCCACGACGCGCTCGCCGCCTACCCGGAACGGCCCGAGGCCCGGCTGCCCGTGCCGACGCCCGAGCACTACCTGCCGCTCCTCTATGCGGTTGCACTGCAACAAGACGGCGAAGAGACCGGGTTTTTCAACGTCGCCGTGCCCGGATCGGTCTCGATGACGTCGGTGCTGATCGGAGCCCGCGACGAGGCGTAAGATTCGCGACCAGGGGGTATCCGACATGAACAAGAAATTTCTCGTTGCGTGGCTGGTCCTGTTCGTCCTGTACATGGCCGGCGGAATCGTGATCCACGGCATGCTGCTCGCCGACGAGTACCTGGCGACGGGCCTGATGCGCCCCGAGGCCGAGGCCCAGCAGCTGATGCACCTGATGATCCTCGCGCACGTCCTCATGGCCGGCGCGTTCACCTGGATTTATGCGCGCGGCGTCGAGAACAAGCCGTGGCTCGGCCAGGGCCTGCGCTTCGGCCTCGCCGTGGCGGTCCTCTTCGTGCCGATCTACATCATCTATTACGTCGTTCAGCCGACACCGGGCGTGCTCGCGGTGAGGCAGATCGCGTACGACACGATCCTGACGCTGATCCTCGGCGTCGCGGTCGCCTGGCTCTATCGCGGCCAGGGCCGTTGACGACCGACGGCTGGATCGACGTCGGCGCGAGCGAGGAACTCGCTGCGAGGCCCGTGCAGGAGGTGCGCGTCGGCGCGAAGCGAATCGCGCTCACCTGCCGCGACGGCGAGTTCGGCGCCATCTCCGGCCTCTGCAACCACGTGGGCGGGCCGCTCGGCCAGGGCACGCTGGAGGGTGATTTCGTCACCTGCCCGTGGCATTACTACAAATTCCACTGGCGGACGGGCGAAGGCGAGCCGGGGTACGAGGCGGACCGCGTGCCGTCCCACGCGGTGAAGGTCGAGAACGGGCGCGTGCTCGTGTCGGCGGCGGCGGTGACGAAGCGCGGCCACCTTCCGAAGCAGCCGCACCCGCTCGCGCGCACGCCCGTTCGCGAGCCCGGGCCGATCCGCATCCTCGGTCTTTCCACGACGACGATGACCCGCGGCCGGCCGCGCTACAGCACGTCGGAGGACCTGCTGCTGCACGCGCTCGCCAACGCGCGCGAGCGCGGCGACTGCGAGTGCGAGTCGCGGGTGATCAGGGTCCGCGACCTCGCCTTCCGCGCCTGCGAGGGCTTCTATTCGAAATCCGCGCGCGCCTGCACCTGGCCCTGCTCGATCACGGAGATGGACTCGAAGGACCAGATGGACCAGGTGTACGAGGGCGTCGTGCACTGGGCCGACGTCATCGTCATCGCGACGCCGATCCGCTGGGGCGGCGCGAGCAGCCTTTACTACAAGATGATCGAGCGCATGAACTGCATCCAGAACCAGGAAACGACCGCGAACCGGCACCTGCTGCGCAACAAGGTGGTCTCGCTGATCGTCACCGGCGGCCAGGACAACGTGCAGGCGGTCGTCGGCCAGGTGCTTACGTTCTTCGCCGAACTCGGCTGCCAGTTCCCGCAGTTCCCCTTCATCGCGCACACCCGGGGCTGGAGCGCGGAGGACATGGAGAACAACGAGCAGCACGTGCGCGACTCGAAGTTCCTCCACGACGGGGCGGCGGCGCTCGTGCGCCGCTCCGCCGACATGGCCCGCGTCATGATCGAGAGCGCGCTCGGCGAGGGTGCCCTGGTCCGCGGCGGGCGCAAGGGCCACCACCTCGACACGCCAAGGAGCCCGTCATGACCGCCATTGCAGCCCTCTGGCTGCCGATCCTCGTCTCCGCCGTGCTCGTCTTCGTCGCGAGCTCGATCATCCACATGGCGCCCCTGTGGCACCGCAGCGAGCTGCCCGCGCCGCCCGACGGGGACCGCATGCAGGACGCGCTGCGGCCATTCGGGCTCAAGCCCGGCGAGTACATGCTGCCGCGGATGCAGAGCATGAAGGAGTGCAGCTCGCCCGCTTTCATCGAGAAGCTGACGCGCGGCCCGGTCCTCATCATGACCGTGATCCCGAGCGGGCCGATGTCCATGGCGCGGCCGCTCGTGCAGTGGTTCATCTGCATCGTCGTCGTCTCGATGCTGGTCGCCTACGTGACCGGCGCCGCCCTCGCCGCGGACGCGTCCTACCTGGCGGTGTTCCGCGTCGCCGGAACGACCGCGTTCATCGCCTACGCCGCCGGGTGCTGGCCTCAGTCAATCTGGTACCACCGCCCCTGGTCGACGACGGCCAAACTGACGCTCGACGGGCTGATCTACGGCCTGCTGACCGGCGGGGCGTTCGGCTGGCTGTGGTCGGCGGGCGGATGATCAGAAGCTTCTTCCGCCTCAAGGTCGAGGTGCTCGTGCACGCGGACTACGTCGAGTTGCGGTGCACGGGCAGGTACTCGCGCGCGGAGGCCTTGCGGGTGGGCGACCAGGCGTTCCGGGAGGCCGCCGCCGCCTCCCGCAGGAGCGTGCTGGTCGACGTGCGCGGCATCACCGGCAGCGTGCCGACCCTCCTCGACCGCTTCGACATGGGCGTCAGGGTCGCGGCGCTGCACCTCGAGCAGAGGCCGCGCGTCCGCCTTGCCCTGGTGGGGCACGAGCCGATGATCCACCCGGACCGGTTCGGCGAGATCGTGGCCCGCAACCGGGGCGCCGACGCGCGGGTGTTCACGCAGGAGGCCGAGGCGCTCAACTGGCTGACCGCCGCGTAGGACGGATTTTGCATTGCGACAAGCCCACGGGCTTGTGTCCGGGCTTCCGGTATGCGCTAGACTCGGCCGGCAGACGTGGGGGGTAGGGATGAAGTGTCTCTATTACGTCGCGCCGGAACTCGACAGTACCGCGCGGGTCGCGGACGACCTGCATGACGTGGGCATCGACGACTTCTTCGTCCACGTCATCGCGAAGGACGAGTCCGGCCTCAAGAAGCGGCACATCCACGCCGGCAACTATCTCGAGACGCTCGATTTCGTCCGCGAAGGCTTCCTCGGCGCCGCGATCGGCCTGTTCGCGGGCGTGGTCGGCTGCATCATGCTCGACCACTTCGGTCCGTTCGAGAACATCCCGTGGTTCGTCTACGTCGCGCTGTGCGGCGTGGCGACGCTGTTCGGCGCCTGGGAAGGCGGGCTGATCGGCGTCGAGAAGGAGAACAAGAAGCTCGAGCGCTTCCACGACGACATCGAGGCCGGCAAGTACCTGATCCTGATCTACGCGCGGCGCGACCAGGAGTCGGTCGTGCGGCACATGATGAGCCGGCGCCATCCCGAGGCCGAGTTCGCGGGCGTCGACAGCCATTTCGTCAACCCGTTCACGACCGTGAGGCGGCGCCGGACAACCGGCGATCGGGTACGCGCGTAACAAGGGGGCTCCCCGATGGCGATCGCAGTAGTCCTCGTCCTCCTCGTCATCGGCTCCCTGATATTCCACTTCGCGAGTCCCTGGTGGTTCACGCCCATCGCGTCGAACTGGGCCACGATGGACGACACCGTCATCCTGACCTTCTGGGTCACGGGCGTCGTGTTCGTGGTCGTGAATCTCTTCCTGGCCTGGGTCGTCTGGAAGTACCGGCACCGCAAGGACCACAAGGCGGACTACGACCCGGAGAACAAGAAGCTCGAGTGGTGGCTGACCGCCGTCACCTCCGTGGGCGTCGCCGCGATGCTGGCACCGGGGCTCTTCGTCTGGGGCAAGTTCGTGGACGTGCCCGACGACGCGGCGGTCGTCGAGGCGCTCGGGCAGCAGTGGCACTGGAGCTACCGCTTCCCGGGCGCTGACGGCGAACTCGGCCACAGCGACGCGACCCTCATCACGCCGGCGAACCCGTTCGGCCTGGATCCCGAGGACCCCGCGGGCCGCGACGACGTGCTGGTCGCGTCCCCGGAGCTGCGCCTGCCCGTCGACCGGCCGGTGAAGGTGCTGCTGCGCTCCAAGGACGTGCTGCACAACTTCACGGTCACGCAGTTCCGGGTGAAGATGGATCTCGTGCCCGGGATGATCACGCACCTGTGGCTCACGCCGACGGTGCCGGGCTCGTACGAGATCCTGTGCGAGGAACTCTGCGGCGTCGGCCACTTCGCGATGCGCGGGCGGGTCGTCGTCACGCCGCAGGAGGAGTTCGACGCCTGGCTCGCCGCGTTGCCGACCTTCGCCAGCACGCAGACGCTCGCCGACGCCGACCCGCATGCCGGCGCGGCGCAGTACGCCGTCTGCGCCGCGTGCCACGGCGCCGGCGGCGAGGGCAACCCGGCGCTCAATGCGCCGCGACTCGCGGGCCAGGAGGGCTGGTACATCCGGCGCCAGCTCCACGCCTTCCGCGACGGACTGCGCGGCACGCACGAGCGCGACACCTACGGCGCGCAGATGAAGCCGTTCGCCGCGATGCTCGCCGACGACGCCGCGATCCGGAACGTCGCGGCCTATCTCGAGGCGCTGCCGGGCCAGGGCCGTCAGGCGACGGTTTCCGGGGACGCCGACCGCGGCCGGCGGCTTTACGGCACCTGCGCCTCATGCCACGGCGGCCAGGGCCAGGGCATCTGGGCGCTCAATGCGCCGCGGCTCGCGCACATGTCGGACTGGTACCTGGTCCGGCAGCTGCAGAACTTCCAGCACGGCGTGCGCGGAACGCACCGCCAGGACTTCTACGGCTGGCAGATGGCCACCTTCGCCGACGCGCTCAAGAACGAGCGCTCCATCAACGACGTCGTCGCCTACATCAACACGCTCGATCCGCAGCCGGTCCGCACGGCGAGGAAGGACTGATGGCCTACGTCGCAATCGCCGACCGGGACGTGCCGGTCCACGACCCCCACACGTTCATCGAGAAGTACGTCTGGAGCCAGGACCACAAGGTCATCGCGATCCAGTACTCGATCGTCGCGATCTTCGTCGGGCTGGTCGCGCTCGTGCTCTCGGCGCTGATGCGGCTGCAGCTCGGCTTCCCGGACACCTTCCACTTCGTTGACCCGAGCCAGTATTACCAGTTCATCACCATGCACGGCATGATCATGGTGATCTACCTGCTGACCGCCCTGTTCCTCGGCGGCTTCGGCAACTACCTCATCCCGCTCATGTGCGGATCCCGGGACATGGTGTTCCCGTACATGAACATGCTCAGCTTCTGGGTGTACCTGCTCGCGGTGATCGTCCTGCTCGCGAGCTTCTTCGTCCCGGGCGGGCCGACCGGCGCGGGCTGGACGCTCTACCCGCCGCAGGCGGTGCTGCCGGGCACGCCGGGCGCCGGCTGGGGCATCATCCTGATGCTCGTCTCGCTCGGCATCTTCATCGTCGCCTTCACGATGGGCGGCCTCAACTACGTCACGACGGTCCTGCAGGCCCGCTGCAGGGGCATGACGCTCATGCGCATGCCGCTCTCGGTCTGGGGCATCTTCATGGCGACGATCCTCGGCCTGCTCGCGTTCCCGGCGCTGTTCGTCTCCGCGATCATGATGACGCTCGACGGCACGCTCGGGACCAGCTTCTTCATGCCGGCGATCAGCTCGATGGGCGCGAACCCCGGGCATGACGGCGGCAGTCCCCTGCTGTTCCAGCACCTGTTCTGGTTCTTCGGGCATCCCGAGGTCTACATCGTCGCCCTGCCCGCCTTCGGCATCGTCTCCGACCTGCTCTCGACCCACGCGCGCAAGAACATCTTCGGCTACCGCATGATGGTCTGGGCGATCCTAGCGATCGGCGGCCTGTCGTTCGTCGTGTGGGCGCACCACATGTACGTGTCCGGCATGAACCCCTACTTCGGGTTCTTCTTCGCGACCACCACGCTGATCATCGCGATCCCGACCGCGATCAAGGTCTACAACTGGGTGCTGACCCTCTGGAAGGGCGACATCCACCTGACCGTGCCGATGCTGTTCGCGATCGGCTTCATCTTCACGTTCATCCACGGCGGGCTCACGGGCCTCTTCCTCGGCAACGTGACCGTGGACCTGCCGCTGTCCGACACCTACTTCGTGGTCGGGCACTTCCACATGGTCATGGGCGTATCGCCGATCCTCGTCGTGTTCGGCGCGATCTACCACTGGTACCCGAAGATCACGGGCCGCATGTGGAACGACCGGCTCGGCCGGATCCACTTCTGGCTGACCTTCCTCGGCACCTACGCCATCTACCTGCCGATGCACTACCTGGGCATCCTCGGCGTCCCGCGCCGCTACTACGCGCTCGGCGAAACGGAGTTCCTGCCCGATTCCGTGCACACGATCAACGCGGCGATCACGATCGCGGCGCTGGTGGTCGCCGCCTCGGTCGTCATCTTCCTCTACAACATGATCGTGAGCCTGTGGAAAGGCGAGAAAGCGCCGCCGAATCCCTGGAAGGCGACGACGCTCGAGTGGCAGACGCCGGACACGCCGCCGAAGCACGGCAACTGGGGCCCGCGGCTGCCGGAAGTGCACCGCTGGGCCTACGACTACAGCGTGCCCGGCGCGCCCGACGACTTCACGCCGCAGAACGTGCCGGTGGACGCGCGCCACGCCACTGGCACGGGTCACCACGGCTGAGGGGCCGGTCGCGTGAGCAACACCGCAATCGTCGTCGCCCTGCTGGTCGGCATCGCGGTCTGGTTCGCGGTCGCCAGCCGGCTGACGGCGAAGCCGTGGCAGGACCGCGGCGGGGAAGGCGACATCGGCGTCCTGCGGGCGTCGCCGCAGCGCATCGGACTCTGGGTCTTCATGGCGGTCGTCACCTCCCTCTTCAGCCTGTTCCTCACCGCCTACTCGATGCGCATGCACCACAGCGTCGGCTGGTGCCACCTCACCATCCCGAACATCCTGTGGTTCAACACCGGCGTGCTGCTCGCCGCCAGCCTCGCGCTGCAGTTCGCCGCCAACGCGGCCGCGGACGGCCGGCGCGAGTTCGCGCGCGCGGCGCTGCTCGCGGCCGGCGCGCTGTCGGTCGGCTTCCTGGCGGGCCAGGTGCTCGCCTGGCGGGCGGTCGGGCCTTCGCTCTACTTCGTGCAGGGCAGCCCGGCCGTCGCGTTCTTCTACGTGCTGACGGTCGTGCACGGCCTGCACCTGCTCGGCGGACTGGTCGTGCTCGGCCGCGCCAGCCTGCGTTTCGCCGGCGGCGCGGAGCTGATCGACCTGCGCCAGAGCCTGTCGCTCTGCGCCACCTACTGGCACTTCCTGCTGCTCGTCTGGCTCGCCGTGTTCGGCGTGCTGCTGTTCCTGTGAGAGGACGCGAAGCCCATGGCCCATGACGCCCCAGCCGCCGCCTTGCCCCCGCTGAAGCAGGTCGTCTCCGACTTCGCCGCCGACCGGCAGTCGTTCCAGGTGCCCTGGGGCAAGGCGATGATGTGGATCTTCCTGCTCTCGGACACCTTCATCTTCACCAGCTTCCTGACCGGCTACATGCACGTCCGGATGTCGACGATGGAGCCCTGGCCGAACCCGAGCGAGGTGTTCGCGCTGCACCTGTTCGGCCGCGACATCCCGATGATCCTGATCGCGATCATGACCTTCGTGCTGATCACCTCGAGCGGCACGATGGCGCTGGCCGTGAACTACGGCTATCGGCGCGACCGCAAGAACACCGTACTGTTCCTCGCGGCGACCGCCGCGCTGGGGGCGACCTTCGTCGGCATGCAGGCCTTCGAGTGGACCAAGCTCATCTCGGAGGGCGTGCGGCCCTGGGAGAATCCCTGGGGCGCGCCGCAGTTCGGCTCGGCCTTCTTCATGATTACCGGCTTCCACGGCCTGCACGTCAGCGCGGGCGTCGTCTATCTACTGGTCACGGCGAAGCGCGTTTCCTCCGGCTTCTACGACCGGAAGGGCTCCTACGAGACGGTCGAGGTCGCGGGCCTGTACTGGCACTTCGTCGACCTCGTCTGGGTGTTCATCTTCGCCTTCTTCTACCTGTGGTGACCGGCATGAACCACGCCGTGCAATCGACCGAGGGCCACCAGCAGCATCCGCTGACCATCTACCTGTGGATCTGGGTGCTGCTGTTCGTGCTCTCCGCGTTCTCGTACATGGTGGACTACTTCCACCTGAAGGGCATGCTGCGCTGGTCGCTGATCCTGATCTTCATGATCCTGAAGGCGGGCCTGATCGTCGCGATCTTCATGCACATGGCCTGGGAGCGGCTCGCGCTGAAGCTCGCGATCCTTCTGCCGCCGCTGTGCCTGCTGGTGCTGATCGCGTTCATGGCGATCGAGGGCGACTACACCTTCCTGACGCGCGGGAGCGCCTTCATCCGGTGATATCATGGGGCGTGGGCCCCGTGATCCGCGAGCCGGACTTCATCCAGAGCGTCGCCGACGCGCTGCAGTTCATCTCCTACTACCACCCCGCGGACTACATCGCGCACCTCGGCCGCGCGTATGCGCGCGAGCAGTCGCCGGCCGCGAAGGACGCGATCGCGCAGATCCTGACCAACTCGCGAATGTGCGCCGAGGGTCACCGGCCCCTCTGCCAGGACACCGGCATCGTCAACGTGTTCGTGAAGGCGGGAATGGGCGCGCGCTGGGACACGAAGCGCAGCCTCCAGGACCTGGTCGACGAAGGCGTGCGGCGCGGCTATGGCCTCGCCGAAAACCGCCTGCGCGCCTCGATCGTCGCGGACCCGCTCTTCGCCCGGAAGAACACCGGCGACAACACGCCGGCCGTGGTGCACGTCGAGCTGGTCGCGGGCGATGCCGTCGAGGTGACGGTCGCGGCGAAAGGCGGCGGTTCGGAGAACAAGTCTAAGCTCGCGATGCTGAACCCGTCCGATTCGCTGGTGGACTGGGTGCTCGAGACGGTCCCGAAGATGGGCGCCGGCTGGTGCCCGCCGGGCATGCTCGGCATCGGCGTCGGCGGCACGGCCGACAAGGCCGTGGTGCTCGCGAAGGAATCGCTGATGGACCCCATCGACATGCACGAGCTGCTCGCGCGCGGCCCGGCGACGAAGCTCGAGGAACTGCGCGTCGAGCTGTACGAGAAGGTCAACGCGCTCGGCATCGGCGCCCAGGGTCTAGGGGGCCTCACGACCGTGCTCGACGTGAAGATCCGCACGTTCGCGACCCACGCGGCGTCGAAGCCCGTCGCGATGATCCCGAACTGCGCGGCGACGCGGCACGCGCACTTCGTGCTCGACGGCAGCGGGCCGGCCGCACTCGAGCCGCCGTCGCTGGATCTGTGGCCCGACGTGCACTGGAAGCCGTCGGCCGAATCGCGGCGCGTGAATCTCGACGCGCTGACGCAGGACGAGGTGCGCGGCTGGAAGCCCGGGCAGACGCTGCTGCTGTCCGGCAGGATGCTGACGGGGCGCGACGCCGCGCACAAACGGCTCGCCGACCTGCTGAATGCCGGGCAGGCGCTGCCCGTCGACCTGCGCGGTCGAGTGATCTACTACGTCGGGCCCGTCGACCCGGTGCGCGGCGAGGCGGTGGGGCCGGCCGGCCCCACCACGGCGACACGCATGGACAAGTTCACCGACCTGATGCTCGAGAAAACGGGCCTCTACGCCATGGTCGGCAAGGCCGAGCGCGGGCCCGCCGCGATCGACTCGATCCGCCGGCACGGGTCCGCGTACCTGATCGCGGTGGGCGGGGCGGCCTACCTCGTCTCGAAGGCGATCCGGAAGGCGCGGGTCGTCGCGTTCCCGGACCTCGGCATGGAGGCGATCTACGAGTTCGAGGTCGCGGACATGCCGGTCACGGTCGCGGTCGACGCCCGCGGGGAATCGGTGCACGAGACCGGGCCGCGCGAGTGGGGGCGGAGGATCAAGGCGTCGAAGATCCCCGTACGGGTCGCCTAGCCGACCCCGTGCGGGGCGGGCGGCGGGCGCGCCCGCCGGGACGAGAGGCGGTTCGCAGAAAAGCGGGCTTTTCTGGCGCGGCGGCCCCCGGGTCGACTATCATGGCCACCCACCGGACAACGCGGATCGCCGATGTATTCAGCGATTCTGGGCCTCGCGCTCGCCGCCGGCCTTTCCACCCCGACGACACCTACGACGACGCTGGCCTCGGTCGTCGCCCGGCTTGCGCCGCAGGCGAATCGCGAGGCGGTCGCGCTCGCGATCGCCTCGATGCGCTGCGCGCAGCGGTCCGGCCTCGGCGTCGACGCTTCCCGCCTCGCGCTCATCGACTACAGCCGGCCGTCCACCGAACCGCGCCTGTGGGTCTTCGACCTCGAGAGCAGCCGGCTCCTGTACGAGGAAGTCGTGGCGCACGGCCGCGGCTCCGGGGAAAACCTGGCGAAGGTCTTTTCCAACGTCGAGGGCAGCCACACCTCCAGCCTCGGCCTGTTCCTGACGGGCGAAACCTACTACGGGCGCAACGGCTATTCGATGCGCATGGAGGGCCTGGAGCCCGGCATCAACGACGCCGCCCTGGCGCGCGCCATCGTCATGCACGGCGCGCCCTACGTGGACCCGCTGGCCGCGGAGAAGCAGGGCCGGCTCGGGCGCAGCTTCGGCTGCCCCGCGGTGCGCGAGGCCGTCGCGCGCGGGATGATCGACGTGCTGAAGGACGGGCAGTTCGTGTTCGCCTACTACCCGGACGCGGAGTGGATCGACCGCACTAGATGGAAGTGCGCAGGCTGATCAGCTCCGGGAAGAATCCCCGCTTGAGCACGTGCTCGAGGTAGCCCACGCCGCTCGAGCCGCCCGTCCCCCGCTTGAACCCGATGATCCGCTCCACCGTCTTCAGGTGCGCGAAGCGCCACTGCTGCAGCCGGTACTCGAGGTCGACCAGCTTCTCCGCCAGCTCGTAGAGGTCCCACTGCCCGGTGGAGTCGCGGTACACCGCGAGCCAGGCCGCCTCGACCGCGGGGTGCGCGGCGTACGGCTGCGTCCAGTCCCGCTCCGTGCACTCGGCCGGGATGTCGAAGCCGCGCCGCGCGAGCAGTCGGATCGACTCGTCATAGATCGACGCCGTCGCCAGCTCCTGCTTCAACAGCGCGTAGGCCCGCTTGTCGCGCGCGTGCACCTCGATCAGGCGCGGCTCCTTGTTGCCGAGCAGAAACTCGAGCAGCCGGTACTGCCAGGACTGGAAGCCCGAGCTCTGCCCGAGCGAGTCGCGGAACCTGCCGTAGTCCGAAGGCGTCATCGTGGAGAGCACGTCCCAGGACTGGATGAGCTGCGTCTGGATGCGCGCGACGCGCGAGAGCATCTTGAACGCGGGCTCGAGGTCGTCGGCGCGGATCTGCGCGCGCGTCGCGGAGAGCTCGTGCAGGCAGAGCCGCATCCACAGCTCGCTCGCCTGGTGGATGATGATGAACAGCATCTCGTCGTGCTGCCCGGACAACGGTTTCTGCGCGTCGAGCACCTTGTCGAGCTGCAGGTACTGGCTGTAGCTGATGGACTTGTCGAGATCCCAGTGGATCCCGGCCATCGGGTCGACCGGCTTCTGCTCGCGTTTGTCGTTCATTCGGCGTCCGGTTGCGCCTCGGGGCGCGTGGTCGAGAAGGCCGGCAGCGTCATCAGGTGCGCGTCGATCGCGACGAGCGCCGGATACGGCCGCAGGTCGAGGTGCCAGCGCCGCGCGTTGTACATCATCGGCGCGAGGCAGAGATCCGCCATCGAGACGGCGCCGCCGAACAGGTGACGGGTCCCGTCGCCGTGCCGGCGCGCGAGCTCCTCGAGCGCCGCGAAGCCCTGCCCGATCCAGTGCCGGACCCATTCCGCGACCGGCCCGTCGCCCTGCGCGAGCGGCCCCCGCAGGTACTCCAGCACGCGCAGGTTCTGCAGCGGGTGGATCTCGCAGGCGACGGCGAGCGCCATCTGCCGCACGATCGCCCGGCCGGCGAAGTCCACCGGCAGCAGCGGCGGCTCGGGGTGCTTCTCCTCGAGGTACTCGATGATCGCGAGCGACTGCGAGAACACGCGGCCGCCGTCCTCGAGCGCCGGCACGCGCTCCTGCGGGTTCACCTCGTGGTAGGACTCGCCGTGCTGCTGGCCGCCGTCGCGCACGAGGTGCACCGGCACGGTGCCGTGCGGAATGCCTTTCCAGGAAAGCGCGATGCGCACGCGCCACGCGGCGGAGCTGCGCCAGTAGGAAAAGAGCTTCATGCGGCACCCATCATGACTTCCAGCGTGCCGACTCCGTCGACGCCGCCGCGCACCCTGTCGCCCGGAACCAGCGGCCCGACGCCCGCGGGCGTGCCCGTGAACACCAGGTCCCCGGCCTGGACCTCGAACCAGGCCGCGAGTTCGGCGAGGATCTCCGGCACGCCCCAGATCATCTCGGCGATGTCGCCGTCCTGCCGCGTCCTGCCGTTCACCTCGAGCCAGATCCGCCCGCGCGCCGGGTGCCCGATGTCGGCGGCCCTCGCGATCGCCGAGATCGGCGCCGAGTGTTCGAAGCCCTTGGCCGTGTCCCAGGGCTTGCCCTCCTTCTTCATCTGCGACTGCACGTCGCGCCGGGTGAGGTCGATGCCGGCGGCGTAGCCGAAGACGTCGCCTGCTCCGGCGAGCGCGACCACGAGCTCGATCTCGTGGTGCAGGTCGGACGTGCGACCCGGGAACGGCACCACGCCGCCGCTCGCGACTACCGCTTCGGCGGGCTTGGTGAAGAAGAACGGCGGCGCCTTGAGGTGGGTCGCGCCCATCTCGCGCGAGTGCTCGGCGTAGTTGCGGCCGACGCAGAAAATGCGCCGCACCGGGAAGACCAGCGCGGAGCCTGCGACCGCGACGGTCGGGCGGGAAGCGGCGGGAACGGCATGTTGAGCGGCCACGCGCCGGGTACACTAACCGAAAGCGGGGCAGGCAGTCATGGGCATCTGGCACCGGCAGTTCACGGCCGAGGAAGTCGGCGAGTTCCAGCGAGACACGATGGGCGAGCATCTCGGCATCGAGGTGACCGACGTCGGCGCGGACTATCTCGAGGCCCGCATGCCCGTGGAGGGCAGGACCATGCAGCCGGACCGCATCCTGCACGGCGGCGCCTCGGTCGCGCTCGCCGAGACGCTCGGCAGCGTCGGCGGATCGATGTGCATCGACCGCGAGCGATTCCAGATCGTCGGCGTCGAGATCAACGCCAACCACCTGCGGCCGGCGATGACCGGCCACGTGACCGGGCGCGCGAGCCCGATCCACCTCGGACGGCGCACCCAGGTCTGGAACATCGAGATCCGCGACGACCGCGGGCGCCTCGTCTGCGTCTCGCGCCTCACGGTCGCCGTGATCGAGCGCCAGCCCCGCTAGGGCCTATACTCGTTCCATGCGGAAGTTCATCGCACTCGCCTTGGCGCTCGCGGCCGCCGGCTGCGGACAGACGGGCCCGCTCTACCTCCCCGACGACAGCGTCGAGACGCCGGTCGAGATCCGCCGGAAGGACGAGGAAAAGAAGCCCGTCACGCCGCCGGGCCGCTGATCGCGATGCCGACGCCCCGCAAGCTCTGGCTGGTGGACGGCTCGTCCTACCTGTACCGCGCGTTCTTCGCGCTGCCGCCGCTCACCACGTCGCAGGGCGTGCCCACCGGCGCGGTGCTCGGCGTGCTCAACATGCTGAACAAGCTCCTGAAGGAAGAGGACCCGGAGCTCATCGCCGTGGTGCTCGACGCGCCGGGCCGCACCTTCCGGGACGAGCTGTTCGAGGCCTACAAGGCGCACCGGCCGCCGATGCCCGACGACCTGCGTGCGCAGGTCGAGCCGCTGGTGGAGGCGATCCCGGCGCTCGGCCTGCCGCTGCTGCGCGTCCCGGGCGTGGAAGCCGACGACGTGATCGGCACGCTCGCCGAGCGCGCCGCTCGCGAGGGCCTGGAGGTCGTCATCTCGACGGGCGACAAGGACATGGCGCAGCTCGTGAACGACCGCGTCACGCTGGTCAACACGATGTTCGACACGAAGCTCGACCGCGCCGGCGTCAAGGCGAAGTTCGACGTGCTGCCCGAGCAGATCGTCGACTACCTGGCGCTGGTCGGCGACAGCTCGGACAACATACCGGGCGTGCCGAAGGTCGGCCCCAAGACCGCCGCGAAATGGCTCGGCGAGTACGGCAGCGCCGAGGCGATCGTCGCGAGCGCCGGCGCCATCGCCGGCAAGGTCGGCGAGAGCCTGCGTGACAACCTCGCCACGCTCGAGCTCTCCCGCAAGCTCGCCACCATCCGCCGCGACCTCGAGCTGCCGCACGCGCCCGTCACGCTCACCAGGAAGCCGCCCGACGTCGCCGCCCTGACGACGCTCTACCAGCGCCTCGAACTCAACTCACTGCTGCGCAGCCTGACCGCCGCGTCCGGCGCGCCGGCGGCGGGCGGGCGGGATGCGGCGAGCGCGCGACTAAGTTCCGACGGAGCAAGCGAGCCGACGTCCCGCCCGCCCGTGCCGGCGCGGCAGTACGAGACGATCACGACTGCGCAACAACTGGATTCCTGGCTTGCGGCGCTGGCCAAAGCGCCGCTCTTCGCCTTCGACACCGAGACGACCAGCCTCGACTACATGCAGGCCGAGATCGTCGGCCTGTCGTTCTGCATCGAACCCGGCAAGGCGGCTTACGTCCCCCTCGCCCACGACTACGCCGGCGCCCCGGACCAGCTCGACCGGTCGAAGACGCTCGCGAGGCTCAAGCCGCTGCTGGAGAATCCGGAGCGCCCGAAGGTCGGCCACCACCTGAAGTACGACGCGCATGTGCTGCTGGGTGCGGGCGTCGCCCTCGCCGGCATGCGCTACGACTCCATGCTTGAGTCCTACGTGCTGAACTCGACCGCGACCCGCCACGACATGGACTCCTGCGCGCGGCACTATCTCGGCATCGAGACGATCAAGTACGAAGACGTCGCGGGCAAGGGCGCGAAGCAGATACCCTTCAACCAGGTGCCGGTCGACACGGCATCCGCGTACGCCGCGGAAGACGCGGACGTGACGCTGCAGCTGCACCGCCTGCTCCATGGCGCGCTCGGCAGGGAACCGGCGCTGCTGCGGGTGTACGAGGAGATCGAACAGCCGCTGGTGCCCGTTCTGCTGCAGATGGAGCATCGCGGCGTGCTGGTCGATCGCGAGCTCCTCAGGAAGCAGAGCGCGGAGATCGCGAAGCGGCTTGCGGAGCTCGAACAGGAGGCGCACGCCAGCGCCGGCCAGCCCTTCAACCTCGACTCGCCCAGGCAGCTCCAGGAGATCCTGTTCACGAAGCAGGGACTCCCGGTGCGGCAGAAGACGCGCACCGGCCAGCCCTCCACCGCCGAGGACGTGCTCGAGGAGCTCGCGGAGAAATATCCGTTGCCGCGCCTGATCCTCGAGTATCGCGGGCTCGCCAAGCTGCGCTCGACCTACACCGAGAAGCTGCCGGAGCAGATCGACGCCCGGACTGGCCGCGTGCACACCTCGTACCACCAGGCGGTCGCGGTCACGGGGCGACTCTCGTCGAGCGACCCGAACCTGCAGAACATTCCGATCCGGACGCCCGAGGGGAGACGCATCCGCCAGGCCTTCGTCGCGCCGGAAGGTTTCGTCCTGCTGTCGGCGGACTATTCGCAGATCGAGCTGCGGATCATGGCGCACCTGTCCGGCGACGAGGGCCTGGCGCGCGCGTTCGCCGAGGATGGCGACATCCACCGCGCGACGGCGGCCGAGGTTTTCGAGGTGGCGCCCGAGCAGGTGACCGGCGACCAGCGCCGCGCGGCCAAGGCGATCAACTTCGGGCTCATCTACGGCATGTCCGCGTTCGGTCTCGCGCGCCAGCTCGGCATCGAGCGCTCGGCGGCGCAGGACTACGTGGCCCGCTACTTCGGCCGCTACCCGGGCGTGCGCGACTACATGGAGCGCACGCGCGCGAGCGCGCGCGAGCGCGGCTTCGTCGAGACGGTGTTCGGGAGGCGGCTGTACCTGGCCGACATCCGGTCGCGCGACCGCAACCTGCAGCAGTACGCGGAGCGCAGCGCCATCAACGCGCCGATGCAGGGCACGGCCGCGGACATCATCAAGCGCGCGATGATCCGCGTGCACGCCTGGCTGACGGAGTCCCGCCTGCCCGCCCACCTCGTCATGCAGGTGCACGACGAGCTGGTGCTCGAGGTCGCCGCAGGCTCCCTCGCCGGGGTGCGGGAAAAGCTGGTGGAGATCATGTGCGGCGCGGCGGATCTCACGGTCGCGCTCAAGGTGGACACCGGAACCGGCCCGAACTGGGACGACGCCCATTAGGCCCGGTTCACGCGTCGGTACTGGAACTTCCGCCGCCCGCCCTCATCTAATCCAACGAGCGCCGTGAGACGCTCCCCGCTTCCCTCCCTGAGCGGGTCGCCCGGATTGCATCCCCAAGCCGGGTATCGGCCCGGCGGTCCTTACGGATCGCCGGGCGTTTTTGCGTGTCCCGCCAGCATCTCGTCGAGCGCGGCCTGTGCGGCCTCCACGCCCTCGCCGCAGGTCGCGGAGAAAAGCTGCACGCCGGCGCGGCCGGCGAGCCGCTGCCTCGCCGCCTCCAGTACCTGCCGCGCCTCGTTGCGCCCGAGCTTGTCGGCCTTGCTGAGCAGCACGCGCGACGGGATTCCGCGGGCAGTCGCGTAGCCGAGCATTGCCTCGTCGCGCTCGCCGAATCCGCGCCGGGAATCCACGACGATCAGGAGGCCCGACAGCGAGGCGCGTCCCGCGAAGTAGGACTCCATGAGCCGCCCCCAGGCCGCCTTGACGGCTTCCGGGACCCGCGCGTGGCCGTAGCCGGGCAGGTCCACGAGCCGCTTGCCGGGCTCCAGCTCGAACAGGTTCACGGCCTGCGTCCGGCCCGGCACCTTGCTGGTCCGGGCCAGGTCCCGGCGCCGCAGGATGGCATTCAGCGCGCTCGATTTCCCGCTGTTCGACCGGCCCGCGATCGCGACCTCGTAGCCTGAATCGTCGCCGAATGCGGCGGGAGAACCCGCGCTCCTCACGAACCGGGCCTTGGGATATCGGGACATATATAATTCTGGCATGAACAAGGCATATTTCGGTTCCATCCTGGTCCTGGCGATCGCCGCGGGTCCCGCCGGCGCGGGAGATGCGGCGCTCGGCGCGCAGAAGGCCGTGGTGTGCGGCGCCTGCCACGGCATGACGGGCTCGAGCATCAATCCCGAGTGGCCGAGCCTCGCAGGCCAGCCGGCGGACTACACCGTCGCCCAGCTCCGGCAGTTCCAGCAGGGGACGCGCGTCAACCCGCTGATGACGCCCATGGCCGTACCGCTCACGGACGCCGACATGGCGGACCTGGCTGCGCATTTCGCGCAGCAGACGCCCACGGGCCTGGAAGCGGACCCGTCGAACTGGCGAGCCGGCGAAAAACTGTTCCGCGGCGGCGATGCCGAACGGGGCATTCCGGCCTGCATCGCCTGCCACGGTCCCCAGGGCCGCGGCAATGCCCCCGCGGCCTATCCGGCACTCCGGGCCCAGCACGCGGTCTACACCTACAATCAGCTCAAGGCATTCGCGAGCGGCGGGCGCAAGTCCGTCGGCAACGACATCATGCAGGTCATTGCCGCGCGGTTGACCGAGGATGAAATGCGCGCGCTCGCCTCCTACACACAGGGATTGCGATGAACAGAATCACCTTCACGATGGTCGCCGCGGTCCTGGCACTGGCCGGCTGCGGCAGGGAAACGGCGCCGGCGCCCGCACCGCAGGCCGAGGCCCCCGCAACGGCCGAAGCGACGGCCGCCGCGCCGCCTGCGGATCCGGCTGCACCCGCGCAGGCCGTCGGCGAAAGTGACGGCGAAACCATCGAGGCCGCCGTCAGCGCGACCAGCCCGATCGCGGCCGCGGTCGCGGCGTCGACACCGGCGCCCGCATCCGGCAACCTGGCGGGCTGGAAACAGGGCGAGAATTTCACGGCCTACCCCGTCGCCCGCCCGGTGAGCGTGCCGCCGGGCAAGGTCGAGGTCATCGAGGCCTTCTGGTACGGCTGCGGTCATTGCTACTCGCTCGAGCCGCGGGTCGAGGCCTGGGAGAAGTCCAAGCCGGAGTGGGTCGCGTTCAAGCGCCTCCCGGTCATCTGGAACGAGGTGACGCGCGAGGATGCGCGCCTCTTCTACACGATCGAGTCGCTCGGACGCGTCGCTGACCTGCATGGCGCCGTGTTCCGCCAGATCCACGCGAAAGGCCAGCCGATCACCGTCATCCGCGGCGGGCGCGTCGACAAGGCGGCGACCGAGAAGGCCGCGCGCGAGTTCCTGGCGGCCAACGGCGTGTCCGCCGAGGACTTCGCCAAGCACTACCGCAGTTTCGCGACCGAGAACAGGCTGCGGCAGGCGGAGAACCTCGCGCGACAGTACATGCTGGACCACACGCCGATGGTCGTCGTGCACGGCAAGTTCCTTACGGACGCCGAAATGGCCGGCGGCATCGACAAGCTGTTCCAGCTCGTGAACGACCTGGCGGCGCGCGAGCACGAAGCGAACTGACCCGAGCCGGCCGCCCGCGTGCTGAACTGCTTCGTACCGGGCAGCCAGGGTCTCGACCGGCTCGACCCGCCGCCGGCGGACATTCCCGAGCAGTGCGTCTGGGTGGACCTCCTCGAACCGACGCTCGCGGAGGAACGGGCCGTCGAGCGGCTCCTCGCGATCGACGTGCCCTCGCGCGAGGAGATGCGCGAGATCGAGACCAGCAGCCGCCTCTACGAAGAGGACGGCACGCTGTACATGACGGCGACCGTGGTCACCAAAATCGACACGGACCGGCCCGAGTCCGCGGCGATCACTTTCATACTCACGCGTAACCGGCTGATCACGAACCGCTACGTCGATCCGCTGCCTTTCCGCCGATTCGTGGCCTACTCCGAACGCCATCCCGCGGCGGCGACCAGCGCGCCGGCGATCCTGGCCGGGCTGCTCGAAGCGGTGATCGAACGTACCGCCGACGTGCTCGAGCGCGTCGGCGCGGGCCTCGACGAGCTGTCGGCCGGCGTTTTCGCCGCGCCGGCGCCGAAGGCCGCCGCCCGGGCGCAGGACCTGCGCGGCGTCATGGCGCGCATCGGGCGCGACGGCGACCTGACCAGCAAGGCCCGCGAGAGCCTCGTCACGCTCGCCCGCCAGCTCACGTTCATCCAGCAGTCGAGCGCCGTCCAGCTGCCCAGGGAGCTGGTGGCGCGCTACCGGAGCATGTCCCGCGACGTGCTCGCGCTCTCGGACCACGCCTCCTTCCTGGCGAACAAGTCGAGCTTCATGCTGCAGGCGACGCTCGGGCTGATCAACATCGAGCAGAACAACATCATCAAGATCTTCTCCGTCGCGGCCACCATCCTGCTGCCGCCGACCCTGATCGCGAGCATCTACGGCATGAACTTCCACTTCATGCCGGGGCTCGACAGCCATTACGGGTACGGGGTGGCGCTGCTGCTGATGGCCTTTTCCTCGGTCGTCCCCTACATCTACTTCCGGCGTCGCGGCTGGCTCTGAAAAGGGGACGCCGACCCTTGCGAAGGGGGGACGGGGAAGGGGGTTGGAAATGA
>CAZVIF010000011.1:0-87687 GCA_964626745.1 uncultured Steroidobacteraceae bacterium
CCGACGTGGGCGCGCTCGCCGCCGCCGGCACGCGCAGGATCGACCTCGGCGGCAGTACGGTGGTGCCGGGGTTCATCGACGGGCACTGCCACCCGGCCTACTCCGGGCGGCGGCACCTGCGCTTCATCGACTGCGACCTGCGCTCGATCAAGGCGATCCAGGATGCCGTGCGCGAGCGCGCGGCGACGACGCCGCCCGGCGAATGGGTGACCGGCTTCAAGTACGACGACACCAAGACCGCGGAGCGGCGCTTCATCACCCGCGAGGACCTCGACGCGGCCGCGCCGGACCATCCGGTCTACATCGGGCACCGCGGCGGGCACACGGGCTACGTCAACTCGCTCGCGCTCGCCAGGGCCGGCATCACCGAGCAGTCGCCGGACCCGGAGGGCGGGCGCTTCGTGCGCGATCCCGCGACCGGCCGGCTGACCGGCCGCGTCCTCGAACGCGCCGCGGACACCTTCGAGAACTCGATCCCGGCCTTCGGCACCACCACGCGCGAGGAGGATCGCGCGGCGGTCAAGCTGATCACGCAGATGTTCGCGAAAGCCGGCGTCACCTCCTCGACCGACGCCTACGGCACGGCCGAGGACCTGCGCGCCTACCAGGACGCGCGCGAGGCCGGCGAACTTTCGTCGCGCATCTACTGCATGATCGGCTATGCGCACCTCGACAAGATGATCGTCGCCGGCGTGCGCACCGGTCTTGGCGACGAGTGGGTCCGCGTCGGCGGCATGAAGGCGACCTGCGACGGCTCGATCTCCGAACGCACGGCTCGGCTGTCGCAACCCTACGTCGGCCGGCCGGACGACTTCGGCATGATCGTGGCCGGCGCGGAGGAGCTCTACGGGTACGCGAGCAAGGCGCACGAGGCCGGCTGGCAGCTCGGCATTCACGCCAACGGCGACGTCGGCATCGGCATGGTGCTCGACCTCTACGAACGCCTGCAGCGGGAGCGGCCGCGTCGCGATCCGCGTTACCGCATCGAGCACTGCACCGTGATCAACGACGACCTGGTTCGGCGAATGAAGGCGCTCGGGGCGATTCCGACGCCCTTCTCGACCTACGTGTACTTCCACGGCGAGAAGATGCCGGAGTTCGGCGAGGAGCGGCTGAACTCGATGTTCGCGCTGCGCAGCTTCCTCGACGCCGGCATCGGCGCGACGATGGCCTCCGACTATCCGCCCGGGCCCTTCGAGCCGATGATGGCGCTGCAGTCCATGGTCACGCGCACCGCGATGGACGGCCGGGTGTGGGGACCGCGCCAGAAGATCTCGATCGAGGAGGCGCTGCGCGTCTGCACGCTGAACGGCGCCCATGCGTCCTTCGAGGAGCACGAGAAGGGCTCGCTCGAGCCCGGCAAGCTCGCCGACCTCGTCGTGCTCGGCCGCAACCCGCTCACCGAGGATCCGTCAAACCTGGTCTCGATCCCGGTCGAACGGACGATGGTGGGCGGACGCTGGGTGTACGAGGCCTGATCAGTCCTGCCGGTAGCGCGGCGCTTCGCGCTCGACCCAGCACTCAGCGAGCCGCCCGTCGCGTACGCGCCAGACGCTGATGCCGTGAAACTCGATCTGCTTCCCGTCGGGCGGCAACCCGAAGACGCCGTTGTTGCGCCCGCGGTTGATCCAGCGCGCGACGACGCGGTCGCCTGCCGCGTTCGCAAAGACGTCGACGATCTCGTCGATCGCCTCCGGCATCTGACGCTGGAAGTCCACGACCCAGGCCTTGAACGCATCCCGTCCGCGGATGGTCCGGCCGCCGGAGTGGATCACGTAATCCGGCGCCATCAGCTCGTCGATGGCGTCGATCGCGTGCCCCGGTCCCCAGACGCGCGCCAGGAAGTCGCGCGCCAGCTTTTCTGCGGTGTCCATTCACGTATAGCCTAGCAGCGGCAAGAGCCTCGCGACGGCCTACCAGGGATACGGCTTGCCGTCGTAGTTGAAGAATCGCCCGGTGTCCTGCGGCCTGAGCCCCGCGATCAGCCGCCGCAGCGCCGCCACGCTCTCCGGCGGGTCGAGCTTTCCGCCCGGGCCGCCCATGTCGGTGCGCACCCAGCCCGGGTGCACGACGACGCAGGTGATCCCGCGCGGCGCCAGGTCGATCGACAGGCTCTTCATCACGATGTTGACCGCGGCCTTGGAGCTCCGGTACGCGTAGGAACCGCCCGAGGCGTTGTCCGCGATCGAGCCCATGGCGCTCGTGAGCGTGACGATCCTGCGCTCGCCGCCGGCCGCGACGTTCTCGAGGAAGGCCTCGACCACGCGCATCGGGCCCATCGTGTTGGCGTCCAGCACGCGCGCCCAGGCGGCGTAATCGAGGCTCCCGAGGCGCTGGTTCTTCGGCGCGCCGACGCCGGCGTTGTTGATCAGCAGGTCGATCGGTTCGCCGGCGAGCGACTGCGCGGCGGCGCGGACGCTCGCGGTGTCGGTGACGTCGAGTGCCAGCACGCGAACCTTGCCGCCGCTCGCGGCGGCCAGCCGGTCGAGTTCCTTCGCCGCGCCCGGATCGCGGCAGCCGGCGAAGACCCGCCAGCCGTCGGCCGCGTACTGGCGCACGAACTCGAGGCCGAGGCCGCGGTTCGCGCCGGTGACGAGGACCGTGCTCACACGGCATCCTCCACCGGCACGGCCGTCCCGCTCACGATGATCCCGCCGGTTGCCGGGATCTCCACTTCGAGCCGGCTCGGCCGTCCCATCGTCTCCCCCTGGAGGACCACGATGCGCGCCGGCGCCTCGAGGAGGCCCGCGTCGCGCAGGTAGCCGCCGAGCGCCGCCGCGCCGGATCCGGTCGCCGGGTCCTCCACCACGCCGCCGACCGGGAACGGGTCGCGCGCGTGGAAGAGGTCCGGCCTCTCGCGCCAGACGAGCTGCAGCGTCGCGAGCCCGTCGGCCAGCATCAGTTCCTTGAGCCGGTCGAAGTCGTAGTCGAGCTCGGCGAGCCGCCCGGCGGTTCGCGCGGCAATCAGCAGGTGCCAGTTGCCGGCGAAGATGCGCGCCGGCGGGATCGCGGGATCGAGTTCGTCCTCGCGCCACTCCAGCGCCGCCAGCGCGGCGCGCAGCAGCTGCGCAGACGGTTTCTCGTGTCGCGGCATCACCGACGTCAGCGCCGCTTCCCAGCGGCCATCGCGTTCCCGCACCGACACGGGCACGACGCCGACGTTGGTCGTGAAGCGGTAATCGCCGGCGCCCTGCAGGCGCCCGAACAGGACGCCGGTGGCGACGGTCGCGTGCCCGCAGAAATCCATCTCCTTCGCGGGACTGAAATAGCGCACCGTGCGCGCGAGGCCGTCCGCGGGCGCGAGGAAGATCGTCTCGGGGTAGGCAACCTCGGCTGCGATGCGCTGCATCTCCGCGTCCGGGGGCAGGCTGTCCCCGATCCAGATCCCGGCCGGGTTACCCCCCGTCGGGACCGCGGAGAATGCCGAGTAGCGATACAGTGTTCCGCCCATGGCACCATTATCGCCGAGTGGGAATTCCCTGCCCGCCTGAGTAGGCTAACGGACTGCCCGCCGTGCGGGCAACGAGGGGAGAACCCGCGAATGACGTTCAGCCGCCGCGGCGGGAGGGAGAAGCGCGTCGCCGGGGCCATCCGGCAGCTGCCTTTCATGCAGCTGGTCAACCCGTACGCGCCCATCGAGATCCTGAGCCACGACCAGGTCGAGGCGATCATCGACGGCGCGTTCAGGATCCTCGAGACCCGCGGCATGCGCTTCCTCGAACCGGGCAGCCGCAAGCTCCTCGCGACGGCCGGCGCGGAGGCCCTGGACGAGCTCGGGACGATGCGGCTCGACCGCGGCCTGGTGCGCGAGATGCTTGCGCGCGTGCCCGCCGAGTTCGGTCTGCGCGCCCGCAACCGGGAGCACGACCTGCGCATCGGCGGCAAGAACCTCGTCTTCACCTCCGTCGGCGGGCCGGCGTTCGTCAGCGACCTCGACAAGGGCCGCCGCCCCGGCACGCACGCGGAAGTCTGCGATTTCCTGAAGCTCGTGCAGAGCCTCAACATCCTCCACCAGGAATCCGGCGGGCCGTTCGAGGCGATGGACCTGCCGCCCGAGACGCGCCACCTCGACCTCTACCTCGCGCAGATGACGCTGCTCGACAAGAACTGCCAGGCCTACGCGCTCGGCGGCACGCGCACCCGCGACTGCATCGAGATGAACCGCATCGCGATGGGCGTCACGCACGAGGAGCTCGCGCGCGACCCTGCCGTCATGGCGATCGTGAACACGAACTCGCCGATGCAGCTCGACATCCCGATGACGGAGGCCGTGATCGAGCTCGCCACCTCCGGCCAGGCCTGCTGCATCACGCCCTTCACGCTCGCCGGCTCCATGAGCCCGGCGACGCTCGCGGGCACGCTCGCGCAGCAGACGGCCGAGGTGCTCGCGGTCATGACGCTCGCGCAGGTCGTCAAGCCCGGCGCGAAGCTCATCTACGGCTCGTTCGCCTCCAACGTGGACATGATGAGCGGCGCCCCGGCGCTCGGCACGCCCGAGTACACCAAGGCCGCGTTCGCGAGCGGGCAGATCGCGCGCAAGCTCGGCATGCCGCTGCGCTCGAGCAACACGACCTCCTCGAACTGCGTGGACGCCCAGGCGGCCTACGAGAGCGAGATGTCGCTGTGGGGCTCGGTCATGGGCGGCGCGAACCTCGTGTATCACGCCGGCGGCTGGCTGGAGAGCGGGCTCACCGCGTCCTTCGAGAAGCTGATCGTGGACGCCGAGATGCTGCAGATGATGGCCGAGGTGCTGCGGCCGATCGAGGTCAATGCCGACCAGCTCGCACTCGAGGCGATCGCCGGCGTCGAGCCGGGCGGACATCATTTCGGCACTGCGCACACGCTCGCCCACTACGAGCACGCTTTCTACGCCCCGATGGTCTCGACGCGCCAGAACTTCGAGAGCTGGCAGGAGTCCGGCAGCCTCGACACGGCGCGCCGGGCGAACGCCGTGTGGAAGCGGATGCTGGCCGAGTACCAGCGGCCGCCGATGGACCCAGCCGTCGAGGAAGCGCTCGCGGACTACGTCGCGCGCCGCAAGCAGGAGATCGCGCGCTCCGCCCAGGCCTGATCGGGTTCCTCAGCGACGCGCCGCGAGCCAGTGATGCAGTTTCGCATCCTGGGTGCGGAAGTGCTCCGTGAACCAGGCCGACAGGCGCTGCTCCAGCACGGCCGGGTCATAGTCGGCCGGCGATTCCACGTCCGCCATGATGTCGAGGATGTCCTCGAGCAGCCGCTCGTGGTCGCGCTTGTGCTCGGCGAGGCCGACGTACCCGAGGCTGCGCATCTCCCGCTCCTCGAGCGCGAAATGCGCGGCGATCCGCGAACAGATCTCGCCGAGCGCGCCGACGATCCGCTCGCGCGGCGTCTGCGGACCGAGCGTCCCGGCCAGCTCGTTGATCATCGCGATCAGCACGCGATGCTCGTGGTCCACGTCGGGCAGGCCGATCGAGTATTCGTCGCGCCAGGTGATCGGTGTCACGGCTCGCCCTCCGGTTCTCCGCGCCGCCTCATCGCCAGCTGAACCCCGTGCCGCCCTCGAACTCGATCACGAGATTCTGCCCGGGCTGCAGGTCGATCGTCCCGCTGCGGACGTGATCGAAACCGTCGGCGCGGCCGCCGTCGCGCATTCGCACCGTGATCGACTGCGGGCCCGCCGGCACGGCGAACGCGCGATGCACCGTCGCGACCCCGTCGCTCCAGAGGCCCGAGGGCTCGTGCGTGCCGCGATACAGCAGGCGTCCGTCCCGCTCGAGTTCGACGGTGACGGGCCAGCGCTCGCGCGGGCAGTCCACGGGCCGGCGCATGTTGGGCTTCAGCGCCGCCATCTCCTCCGGGGTCAGCGGTTTGCAGGGGACTTTCGGCTCGGTCGCGTGGCGAATCGACAGGCGCACGACCCCCTGACCCGCCTCGAGCTGCCGCCAGGGCAGCTCGGCGGCGAGCAAGGCCGTCGCGGCGGAGATCATGCCCAGCACGACCGCCATGCCGGCGACCCGCGCCGGCGCCGGCCAGCGCGGCCGGGCGGGCGGCGAGCCGGTGCCTGTGGGCGTCTTCGCCGGGGCCGGGAACGCCGGCTGTTGCGTCAGACCGCGGCGGAAGGCATCGAGATCGTCGCGCCAGGAAAGCGCGACGCGCTCGCGCGGCACGCGCGCGCGCAGCCAGGGGTCGCGCAGACCGGCGATGCGCTCCTCGGTCCAGCGCTGGCCCAGCCGCTCCCGGCAGGCGTTGCCCGGACAGCCCGCGAGCACGACGCCGTCCCCGAGGCGACGTGCCAGGGCGAAGTCGATGAATGACGGCGGCAGCATGCCGACGCAGGGCATGCGCGCCACCACCGCGTTCCGCTTCAGGTCCTCGGCCAGGTCGCCGGCATGCGCGCAGGCGAAGACCACGAGCCGATCGTCGCCACCGAGCGCGGCGCAGGCGGACTTGAGCTCGTCACGCAGGCCGGCCAGAGAGACCTGCGGCAGCTCGATCCCGGCCGTGAACGACAGGCTGCTCCGAAACGGCGTCGCGGTCGGGCAGGCGCCGACGCACAGGCCGCAGGACAGGCAGCGGTCCGGGTCCACGACCGCCTCCACCGCGTACGATTGCCCGTCGCTGCGTGCCTCGAGCGTGAGCGCCCCGAAGGGACAGTCCGTCACGCAGCGCCCGCAGCCGTTGCAGTCGGGCAGGCTCACCCGGGCGACCGGCGGCGGCCTGCTGCGCGGGAACCAGGGCAGCAGTCCCATCAGCAGCAGGGCGCCGCCGAGCACCTGCCAGGTCGCGGCGCCGCCGAGCGCCTGCACCAGCGGGTATGCCGGCAGGTAGAACCAGTCGAGGTCCACCACGGCCGGCACGGCGTCCAGGTTCGCCCGCGGCTGGCTGACCGCGGGCACGGCGACCGACAGCACGAGCAGCGACCCGAGCACGAGGAGGCCGAGACCGCGGGCCGGCTGGATGCGCGCCGCCGCGTGCCGCTGGATGTGCACCCACATGAACAGCAGCAGCAGGAGCGGCGCCGCGATGTGCAGGAAGGACATCAGCGTGAAGAATCGGTCCGAGAGCGCCGCCTCGTTCACGAAGTTGCGCGAGATCGGCTCGCCGAAGATCGGCAGCGCGTCGAACAGCTCCGCGGTGGTCTGCGCGACATACTGCGCGAGCGTGTCCCAGACCAGCCAGTAGCCCGTGATGCCGCTCACGTAGATGAGCGCGAGCACCGGCAGCCCCGTGATCCACGCGTACCAGCGCTTGCCGCGCATGCGATCGAGCGCGAACTCGCGGACCAGGTGCACGACCGCGACCGCCACGAGGCCGTCGGAGGCGTAGCGATGGACGCTGCGCATCACGCCGCCGGCCCAGGGCTGGGCGTTCGTGAGCGACTCGACCGAGTCGTACGCGCGCGTGATGCCGGTGTCGAAGAACGCGTACAGGTAGATGCCGCTCACCGCGACGATCCAGAAGAAATACCAGCCCAGCGCCCCGAGCTGGAGCATCGGGTTCCAGGCGGGCGTGAAGACGCGCGAGCAGAACCCGTCGAGCGCGCCGAATGCCGCGCGCAGCCATTGCCGGGGCGAGGTCATCAGGCGGACCTGGGGAAGCTTCGCCAGAGGAAGGCCGCGATCCCCGCGAAGCACAGCACGCCGATCACGAAGCTGAGCACGATGGACCAGTCGAAGCGGTAACGCCCGCTCTTGGGGTCGAACACGGTGCAGAACAGTCGCACGCCCTCGATCATCGCATCCAGGGAGTCCTCCCGCGCCGCCTGGCCGAGGGCGAGACGCTTGAGCGGGTCCACGAACTGCGGCGGCTCGGGCCGCTGGCCGTACACCTGGCGGTACACGACCCCTTCGCCGTCCACGATCGTCGCCTGGATCATGTGGTCGAAGCCCTTCGGGGTCGCCGCGTAGGTGAAGCCGATGCCCTCGAGCAGCAGGCCGACCGTGTCGGCGTCCGCGGCGCCGAACACCCAGCCCTCCGGGAACGACCCGCGCGACGCGGCGAAGCTGCGCATGCGCTCCGGCGTGTCGTTCGCGGTGTCGAAGCCAATCGTCAGCACGCTGAAGGCGTCCGGGCCGAGCACTGCGGTCGCGATCTCCGCCAGCCGGCGCAGCTCGACCGTCGTCGTGGGGCACACGCCGAAGCAGCTCGTGTAGATCGGGCTGATGACCAGCGGACGGCCGCGGAACTCCGCCAGGCTGCGCAGCCGGCCGTTCTCGTCCACGAAGCGGAGCCCGGGGTCGAGCTCCCGGCCGATCGCCGCCTGGCTGATGCGCAGTGCGCGGTCCGCCTCGAATGCCGGCGGCGCCGGGTCCGGGCCCGACGCCTGCGCGATGCCCGCGGCCAGCAGGGCCGCGGCGATGATGGCGCGCTGCTTCACCGCCGCCCTACCGCATCGGCCAGATCTCGGACAGGTACTTCCAGTTGACGAAGTAGTACAGCACGAAGGCGATGAAGAACACCGCGACCAGCGCGAGCGTGCCGGGGATGCGCAGCGTCCCGGCGCTGCCGTAGGCGGCGACCGCGCCGGATACCGGCTGGCCCGCCGGCGCGGCGAGGATGATCCTGTCGCGCACCGGCTTGCCGAAGAACACCGAGGCGACCACGACCACGATGTACATCACCCCGCCGGTCGCGGCGGCGATCGCGGACAGCCCGTTGAGCGCCATGAGCAGCAAGGCCGTCGGCGGGTAGTTGTAGTCGAACGGCGCGGTGGCGAAGGTGATGTCCCAGTGGCGCCGCGCGACGCCGAGCGTGCCGGCGCCCATCATGAACAGCGAGATGCCGGCGACGCCGAGGCCGAACACGTAGGGCTGCCAGCGCGCCAGCCGCGGGAAGCGGATCTCGCGCTGGAAGATCAGCGGGATCAGCAGGTAGGTGATCGCCATGAAGGCGAGCGTCGTGCCCGCGACCACCGTCCCGTGAAAGTGGCCGGGGACGTAGAGCGTGTTGTGCATGATGATGTTGATCTGCTCGGTGCCCATCACCACGCCCGAGATGCCGCCCAGGAACCCGAACATGACGAGCGACAGGAACATGCCGGAGAACGCCGGGTTGCTCCAGGGCGCCTTGCGCAGCCACTCGAAGATGCCGCGGTCGAATCCGCGCTTGCGCTGCGCGGCCTCCATCGCGCCGGGCACGCTGAGGCCGTGGATCATGCTGCCGAGCACGGCGAGGTACATTGCGTAGCTGGTGTTGAACACCTTCCACTCGGGGCTCAGTCCCGGTTCCACCAGCAGGTGGTGGGCGCTCGCGAGCTGCAGGAACAGGATGTAGAGCAGGAAGGCGCCGCGGCTGATCTTCTCCGAAAGCGGCTTGGCGCCGAACAGCATCGCCGCGATCGCGTACCAGATCGCGACGTGCGCGGACACGTTGATCTGCTGCGAGGAGTGTCCCATGGCCCACCACACCAGCTTGTACATCAGCGGGTCGATGGTGCTGATGAGCCCCATGGACCAGAGCCAGGTCGGGATCAGGATGATGGCGCCGGAAGCCAGCGTGAACACGGCGATGATCGCCGCCGTCAGCGCGCCGAAGGTCACGAGCGGGATCGAGCCCTCGTAGGTGCGCTCGTCGCGCGCAATGACCAGCGTGCCGAAGAACACGCCGCAGGCGATCAGGGCGCCGACCGCGAACAGGATCAGGCCGAGATAGAAGTGCTGCGCCGCCATCATCGGCGGGTAGGACGTGAACATCACGGTGGACTGGCCCTGCAGCACGGCGAGGTTCGTGATGAGGCCGCCCGCCAGCATCAGGCCGAACGCCGCCCACGCCCAGCGCGGCGCCGCGAGCCGCGAGTTGAGCAGGATTGCCGAGGCGAAGTAGAGCACGGCGATCTCGAAGAAGATGATCCACAGCAGCAGCACGTCGAGGCCGTGCGCCGTCAGCGCGAGGTAGAACCAGTCCGCCGGCAGCAGGTGCACCGCGGGCCAGCGCGTGAGCGCCACCGACAGGCCGAACAGGCCACCGATGGCGAGGAACACGACGGCGGCGACCGCGTTCGCCTTGATGAGCGCCTGTGCGGAGAGGTCAATCTTGAAGCCGGTGGTCGGGCAGGTCCGGAATGCGGCGTGGGTCATGGCTGCCTACCTCACCGGTCGACGACGAAGATCTTGCCCAGCATCGAGTGGTGCCCCAGCCCGCAGTACTCGTTGCAGACGATCGAGTACTCCCCGGAGGTGTCCGGCGTCACGGTCAGGACGTGCTCATAGCCGGGGTGCACCTGCACGTTGATGTTGATGGGCTGCAGCGAGAAGCCGTGCTGCAGGTCGAGCGACGACAGGTGCAGCCGGTAGGACTGGCCGCGCTCGAGCTCGAGCACCGGGTACCAGAGCCACATGCGACCGATCAGGTACACGTCGGCGCCTGCGGGTGGCTTGACCACCGGCACGCCGTTCAGCTCGCGCACCTGCCATTCGGCAATGTTGGCTTCCACCTTCGCGTAGAAGGCGTTCGGCGTCGTCCGGTAGGTCTCGGTCGAGAGGTTCTGCTCGCCCCGCGCGTGCCACCAGATCATCATGAAGAACATGATGAGACCCCAGACGAAGGCGATCGCGATCCAGAGCAACTCGACGCGGTCGACCGGGTGGTTCCACCAGAGTTTCTCGCCCGGAGGATGGATGGCCATGATCGAAACTCCTCGATCTTCAGGGGGCGATGGGAATCTGGATCAGCTCGAGGATGCCCCAGATGATGTAGAGCACCGTCGGCATGACGACCCCGAGGAACAGCAGCAGGAAGGGGTTGTCGAGCAGCCGCTGCATGAACGGGACCCGCTCGGGTTTCTTCTCCGGTCCGGGCTCGGTTTCGGGCATGGCTCCCCCTCCTCCAGACGCGACCAACGGCGGGAGGATCGCCAACCGGGGCCCCGGGGGCCTTGATCTAAGTCAATTCGCGGCGGGCGCCGGCAGGAAATGCCGGATGGCGGCGAACGTCACGAGGGCGAGGGCCAGCAGCAGCACGAAGAACAGCAGCGTCCGGTGCTCGAGGACCCGGCCGGCGCGCCGCTCGACCAGGACCACCAGGCGATCGGCCACCAGGTAGAGCACGATGCCGGTCACCGTATAAAGGACAGCTTCCAGGGGCGGCTCCGGTCGGGGTTCGGGCCGCCATGATCGCGCCGCAGGGCGCGGCATTGCAAAATGCCCCGCGGCCGCCCCAAGCTAGCGGCCGATGAAGCCCGCGACCCGCCCCCGGCTGCTGCCCGCTGCGCTCTGCCTGCTGGCTTTCCTCGCCGCCGTGCCCGCCGGCGCCCAGGAGTTCCAGCCGTACCCGCAGCCGAAGATCACTCCCGAGCAGTTCGCGCGCTACGCGGACGAGGTCCTGCAGGCGTTCGGGTATTCGACGGAGATCCTGAAGGACCAGAAGCTGATCGCGTTCTCGGACGAGCGCTCACGCACCTTCTACGTCTTCACGACCAAGGACCATCCGGCCCACCCCGCGTGGATCACGCGCCAGATGGTGGAGGAGGACGGCCAGGTCCGCGTGAAGCAGATCGGCTATTTCGCGGGGAACGAAGAAGCCTTTTCGCGGCTGTTCCGCGAGTTCCAGGGACGCAACAAGCAGCTCATGGAAGACGTCGCGCGGCGGAACCAGTAGGCCAACGGGGGACGACATGAGCGCTACCACTCGCAGGCGCATCCTCCAGGCGCTGACGGCAGCGCCCGCGCTGGCTGCCCTTGCGCCCGCACGGCGCGCCTTCGCCGCGGAAGACCCGCTGATCGACTCCGCCGCGAAAGCCCTCGACGTGTCCGACTTCGAGCGGCTCGCGCGCGCAAAGCTGCCGCCGGCGCACTGGGGATATCTCGCAACCGGCGTGGACGGCGACGCCACGCTGCACGCGAACGAGGCCGGCTTCGCCAACTACGTCCAGCGCGTGCGGCGGCTGGTGGACGTCTCGCGCATCGACACTTCCGTGAGCCTCTTCGGCACGACCTGGGACACGCCGATCGTGCTCGACCCGGTCGGCAGCCAGCGTGCTTTCCACCCGGACGGCGAGATCGCGACCGCGAAGGCCGCGCGCGCGAGGAAGCACCTGCAGATCCTCTCGACCGTCTCCTCGACCGGCGTCGAGGACGTCAATGCGGCGCGCGGCGAGCCGGTCTGGTACCAGCTCTACCCTACGGACCACTGGCCCACGACGCAGGCGCTGGTGCGGCGCGTCGAGGCCGCCGGCTGCCCGGTGCTGGTGCTGACCGTGGACCTGCAGGGCGGCTCCAACCGCCTCACGCTCGCGCGCGCGATCCCGCGCGACGCGCGCGACTGCACGGCCTGTCACTCGACGGGCCGTACCCAGCTCTCCGGGTTCATCGTCGGCAAGCCGATGTTCTCCGGACTCGACATCTCCGCCGTCGGCTCGCTCGAGCCCGCCGACATGACCTGGGAATACCTGAAGCGCCTGCGCGACATCTGGCCGCGTCGGCTCGTCGTCAAGGGGCTGGTCACGCGCGAGGACGCGCTGCTCGCCCTCGAGCACGGCGTCGACGGCATCGTCGTTTCGAACCACGGCGGCCGCGCCGAAGACAGCGGCCGCGCGTCGATCGACAGCCTCGCCGAGGTCGCGCCGGCCGTCGCCGGCCGCGTGCCGGTGATCGTGGACGGCGGCGTGCGCCGCGGCAGCGACATCTTCAAGGCGCTCGCGCTCGGCGCCGACGCGGTTGCCATCGGGCGGCCCTACATCTGGGGCCTCGCGTCCTTCGGCCAGGAGGGCGTCGAGCGCGTGCTCGAGATCCTGACGGCGGAACTCGCCGGCAACATGCGGCAGGCCGGCGTCCGCAACATCGCCGGAATCGACGCCTCCTACGTCGTGGACAAACGGCGGGTGTAGAATCGGCGCTCCCCCCGCTGGAGCGCCGTCATGAAACGCTGGACACTGCCCGCCGTGCTCGCCCTCGCCGTCTCGGCATCCGCCACGGCCGACGTCACGATCAAGGCCACCGCCACCGGCAAGGGCCTCGGCATGTCCGGCGAGACCTCGAACGTCACCTACATCAAGGGCCTCAAGATGCGTTCGGAGGCGGCCTCCGGCAAGGCCAGCAACGTCACGATCTTCGACGTCGACGCCCAGAAGATGTACATCCTCAACGAGAAGAAGAAGGAAGTGGACGTCTGGGACATGGGCGCCTTCACCCAGGAGATGAGCCAGGCGGTCTCGGTCGAGGGCGTGCGCGCCTCCATGACGCCGAACGGCCAGACCAAGACGGTGCTCGGGCATGCCGCGGACGGCTACACCGTGGAGATCGTCGTGCCGACCGTGATCGGCGGCCCCGGCGGCATGCCGGTGACGATGCTGCTGACGGGCGTCTCCTGGATCGCGAAAGGCGCGCCCGGCGCCGCGGACTACGCGGCTTTCTACCAGGGCGCCGCCGAGAAGGGCTGGATCTTCAGCGACCCGCGCGCGGCCAAGGGCGCGCCCGGGCAGGCCAAGGCGATGGCGCAGATGTACGCGGAGTTCGCGAAGATCGGCGGCATGCCGCTCGAGTCGCAGATGGACATCAAGGCCGACGGCGAAGGACCGATCGCCGCGATGATGGCGAAGATGGGCGGCGTCTCGACTACCACGGTCATCGACTCGGTGGATACCGCGCCGCTCGACGACGCGCTGTTCCAGGTGCCGGCGGACTACACGCTCAAGGCGCGCCAGTAGGGGTGGCGGGCGGTGGGCGCAAGGCGAGGTCCTCGCGCAGCATCCGCATCAGCGACACGGCGAGCAGCACGCCGACGGCGAGCAGCGGCAGCGAGACGACGATCGTCGCCGAGAGCACGACCTTGATGCCGCCCTCGACGAACATCAGCGTGATCGGCACGATGCCGAGCGCGCAGGCCCAGAACAGCCGGTTCCAGCGTGCCGGGTTGCGGCCGGCTTCCAGGCGCCGCGTCGATACGGAAGCGAGGGTATACGACGCCGAGTCGTAGGTCGTCGCCAGCAGCACGATCGCGACCAGCGTGAAAACCGCCAGCGCTAGCTTCGTGAACGGCAGGCTGCCGATCACCGCGGCGATGGCCTCCGCCTCCCCCGCTTTCGCCATGAGACCGGTCACGTCGACGATGCCGGCCAGGTCGAGGTGCAGGGCGTAGTTGCCGAGCACCAGGTAGAAGATGCCGGCGCCGAGCGTCCCGAAGCTCAGCATGCCGAGGATGATGTCGCGCAGGCGCCGCCCGCGCGAGATGCGCGTCACGAACAGACCGACGAAGGGCCCGTAGGCGATCCACCAGGCCCAGTAAAACACCGTCCAGTTCTCGACGAAGCCGGTGGCGCGCACGGGGTCGGTCCAGGTGTTCATGCGCAGGAAGTTCTGCATGACGAGGCCGATGCCGTTGGTCGCCATCTTGGCGATGAACAGCGTCGGCCCGGCGAGCAGCACGAACGCCAGGAACAGCAACGCGACCCACATCGCCGCATCCGCCATGCGCTTGAAGCCGCGCTCGATGCCGAGGTACGCGCTGGTGCCGAAGATCGCGATGCAGCCGACGACGACCGCGACGTCCAGCGCGAGGTTCCGCTCGAGTCCCGCGAAATCCGCGAACACCGCGGAGATCATCGGCGTCGACAGGCCGAGAGAGGTGCCTGCGCCGCCGATGATGCTCAGCATGTACAGGAAGTCGATCGCGCGGCCGCGGTATCCGGTGACCCCTTCGGGCAACAGGGCGCTGCAGCCGGTGCTGAGCCGCAGGTACGGCACGCGCCGCTGGTAATAGGCGTAGGCGATCGCGAGCCCGGGCAGGCACTGGATCGCCCAGCCGGTCGGTCCCCAGTGGAAGAGCCCGTAGCTCGCGGCCCACTCGATCGCCTCGGGACTGCGCGGCGCGAAGCCGTAGGGCGGCTTGTCGATGTAGTAGCCCCACTCGATGACCACCCAGTACAGCAGTCCCGCGCCGACGCCCGCACAGAACATCATCGCCAGCCAGCTCGGGGTGCGGAACTCGGGCGCCGTGCCCTCGCCGCCGAGCCGCACGCGCCCGTAGCGGCTCGCCGCCAGCCAGAGCAGGAAGACGAGCGTGCCGAAGCCGTACCAGAGATAGAGCACCCCGAAGCGCTGCGTGAGCGCGTCGTAGGCGCCGGTGATCGTCTGCTCGGCCCGCGGGCCGAGTCCGAAGATCGGCACGCAGGCGATCAGGATGACCGCGAGGGTCAGGCCGAACATCAGCCAGTCGGTTGCGGGGCGCTCTTCCGGTCGTGGGTTCACGGGCGGGCTGCTCAGATGTCGACCACGACGCAGCCGCGCAGCTCACCCTGCTCGACGAGCTCGTTGGCGCGCGCCAGGTCCTCGAGCGGCAGCCGGTGCGCGATGCGATGCCGCAGGCGTCCTTCAGACAGGTATCGGCCGATGTCCGCGATCGCCGCCTGCTTGGCGGCCTCGGGCATCACGTACACGAGCACCATCCGCACGGTCAGATCCATGAACATCATGCGATAGAAAGGCAGCTTCGGCTCCGGCGCCTGCATCGACGAGTAAGTCGCGATCGTGCCGCCGGTCCCGATGCACTGCAGCACCTCGGCCAGGTTGGCGCCGAACTCGACCTCGACGACGCGATCGACGGGCGCACCGCCGTTGGCGGCCTTGACCCGTTCGCCCCAGCCCGCCTGGCGATGGTTCACGGCCGCGTCGGCGCCGACCTCCCGGCAGGTCCGCTCGTCCTCCGGCCTGCTCGCCGTCGCAATGACCCGCGCGCCCGCCGACTTCGCCCACTGGATCGCGTAGTAGCCGACCCGCCCGGCGCCGCCCGTCACGAGCAGGGACTGGCCGTCGACCGGGCCGTCGGCGAACACGCAGCGATGCGCGGTCATGACCGGAATGCCGAGGCAGGCGCCGACCTCGAAGCCCGCCGGCTCCGGCAGCGGCGCCGCCCGCCGCGCGTCGATCGCCAGGTATTCGGCGGCCGTGCCGGAGCGACGGCCGTGCTGGGCCTGGTAGACCCACACGCGCTCGCCGATGCGCGACGACGGCACGCCGGCGCCGACGGCCTCGATGACGCCGGCACCGTCGCTGTTCGGGATCACGAAGCCCTGGTCCAGCAGCGCCGGCGAGGAGCCGGCGCGCTTCTTGACGTCGGAGGGATTCACGGCGCTCGTCTTCATGCGCACCAGCACCTCGCCGGCGGCTGCCGCCGGCGTCGGGCGCTCACCGATCCGGATCACCTGCTGCGCCTTGCCGAAAGACTCGAACCACGCCGCCTTCATCACATCACGCCTCACGGTCCATTCAATCGAGCCAGTTCGACAGCGATTCCGTGTGGCCGTCCACGCCGAGCGCCTGGCCGGAGACCATCGCGCCCTGCGCGGAGGCCAGGAAGAAAGCCGCATTCGCGATGTCTTCGGCCGCGACGAAGGAGCGCAGCGAAGTCTGCCGCTCGTAGACGCGTCGTATCTCCGCCGCGCTGAGCCCTCGCTTCGCGGCATCGCGCTCGATGACGCCGTCGATGCGCGGGCCGCGCACGCTGCCCGGGCAGATGGCGTTGACGCGGATGCCGGCGGGGCCGAGTTCCATCGCCAGCGTTTTCATGAAGCCGATCAGCGCCCACTTGCAGGCCGTGTACGGCGTGCGCAACGGATAGCCGAAGAACGCGGCGCTGGAGGAGATGAGGACGATCGAGCCGCCGCCGGCGGCTTTCAGCATCGGCACGGCGCGGCGGGTGCAGTAGAACTGGCCGTTCAGGTCGACCGCCACCGTGCGGTCCCAGTCGGCCGTCGCGATCTCCTCCACCGGTGCCGTGGGCCCGGAGATCCCGGCGTTCGCGACCAGCAGGTCGAGGCGCCCGTGCCGCGCAGCGACCGCGTCGAAGGTCGCGTCCACGTCGGACACGCTCGAGACGTCCGCGACGTTCGCGGTGCAGGACAGCATCTCGGCATGGAAGCGCCGTACGGCCTCGGGGTCCGCATCGCAGACGTGCACGCGCCATCCCTCGGCCGCGAAGCGGTTGGCAATCGCGCGCCCTATGCCTGCAGCGCCGCCCGTGATCAGTGCCACCCGTGGTTCGCTCACGCCCTGGGACCTCCCGCGTGCCCGCCATTGTATGCTGTGACGAAGATGACGGATGCCACGCGCAAACCCCTCGCCAGCACCCGGAGGCGCCCGTGAAGGCGCCGGTCGCGCTCGGCCTGCTGCTGCTCGTCACCGCCGGCACGGCGCGGACCTCGGAAACCGAGGTCACGCGGCTCATGGAGGACTACTGGCGCGCGTACTCGCGTTCCGATTTCGTCGCGGCCGCGGCCTACCTCGACCCGCGCGACACCGGCGCACTGAAAGAAGGCCTCCTGCCGCTCTTCCTGCGTGCCGCCGAGAGCAGGAACGTCAACGTCGTTCCCCTGGTGAACTCCTTCTTCGAGGGCATTCCCGCCGGTGCGCGCGAGGAGATGACCGAGGCGCAGGTGTTCGCGGGCATGAACCGGATGATGCGCGACGTCATGCCGCAGGTCTATGCGGACCTGCGCCGCGCGTCCATCGGCGCGATCCGCGTCACGCCGCGCGACGACGGCACGGCCGACGTGGCTTACACGATCCGCGTGCGCGGCGAGGCGCTCGAAGAGGCCGACCGCGCCAACCTGCACGAGGGCCGCTGGTACCTGCGCACGAGGGATGCGCCGGCCGTGACCATCGAGCGGTTCCGGATGCTGTTGGGACTCGAGTTCGAAACCGGCCCCGAGGTCAAACTGAGCCCGGAGGAACCATGATGCCGCTCGCCGCCCTTGCCGCCGCGCTGTGCCTCGCCCTGCCGCTCGCCGGTTTCTCGCCGGCATCGCTTGCGGCCGATGCGGGCACGGCACCCGCCAAGACCCGCAAGGTCGTGCTCGAAGCGACGGGGAGCGGCTACCGCTGGAAGCTCGTCGAAGCGCCGGTACCGGCGCCCGGTCAGCGCCAGGTGCTGATGCGCGTGCACGCGGTCGCCCTCAATCGCGGCGACCTCGAGATGCTGGCGCCGGGCCCGGGCGCGGACCTGTCCGGCATGACGGTGGCGTCGGATGCGGCGGGCGAAATCCTCGCCGTCGGCAGCGAAGTCAGGGACTTCAGGCCCGGCATGCGCGTCACGACGCTCTATTTCCGCAACTGGGTCGACGGGCCGATGAACGACGAGACGCTGAAAGGCGCGCACGGCGCGTCGACCAACGGCGTGCTCTCGGAGTATCTCGTGATCGACGACACCGCGATCGCCCCGGCGCCCGCTGGCCTGGGCGACGCCGAGGCTGCGGCGCTGCCGACGGCGGGCTTGACGGCCTGGACCGCCCTGAACGCCGGCGGCCCGATCGCGCCCGGCGACGTCGTGCTGGTGCAGGGCACGGGCGGCGTTTCCACGTTCGCGCTGCAGTTCGCCGCCGCGGCCGGCGCGAAGGTGATCGTCACCAGCAGCTCGGACGAGAAGATCGCGCGCGCCAGGGCGCTGGGCGCGGCGGAAGGCATCAACTACCGGACGACGCCGGAGTGGTCGAAGCGCGTGCTCGAGCTGACCGCCGGACACGGTGCGGACGTCGTCGTCGACGTGGGCGGCAAGGCGACGCTCGCGCAGTCCGCGCAGAGCCTGGCCTGGTACGGCACGCTCTCGGTGGTCGGCGGCCTCTCGGGCTACGACGGGCAGATCCCGGCCGTGAACCTCCTCATGCGCCGCGCGCGGGCCGAGGGAATCTACGTCGGCTCGCGCGCGGATTTCCTGCAGATGAGTGCATTCATCGCGCGGCACGGGCTGAAGCCCGTCATCGAGCGCGAGTTCCCGCTGGAGCGCTACGAGGAAGCGCTGTCGCTGCTCGAGTCGGGCGGCTTCGTCGGCAAGATCATCCTGAGGCCCTGAGGCGCCTCAGTCGCAGAGGATCCTGCCCTTCTCCGTGAGCGGCCGGCCGTCGAGCAGGATCTTCGGCTGCAGCACCGTCCAGTCCCAATGCACGGATGACTTGTTGAGGATGCCGGGCGGGATGTCCGGCATCAGCCCGCCGAGCAGGCTGAAGTCGCCCATGCCGCAGGTGATGGAGCCGTAGACGCGTTCCCACTCCTGGCTCTGGGTCTGCAGGGCGTTCGGGTTGTTGCCGACGTTCAGGTGGACCGGGCCGTAGAACGCCCCCGGATCCGCGAGCTTCTCGAGCCACTGCTCGAGGCGCGACGCCAGGATCGCGTCACCGCCGATGCGCGTCAGGCGGCCGTCCTCGAAGGTCAGCCGCAGCGGCGAGTCCGGTTTCTCGTGATAGACAGGGTGGTACAGCAAGGTGCCGTCCACGTTGATCGAGCCGGTGCCGCGACCCTTGGGCACGAGAATCCCTGGCTGCGCCGGCGGCAGGAAGGCCCACCGCGACTTCCAGTCCTTGCGATCCGGGTCCCACAGGAACCCGCAGCCCGCCTCGCCCTGCACGTCCCCGATATCAATGGCGAGCTCGTCGTCGCCGGTGACGACGACGCAGGACTTCGCCTCGGTGAAGCGCTGCGCGATCCGGTCCGCGTGCCGCCGCACGGCGTGGATGTCCGTGTGCAGCATCGTGCGGATCAGCACGTCGTCCATGAACGGGCCGCCGATGCCGTCGCCCGGGCACAGGACGCGGGCGCCGGCATTGACCGCATCGACGACGAACTGCGCGTAGCCGACCGCCATGTCGATGATGAGGTCCGCCTCGCGCGCCGCGGCCGCCAGCATCGCCGGCCACTTCGAGCCCGGCTGGTAGGTGGCGCCGCCCTGCGGTATGCGGCACTCGACCGTCATCGCCTCGGCTCCGAGCGCGATCGCCATGCCCTGGAACACGGCGACGACGTCGCCGGGCGTGCGCGCGTCGCTGATGACGAGCACGTTCTCGCCCTTCTGCAGGTGGCAGACGTCCTCGTAGATCAGCTTGACGACCGCGAGGGTGTCCGGCTTCAGCCTGCTCGCCACGTCCGGGGTCAGCGCCGCCATCGCGAATCTCCTGAGCCTGCCACTCGGCCGGATTATCGTCCGGGCGCGAGTCCCGGGCATCTCGATTTCCGCATGCCGGCTTCACGGCATCTGGACACCGGCAGGTGCCTGACATAGCGTACAGAATGCTCGGAGCGCTCTCGGACAGCGACATCAAGCTGCTGCGGATCTTCTACGTGATCGCGCAGTGCGGCGGCTTCTCCGCCGCCCAGGCGCAGCTCAACCTCAGCCAGTCCGCGATCAGCACGCGGATGGCGCAGCTCGAGGCCCGGCTCGGCTGCCGCCTGTGCGAGCGCGGTCGCGGCACCTTTCGCCTGACCCACGAAGGCAACGCCGTCATCCTCGCCTCGCGCAAGCTGTTCGCCTCGCTCGAGGACTTCCGCACGGAGATCGCCGAGGCGCAGGGCAGCGCCTCCGGCGAGCTGCGCATCGGGATCATCGACAACAGCGTGACGCACGAGGACGAGCGCGTCTCCCGGGCCATCGCCGCCTTCGCGACGGCGGCGCCGAACGCGCGCCTGCGCATCTTCATCGGCGGGGCCGTCGAGCTCGAGCAGCAGGTGCTCGATGACCGGCTGCACCTCGCCATCGGCCTCTTCCACCACCAGCTCGAGAGTCTCGAGTACACGCCGCTCTTCAGCGAGGAGCACACGCTCTACTGCGCACGCCAGCATCCGCTCTTCGACGTGCCGGACGGCGAAATCACCGCGGAGCGCCTGCGCGAGGCGCGCTACGTGAGCTGGGGCTACGGCGAGGGCCTGCCCGGGTGGCAACCGCCGTTCACCTTCAAGGAAGTCGCGTCCTCCCCGTACGTGGAAGGCGTCGCCTACCTCATTCTTTCCGGCGCCTACATCGGCTACCTGCCCTCACATTACGCGCGCCAGTTTGTCGCGGAGCGCCGCATCCGGCCGATCCTCGCCCGGGAAACCTGGCGATCCGTCGAGTTCAGCCTGGTCCGCAAGCGGTCGCCGCGGATCACGCGGCTGGTGAAGACATTCCTCGACGGGCTCGGCCTGCCCGCCGTCGCCGCCTAGCCGAGCGGTACGCCGCCCTCGACGAGGGCCCGGCGCAGCGGCGCCAGCTCGCGTTCCAGGCTTTTCCAGCGGCCGACCGACGTTGCATACACAGGCCGGCGCACCTGGGCGGCGCTGCCGGTCATCGACGGGTTCCGGTTGGTGTGAAAATCCTCGCACTGCGGATCCCAGGGCAATCCCAGGTGCGTGATCAGCTCGCGCGCTTCGCCGCCCAGGTCCGCGACGACGGCTTCGTAACGGATGTCGTAGATGCGCCCCGGCGGCAGGACCGCGCGCCAGTGATCCATCAGCCGGTAGTACGCCGCGTAGTACGCACCGAGCTCCTCGAGGTCGTAGGAGAACGGGTAGCCGTTGCGGAACAGGTACTTGTACATCGCGTAGCAGGCGTCGAGCGGGTCGCGCACGACGTGCACGATCGCCGCGTTCGGCAGGGCGAGGTGGATCAGGCCGATGTTCAGCGAGTTGAGCGGCAGCTTGTCGATGAAGCGCGGCCGATCGTCGCGCAGCGGCGCGACCTCCCGCAGGTAACGCTCGGCCAGCGTCCGCATCGGCAGCGCGGCCGCCAGCTGCGGCAGGCGCGCGCGGTCGATTCGGGCGCCGCCCTGCCCCTGCTCGACCAGGCGCATCATCGCGAGCGACAGCGTGTTGAGCTCGCCGAGGCTCTGTACCTGCCCGTGGGAGGACAGGATCCGCTCGACGAGCGTCGACCCGGTGCGCGGCATGCCGACCACGAAGATCGGCGCCCGCGCATCGTGGCCCTCGGCAGGGGCGGACATGCGGGCCGGCGAGAACGCCTCCCGGATCGCGGGAAAGATGGCGAGATCGTCCTTCAGGTCGTAGCGCGTGTGGCGGCGCTTGATGCCGGCCCCCCGCCGCAGGCACTCGAACGACTCGGCGTGCCGGCCGAGATCTTCGTACTCCTTGGCGAGCGCGTAGGCGAGGTGCACGGTGCCGCGCCAGGACTTGACGCCCCGAGCCTCGCGCGCGCGCAACTCGTCGACGTGGTTGTCTTCCGGCGTGAACGTCCGCAGCGACGAACGCAGGCCGATGGTCTCGTAATCCTCCGGATCGAGCCGGATGGCGGCGTCGCAGGCGGCCTCCGCCCGGGGGATGTCCCCCAGGTAGCGGTAAACGGAGGCGAGCCCGCGCTGCACGTCCGCGTTCTCCGGCGCGAGCGCTTCGGCCTGGCGGTAGACCTCGAGCGCCTGCTGCTGCCCGCCGCAGCGGACCAGCACGCCGCCCAGCACGAGCAGGTGGTCGAGCCGGGAAACGCCGATGCCGAGCGCAGTCGCCGCCGACACCGCGGCGCCCACGGTGTCGCCGGCAATGACCTGGCAGCGGGCGCGCTGCACGTGCCGTTCAGCCAGCCCCGGCTCGAGCGCCGCCGCCCGGTCGGCCGCCGCGAGCGCGTCCGGAACACGGCCTTCGCGAAGCGCGATCTCGCCTTCCAGGGCCCAGACGTCCCCGACCTGCGCGTGCGCAGGCTTGAGTGCCTCCACGGCTTTCTGCGCCGCCGCCAGCTCGTTGCGCTGGAGCAGCGTCACGACGGCGCGCAGCCGGTTCTCGAGGTCTGGGGGTATAGCCATGGGGTCGAGCGGCCGGCGCAGCTGCCGCCGGCCGGCCATGCTAGCGCCCGGCCCCGGACGCCGGCTAGTCGTAGCCGACAGTGAACCGGATGCCGAAGGTGCGCGGCCGGATCACGCCCCAGCCCTGGTCGCGGTCGCCGTAGAAGCTGGCGGTCGTCACCTGGGTTTCGCCGCGCTCGTTGCCGAGGTTGTCGCCGAACAGGCTGACCTGGTACTTGCCGGTGTCCCAAGTGACGGCCGCGTTCACGAGCGTGAACGAGTCGAGCTCGGCGAAGCTCATGGCCGGCACCGTCGGGATGTCGCGGAAGTTGGTCAGGGTGTCGCCGTGATACGAAACGTCCGCGTGCAGGATCAGCTCCGACCCGCCCATCGGCACGCGGTAGTTGGCCGCAACGAAGCCCTCGTGCTCGGCGGACCCCGGCAGGCGGTTGCCGTCCGGAATGACCGTAGTCGGGTCGCCCTGCACGAACTCGAAGGCCTCGGTGACGCTCGCATCGATATACGTGTAGCCGACGATGAAGTCGAAGCGGTCGTTGACGACGCCCGACAGCTCCATTTCGATGCCTTTCGACTCCGCCGACGGCACGTTGTCCACGAAGTTGATGCCGAACGGCGAGACGAGGCTTGCCTGGAAGTTCTTCCAGTCGACGAAGAATGCCGTTGCGCTGTAACTGTAACGGGACGATGCGAAGCTGCCCTTGATGCCGATCTCGTAGCTGTCCACCTCGTCCGGCTCGTACAGCAGGAACGGCCGATTGTCGTTCCCGAACGGGTCGGTCTCGGGCAGCTGGTTCGCCCCACCGGGCCGGAAACCCTGCGCGAAGGTGGCGTACACCATCGTGTCGTCGTTCAGGTCAACCGAGGTGTTCAGCTTGAAGATGCTCTCGTCGGCGTCGTACTCGGTCGGGTTGATACCGCCCAGCAGGAAGTCGTTGGTCGCCGTGCCGTAGTAGTAGTATTCGAGCGTCCGGGACGCATACGGAAGCGGAATGCCCGCCGAGCCGGTCAGTTCCTGCGAGAAGACGCGCACGCCGCCCGTCACTTGCCAGGCGTCGGTGATATGCCAGGTCAGCTCGCCGAAGGCCGCCATGTCGGTGAACTCCTGGTCGGCGCCGCCCGTCGCGAGCACGTCCGTGAAGTCCACCGGCGCCGGCGTCCCGAAGTACGCGTTCGTGTAGTCGTTCGCCCCTGAGGCGATCTGCAGCAGGTCGAACTTCAGCTCGCGCCGCAGGTAGAAGAGGCCGGCGACCCAGTCCAGCTTGCGCTCGCCGGTGGACACCAGCCGCAGCTCCTGCGTGAACGTGTCGACGTTCTGGCGGCGATCGATCGGCGCGTAGAGGCGCGGGTTGCCGAAGTAGTACTGAGGGAGGTTGGTGCGCAGGAAGCCGGACGAGTCCGAGATGCTGTGCACGTCCACGTCGGAGACGGCGGTCGAAGACGTCAGCCGCGCGAAGCCGAGGTCGGCCTCGATGTCGAGGTCCACCATCAGGAGCTCCGCATCCTGCGGGTCCGTGAAGGCCTTGTGGGTGACGTACTCGTCGCCCGACCCGAAGAAGCGGTTGTCCTCGTAGCGGTTGTCCGCGGAGATGTCCTGGTAGTTGACATTGATGCCGAAGCGCCAGGCCTCGTCCGGCTCGAACAGGAAACTCGCGCGCGCGTAGGTGTGGTCGGACGAGTTCGAGTCCTCGCGCGGCGGCGCCGGCACGGTGCCGCTGCCCAGGATGTCGTCGGGGTCCGCCAGCACGATCTCGCCCGGGTTGCGGGCCGTGCCCGTCTGCTTGATCAGGCCGATCGCGTCGATGAACCCGGACAGGTATTCGTGGCCGACCGAGGCGCGGAAGGCCGCCGTGTCCGACAGCGGGAGGTTCACCGTCAGCCCGGCGTCCCAGGACAGGTCGTCGGCCTCGTCGGTGACAGAGGTCTCCGCCCAGGCGTCGATGCTGGCTGCCGACGGCGACGGCGCGTTGGGGATGAAGCGCAGCGTGCCGCCGACCGAGCCCGCGCCGTACAACGTGCCCTGCGGACCGCGCAGCACCTCCACGCGCTGCAGGTCCACGAGCTTCAGCGGGAAGAACACCGGCACTTCGCCGAGATAGGTGGAGACCGTCGACTGGCTGATGCCCGGGTTGTCGTCGTTGTTGTTGCGCGCGTCGACGTTCATGCCGCGCATGCTGAAGGTGTTGCGGTTGCCGGAAACGCGCGGCCCTTCGTTGACCAGCGAAAGCCCCGGGACCACGCGGATGAGGCCGGCCGGGTCCGAGATGCCGGTTCGCAGCAGCAGCTCCGAGGAGACCACGCTGATGTTGGAGGGCACGTCCTGGACGGACTGTTCGCGGCGCGTCGCCGTCACCAGCACTTCGTCGATGCGGGTGACCTGGGGCTCCGTTTCCTGCGCAGCAGCCACCTGCGACTGCAGCGCGATCGCGATCCCGATGGCCAGCGGCGATCGGCAGACTGAAACCAGCTTCTTGCCCACTTGCGTTCCCCTCCGCCCGCGACCGGGCACCCTCACGTTACTGCAGCGGGTTTCCCGCGATAAATCTGTTTTTTGCCAAGCGAGCATTGGAGAATCCGAATAGCCCGACCACCGCCGCCGGCGGCACGCTACCCGCGCGCCGGTTGGCCGCCAGGAGCTTTGCCATGGCCGAGTACTCGGATGTCAGCGTCAACCTCCGCCCGGAACTGCTCAAGGCGGTGCATTTCATCTTCAGGGAGCAGTGCAACCTGCAGCCCGGCTGGCGGGTGCTGGTGATCTGCGACTCCCACACGCCGCAGCACGTTTCCACGGCATTCACGGGCGTCGCGATGCAGTTCGGGGCGGAAGTGGTGGAGCTACGCGTGCCGATGGCGCCCCACCCGGCGTACCAGCCGGGCTTCACCTGGGACCCGCTGGTTTCCAGCGCCGTGCTCGCCGCTGCCGAGCACGCGGACCTCGTGGTGGACATGGCGATCGGCTATGCCGACTTCATGGTCGAGATCGTGCGGCGCGGGCGCGCGCGGGTCATCGGCCCGGGCGACGGCACGGGCGCGCCGCACATGGACGACTCGCTGATCCGCTGCCTGCTGCTGGACGATCCGTTCCAGATCCGGCGCGAGGCGATCCTGGTGGCCGAGGCGATGACCCGCGGCAAGCTGCTGTGGGTTACGTCCCGGGAGGGCAGCGACTACACGGTGGACATCAGCGATCTCAAGGGCGACACCTTCGACGGCTTCCTGTGGGACCGGGACAGCGCGAAGTGGGTCTCCAGCTACCAGTTCACGCCCGGCGCCACGCCCGGCGTCGTGATCCCGAAAGGCCGCGGCGACGGCATGCTGGCGCTCGACGGCCTGCTGCTGTACGAGAACGTCCACCACGTCCCGAAGGAACCGGTGCTGCTCAAGATTCGGCGAGGCGTCATCACCGACATCAGCGGCGACGCCTACGTCTGCCACCGGCTCTCCGACTGGCTCGAGAACCTCGACGACCCCGGATGCCGGAACGGCCCCATCCATGCCAACCTGGGCCTCAGCCGTCACGCGCGGCTGACCGAGCACCTCGAGTGGGAGCGGATGCGCGGCGCCATGGTCTTCGGCATCGGCGACAACAGCCTGCTCGCGCCGTTCGTCGGCGCCGACTTCGAGACTTCGAAGTCGCGCGTGCACTGGGACGTGCAGGTGCTGCGCCCGACCGTCACCATCGACGGCCGCACGCTCGTCGAGAACGGCATCGTGAAACTCAAGCCAGGCAGTTCGCCTTGAGGCGCTCGAATCCATCCTGGCGGCGCAGCCCGCGCATGAAAAGCGCCAGGAGAATCCAGACCACGACGAACCCGGCGACCGTCGCAAGGATCGCGGGCGTGAACCTGCCGTCCGCCACGAAGTAGGAGATCAGCAACGGGCCGGCGGAAAAGCCCGTGATGGTCGCGATGTTCGCCGCCGTCACGCCCATGCCGGAAGGCACGAGCAGCGCCAGGATCGTGACCATGTAGGGTGTCACGAACGGGATGCTTGCGTTGAAGACCGCCGCTGCGATGCCGAACTGCAGGTCGGATGGAGAGCCGAGGAAGGCCGCGGTCGCGATCGTGATGGCGGCCACGCCGATGTAGATCGGCTTCCGGTAGCCGATTCGATCGCCCAGCAACGAGGCGGCGATCATGCCGATGATCGCGGCGGCCATCCCCGGTCCCAGGATCGCCCCCACACGCTCGGGAGTCATCCCCGAGGCCACGCCCATGCGCTCGATGTACGCCCAGATTCCCGAGTTGAACGCGTAGTACAGCAGAAGCGCGAGCAGCATCAGCCCGGCCAGCGCGACGGGGACCGGCGTCGCGCCGGAAGCGGCCTGCTCCGGGTTCCTGCCTCCGCCCTCGACCGTCCGCGGGAACCACGGCAGCAGCACGATGGCGAACAGGTTGATCGCCGCCATGACGTAGAACGCACCGTCGATCCCGCCGGCCCGATAGACCAGCGGCAGGAGCGCCAGGCCGACGCCGCCGATCAGGAACGGTGATCCGTACAGCACGGCGTACGCCCGCTCGATGCGTTTCGTCGCGATCACGGCCACGCAGGCGACCGTGAACCCGAGTCCCGCGCCCAGGCCGTTCAGGAGCCGCACGGCGACCAGCGCCGGGTAGCTGTCCGACACCGCGATGGACGCGAGGCTGGTCGCGATCGCGAGCAGCAGGCAGCCGAGCATTGTCCACCTGAGATTCCAGCCCGGCCGGTGCAGCACGAAAAGCGCAACGAAGCTGGCGAGGGCGCCGCCCAGGAAGTTGAACGAAACCAGGCGTCCGGCGACCTCGACCGACATGCCCTGGTGGTCCACCATCGCGCCGAGCAGCGAGGGCGCCAGCGGCGTGAAGATATTGGCCGCCATGCCCAGCAGGACGATGGTCACGACCTGGATCGTCACGACTGCGGCTCCGCCGTCATCGAGCGTGCGTCGTCAGGGCTTCTGGTGTGACCCGAGGCGCGGCGCGGCAACCGGCCTGCGAAAGCTGATCACGAGGCCGAGCAGGCTGATGACGAGCCAGAAGAACTCCATGAGCACGGCCGACAGGTTGAAGTCATGGTATAGGGACACGAGGATCAATGCCGCCCCGATCGCGTTGACGAGGGAGTAGGCCCGGGTTTGACCCGTCGTACGTCCGAGCTGCAGCCAGAGGTAGGCCCCGATGATGCACAGGAAGCCCACGTTGCCGAGCAGGTCGTGCCACTGGTAGTCGAGGGACATGCGCGGACTCTAGCGGACGCTTCCGGGCGGCAGGTTCAGAAAGACCGCAAGTCAGCTTCGCGATGCCGGTATTCCCGGCCGGCCCACTGCGCCTTAGCATCCGGAGCATGCACAAGACCGCCGCGCTCCTGCTCTGCCTGCTGTCCACGCCGGTCGCACATGCCGGCCCGGCACCCGACGTCACCCTGACCTGGGTCGAAAAGTACCTGACCTACAGCCAGGACCACGAGGACCGGCTGACGCTGACCGATGCGCATTTCCTCGCCGAGGTCATCTTCGACAGCGACCGCGACTTCGACGCCATCCGCGCATCGCTGCGCAAGCAGGGATCCGGCGAGGTGCTCGCGACCTACGGCGGGAGCGACAAGCGCGCCTTCACCAACGGCTATTTCTATACCCGCAAGACCCGCTCCTTCGACTCCCTGGAAGCGATCGACGCACGGCACCCCGCCGACAGCACGTTCGTCTGGACCATCACCGGCCCGGCCGGGGAGTTCACGCTGGACCCGATCCGCATCGGCGGGCCCGAAGGCCGCACGCAGGTCCCGAAACCCAGCACGATCCGTCTCCACCAGGGCGGCGCCGCGGTGACGAACTACGACGCCATCGACCCGGCGGCGCCGCTCACGATCAGCTGGGACCCGTTCATCGGCGGCGGCCCGCTCGAGGGCTCCGAATGGAGCGACCTCGTGTTCGTGCTCGTATCCGACTGCCACGGCGAGGTCGCCTATACGGGCGGCGCGCCGGGCACGGACGAGGACTTCGTGGACTACCGGGACACGTCGGCCACGGTCCCGGCCGGCCGCCTGCGACCCGGCGAGCCGTATATCGTGTTCATCTCGCAGGTCAACTACGTCGACTTCAACGAGAGCCACGGCATCGGCCAGCTCGCCGCGAATTCCTTCGCGACGGAACTGACGGTCCGCACCGCCGGCACGGCCGCACCGGATGCCTGCGCCACCGACGTGAAGCCCGCCCAGTACCTGTGGACGCGCAAGACCCGCGGCGAGGCGATGGAGAGCTGGCCGACGCTGGCCGACTTCTGGTGAGCGGCGTTCAGCCGCCCGCGAGCATCTCGGTGACGATGAACCGGTAGTCGCCGAGCTTGTCGAGGTTGCGCTTGAGGTCCGCCTGGGCCTGGTCGTTGTGGAAGGCCTTCTCGAAGGTCTCGCGATCGGGCCACTCCACGGTCGACTGGAACCGGTAGCCGGCGGCGTCGCCGTTGGACCATTCGTCCACCACCCGGCCGAAGCTTGCCGCCGTGACGCCGGGCATCTTGCGGATGTACTCCGCATGCGCCGACAGCCGCCAGGCGACGTAGGCATCCTCGTCCGTGCCCGGGGCCAGGTTGTAGAGCACCGTCAATCGGATCATCGGCGTCGCCTCGACTGTCGGGGCACTACCTTATACTGCGTGGCCATGAAGCGCAGCGACCGCGACCTGGGCCTCGATCGCCCCATCACCCGGCGTGACTTCGTCCACGACCTCAGCCTCGCGGGTCTCGCGCTCGCGCTTCCGCTGCCTGGCATCGCGCGGGCCGACGGCAGCACGCCCTACTACCCGCCGACGCTCACCGGCCTGCGCGGCTCGCACGCGGGCGCGTTCGAGGTCGCGCACGCCCTCGCCCGCGAGGGCAAGCGCTTCGACGGTCCGCAGGCCATCGACGAGCGCTACGACCTCGTCGTGGTCGGCGGCGGCATCAGCGGGCTCGCCGCCGCGTACTACTACCGCAAGCTGCACGGCCCGCAGTCGCGGATCCTGGTCCTCGACAACCACGACGACTTCGGCGGCCACGCCAAGCGCAACGAGTTCCACCAGGGCGGTTCGATGCGCCTCGCCTGGGGCGGGACCGTGAACATGGAGTACCCGAAGTTCAGCGACGTCGCGATGGGCCTCGTGCGCGAGCTCGGCATCGACATCCCGCGTCTGCGCGAGGACTACACCTTCAACTGGATGGGCGAGGGCGGCGACCTGCAGCCCGCCCTGCTGTTCAACCAGGGTCGCTACGGGCGCGACGTGCTGCTGCGCGGCGTGACCCTGGACGGGCTCGAGCCGGGCGAGCTCGCCGAGCACGTCGACGCCTTTCCGATCGACGCCGACGCGCGCGCCAGGCTCAAGGCATTCCTGCTGTCGGATCGCAACGTGCTCGCCGGCAAGTCCGGCGAGGAACGCGCGGCGTGGCTGCACGGCACGCGCTACACGGATTTTCTGCGCGAGCATTTCGGCCTGCCGGATGCCGCCATCCAGGTTTTCAGCAGCGCGCCGTCCGGTTTCTGGGGACTGCCGGCCGAGAGACTCTCGGTCATGGAGTGCCTGTGGTCCGGTCTGCCGGGTGCGCACGTCGTCGGCGGGCTCGAAGATCCCGGGCAAGCGGACAACGATCGCGCCACGGCGATGTTCCCGGACGGCAATAGCTCGATCGCGCGCCTCCTCGTGCGCTCGCTGATCCCGGCGAGCTTCCCGGACATGGCGGCTGACGCGGACCCGCACGGCGTGGTGACCGCGCGGCTCGATTACGCCGCGCTCGACGCGCCGGCCTCGCCCGCGCGGCTGCGCCTGAACTCGACGGTCGTGCGCGTCGCGAACGGAGCCGGCGTTGACGTCGCTTACGTACAGGACGGTGCGCTCCGGCAGGTGCGGTCGAAGCAGGCCGTGCTCGCCTGCTACAACGCGATCATCCCCCACCTCGCGCCGGAGATTCCGGCGGAGCAGAAGGCGGCGCTCGCGAAGGCCGTGAAGCGGCCGATGCTGGTGGTGAACACGGTGCTGCGGAACGGCGAGGCGCTGAAGAAGCTCGGCATCAAGGGCGCGCAGCTGCCGGGCAGCTTCCTGAAGGACGTGTTCCTCGTCACGGGCATCAACGTCGGCGACTACCGCCCGAAGTGGCGGCCCGAGGACGCCTGCGTGATGCAGAGCTTCGCGAGTTTCAACGGCCCGATGCCGGCCGGCGCCAGCGTCGCGGACCAGACGCGCGCCGCGCGCGCGCAGATGCTCGCCATGCCGTTCGAGGACTACGAGCGCGAGGTGCGCGGCGTCCTCGCGAGCCTGCTCGGCTCGGGCGGCTTCGACGCGGCGCGCGACATCCTAGCCATCACCGTCAATCGCTGGCCGCACGGCTATGCGCGCGACCACACCGATCTCGAGGACGCCGACTGGAATGCCGAGCCGCGGCCCGAAACCGTCGCGCGGCAGCGCTTCGGCAACGTCGCGATCGCGAACTCGGACGCCGCCGCCGACGCTTACACGCACGCGGCCATCGACCAGGCCTGGCGGGCGATCAACGACCTCCAGCGCGCGGGCGGCTGAAGCTACTTCCCCAGCCACCCCGCATACAGCCCGGGCCGGCGGTGCTTCAGGAACAGCTGGCGCGCATGCGACGCGTCCGCCGCGGCCGGATCGACGTCGGCGTAGAGGATCTCCTCGGTGCCCTGCCCGGCGCGGGCAGTGACGCTGCCGTCCGGGGCGCAGACGAACGACTCGCCCGCGAAGTCCAGGCGATCCTCCCGGCCGACGCGGTTGCAGAGCGCGGTGTAGTAGCCGTTCTGGAACGCCGCGACGCGCATCTCGGCCTCGTACAGGCCCTCCGGCCATTCGCCGACCGCGCCGGCCTGCGGCACGACGACGAGGTCCGCGCCTGCCACCGCGAGGGCGCGCATGTACTCGGGAAAGTGGCGGTCGTAACAGATGGCGACGCCGACGTTGCCGGCGCGCGTGCGATATACCGGCGCCCCCGTGTCGCCCGGCGTGTAGTAGCCCTGCTCGTGAAAGCAGGCGTACTCGGTGATGTGCACCATGCGCGTCACGCCGAGCAGCGCCCCGTCCGCGTCGATCACCGGCGAGGAATCGTAGGTCGCCTGCCCGTCGCGCTCGAACAGGTTCAGCACGACGACGATGCCGAGCGCACGCGCCCTTTCGCGAAACGCGCTGACCAGCGGCCCGTCGAGCGGCTCGGCGAGGCTGCGTACGTCGCCGCTCGCCGGGTGCTGCGGATGAAACCACTCGAAGGCGAGCTCCGCATAACAGGCGAGCTTCGCCCCGTGGCGGGCGGCGGTCTCGAGGTTCGCGAGGCCCCGGGCGATGTTCTCCCGCTTGTCGCGGCTCGCGCGCTGCTGGATGAGCGCGATCTTCACAGCGCGTCGACCAGGCGCTTCAGCTCGCCGTGGGCGCTCGCGAGCGCGCCGCTCGACTGCAGGAGCGGCCGATAGCGGCCGAGGAACGCCTCGTCGCGCGGTTCGCCGAGCCCGAAGACCAGGGCGCGCACGCGGTTCCCAGCCGCCGCGGTCGCGTTCGCCGTCAGTTCCTCGTCGCCGGCAAGCGACTCGTCGAGGTCGGCGATCAGCGTCGAGAGCGCGCGCAGCCAGGCCCATTCCGGATCCTTGATCAGCCGGTCGAGCAGTTCGAGCGCCGATCGTCCCGGCAGGTACGCGCCCTCCGCCTCCAGCACCTGCTTGTGCACGGCCTGCAGGGCGCGGCTGACCGCCTCGAGGTCCTGACGCAGCCGGCTCAAGGTTCGCGCACCTGGTCCAGGTACGCCCCGTAGCCTTCCTTTTCCATGTCGTCGCGGTGAATGAACCGCAGCGAGGCCGAGTTGATGCAGTAGCGCAGGCCGCCGCGATCGCGCGGGCCGTCGGTGAACACGTGACCCAGGTGGCTGTCGCCGTGCTCCGAGCGCACCTCGGTGCGGATCATGCCGTGGCTCGCGTCCGACAGCTCCTTGACGTTAGCCGGCTCGATCGGCCTGGTGAAGCTCGGCCAGCCCGAGCCGGAGTCGTACTTGTCGGTCGAAGCGAACAACGGCTCGCCCGACACGACGTCGACGTAGATGCCCGGTTCCTTGTTGTGCAGCAGCGCCCCGGTGCCCGGCATCTCGGTGCCGCACTGCTGGGTCACGCGGCGCTGCTCGGGCGTGAGCCGGGCGATCGCCGCGGGGTCCCTGGCGAACTTGCGCATGGTCCTGGCCTCCCGCCGGATGGGCCGCGATTATTGCAGCTAGCAACAGGCGCTGTCATTTTCAGCTTGCTTTACAGCGTTTTGCATCGCTTTCCTCAAAGGTTCCGGAAATCGTAACCAGACCGTAACGCGACGCTGGCTCACTGCCGCCATGAGAATCTCCCTGGTGACCGATGCCTGGGAACCGCAGGTGAACGGCGTGGTGCGGACGCTGAAGTCCACGACGCGCGAGCTGCAGGCGATGGGCCACGCGGTCGAGACCGTCACGCCGCTCGACTTCCGCACGCTGCCCTGCCCGACCTACCCGGACATCCGGCTCTCGCTCCTGCCGGGCGCGAAAGTGCGAAGCCGCCTCGACGCCTTCGACCCGGACGCCATCCACATCGCGACCGAGGGTCCGCTCGGGCTGGCCGCGCGGCGCTACGCGCTGAGCCACGGGATTCCGTTCACCACCGCGTACCACACCCGCTTCCCCGAGTACGTGCACGCGCGCACCGGCCTGCCGCTGGCGTGGACGTACGCGTACCTGCGCTGGTTCCACGGCCCGTCGAAGGCCGTCATGGCGCCGACGGTCGTCGTCCAGCGGGACCTCGAGGCCAACGGCTTCACCAACGTCGTGCTCTGGTCGCGCGGCGTCGACCTCGACATCTTCCAGCCGCGCCGGCACGACCGGCTGAAGACCGCTCCGCCGATCTACCTGTACGTCGGCCGCGTGGCCGTCGAGAAGAACATCGAGGCCTTCCTCGAGCTCGACCTGCCAGGCTCCAAGTGGGTCGCGGGCACCGGTCCCGCGCTTGCCGCGATACGCGCGCGCTACCCGCAGGTCCACTTTCTCGGCGTCCTGAGCCAGCAGGAGCTCGCGGAGGTCTACGCCTCGGCGGACGTCTTCGTCTTCCCCAGCAAGACCGACACCTTCGGGCTCGTGCTGCTGGAAGCGATGGCCTGCGGGCTGCCGGTCGCGGCCTACCCGGTCACCGGACCGCTGGACGTGATCGGCGATTCACCGGCCGGCGTCATGCGCGAGGACCTGCGCGCGGCCTGCCTCGCCGCACTCGAGCTGAAGCGCGAGGACGCCGCGGCGCACGCGCGGAAGTTCTCCTGGCGCGCGGCGACCGAGCAGTTCCTGAGCCACCTGCACCCGCGCGACGGTCTCCCCGTGCCCCGATAGACACGAATCCCCTGCCCGCGCCGCCGCGTCTGCTCCTTCGCCCCCTACCATCGGTGACAGCCGAAGGGAGTGGGTGCGATGCAGAAAACCGTTGTCCTGCCGTTGATCCTTGTCGTGCTCGCCGGCTGCGGCGGCGGAAGTGGCGGCGGGAACGCCGGCACGCCGCCCCCGCCTCCGCCACCGCCGGTCGCGATCGACATGGACGAGGTGCTGGACGACTTCATTGCCGCCAATCCCGAGATCTCCTCGCTCGCCATGCTGGCCGTCAAGGACGGCGAGATCGTTTACAGCCACACGGCCGGTTTCGCCGATGCCGCGCGCACGCGCGCGCCGACCGAGGCGACGCTCTACAAGACATCGTCGGTCGCGAAGCTCGTCATCGCGGTCGCGGTGATGCAGCAGGTCGAACTCGGCCTGCTGGACCTCGATGCCGACGTCGGCAACTACCTGCCGTTCGCGCTCCGCAATCCCGCGTTCCCGGACACGGTCATCACGGCCCGCATGCTCCTGCAGCATGGCGCCGGACTCGGGCTGCCGGACTTCGGGCTCGTCTCCGACAAGCTTTTCGAGCCTTTCGACCCGTCCGTGGTCGTGCAGCTCCACCCGCTGATCGAAGACGTGCTGACGCCGGGCAGCGCCGACTACCGGGATGCGATCTGGCTCCCCGGCGAACCGGGCACCATCCACCAGAACTCCAACATCGGCATGGTGTTGCTGGCCTGGATCGTCGAGCGCCTGTCCGGCATCCACTACATCGACTACGCGAAGACGTTCATCTTCCTGCCGCTCGGCATGACGGCCACCAGCCATTACTTCCCCGACCTCGATCCCAATGAGGTCGCACCGCTGTTCAACACCGCCAACCAGCCGGTGGGCCAGTCCTCGACCTGGTTCTACCCGATCTCGGGCCTGTTCACCTCCACCGGCGACTGGTCGCACTTCCTGCGCGCCATCCTCGCGGGCGGCACGTACAACGGTACGCGCATCCTCGAGCAGGCGTCGGTCGACGCCATGCTGGCGATGACCACGCCCGCCAACAACCAGCTCGCCTACCAGTCCAACATCGGCCTTGTCTGGCGCGAGGCCGCGGCCAACCCGGGCTGGTTCGGGCATACGGGCGCCGGCTCGCAGATGACCCACGTCACCGAGCTCAACCCGGCGACCGGCACGGGCTACGTGCTGTTCACGAACGAAGGGCTCATCGACGCCCTGGTCGGCCCGGGGAGCGCGCTGAATCGCAGGATCCACGAGTGGCTGGACGATCTCTAGGCACGCGGTATCATTCCGGGACTATGCCCAAGCTCGTCCTCACCTACTTCGACTTCGACGGCAGCCGCGGCGAGACCGCGCGCATCGCCATGCACCTCGGCGGGATTTCCTTCGAGGACCGCCGAATCTCCCAAAAGGACTGGCCGTCACACCGGGACCGCATGCCGTTCCAGCAACTGCCGGTGCTGGAGGTGGATGGCATGCCGATCGCGCAGTCGAACACGATCAACCGCTATGTCGGCCGGCTCGCGGGCCTGTATCCGCAGGACGCGCTGCAGGCGGCCCGCGTGGACGAGGTGATGGACGCGGTCGAGGATATCTCGACGAGGATCGGCCAGACGATGCGCATCGAGGACGCCGCCGCCAAGAAGGCGGCGCGCGAGGCGCTGGCGGCGGGACCCCTGCTGCGCTACCTGCAGCAGATCGAGACGCGGCTGAAGGCAGGCGGCGGCGAGTGGTTCGCCGAGAACCGCCTGACCGTCGCCGACCTCAAGTGCTACTACTGGGTGCGCTGGCTGAAGTCCGGGGCGCTCGACCACATCCCCGCCGACATCGTGGACAAGCATGCGCCGCTGCTCGCGAAGCACTTCGAGCGCGTGAAGGCCCAGCCGAAAATCGCGGCCTATTACGCGGCGCGGGCGAAGTAGCCCCGCTCCGCGAGCGCCGCTCGCTCAGCGCTCTCGCTTCGCGTCCCTGATCACCCGCGCCGCCGCGTTCCGCCCCGGCGCGCCGGACACCGCGCCGCCCGGGTGCGCGCCGGATCCGCAGAGGTAGAGCCCCGGCACCGGCGTCGCGAACTGCGCCGCCTGCGGATGCGGCCGCAGGCCGAAGATCTGGTCGAGGTCGTGGCGGCCGTGGAAGATGTCGCCCTCCGTCAGGCCGAACACGCGCTCGAGGTCGAGCGGCGTCAGGAACTGGCGGCCGACGATCAGCCGGCGCAGGTTCGGCATGAAACGCTCCAGTTCGGACACGACCCGCTCCGCTACGGAGGGTCCGACAGTGTCCCAGTCCTGCCCGTCCGCGAGCCGGTACGGGTAGTACTTCCCGATCAGGCTCATGACATGGTGCCCGGGCGGTGCAAGCGTGTCGTCGATCGCCGAGGGGATGCGGATGTCCAGGTACGGCACGTCGATGATCCGCCCGGCGAGCGCGGCGCGATAATTCTCCTCGATCTGCGCGCGCATCGGGAAGATCGTGATCGAGCCGCCGCGGGCAAGCTCCGCCTCCGCGCCTGACAGCGCCGCGAACTCCGGCGCGCCCGACAGCGCGAGGTTCATGCGCAGCGTCGCATGGCCCATGCGCAGCCGCTCGATGCCGTCCGCGAACCCCTCCGGCAGGTGCTCGCGGCCCACGAACTTCAGGAACGTGCGCTTCGGGTCGGTGTTGGCGAGCAGGAACCGCGCGCGGAACACTTCGCCGTTCTCGATCCGCACGCCGACTGCCCGGCCGCCCTCCACCAGGATGCGCTCGACCGGCGCGCCGGCGCGGTACTCGACGCCGTGCGCGCGGCCGGACGCCGCCATGGCCTGCGTGATCGCGCCCATGCCGCCGCGGGCGTGGCCCCAGGCGCCGCGCTCGCCCTCGAACTCGCCGAGCGCGTGATGGAAGTACGGGATGGCCGAGCCCGGCGCGTCCAGGCTCGCGAAGTTGCCGGACACGCAGTGACCGGCCATCAGGTTGCGCATGGCTTCGCTCTCGAACCAGCGCTCGGTGATCTCGTTCGCGGGGGCCGTCATGAACTGCATGAAGAGGTGGCGATCCTCGAGCGCGAGGCCGCGGAACTCGCGCGCCGCGGGCCACAGCGCCAGCAGGTCCAGGACCCCGCCGCCCAGCGCGGGGGGCGGCTTCAGCCACTGCGCGCGGATCACCTCGCCGATGCGGTCGGTCGCGGCGTAGAAGCGCTGCATGGCATCGTAATCACGCGGCGAAAAGCGGCCCACGGCGGCGCGATCCTGCGCCTCGTCGCCGGTCATCAGCAGCGCGCGCCCGTCCTGGAAGAGACTGAGATGCGCGTGCATCTTCACCGGCTCATAGCCGTAGCGCTTGAGCTCCAGTTCCTCGATCACCTCCGGCCGCAGCAGGCTTACCGTGTAGGAGGCGACGGAGTTGCGATAGCCGGGATGGAACTCCTCGGTCACCGCGGCGCCGCCCAGCACGGGCCGGCGCTCGAGCACCACGGTCTTGAGGCCCGCGCGGCCGAGGTAGGCCGCAGCGGTGAGCCCGTTGTGGCCGCCGCCGATGACGATTGCGTCGTACGCTGCGCTCATGGCGGGTCGGATCAGCGCGGCCTGCGCGCCCGCGTGTATCCCTGCCGCAGCTCGCCCTTCTCGCAGACGACGACCAGCGACCGCCAGTCCTCGATCATGTGTGCGGCCTGCGCTTCGCCGATCAGCGCGACGGCCTCGGGCCGGCCCGCTCCGCGCATCCTTTCATACTCGCGGCGCGACTCGCGCCGGTACCAGTCCGAGGCATCCTCCAGCGTGACGTCCGTGAATCCCGCGTCCTCGAGGTAGCGGCCGAGCTGCGCCAGCGTGATCAGGTTGTAGGTCAGCCCTTCCATCTTGAAGAAGTACCGCATGTCGTCGCTGATCGGCGCGTCGTTCTTCAGCCAGTCGTAGCAGGTCAGCATGCCGCCGGGCTTCAGCACCCTCAGGCACTCGGCGGCGATGCCGGCCTTGTCCTCGGTCTGCGTCAGCGCACCCGAGGTGAACACGAGGTCGAAGCTGCGGTCCGGAAAGGGCAGGTCGCCGAGCGTGACGGTCCGGAACTCCGTCTGCTCCGACAGCCCGAGTTCCGCGGCGCGGCGCGTCGCCCGCGCGATGAGCTGCGGCTCGAGGTCGATGCCGGTGACCTCCGCGCCGTACTTGCGCGCGAGCGCGAACGCCGGCCCGCCGATGCCGCAGCCGATGTCGAGCACGCGCCGGCCGGCCAGCTCGATCCCGGCGACCATCTTGTCGACGTTGCCCTCGCCGCCGGGCGCCATGTAGTCGCGTCCCCAGATCCACTCCAGGAACGCGACCATGGAATCGTGGTACTCGCTGACGTGTGGCTCGCTCACGCGACCGCCCGGACCGCGGCGAGCGCCGCGTCGACCTCGCGCTCGTCGTTGACCAGGCTCGGCGCCAGGCGCGCCTTCGAGATCTTGTACGGCGAGGTCGAGGCCAGCACCTTGCGCTGATGCAGCGCATGCACCGTCTCGCCCGCCTTCTGCCCGTCCACCTCGAAGCAGGTGATGCCGGCCGACAGCGCGGGAACCATGGGCGTGAGCACCTTCACGCCCGGGATCTTCGCGAGGCCTTCCTTGAGCTGGCTGTTGAGCGCGGCGATGCGGCCCGCGATGCGTTCGCGGCCGATGCGCTCGTGGAAATCGAAAGCCTCGCCCATCGCCCACTGGTGCTCGAAGGCCTTGAAGCCGCCGGGCGAGATCCAGGCGATGCTGTCGGGCGCGTTCGGCGGGCGCTGGTCCTCCCACGCGGCGTAGGGCTCGAGCGCGTAGAAAGTCGGGATCGTGGGACTCAGCAGGCCCCAGTTCTTCTGCGGCACCCAGACGATGCCCGTGCCGCGCGGCGCGAAGATCCACTTGTGCGTGCCGGCAGCCACGAAGTCGGCGCCGAGGTCCGCGATGCGCTCGGCCTGGTTGCCGAAGCCGTGCACGGCGTCGAGCACGACGAGGATGCGGTCCCTGTCGCCGCGGCCCGCGTTGACCTCGGCGACGGCCTGCGTCAGCGCGCGCGCCGGGATCTTCACGCCGCTGCTCGAGTGCACCCAGGTGATGCCGACGACGCGCGTCTTCGGCCCGATGGCGCGCTTGAGATTCGCGACCATCTCGTCCGCCGTGGCGCTCGCCGAATCCGCGTACAGCGGCTCGCGCCGCCAGGACGCGCCGGACTTCTCCGCCGCCAGGCGGATCGCCTCGTGATGCACGTAGTGGTCGTGCGTCGTGCACAGGATCTCGTCGCCGGGCTTCAGGGCTAGGCCCATATAAATGAGTGCGAGCCCCTGGGTCGTGCTGTCGGTGAGCGCGATCTCCTCGGGCTTGCCGCCCGCGTAGGTCGCGGCCTTGCGCTGCGCCTGCAGCGGCAGCGGCTCGTCGCGCGACTCGGCGCCGAGGAACACGTCGAAGCCCATGCCGTGCTCGACCGTCGTGAACGGGTTCCTGTCGAGCAGGCCCCGATGCCGCTCGATCGCCTCCCGCACCGGCTTCGGGTGCGAGACGATGTAGAACTGCGAGAAGTGCAGCCACTCCGGCGTCAGCAGGTCGAACTGCGCCTTCACCGCGGCCCAGTCGGAGGCGGCGTGGACGGCAGGCGTCGCGGCGGCGGCTTCGGCCGCAGCCGCGCGCGATACCGCGCCACCGACCAGCGACAGGCCTATGGTCGCGACGAATTCCCGGCGGTTCAGGCTCATGAGGCGGTCTCCCTGGTGAAACGCGTTTCTGTCTACACCCGCGCCAGCGCGCGGTCGAGTCCCTCGAGCAGCATCGCTGCGTGCTCCGGCGTGAACACCAGCGGCGGCCGGATCTTGACGACGTTGTTGAAAGCGCCCGTGCGCCCGAGCAGGAAACCGTCGTCGCGCAGCAGGTTCATGATGCGGTCGGCCTCCGCTTCGGCCGGGGCGCGCGTCGCGTGGTCGCGCACGATCTCGAGTCCCCAGAACAGGCCCTTGCCGCGCACGTCCGCGACCAGCGGGTACCTGCCGGCGAGCTTCGCGAGCCCCGCCTCCAGCACCTGGCCCGCCGCGATGACGTTCTGCTGGATGCCCTCGCGCTCGAGCACGTCGAGCACCGCCAGACCCACCGCGGCGGACACCGGGTTGCCGCCGAAGGTGTTGAAGTACGAGAACTTCTCCGCGAACTTCGCCGCGATCGCCGGCGTCGTGATCACCGCGCCGATCGGGTGACCATCTCCGATCGGTTTCCCCAGGGCGACAATGTCCGGAACAACGTCGGAGTAGCGGAACGCCCACATCTCGTCGCCGGTGCGGTAGAAGCCCGACTGCACCTCGTCGGCGATGAACAGGCCGCCCGCCGCGCGGATCGCTCGGACGGTGTACTCGAGATAACCTGGTGGCGGCAGGATCGTGCCGTTCGAGTCGAAGATGATGTCGCACAGCCACGCCGCCGCACCCTGCCCGCGCTGCTGCAGCTTCGCGATCGCCGTGTCGATGTGGGCCGCGTACTTCAGTCCGAGGTCCGGCGTGCCGTAGCGGTACTCGCCGCGGTAGCCGTTCGGCGCCGGCACGGTCGCGATCCACTCGGGCTGCTCCGACGCCGGGTACATGCAGGTCGAGGCCGCGCCGACCACGTTCGAGTTGCCGTGGTAGGAGTCGTCGGAGACGATCACGCCCTCGTGGCCGCTGACCACGCGCGCGATGCGGATCGCGAGGTCGTTGGCTTCCGTGCCCGTGCAGACGAAATAGCAGACGCGCAGGTCTCCCGGGAACGTGGCGGCCAGGCGCTCGGCGTAGCGAACGACGTTGTCGTGGAGGTAGCGGGTGTGCGTGTTGAGCGTCGCCGCCTGTCGCGCAAGCGCGCCGACCACGTGCGGGTGGCAGTGGCCCACCGAGGCGACGTTGTTGTAGCAGTCGAGGTAGCGGCGGCCCTCGGCGTCGAAGAGCCAGGCCCCCTCGCCGCGCACCAGGTGCACCGGGCGGTCGTAGAACAGCCGATAGCTAGGTCCCAGCGCCCGCTCGCGCCGCTCGCGCAGCCGCTCGAGGTCGACGCCCGACGGGGCGCGGCCGACGCGGCCGCAGGCGGCTCGGTAGCGCTCGTGCACCTCGTCGCGGTCGAACGCGAGAAACCGCGTCAGCGCGCGCACGATGTCCGGACGCTCCTGCGTCAGCCAGGCGGCCGGCTGCTCGGTCGCGTGGATGCGGAAGTCGTACAGCGCAAGCGCGGTCGCAAGCCGCAGCAGCGTGAGGTCGTGCAGCACCTCGAGCTCGTCGTCCATGAGCGGCACGACGGCGTTCCACGCCTCCACCTGCGCCACCGCGTTCTCCAGCGACATCTCGCCGTGCCGCGCGAAGCTCGCAAGCGTCACCGCAAGGTCCTGGACCAGCGGCGCATGCACCATGTCGCCGAAGTCGATGACGCCGACGATCTCGTCGCCGTCCGTTCCCGCGCGCAGCAGGTTGTCGCCGTGCCCATCGCTGTGCACGACCTGCGCGCGCAGGCCGGGCAGCCTCGGCAGCACCTCGCTTCCCGCGCGCCCGAGGAAGCCCGCCAGGAGCGCCTTCGCGTCGTCCGCAACCCAGGCCTGGATGCCGGGCTCCAGCAGCAGGCCGCGCTGCAGGTCCCAGGCCACGAAATGCCGCGCGTGCGGATGGAAGAGGCCGCGCAGCCCGTGCGCGAGCCGCGCCTGGAAGGCCGCGACGCTGCGCAGCGTGGCGGTCGTGAGGGGCTTGCCTTTCGACAGCGGAATGCCCGGCAGCCAGCTCAGCAGCCGCACCATGTGTCGCGTGCCGTCGGCGGCCGCGATCCACTCGCGGTCGTTGCCCGCCTGTGAGGCGATCACGCGCGGCACCGGCAGCTCCGGCGCCTGGCGCTCCAGGTGCCGGAGCGCCGCGACCTGGAAGTCCACGGCGCCCTCGCTCTCGCCCGCCGCCGAAACCTTCAGCACGAAGCTCGCGCCGTCCGCGGTCGTCACGCGGTGGTTCTGGTCACGCTCGCCGTCGAGGGGCGTGGACTGGCCCTGGACACCCCAGCGTTCGCGCGCGAACGCGGCCAGCCGCTCTAGGGGAATCTGCGGGGGATTGAAGTTCAGGTCGACGGCGCTGAACCGCGGCTGCAGGGCGACATTCATGCGCTGGGATTATAGTCAGTCGCCCGCATCCGCGAGCGGCGCCTCGAGCAGCGAGCGCTGGCGCTCGCGCCCGGCTTCGCGCCGCAGCCGCTCGACCTCCGCGAGGTAGTCGGCAATGTCCCGGTTCGGCACCACGCGCGCGACCCCGATCCGCACGTCCGGGCCGAGGTCCACGCGGTTGACGTCGCTCGTGGTCATGCCGAGCGTCGCGACCCAGGCGACGGCGCTGATGAGGACCGTCCCCGCGCCCGCGAGCGCGAGCGAGATCCGGCGTCCGTACGCGGTCGCCTCGCGCAGGTGCAGGTACAGCGCGGCCAGCGCCGTCGCGCCGACGACGGCGATGCCGACCCGGGCGAGCACGGACCATTGCGCCGTGTAGGCCACGAGCCCCGCCACCCAGTAGCCCCAGGCGCAGAAAGCGACGCCGATGGCGGCGATCGCGAGGTGGATCCGCACCTCCCACTTGCCCTTGTTGAGCTTCGACAGCAGGCACCAGCCGGCGGTCCAGACGGCGAGCACGCCGAGCGCGACGAGCGCACCCGCCAGCAGGCTCGGAAGCAGCGATGACGGCGCGCCGAGCCACTGCTGCAAGCCCGCGAAGGCGAGGCAGGCCGCGACGCCCGCCGCCGCGAGCCAGCTGCGGTGCCGGCGCACGAACTCGCGCCGGAACACGCGCTCGGGACCGAGCGGCGTGTGCCGCGTGCGCACGTGCAGCCTCGTGCGACCGACGATGATCTCGCCCTGCGCGATGACCGCGCCGCCGTCCGCCGGCACGCGGCGGCCGTCGACCCGGGTGCCGTTCTTCGTGCCGAGATCCTCAACGCGCACGCGCCCGTCCTCGAGCAGCGTCAGCCGCGCGTGCCGCGGCGCGGCGTGCTCGTCGTCCACCACGATCTCGCAGCCGAGGTCCCGGCCAATGCAGCACTCGGCGCCCGCCCCTGCAAGGCGCTGCTGCAGGATCGGGTGGCCCTGCGGCCCGATCTGCTCGATGAGCATCACGGCTTCCACTGCAGGCCTCCCAGGTAGCGCTTCAGGATCCGCTCGCCGGTGTCGTAGCCGACGCCCTGCAGCGCGAGCCGGCTCACCAGCGCCTCGCTCGCGTCGTCGATGCTGACGACCGTCACGTCGAAGTCGTAGAGGTCGCCGAACAGCCGGTACTGGCGCAGGCAGGTCGAAATGCGCGCGTCGAAGCCGTCGAGCGAGACCAGGCCGTCGTGGCAGGCGAACGGCGCGACGTGGGCCGGCGAACCGGCGCGGTGCGGCGCCGCGGCCGTGCGATTCACGATCCGCTCGAACTGCAGCGGATGGAGCCCCGACGGCTGCAGCACGCGGTGCTGCACCGTGAAGCCGGCGACATACACGCCGCCCTGCACCAGCAGCCGCGACGGCATCGCGCAGCTCACGGTCTCGACGCGCACGCGCGGGTGGCCGCCGCGCTCGTCGAACGTGCTGCATTCCAGGTGCCGGGAGAGCTGCGCCGGCAGCACGAAATGCCGCACGGTCTGCGTGCCGGCCGATTCCGGCTGCGCCTCCAGCACCTCGGATTCGTAGGCGAGCACCTGACCCGTCACGAGCTGGCGCAGCTGCAGCGCGCTGAAGCGCTGGTCCAGCGGTTCCCGCGCGCGCGCCAGCAGCGGCGGGACGTGCTTGGCCGGCACGACGAAGCCGACCAGCTGCCGCCCGAGGACGACGGACACGTTGACGCCGTACACGCGGCCGCGCCGGTCGAGCGCCGGTCCGCCCGACATGCCGCCGTTGATCGCGCCGGTGTAGTGGATGCGCTGCTCGATGCTGTTCTCGACCAGCCCGTTGGCGACGCCCTCGGTGATGGTCAGGCCGAGGTTCAGCGGGAAACCGATCGACCAGGCACGCTCGCCCTGGGCGGGAATCTCGGTGCGAAGCGTCAGCGGCGGCAGCGCGAGGTCGTCGTCCGGAGCGACGATCGCGAGGTCGTTGCGCACGTCGATGGCGAGGACGCGCAGCGGCCCCGTGCGGCCGTCGCTCGCCAGGTACTCCAGCCGGTACTGCCGCGGGTACAACACGGCCTGGGCGACGACGTGGTAGTTGGTGACGATGCGGCGGCCGTCGTCCACGGCGAAGCCGCTGCCATGGAAGGCGCTCGACGCGGAGGCATCGAAGTAGCCGCGGATCTGCACGACGGACCCGCGCGCGGCGTCAAGCCGGTCCTTCGCCTCGTCCGACAGCTCCTGGGCCTCGATGGCGGCCTCGATGGCGGCCGCGTCGACGGCCGTCTCGTCCGCGGGGGCCTCATCGCCAGCGTCACCAGCCGCCTCGTCGGGCGCCTGTTCGGCGGGCGCCTCTGCAGGGGCCGTGGCCTCTTCCTGCGGTTCAGCGGCTCCGGTCGAGGATCCGCACAGCAGCAGGATGGCGATGAATCGAGCGGTGTTAAGGCGCAATGCCGGCAATGATCCTGTCGTAGAAAAGCTTGAATGCGTACTCGGACTCCACGTCCTCGTAGACGTTCCAGCCGGTGAATACCGCGATGATGCCAAGGTCCGGCACGATCAGGCCGTGTTGTCCGCCCCAGCCCCAGGTGCCGACCATGGCGGGCCGGCCGTCGCTCCCGTCGTTGAAAACCCACCATTGGTAACCGTAGCCGACGTCATCATCCGGATCGTCGGGATTCGTGTCCTTCACGTGCGGCTGGATCGAGCGCTCGACCCAGTCAGCCGGTATGACCTGCCTGCCGTTCCACTCGCCCTTGCGCTCGTACAGCAGGGCGAGTCGCGCCAGATCGCGCGATCGGAGGTACAACCCGCCTGCCGCGTCGCGATAGCCCTCCGGTGCGGACTTCCAGTGGTAGTCGCGGATGCCGATGGGGTGAAAGAGCAGCTCCTCCGCGTACCGGTCGAGCGGCTTTCCGGTCGCGTTGGAGACGATCTCCGACATGAGCTGCGTGTTCGTGCTGTTGTAGTTGTAGGTCGTGCCCTGCGGGGCCACGAGCGGCTTCCGCAGCAGGTAACCCACCCAGTCGTCCGTCCGCTCCACGCGTATCCCGTCGTTCCTCGGATCCCAGTAGGACACCTGGTCTTCCAGCCATTCGAAGCCCGGCCGCATCGTCAGGATGTTCTCGAGCGTGATCGCCGCCTTCGCCGGATCCGCGATCTTCCGATGCGGCAGCAGCGCGCCGAGCGTCGCTTCCGTGCCCGGCAGGTCGCCCCGGGCGATGGCGATGCCCACCAGCGCCGACATGACGCTCTTGGTGGTCGACTGCATCGTGTGCAGGTCGGTGCCCTGGTAGTACGGGTGCCAGGTGGCGTCGTAGTAGTTCCAGGGCCCCGACTCGCCGGTCATCCGGCCCGCGTTGATCGCCTTGTAATCGCGCGGATAGCGGGCTTCGAACACGATGCGCCCGTGACGGGCGATCAGCATCGAGTCGACGTAACCGTGCTTGCCGCTGCGCAGCTCGGCGTCGAGCGCCAGAATGGCTTCCTCGTCGAGCCCCTCGCGGGCAGGCGTCGAAACCTCCCAGTGCTCATCGGGCCAGGAGGGCTCCGCGGCGATCGCCAGGCAAGCCGGCAGGGCAAGCAGGCAGAACGATGCGGACAGAACGCGACCGGGCATTTCCGTATTCCTCCTGCCGACCGGACACCGGTGTATCGTTCAGCTTACACGCCTGCGTAACGCTCATGACGACGCACACCCTGACCCAGGCCATGCGACTGCCGGCGCCCGGCGCGGCGCTGCGCCTGCAGGAGGTCGCGCTGCGGCCGCCTGGACCTCACGAGATCGTGCTGAAGGTCCGCGCCTGCGGCGTGTGCCGCACGGACCTGCACCTGGTGGATGGCGAGCTCGCGCACGCGCGCTATCCGGTGACGCCGGGGCACGAAATCGTCGGCGAGGTGCTGGCCGCGGGCCGCGAGGTCGTCGGGATCCGGCCGGGCGATCGCGTCGGCGTGCCCTGGCTCGGCTGGACCTGCGGCGCCTGCGACTACTGCCGCTCCGGCCGCGAAAACCTCTGCGACGCCGCCGAGTTCACGGGTGCAACACGCGACGGCGGCTTTGCCCGCCATGTCATCGCGGATGCGCGCTATGCCCTCGCCATTCCGCCCGCCTACGACGATGCCGCGGCGGCGCCGCTGCTCTGTGCCGGGCTGATCGGTTACCGCGCCTATCGGCTCGCCGGCGACGGGCCCTGCCTCGGGATCTACGGCTTCGGCGCCGCGGCCCACTTGATCGCGCAGGTCGCCGTGGCCGCGAAACGCCGGGTCTTTGCCTTCACGCGGCCCGGGGATGCCGCAGCACAGGCGTTCGCCCGTTCGCTGGGCGCCAGTTGGGCCGGTCCGTCGGACGCCCAGCCGCCCGAACCCCTGGACGCGGCCCTGCTCTTCGCGCCGGTGGGCGAGCTGGTGCCCGCCGCGCTCCGCGCCGTGCGCAAGGGCGGCCGCGTCGTCTGCGCCGGCATCCACATGAGCGACATTCCGGGATTCCCGTACTCCATTCTCTGGGGCGAGCGATCGCTGTGCTCCGTGGCCAACCTCACGCGCGAGGACGGGCGCGAGTTCATGCGCGTCGCGGCGCAAGTCCGCCTGCAGCCGTCGGTCGAGGCTTTCCCGCTCGGCGAGGCGAATGCGGCGCTCGAGCGGTTGCGGTCCGGAACTTTGCAGGGCGCTGCGGTTCTCATGCCTGACTAGCAATCGTCACGTTGCGGCAATCCTGCAGCGCTATGCTGCGAGAGGAGGGGTCAAGGAGGGCACCGCCATGCAGACGAACGACATCACGCGAGAAATCGCATCCGGCGCTCGGCGTCGCAGTCCGGATCCGCAGGTTCTCGGCACCCGGCGTGCGGCGACGGACAAGTCCCGATCGGTCGTTGCAGTGAATCGCGTGCGTGAGAGCGGTGCAGTCCGGCCCAAACGCTGTCGCTACGGAGCGGGATTCTAGAAACGTTCCGGCCGGAACGTCTTTTGCGGTGCGGAAGGCGTTTCTGCGGAGACGTTTTCTCAGCGGACTTCGAGAAATCGGAACAAGGGTTCGTAGTCGCGCCCGTCCGCGGCCCGCAACGCGGCGAGGTACTCGTCGCGAGGCTCGCCCGCCGCAACGAGACTGCCATCGCCCCAACGGAATCGCTCTTCGCCGTGCGCGTGCAGGAGCAGATCCGCGTACGTGCGCGCGACACGGCCATTGCCATTCGGGAAGGGATGAATGTGCACGAGGCGATGGTGAAGCCGCGCGGCGATCTCGCGTATCGGATAGCTGTGGGCTTCCACTTGAGCCTCAACGTCCAGGAGCAGTTGGCGGACAGCTTCCGGGATCCGCTCCGGCGCAATTCCGATGTTCTTCTCGGTCGTTCTCCACTCGCCCGCCCACCTCCAGGTGTCGCCGAACATCTTCCCGTGAAGCCGTTTCAGGTAGCTCTCAGTCAGCAGTTCCTTGCGGCGGCGGCCGAACGCCCATCGCTCACCGTCGACGATGTTGGCGTGCTCCCATTCATTGAGCTCGGGCTGCGTCGTGATGTGTGCCGGGATGAGGGCGCGCGCTTCATCCGGGTCAACCGGCGTCGCGCCGGCTGGAGTCGGAGAGATCATTCCCAGAGCTTTCGACGGCTGCCTGCCAGCAAGCGCTCAACTTCCCGTTCCATTGCGCGCTCCCGCTCCCGCGCTCCGAGGGCCTGGCGCTCGAGCTCCATGGAGTGTCCGGTCCGCCGCAGCGTCTTGCTCGCGACCAATCGGGCCCGTTCCTCGAGAATCTCCTCAAGCGGCTTGCGCGGAACGAACGCGTACACGAGGTCGCATTCGAGAGCGTTCGCCAGCTCACGCAAAGAGCCGAGTTGAATCGTCTGCTTGACTTCACGGGCCTGCAGATCGCTGACTGTGTTCGGGTCGCGGCCGACACGTTGAGCGAGCTGCAAGTTGGTCATTCCAAGCGCTTGCCGAATGGCCCGGATCCACCCGCCAGCGGGCGCACCGGAGCTCGCCTCGACCGCGAGCGGTTGGAGACGATCTGTAAGCTGTTGAAGTGAAAGATCTTTATTTGTGCGCATTGCCGGCCTTCGGCATGGTTCGCAGACACGATACCCGCTTATACACGGTGTTTATCTAAAAATAAACCGTTTATAACCGGTTTTATTGCCTAGGGAGCAAAAGCGTCCAGGCTCGTGACCTGAGCCACCCCCACCCCCAGAATGCGCTGATGCCCCCGGACGCCCTCTCCAGTTTCCACCCCGCCGTCGCCGGGTGGTTCCAGAGCCGCTTCCCCGCGCCGACCGAGGCTCAGGCCCGCGCCTGGGCAGTCACCTCGCGGCACCGCAACGCCCTGATCGCGGCCCCGACCGGTTCGGGCAAGACGCTCGCGGCCTTCCTCTCCGCCATCAATGACCTGGTGGTCGAGGGCAGCACGCGGGGCCTCTACGACGAGGTGCACGTTCTCTACGTGTCGCCGCTGAAGGCGCTCTCGAACGACATCCAGAAGAACCTCCAGGAGCCGCTCGCCGGCATCCGCGACCGGCTGCTGGAACTCGGCCTCGACGACGTGCCGATCCGCGACGCGGTGCGCACGGGCGACACCTCGGCCTTCGAGCGCAACCGGATGCGGAAGTCCCCGCCGCACATCCTGGTCACGACGCCGGAGTCGCTCTTCATCCTGCTGACCTCCGAGTCCGGCCGGAACATGCTGAAGAGCGTGCGCAGCGTGATCGTCGACGAGCTGCACGCGGTCGCCGGCAGCAAGCGCGGCTCGCACCTGATGCTCTCGCTCGAGCGGCTCGACGCCCTCTGCGGCAAGCCGCCGGTGCGCGTCGGCCTCTCGGCGACGGTGAAGCCGCTCGAAGCCATGGCGCGCTTCCTGGTCGGCGCGCGCGGGGAGCCCGCCGAGATCGTGGACACCGGCCACGTGCGCGAGCGTGACCTCGCGCTCGAACTGCCGCGCGCGCCGCTCGAAGCGGTGATGTCGAACGAGGTCTGGGGCGAGCTCTACGACCGGCTCGCGGAACTCATCCAGTCACACAACACCACGCTCATCTTCGTCAACAACCGCCGCCTCGCGGAGCGCGCCACGCGCCACCTCGCCGAGCGCATCGGCGCCGAGCACGTCGCGACCCACCACGGCAGCCTCTCGAAGGAGCACCGCCTCTCCGCGGAGACCCGGCTCAAGGAAGGCCAATTGAAGGCGCTGATCGCCACCTCCTCGCTCGAGCTCGGCATCGACATCGGCGACATCGACCTCGTCTGCCAGATGGGCACGCCACGGCTGATCTCGGCCTTCCTGCAGCGCGTCGGCCGCGCCGGCCACGCGGTCGGCGCGACGCCGAAGGGGCGGCTGTTCCCGCTCTCGCTCGACGACCTGGTCGAGTGCACGGCGCTGCTCGACGGCGTCCGGCGCGGCGAGCTGGACCGCATCCGCGTGCCGGCGAAGCCGCTCGACGTGCTCGCGCAGCAAATCGTCGGCGAAGTGGCCTGCCGCGAGTGGGACGTGGACGAACTGTTCGAGTCGTTCCGCGGCGCGCAGCCCTACGCGGACCTGACCGCCGCCGAGTTCGAGCAGGTGCTGCAGATGCTCGCGGAGGGCTATTCGACGCGCCGCGGCCGGCGCGGCGCCTACCTGCACTACGACACGGTCAACCGGCGCCTGCGCCCGCGAAAGGGCGCACGGCTCACCGCCGTCACCAACGCAGGCGTGATCCCGGACCAGTTCGACTACGACGTCGTGCTGAACCCGGAGGGCCTGCGCATCGGCTCGATCGGCGAGGACTTCGCCTTCGAGAGCCTGCCGGGCGACATCTTCCAGCTCGGCAACCAGTCCTACAGGGTGCAGAAGGTCGAGGTGAACCGCGTGCTGGTCGAGGACGCGCGCGGCGCGCCGCCGACCATCCCGTTCTGGTTTGGCGAGGCGCCGGCGCGCAGCGACGAGCTCTCCGCCGCCGTCTCGCGCCTGCGCGAGACCGCGATGGAAAAGCTCGACGGCGCACCCGAGGACTGCGAGCGCTGGCTGGAGGACGAGCTGGGTCTGGCCCCCGCTGCCGCGAACCAGCTCTGCCAGTACCTCGCCGCCGGCCGGCTCGCGCTCGGCAAGCTGCCGACGCTCGGCACCGTCATCTTCGAGCGCTTCTTCGACGACGTCGGCGACACGCACCTCGTCATCCACTCCACCTTCGGCTCGCGCGTCAACCGCGCCTGGGGGCTGGCGCTGCGCAAGCGCTTCTGCCGCCAGTTCAACTTCGAGCTGCAGGCCTCCGCGCTCGAGGACAGCATCGTGCTCTCGCTCGGGCCGACGCACAGCTTCCCGCTCGAGGACGTGAAGGGATTCCTGAAGTCCGAAACCGCGCAGGACGTGCTGGTGCAGGCCCTGCTCGACGCGCCGATGTTCGGGACGCGCTGGCGCTGGAACGCCGCGGTCGCGCTCGCCGTCAGGCGCATCCGGAACGGCAAGCGGCTGCCCGCGCCGTTCCAGCGCGCGGATTCCGAGGACCTGCTCGCGGTCGTGTTCCCCGACCAGCTCGCGTGCCTGGAGAACATCACCGGCCCGCGCGAGATCCCGGACCATCCGCTGGTGGCGCAGACGCTCCGCGACTGCCTGCACGACACGATGGACGTGGACGGCTTCCTCGCGCTGCTGCGCGGCATCGAGCAGAGCACGGTCGAGGTGCTGTGCCGCGACCTCACCGCACCCTCGCCGCTCTCGCACGCAATCCTCGGCGCGCGCCCGTTCGCGTTCCTGGACGACGGCGACGCCGAGGGCCGGCGCACGCGCTCCGTCACCACCGACCGCCTGCTCGAACCGCAGGACGCCGCCGACCTCGGCCGGCTCGATCCCCAGGCGATCGAGCGCGTGGTGCGGGAGGCCTGGCCGGAGGTCGGCAACCACGACGAGCTGCACGACGCGCTCGTCGTGCACGGCTTCCTGACCGCGCCCGAGGTCGAACCGTGGAAGACGTCGCTCGCGCGGCTGCGCGAGGAGCGGCGCGTCGTGTATCACGACGGGCTTTGGGTCGCCGTCGAGCGGTCCGCCGAGTTCGAGCGCGCCCGGTCCGGCGATCTCGAGGCGCTCGCGGAGATCCTGCGCAGCCGGCTCGAGCTGGCCGGCCCCGTGACCGAGGCGGCGCTCGCCGTCGTCCTCGACCTCGAGGCGAGCGCGGTCCGCGCGGCCCTGCTGATGCTCGAGTCGCAAGGCTCGGTGATGCGCGGACGATTCCGCGGCAACGTCGAGGAATGGTGCGACCGGCGGCTGCTGATCCGCATCCACCGCCTGACCCGTGACCGCAAGCGCAGCGAGATCGTCGCCGTGCCGCCCGCGCAGTTCATGCGCTTCCTGTTCCGCTGGCAGCGCGTGGCGATGGAAGGCCGCGACGACCGTCGCGAGGGCGAGGCCGGGCTGCTCGCCGTGCTGCAGGAGCTGGAGGGCTTCGCCGTGCCGGCCGTCGCCTGGGAGCGCGAGATCCTGCCGCTGCGGGTCAGGAACTACCTGCCGTCGGATCTCGACAAGCTCTGCGCGGCGGGACGGATCGCGTGGCACCGGCCGTCCGAGACGGGCAACGGCGATTCTCTGCCCGCGGCCGGCCCGGTGAAGTCGACGCCCATCCTGCTGGCCGGGCGCGAGGCGCTCGGGCACTGGCAGCGGGGCGGCGAGGCGACGGACGCCGTCGAGGGACTGTCCGCGCGCGCCCTCAGGATCCTGGAAAGCCTGCGGCAGCACGGCGCGTCGTTCTTCGGCGACCTGGTGCACGACACCGGCCTGCTGCGCGCCGACGTCGAGCACGGGCTCGGGGAACTCGTCAGCCGCGGGCGCGTGACGTCGGATTCCTTCGCCGGCGTGCGCGCGCTCATCACCTCGAAGAAGCGACGCGAGAAACTGCGCCAGTACCGCCGGCCGCTGATCGACGTGGACGATGCCGGCCGGTGGAGCCTGCCGCGGCGCGCGGCTGCGTCCGCCGCCGCGCCGGCGCTCGGCGATCCGGCCGTCGAACACATCGCGCGTGCGCTGCTGCGCCGCTACGGCGTCGTGTTCCGCGCGCTGCTGGAGCGGGAGAGCGGGCTGCCGCCCTGGCGCGAGCTGTTCTACGTGTACCGGCGCCTGGAGGCGCGCGGCGAGATCCGCGGCGGGCGCCTGGTGAGTGGCTTCGCCGGCGAGCAGTTCGCGCTGCCGGAAGCGGCGGACCTGCTGCGCGCCGTCTCGCGCGATGCGACGCCGGACCGCGTGTCGCTCTCTGCGGCGGACCCGTTGAACCTCGCCGGCCTCGTCACGCCCGGCGAGCGCGTGCCGGCACTGTCCGGCAACCGCGTGCTGTTCGAGCAGGGCGTGCCGGTGGCCGTGCAGGCGGGCGGCGAGGTGCGTTACCTGAAGGACGTCCCGGCCGAAGCGCAGTGGGAGATCCGGAACTTGCTGATCCGGCGGCAGGGGCCCGAGAGCTACTTGCCAGCGCCCGGCTCGTCCCAGTAGGCGGTCAATCCGTTTTCGCAGCGACGCCCGAGAAGCGCTGGAACAGCTCGGCCACGACGGCGTCGATGGCGACGCGCGGATTGTCCATGTCCGCCTCCATGATACGGCCTTCTGCGACGCCCTCCCAGACGAGCTGCATCCGCTCGCCGTCGACGATGTCGATGTTGGCGGTACCGACCTTGTACCGGACCGTGTCCACGTAGTCATAGTACGGCCAGGCCCCGTACAGGCCGTATCGGTAGCCGTAGTACCCGTAGCTCAGGGACATCTCCGGCGTCCTGCGCACGTCGGTGACTTCGCGGACGTTGGAGTAGAAGTTCACCAGCAGGTCGGGGTCCGTCTCGTCGTAGACGTAGCCGCGCCGCTGCATCTCGCGATCGACCGCATTCTTGAAGTACAGCGTGATGAGCGTTGAATAGCCCGCGCGGTCCGTGCCCAGCTCCTCGGGATAGCCGTAGGTCCGGTACGAGCCAAAGTCGGCCGTGCGGTCGAAATCGACCGTGATGTCCCGCCCGGCGGTGGTCGCGCAGCCCGCCAGCGCGAGCCCCGCGGCGGCGATCCATGCCGAAATCCGAATCATGCAAACGCTTCCTTACCCTTGAAGGAGTTCGACAGCTCGACAGGCAATCCGTTCGCCGTGACCGGCCAATGTCGGTTCCGCGACGCCCCACTGACGCCAATTCCTGATTGCATTTGTCCGGCATCAACCGCGCTTTCTGTTGGTAGCTGGCGGTGCGTCCGTGCATGGCCACCCGCCAGATTTAATGCAAACCACCAACGGGAGACAACTATGAACATGAAGCCGCGCCTTTGCACCGCCATTGCGATTGCCTGTACGGCAACGGCGACGTTCGTCGCATCGCCTGCCGCCCATGCGACCGGCAGTGCCGGCGATCGGATCGTCGGCTTGTGGAGCAATCTGGCCCAGGTGCGCCCCTGCGGAACGGACCTGCCGACGTCGCCGGCTGCACAGACACTGCTCTTTCACGGCGGAGGCACCGTGTCGGACAACCCGCTGTTCCCGCCCGGCGGGGCGCCGATCCAGGGTGGCCATTACGAGCGCAACCAGGGGCTTGGAACCTGGGAGTACAACCCGAAGACCAATCGTTACTGGATCCACCTGCAGTTCGACAACTTCATGGACGGCGTCTTCGTCGGCCGGACGACCATCGATCGTGAAGCGAGGATCCGGAAAAACGGCACCGAGCTCGTCGGGTCCGTGTGGGGCCGACGCTACGATGCCGCAGGAAACCTGATGTTCGAGCTCTGCGGGAGCGCGGTCGCAACGCGGTTGTGATCCTGCGCGCGCGGCGCCTGGAGGGTGGCCTCAGGCGCCGCGTTGCGCGGCGGGATGTGGCAGCGCCTGCCTCAGTCGAGCAACGTCCCCCAGTTGATCGCGATCTGAATATCGCTCGGCGCCGAACCCTCCGCAGGCTGCATGAAATAGAGCCGACTGCCGTCCGGCGTCACGTCGTACTGCGTACCCCAATGCCCGAATCCCACGCGCGGTAAACCCGGATTCGTCGGCAGGCCGAACTGCGGATCGCCGCTGCCGGTCCAGCGCACCGCAACGCGATTCAGCTGTCCCTGCAGGTCGGCGAAGTAGAGCTCCCTGCCGTCCCGGCGCCATACCGGCTGCGTGCCGCCCGCTCCGGATACGGTGTATCGCCGCGACGGACCCGCAAGACTGTGGACCAGCACTTCCGGCCTGCCCGCCTCTTCCGACACGTAGGCAATCCACCGGCCGTCCGGAGAGAACCTCGCTTCCCGCTCGTCATACGCGGCGGTCAGGAGTGGCTGCGCCTTTCCGTCCGCCTCGGCCGAAAGCGTCCAGACATTCGAGTTTCCCGATTCCAGGACCGTCAGCAGCAGCGTCGACCCGTCCGCGCTCCAGTCGGTCGGCTCGCAGTAGTCCCCGGGACAGGACAGCGTGCGGACGACGCCCGTGCCGTCTGCAGCCGCAATGTTGAGCGCGAGATTCCCCTGCCGGTGCGGCAGGTGGCCCGTCACGAACGCAAGCTGACGACCATCCGGAGACCACACGGGAGACATGTCCGGCTCCAGCGTCTTCAAGACGGGAAACATCGTTCCGCGCTCGAGATCCTCGACCATCATGTCCGGCTGACTGCGGGTCTCGTCCATGCGGGGACGCGCAATCAAATTCCCGTCCGGAGACACGCGCGGCCAGTTGTGAGCCAGCGCCGCCGGCCATGAGCGCGGATCCTTGCCGTCCAGGGTGATCGAAGCGAGCCGGTTCCCGCTCGGAATCGCGGATTCCGTGTAGGCCAATACGCTCTCGGAAGCCGTCACCATGACCGGGCCATTCAGCGTGAACTCGGCGGGCAGGAACTCGAGCGTGCGTGCGGTCGGAGCGGCCTTCAGGCTCGAGGTATCGAACCGGCGCGCTTCGACGTGGCCATCCACGAGGTACACCAGATCGACTTCACGACTCCCGGCACGCGGCAGGCACGCGACGCCGGACTCGGCATAGAACAGGCGCTCCCCCGCCTCGGCCGCGGGTCGGTCGACGCGGGCCATGTAGACCCCGCGGCGCTCGGCATGGATCGATCTCACGAAGTAGAGGAAGTGCACTCCGTCCGGCAGCGCGACCGGCCACCAGTGGGATGTCTCGCCGCGCGACGGGTCGAGGAGTGTCGCGGGCTCCGACTCGCCGCCGCCCGCCGGAACGCGGCGGAGGCCGGCCTGGATGACGTCGGGTGCGTAAACGATCACGCCGGAGGAAGTCCAGGTTCCACCACGGCCGTGCGGGACGCCGGTCAGTTCAGCCGGCGCACCGTTCGGCAGCGTCACTTTCATCAATCTGCCCCCGGCGAAATACGCAAGCGTGCGGCCGTCCGGCGACCAGAACGGGGCCATGGCATCGCCGCTCCCTTCGATCACCTGTGGCTGCAGGGAATCGAGCGCACGAACGTAGAGCCGTACGCCGTCGGAATCCGAAACGGTGTAGGCGATGCGGCGGCCGTCCGGCGCGACGACAGGCGCGGAGTCGAGCCTCGAGCCTGCCGGCAGTTTCCAGGTGAAACGCGTCAGCTCGCCGGCGGCCGGTGCGTCCTGGAACAGGCCGGAGATCCACCAGCCGGCGCCCAGCGCTGCCGCGAGGGCCAGGGGCACCGCAGATCGCGGCCACGCAGACTTGCGCGCGGCAGCGGCCGGGTGCACGCCGCTCCGGTCGGCGGCGGGTCGCGCCGCCGGCTCGATCGCCTGCGAGAGCGCCCACGCGAGGTCACGCGCGGACTGGAAGCGTGCATCGGGCGATTTCTGCAGCAGGCGCATGACGATGCGCGAAAGCGCGGGGGGCACCCGGTCGTTCACGTCCAGCAGATCCGCCGGATCCCGGGTCAGGATGGCGTGCAGCGTCTCGAACACGCTGGCGCCCCGGAACGGATGCTGGCCGGCAAGCATCTCGTACATCATCACGCCGAGCGCGAAGAGGTCCGACCGTGGATCGGAGGACTCGCCCCTCGCCTGCTCGGGCGCCATGTACGCCGCGGTCCCGGCTACCATGCTGAGCGCCGTGTCGTCGGCATCCTTGCGCCCGCCAGCGGCCGGCAGCTTCAGCTTCGCGAGGCCGAAGTCGAGCAGCTTCGCGCTTCCGTCCGCCTTCAGGAACGTGTTCTCGGGCTTCAGGTCCCGGTGGATGATCCCGCGCTCGTGCGCGGCGGCGAGTCCCTGGGCAATGCCCAGCGCGACAGACGTCGCCTCGGCGACCGACATCGGCCCGGCCTTGAGGCGATCCCGAAGGCTTCTTCCCTCGAGGCACTCGGAGACGAGATAGGGCGTGCCGTCGTGTTCGCCGACATCATGGACGGTGAGGATGTTCGGGTGATTGAGTGTGCCCGCCGCGCGCGCCTCCTCGGCGAACCGGCGCAGCTTCTCCGTGTCCGTCGACAGGTGCGGCAACAGGACCTTGATCGCAACGTCACGGCCGAGTCGTTCGTCCTTGGCGCGCCAGACTTCGCCTGCGCCGCCGAATCCGAGCTGCCGGACGATGGTGTAGGCGCCGATGCGCCGGCCGGGTTTCAGCTTCGGCCCGTCGTCGGCCAGCGCCTGCGCAAGGCGGTCGATCGCGGGCTGCGCCATGAAATCGCCGGTTGCGTTGCTTGCGCTCAGGAGCGACTCGGCTTCTGCCCGCAGGGCGACGTCCGCGCCGCAAGCGCGCGCGATGAACGCCGCCTGGTCGGCCGCGGGAACCTCGCGTGCCTCCGAGAATATGCGATCGAGTTCCTGCCAGTTCGTGCTCATGACAGGCCGCCGTCCCCGGCCATCCGCCGGAAGAGCCAGGCGCGGGCGAACGCCCAGTCGTTGTGCACGGTGCGCAGCGACACGCCGAGTGCCTGCGCAATCTCCTCCATCGACAAGCCACCGAAGAACTTCAGCTCCACGACCTGCGCCTTCCTCGCATCGCGCGCCGCAAGCTCCTCGAGCGCGTGATCCAGGGCTACGAGGTTCGAGTCGGGCCGCTCATCCGGTATCTCGACCTCGTCCACGGGAACGTGCACCACGCCCGCGCCTCCGCGCCGCCCGGCGCGACGGCGGCGGGCGATGTCCACGAGGACGCGGCGCATCATCTGCGCCGACACGCCGAAGAAATGCCCGCGGTTCTGCCAGCGAACGGGGTCCCAGCCGAGCAGCCTCAGGCAGACCTCGTTGACGAGCCCAGTCGCCTGCATCGAGATGTCGCCCCGTTCCCGCATGAGGTAGCGGTGGGCCATGCGGTGGAGCTCGCCGTAAACGAGCGGAGCCAGCCGGTCGAAAGCGCGCTCGTCGCCTTCGCTCCAGACCTGGAGCAAGCCCGTGATGTCCCCGCTCGCCGCCTGTTCGACTGGCGCCATCTGGCATGGGCCTTGTTGCCTGGCCGCAGCAGTGTGCCACGCCGGCAGAGGCCGGGTGTACCTCAACAGGCGCCGCCCGTTGCCTAGCGCAGAAGTTGCGATGCCCACAGGCCATAAAGGCGCAATCGGCGGCGGGAAACTGCAGAAAATGCACGATTCCGGCCCGGGCCGCGCCTTAGCTGAATAGTTGCGGAGAGGATAAAAGTCATGCGCTACGGGGTCGGAATACTGGTCTTCATCCTGATCGGAGCGGTCAGCTGCGGCGGAGGTGGCGGCGGTGGCACGGGCTCGGGCGGACCGCCAGGCCCGGTCGATCCGCCTGCCGGAAGCACGCGGGTCACGGTCGTTGCCCGCGACGCGTTCGGGTCGCCGGTACCCGGCGCGAGCATCACGCTGCTCGAGTCCAAGGGCACGGGAATCCTGGAACTCAACATGGTCACCGATGCCCACGGGCGAGCGGAGGTCGTCGGCGGTTTCGAAGACGTCTACGCCGCCATGCTCACGGCCACGGACCTGTTCGGCATTTCGTACGAACCGCGGCAACCTGCCGACGATCAGATCGAATTCGACGTGACCTTGCATCCCTCGTCGGGCCTCACGCCGGGCATCGGACGCGTGACGGTCACCGGAGGCTCCGCGGACGGCCGCAGGCTCGAATTCAGCGCCCGCCTGTACGTCGTGGAAGGCAGTGCGTCCGAGGGCCAGGATCTCGAGGCGTGGAACATCGATGCCGTCGGCGTGCTGCCCTGTGCAGCCGACTGCGTCGCGGGTCCCGCGGGCTTCGATGCGGCTTACCAGGGTTCGACGTTGAACCAGGACTGGGTCGATCCCGAACCGTTGCCCGCTCCACTGGCGCTCGCGCTGCTGCTCGACCAGGGCATGAGCGTCGCGCTGACTGACCCGATGGATCGACGGCTGCTCGCCGCGAGATATCTCCAGACGCGGCTGGGTCCGGACGATCAGGTCGCCCTCGCGGCATTCGCGGCCGACGACGCAGGCACGGGACAGGCCGCGTCATTGCCCGAGCAGCCGGTCACCCTCTTCCCGACCGACAACCCCGGCTTCACTCCGGACGGCCGCGCCTACTTCCCGGTCATCGACTCGCTGGCGACGCTCTCGGGCGGAAGTTCGCCGCTGCATGCCGCTCTCGCCGAGCTGATCGATTTCACCGCGACGGCCGCGCCGCCCGGCAACCGGGGAACTGTCGTCGCCCTCGCCAGCAGCGACGTCAGCGACTGCGGGAGCCCGGCGGACTGCCGGGCGGCGCAGGACGCACTGCGTGCGCAGAGCGGAGCCGCCGACGTGCCCGTGGTCGTCGCCGGACTTTCGGGCCCGTCGGCCCAGGCCGACCGTAGGCGGCTTGGGCCGTTTGCGCAGTTCGAGAACGGGGCGGTCTTCTGGGTGCAGGACGCGAGGCAGGTCCCGACGCTGTTTGGCCGAATGCCGGAAATCGTGGCCGGGCGCCACGGCACGGTCGACGTGACGATCCGGCTCGAGTCGCCGGTCACCGGCGCCTTCGCACCGGGAAACATGGTGGTCGGGACGCTGCAGGTCGTCATCTGCCCGTGGGACTGCACCGAACTGCTGGATGTACCATTCGGCCTGCACATCCCTTGAGACTGGCTTCATCCATGAGCCGCGAACGTGGCCGCGCTTCGACAGGGATCGGTCCCTGGCTGGCCGGCCTGTGCGCCGTTGGCGCCATGGACCCGGTGACCGCGCAGGCACAAGTGGCCGACCCGGCAGGAACGGCAACGCTTGCGGAAGTGGTCGTCACCGCGCGAAGAATCGAGGAAAACCTGCAAGCCGTGCCGATGAGCGTGCAGGCGATCTCGGGCGAGTTGCTGGAAGCCACTGGCACGACCCGGTTGCTCGACCTGCAGTTTGCCGTGCCGGGACTCGTGATCAATACGACCGGGATGTTCGGCGCGGGCTTCTCGCTGCGCGGCGTCGCCGACCAGCGCGTCGCCGGCCTGGCGGTGGCGCCCCACCTCAACGGCATCTATCTCGGGGATGCCAGCCTCGCCATCGCCCGCATGTTCGACCTGGAGCGCATCGAGGTGCTCAAGGGCCCCCAGGGCACCCTGTACGGCCGCAATTCCACGGCCGGATCGATGAACCTCATCACGCGCGCTCCGCGGGACTCGTACAGCGCCGACGTCGAAGCCAGCTACGGGAGCTTCGATACGATGCGCACCCAGGGGCACGTCAACGTACCGGCGGGCGGAGCCGCCATCCGCGTCGCCTTCATCGCCTCCGAGGGTGACGGATACATCCGCAATACCGTCGATCGCAGGACCTTCGCGGAGGAAGATTTCTGGGGCCTGCGTGCGTCACTGCGAATCGACGCCGGCGACGACCTCCGCATCGACGTGATGGCGCAGCACATCCGGGACGACGGCGCGAGCGGCGATCTCTGGACGCCCCGACCCGATTTTCTCGCCGATCCGGATGACATCCGGCTGACGACCGTGACGCTCGACAATCCTTACCTGATCTCGGACACCGACAACTTCAACGTCAACTTCCAGTACGACTTCGGCGCCGCGTCCTTGCGCTCGCTCACCGGCTACGCGCGCAGCGACGTGCGGAACCTCGACGATTGCGCGGGAATGCCGGTGCTCATCGGCTGCGTGCGGGGAGCGAGCCCTTCCGAATACGACCAGTGGAGCCAGGAGTTCCAGCTGGTCTTTCCGGGCAGGGGTCCCTGGCAGGGGATCGTTGGCGCCTATTTCGCCGACTCCGATGACTTCCTGCATTTCCACCAGTTCATCCCGCGACTCAACGCGCAAACGCTCAACGACCACGAGTCGAGTTCCGAGGACACTGCGGCGGCCGTTTTCGGCCAGGCGACCGTACGCCTGGCCGAGAACTGGAGCCTCACCGGCGGCCTGCGGCTGAGCTGGGAAGAGCAGCGCGTGCACAGGATCGGCACGGGCGTGAATGACGTCCCTCCGGTCCTGAGCGGCGAGGACGATTCGGACGACGTCTCCTGGCGGCTGGACCTGCAGCGCGCCGTCTCAGACGACGTGCTGCTCTATGGTAGCGTCGCGACGGGGTACAAGAGCGGCGGCTTCGTCACGTCGACCCCGGGCCAGGACGGCCCCGATCGCTATGAGCCGGAGAACCTGACCGCCTACGAATTGGGCGGCAAGACCCAGTGGCTGGGCCGGCGCCTGACGCTCAACGCCGCTGCCTTCTACTACGACTTCACGGACATGCAGGTCAGCACGACGGTCATCGGCAGCGGCGGCGTGACGGTCGATGTCGACAACGCCGCAAGCGCGGAACTGTACGGCCTGGACGTCGAGTTTCATTTCCAGGCTTCGGAGCGGTTCCTCGTTTCCGCAGCGGCGGTGTGGCTCCCGCAGCGGGAGTTCGTCGACTTCGACGAGAACTCGACCGGCGAATCGCTGACCGGCAACGAACTCGTCCGCGCGCCGGAATGGACGGCGACCGGCGCGTTCCACTACGAGCTCCCTCTCCACGACCTGGGCGCGCTGTCGGCGAGGCTCGAGTACAACTATCGAAGCGGCTACTTCTATACGCCAGACAACGATCCGGATATTTCCCAGGACGGCTTCGGGCTGCTCAACCTGTTCCTGCGGTTCGAGGCGGCGAGCGAATCGTGGTACCTGTTCGCGTCAGGCCGCAACCTGGCGGGCGAGGACTATTTCAACCAAATCTTCTTCCAGTCCAGCCCCGGATACCCCGCCACCTACGAGGTTGGAGCCGGTTACCGCTTCTGATGCGGCTGGGTTGGACAGTTCGGTGCGCGATGCGTATCCCGGCATGCCTTTCACGCTCCAGCTGTTCGGCGTGGACGGCAACGACTACCCGGGCGTTCTCGGTTGCTCCGGGCCGAACGTCGAGATGCCGGAAGGCACCGACGTGGTCGTCAAGGCGCGGCGCACCGGCACAGCGTCAGGTGAAATGAGACCCCGCCGAAGCGGGGTCTCTGAAGTCCTGCCGCGAACTTCCCGCCGACGCGCCTGCTTGCCTGTCAGTCGACGGTGATGCGCTTGCCGGTCACGACGCCTGCGGCATCGAGCGCCGGAATGTGATTGCCGTCGGTGTCGTAGTTCGTCGCCTTCCACGTGCCCCGGTAGGCGTTGCCGCTGTCATTGAGCCGCAGCCTGACCTGCAGCTCGAAGTGTCCGGCGAACGTGCCCGGCACTCCAAAGGGGCCGTTATCCGGCAACCAGTTCCACGTCATGTGACTGAGCTTGTAGGTGCCAGGGCCGGTGCGCTTCCACACGCCGACGCAGACGTTGCCCAACGCGGGCGGCAGGCCGTTACTGACGATCATCTCCGTTCCGTCGGAGTGAAACTGCTGGAAGACCTCGTCATACACGGGGCCGGACGAATCGCCGATGCGCAGGACGGCCTGCCACATGCCGACGACGGAGCCCGCTCCGGCGCCGCTGACGAGCGCGTATTCGGCGCCGTCGCCGACGAGCGACTCGTCCCCGAACACCAGGTCGGAATCGTCCACGAGCAAGTCATTCACGCGCGCCTCAGGGGCGCCAGCCATGGCCATCCTCGACGGCATGAGGCTCGGGTTCTTGCAGGCGAGCGCAGACGTGCTGACCAGCGCGGACACGAGGATCGCTGCGGGTGCAAGGGCCCGCAAGACGAGCGGGCGGTTCAGGTGATTGAAATGCATGACGATTCCCCCTTTTCACATAGTTGGACGCGAACGCATCGCGCCGGTGAGGCAATGTCCTCAAGCGCTCCAGGAGGAGCAACCGACGCCAAGGGACATCCGCTCCATGTCCGCTAATGTCCGGAGGCATAATCCGCGCAGGGAGGGCGCGACTGGCATGTCGTCAAATGGGCCTGACGACCGGCTGGAGTCATGGAAGGCGATAGCCGGCTACCTACGGCGCACCGAGCGGACGGCGCGACGCTGGGAGAGGCATGAAGGTCTCCCGGTCCACCGGCTCTCCCACCACGACCGCAGCTCGGTGTATGCCTTCAAGAACGAGCTGGATGCCTGGCGCGCGGCACGTTCCACCGAGCTGCCGAATGTCGAAGCCGACGCCCCGCGCGGCCACAGCCGGCGCCTGAAGCTGGCGCTGGCCGCCTCGCTCGTCGCAGCCGCCGCGGGGATCGGCGGCTATCTGTGGTGGCGCGCCCCGGATCCGCCCGTTGCAGGCGTACCCACGCTCGCCGTGCTGCCGTTCACCATCGAGTCCGCCGATACGGAGACGGAACACCTCGGCGGGGCCGTCGCTCAATCGCTGGTGGACCAGCTCGCGCGCGCTTCCGACCTGCGCGTGCGGCCGTTCGCCTCTTCGCTGCGCAACTACCGCGAGGCAGAAGAGCCAGCCGCCATCGGGCAGCGCATGGGCGTGGACATGATCGTCGCGGGCCAGGTCGAAGCGCGCGGTAACGACCTGACGATCAAGGTCTCCATGGTGGACGTTGCGGCAAACTCGCAGATCTGGGGGTCTTCGTTTGCGACGACCTTCGGGGACCTGGGCCTCCTCCAGGAACGGATGGCGCGGACCTTGTGGGAGGAGGCTTCGCGCCACCGTTACGGTGCCGACCGTCCGCTTCCCCCGTTCAACTCGACCGAGCGCCTGTCCAGAAACGCCGAGGCCGTGCGTCACTACTTGCGGGCCTCGGGGCCTTTCAGTCTTAATCGCGGGCCGATCCAGCACGTGATCAGCGAGCTTCACAGGGCCGTGGAGCTGGATCCGGATTTTGCCGCCGCACACTCGCAGCTGTCGGCGACTTACATGGCGTACGCAGTGTATGGCGACCTGCCGGCTACGGAGACCTACCCCCTGGGGAAGACGCACGCGCTCCGGGCCCTCGCGCTCGATCCCCGCTCGGCCTTCGCCCGCAGGACCCTGGCCGCGGTCAGTCACTGGTACGACTACGATCATGTGCTCGCCGAGCAGCAGTTCCGCGCCGCCATCGCCGCAGCGCCGAACGACGCCGGCACGCGCAACTGGTACGCCGAGTTCCTGATCGACATGCGCAGGTTCGACGAGGCGCTCGCGTCCGCCCGGGCTTCCGAGGAGCGGGATCCGGGCTGGCTGGTACCGCTGGTCAATCGTGGCAACGTGCTGTTGTATGCCGGTCGCCCGGAAGAGGCCATCCCCGTCTATCGGCAGGCACTCGAGATCGAGCCCGGGTTCGGGTTTGCGCGCCACCAGCTCGCCCATGCGTACGTCGTGATGGGCCGGTACGCCGAGGCGCTTCCGGAATTCGAGCGCGCAAACAAGGATAGCGGGGCTACGCCGTTCTCGATGGCATCGCTCGCGTATGGTCTCGCGCGCGCGGGACGGCCTGCAGAAGCGGAAGAAATGATCCGGGAATTCGAGCGCCGCAGGAAGGCCGGCTTTTATCCCGCGTTCACGCTCGCCAATGCCCACATGGGACTCGGCAACGTCGAGCAGGCGCTGGACTGGCTCGAGCTCTCCGTCGATGAGAAGCTGTTCGGCTACTATTTCCCGAGCGTGGGCCAGGTGTGGGATCCTCTTCGCGGGCACCCACGATTCCGGCGTGTGCTTCAGCGGTTCGGTGTCCCGGACACGTCGAGCGACAGCAAGGCTTGAGACGCGCAACTGATTGGGGGGGCACATGATCAATCGTCGTCGTTTCGTCCAGTCCTCGGTGGCCGCCGCGGTCGCGTATGCGCTTCCTGCGCCGAAGCTCCATGCGCTTGACCAGGCGGCGTCGCAGGCCGCCGGCGGGCTCGCCGCGGTCAGGCTCGACGGCTCGGCGACGGTCATCGAGCAGGCCGCGGTCGCCGAACTCAAGGGAAGCCTGCGCGGGCCGCTGCTGCTCGCCGGCGATGCGGGCTACGACTCCGCCCGCCGGATCCTGCACCCGCAGTTCGACAAGCGCCCGGCGCTCATCGTGCAGCCGACCGGCGCCGCGGACGTCCGCAACGCCGTCACCTTTGCGCGCGAGCGCGAGCTGCTGCTGGCCGTGAAGTGCGGCGGCCACAGCTTCTCGGGCAAGTCCACCTGCGACGGCGGCCTGCAGATCGACCTGTCCCGCCTGCGCGGCGTCCGGGTGGACCCGAAGGCACGTCGCGCCTACGTCGAGGGCGGCAGCCTCCTGGGCGAACTCGATCACGAGACGATGGCGCATGGCCTCGTGACGACGGCCGGCACCGTATCCCACACGGGCGTCGGCGGCCTGACGCTCGGCGGCGGCTTCGGGCGCGTCGCGCGACGCTTTGGCCTCGCGCTCGACAACGTGAAGTCCGTGGACATCGTGACGGCCGACGGCCAGCTCCGCCACGCAAGCGCGGAGGAGAACCCCGACCTGTTCTGGGCGGTACGCGGCGGCGGTGGCAACTTCGGCATCGTCACGGGGTTCGAGTTCGGGCTGCATCCGATGCAGCGGCAGATCGTCGGCGGCGAGATCGTCTTTCCGGTCGAGCGCGCGCGCGAGCTGCTCGAGTTCTACGCGGAGTACAGCGCGCAGGCGCCCGACGAGCTGTACGTGGACTTTGAGATGAACTCCTCCATCAGCGGCAAGGGCGACGCGGTAGTGATTCAGGCCTGCTATTCGGGGCCGGCCTCCGAGGCCGATCGCGTGCTGGCGCCGCTGCGCAAGCTGGGCAAGCCAATCGAAGACACGATCCGGGCGCAGGATTACGTCGCGCTCCAGCGCAGCGGGGACTACACCGATGCGCGCAACACCGGCGAGTATCTCAAGGCCGGCTTCATCACCGGCTACTCCGCCGGGTTGATGGACGCGGTCTTCGACGGATTCCAGCCGGACCCCGAGCGCGGCACCTACTTCTTCCACCAGCACGGAGGCGGCGCCATCAGCCGGGTCGCGACGGACGCCACCGCGTTCCCGCACCGCCACCCGACGCTCGAGATCTTCGCCGTCGTCAGCTGGGACCTGGCCAGGGACGGCAAGCGCCACGTCGACTACGTCAAGGACTACTGGTCGAAGCTGCTGCCCTTCACCGACGGCTACTACGTCAACGAGGTCGCGGACGAGCACCAGCCGAAGATCGACGAGAACTACCGCGGCAACATCGCGCGACTGCGACGGATCAAGCGCGAGTACGATCCCCAGAACCTGTTCCGGCTGAACGCAAACATCCAGCCGGCATAAGGCGCTTCCGCAGGCTACCAGTACAGCATCGGCGACTTGTCCAACAGCTCGACGCCCGTCTCGGTGACGATGAAGTTGTTCTCGAAGCCCACGTTCCCGACGCCGGACCGGCTTAGAAAGGCCTCCGTCGTGAGCACCATGCCCGGCGTCACGGGTTCCGAAAGGCGCCGGTAGCCAAACAAACCGATATCTTCGGCGCCCATGGTCAGGGTGTAACCGGGGAACGAGGTCGCAAGTCCGTGGCCGAAAGCATGGCCCGAATTGCCGCTCTCCGGATTCCCGCCATTGAAGTACCCCGCTTTCTTCTCGATCTTCGCCCAATGAATGCCGACTTCCGCCGGCGTGGCACCCGGTTTGATCGCGCGCATCATCTCGTCGGTGTACTTCGCGCAGTCCTCGACGAGCGAACGCTGCGCCGCCGTCGGACGGGCGCCGCAAACCGACGACCGGCCCGGATCCATCCAATAACCGGCGAAGATGGGGCCGTATATCCAGACTGTCACCAGATCGCCGGCGGCCGGTGCGGTCATGTTGTACCCGTAGTAGTCCTTGTTCAGCACGTTCTGCATCTGAGGACCGTGGTTGACCGAGATGCGGTGGAAGCCACCGCCGCCGGCCATCAAGACCGACGCGGCGCGCGCGGCAGCCTCGCAGCTACGCTGTCCCGCGATGATTGCCTTCATTGCCGCGTCCAGCGCAGATGACACGAGGGCGCCCGCCTCCCGGTACACCTCCAGTTCGCGCCTGCTCTTGATGAGCTGCGGCCCCTCGAGCAGCTGGTGCGTCGCTACCCACTCAATCTGCGCGGTATGGCGACGCAGCAGACGATCTGACATTCCGGGCAGCACATCGTCGCCAACGACCGCGACGCGCCCTTCGATGCCGGCATCGCGCAGGTATTCGGCGAACCGGACCATCATGTTGGGCTTGTGCATCACGATCTTGCCGACCACGATGTTTGGCCGGTCAATGCTTTCCTCGTCCATGCCGATGTGCAGCTCGGGCTCCTGGCCTTTGCGGATCAGCACGGCGGAGAACGTCCACGGTGCGCCGGTCGCGTCGGTGGGCGGGTCCTGTCCCGTTCCGTACGTCTGGAAGTTGGTCAGCCAGTAGACGTCACCGACCTTGTCGTAGGTGCCGGCAGAGCGCTGCCAGACGACGAGATTCTCGAACCCGGCAGCTGCCATCGCCGCTTGCACACTGGACCATCGCGCTTCGTATTCCTCGCGCGTGAAGCCGATCGGCGATCCCGGCGGCGGGCCGGAGCCATGGAGCTCCGCGCCCGCGGCACGCGCGCCGAAGCCGGCCATCGAGGCGAACAGCGCCGAGGTGGCGCCCGACTTCAGGAATCCGCGTCGGTCGATCGTCATGCGGTCACCTTCACTCCGCCAGGAAGCGCGCGACGGCCTCGTTGAACGCCGCGTTCTGGTCGACCATGGTCATGTGCGCGCTGCGCGGGATCTCGACCAGCCGCGACCCGGCCAGCGCCTCGTGGGACTCCCGCGCGGTCGCGTCGCTGACCATGTCGTGGTCGCCGTAGATCACCAGCGCCGGGATCCTCAGCGTGCGCAGCCCCGGCGTGAAATCGAAGCCCTTCAGGTTGCCGTCGATGTGGAAGTCGCTCTTCGCGCCCCACACCGTGTTCAGCACGTCCCAGCCCAGCGACTCGCCCGCCTCGCTCCAGGCCGGCGGCCGCACGTGGTAACTGTAGGGTGCCAGCGCCTCGTCGGCCAGCTGCCGGTACTCCTGCAGCTGCGCGCCGTCGGGTCCGATGATGCCGCCCGCCTCCAGCGCCTCGATGCGTGCACGCAGTTTCGGGTCCAGCGCCGCCTTGATGTTCCGGAAGTCCTCGTTGACGCGTGCCGCCGACGAGCCGGTGCTCGCGAGGATCAGCCGCCGGATGCCGGCCGGGTACCGGATGGCCACTTCCTGCGCCAGGATCCCGCCGAAGGAATGCCCGAGCAAGTCAATCTGGCCGAGGCCGAGCGCAACCCGGACCGCCTCGACATCGGACGCCATGGTTTCCAGGTTGTACTGCCCGTGATCCTCGAGCCGCTGCGACTTCCCGCTTCCGCGCTCGTCGATGAGCACGAGCTGCCGGTCCCTCGCAAGCGGCAGCACCCAGGGCAGGAAGTAGTCATGCGTCGAGCCCGGCCCGCCGTGCAGCAGCAGGAGCGGTCGCCCGCGGCCGATCGTCTTGTAGTAAACGACCGCGGAGCCCGTATCGACGTAGCCCTCGGTCTGCGGGAGATTCGCCGGCGTCGCGCGGTTCTCGGCCGACCACGCGACCGTCCCCGTGAGCAGCGCGGCCGTCAGCAGGCAGGCGTGGATTCGACTCATGGGCGGCTCCTCAGAAATCGACGGCCAGGTTGAGGCCGATGGTCCGCGGCGGCGTCGAGATCTGCGTCCAGAAGATGCCCTCGATGCTGGTCGTCGCACCCTCGCTGATGTCGACGATCCCGTCCTCATTGGTCAGGTTTCGACCATAGAGTGAAACCTCGTAGCGCCCGAAGCGGTAGGTGGCGCTCGCGCCGATCGCGCTGAAGGACGGCCGGGTGTTTTGAGTCGTGAACCCGGTCGGCACGGAGCTTAGGTAAGTCCAGTCCGCGCGGACGAACCAGGAGCGATCGTCTCCCAGCTCGCGACCGTACTGCGCGTCGACGTTGAACTTCGTCTCCGGAATGCCCGGCAGCGGGTCCCCGGTCGTCGCGGCGCTCGCCAGCTGGTAGGCGTCGGCGATCGAGGTGAACTCCGCATCCGTATAGCTGGCGGACGCGGACAGGGTCAGGTCGTCGATCGGCCGCATCAGGATCTCCAGCTCCGCGCCCCGGCTCTGCGCCTCGCCCACGTTGGCGACGATGATGTAGCCACAGCCGGGATCGGCGACGGCCTGCTGCACATCCTCCCAGTCGATCTGGTACAGGGCCACGTTGATCGAGAGCCGACGCTGCATGAATTCCGACTTCGCGCCCAGCTCGTAGTTCCAGACGGAGTCCGGATCGTACAGCGGCTGGTAGGCGTCGGAGAGTTCGCAACCGATGCCGTCCGGCAGGCCGACATTGGGGCCGCCCGGCCGATAGCCTCGCGCCGCGGTCGCATAGAGCATGAAATCGTCTGTCGGGCGGTAGGCAACGACCGCGCGCGGGCTCGTGCCGCTCGCATCGGCGCGGACCAGCGGCTGGTTGGGCGCCGCCAGCACGCCGGTCTGGACGTTCTCGAGGCTGCTGCGCAGTTCGTAGTAACGCGCGCCGACGGTCAGGTCGAGCTTCGGCGTCGCCGCGTAGTTGAGGTCGACGAACACGGCGCCCTGTCGGTCGATGACTTCCTGTTCGAAGGTGTAGATGCTCGTGTCGTCGACCTGGCCGATTGCCGTCGCGAACGACTCGCTGTCGAGCAGCTCGACCGAGTCCTGTTCGAAGCGGCTGAAGTACGCACCCGCCACCCAGGTCAGTCGCTGGTCGGTCGGCGAGGTCAGTCGGACTTCCTGGATCAGCCCCTCGTTGTCCGAGGTGAAGCGGTCCAGCGTCGGGTAGTCGACCGCCGGCAACCCGAACAGCGGCGCGAGGTTCACCATCAGCAGGCTGAGGTCGCGGTTGTTGTTCACGTCGCGCGTCAACATGGAGCTCGACGAGATCAGGTTCGCAAACCCGAGATCCGCCTCGACCAGCAGGTTGCCGTTCACCGCCTTGCTCTTCGCGGGCGTGGGATAGGTTGCGGCGACGGTGAACCGCGGCAGATTCGTGTGGTACTCGGACGCGCCCCCCGCGTCGATCTCGGAGTACCAGATGCTCGGCGTGATCTTCACCTTGTCGTTGACCTGCAGCAGGCCGAGGATGCGCCCGCTCAGCAGGTCCGCGTCATTGGTGCGCCGCTCGCTGATCGGAAGGTCCGGGTCCGGCTCGAACCAGTCGCCGGGCGCGGCGCGGTCGACGTAGCCGGGAATCTTCTCGTAGGCGCCGACGAACCGGATCGCGGCGTTGTCGCCGACCGGGACATTGACCGCCGCCTTGCCCACGTAACCCGTGCCGCCGCCGTCCATCGTAGAGACCCCCGTCTCGGCCTTGGCGGCGAATCCCGACGGGTCCGGTTGCGCCGTCAGCACGCGCAGAGCGCCGCCCATCGAACTCGAGCCGTACAGCGTGCCCTGCGGGCCGCGCAGCACCTCGACGCGATCGACGTCGAAGAAGTCGACGTCCGGCACGCCCGTGCTGCCGTCGGTACGGATGTCGAGCGGCGTCTCGTTGAGATAGTAGGAAACGGCCGGCGCCAGTCCGTAGGCAGTTCCCACGCCGCGGATCGACAAAGTCGATTCGCCCGGGCCCTGCACGTCGAGGGAAAGGCTCGGCACCCGTGCCACGAGGTCCGCGTTCCCCTGCAGGTTGCGGCGGTTGAGGCTGTCGCCGCTGAGCGAGGAGATGGCGGCAGGCACGTCCTGCAGCCGCTGCTCGCGGCGCAGCGCGGTGACGACGATCTCCTCCAGCATGGCTTCGCTCGGGGATTGCGCGTTCGCCTGCATGGCGGCCAACAGCGAGAGAAAGAGCGTCGAACGATTCGGTTTCATGTGTGCGGTTCCTGTTTCAGATCAACTCGAGCGCCTGGAGCGCGCCGCGTTTTGCCTCGAGCATGGCGTGGGCCATGTTCATGTTTCCCTGCAGTTCCGAGTGCGCGAAGACGATCCGCCCGTGCGGCCGGCGGATCACGTCGTGCGGCGCCGGCTCGCCGTCCGTCCCGAAGAAGAAGCCGACTGGCGGCGCGAAGTAGGCGTGGCCCCAGCGGTTCAGCACGATGCCGGCGATGTCCCGGCGCGCATCGAACCCCGCAGCGCCGAACATCGCGGTCATCTGCTCGCGCAGCTGCCGCTCGAAATCCGCATACGAGGGGGACAGCAGCTGCGCCCGGCCGACGCTGCCCTGGACCGCCGGGTCCACGCCTGGATTCAGGAACGGGATGTAGAAGGTCAGGACGATCGGGCTGTCGGGCGTCAGCGGCGGCGCATCGGGACCGAGAATCGCGTTCCGCCGCACGCACAGGTGCCAGCCGAGGCCGGAAAACCAGCGCGCCACGCTGATGCCGAGCGCGTCGATGTAGCGCCAGTGGCGGACCGCGACGTTGGCGGTCAGCACCGGTCCGTAGCGAAACTGCGCGTAGGCCGCGACGTGCGAGGGCGGCAGGTCCGCGACGATCCTGCGGTTCACCCAGCCGCCGGAGCCGAGGATCGCGGCCTTCGCCCTCACCGTGCGGGGCTTGCCGTCGCGCACGTACGTGACCAGTACCGACCCGGCGGTCGCTGGGTCCCCGTCGTGGCGGACCTTCACGACCGTGGACTCCAGCCGGATCCGCACGGGGGCGCCTTCACGGTCGAGGCTCGCGAAGTTCACGGCGCCCTGCGTCGTTGCCCGCAGCGATCCGTCGCCCGCGATCGAGCCGGGAATCGTGCGCGCCACCATCCGGCGCGCGAACGCGGCATTGCCGCCCGGGAAGGAGATGCCCTCGACGTTTGCGAAGCGGTTCGACTCGCCGCTGGGAATGGTCCCCGGCAGCGTCAGGCGCTTGGCGCCGTAGGCGGAGATCGCATTGCCGCAGACACCGAAATTGCCGACGCCGAGCAGCGGGTCGACGTAGCGCTTGGACTCGACGCCGTAGCCCAGCCGGTCGAGCAGATCGTGGTAGGACATCGAATCGAGCCAGCGGTCCGGGTCGGCCTGCCCCGACACCTGGTCGCGGCGGTTGCCGGCGAAGTCCGCGAGTTCCCGCTGCACGTGGGCGGGCCAGGGGGTGTTCGCGAAGTTCGTCGCGATCGGATCGCGCGCCCAGCCGACGCCCGGGAAGAAGTAGCCGGTGGCGAACTCCTTTTCCTTGATCATCGGCTCGAAGTGGTCGTTGGCCAGGTGATACTTCTCGGCGCCGCCGGCCAGCGGCTCGAGCTCGTAGGACGCCGGCATCTCGAGCTCGCGGTAGTACTCCGCGTAGGTCTCGTACCGGCCGGTGATGCGGTCATCCGGCTTCACGACCAAACCGGCGTTGGAGCCTTGCGGGGCCGCGAGCCGGCGCCCGTCGACGACGAACTCGTTCTGGCGCGCCTCGCCGCCGAACATCGCGTGGTTCTCGAGCACGAGGCAGGTCTGGCCAGCCTTGCGGCGCTGGTTGAACTCGAAGGCCGCGGTAATGCCCGAGAGCCCGCCGCCGACGATGACCAGGTCGACTTCTTCTTCGGCGCCAGAAGCGGGCGCATCCATATAGAGGCGATCACGGATGCCGTGGGCCGCGTTCATCACGGCTTCGGTGTTGCCGTTCGCCCAGCGGTAGTCGCCGACGCCGCCGTAACCTGTCCACGCGGAGCCGGAAGGCGCGTACGCATCGATCGCGCCCGCGAGCGCAGGGCCAGGGCGCCAGAGCAGCGCAGCGCTGCCCGCGACGAGCACGCCGTTGACGAAGTCGCGTCGCGTGATCGCGGCATCCATGCCGAGGTCGGCCTTGCCGGGGCGCCTGCGCTTCATGGCGTCGCCAGTCGCCGCAGCGACTCCCTGCGCAGGTGCTCCGCCGCAAACAGCAGGAAGATCACCACCGCGATCGCGAGGCATTCGACGATGACCAGCGAAGACCGCAGGCCGTGGCTGCCCGCGCCCGACGTCAGGTGGTCGCTGATGAAGCCGACGAGCACGGGGCCGACCGCCACGCCGAAGATGCCGCCGATCATCAGGGTGATGGCGCTCGTCGTGGCGCGCATCATCGTCGGCACCGAGACGAAGCACGCCGCCCAGAAGGCGCCGTTGGTCGCGAAGATCACGAACGCGTAGAGCGCGTTGAGCAGCAGCGCCTGCTGCGCCGTGGACGCGAGCAGCATCGAGAGCCCGACCGGCAGCGCGATCGCGTACATGATCGCGGGCAGCCAGGCGAGCCAGCGGACGTCTGAGCGCACGAGGCGGTTCGCGACGAGGCCGCCGATGATGCTGCCCGGGATACCGCCGGCGGCTACGGCGAGGCCGTAGTAATAGCCGACCGCCGACATCTCGAGGCCGAACTGGCGCACGTAGAAGGACGGCAGCCACTGATTCAGCCCGAACTCGACCAGCAGGCTGAAGCAGATCGCCAGCAGCACGAACACGTAGGACTTGTGCGAGACCAGGTGCCGGATGACGGCCTGCAGCGGCACGTGCCGGCCGTCGTGCCCGGGCTCGCCCGCGCCCTGGCGGGACGGCTCGCGCATCGTCATGAACACGATCAGTGCGAGCGCGAATCCCGGGATCGCGGCGAGATACATCGTGTACCGCCAGCCGATCTCCGTCGCCAGGTAGCCGCCGAGGATGAGCGTGAGCGTCACGCCGACCACGCCGCCCGTGGAGTGGATGCCGAATGCCAGCGGGCGATTCTCCGGAGCGACGTAGTCGGTCAGCAGCGAATGGGAGGTCGGGATGCAGGCCGACTCCCCGACGCCCAGCGCCACGCGCGCCGCCAGCATCTGCGCGAACGACTGCGTGGCGCCGAACAGCGCGGTCGCCGTGCTCCAGAAGAAGATCGCGCCGGCAAGGAAGGTCCGGCGCACGCTGCGATCCGCCAGGCGGGCGAGCGGCACGCCCGCGATCGCGAAAAACAGCGCGAACCCGCCGCCCATCAGGATCCCGAGCTGTGCGTCCGTGAGCCCGATATCCGCCTTGATGGCGGGCAGGATGATCGAGATGACCATGCGCTGTCCGTAGTTCGCCGCGTTGACGAGGAACAGCAGCAGGATGACGTAGGCAACGTACGGCCTCGAAGCCTGCGCACTCACCGGGAGGGCGCCATCAGCTTCAGGTAGCGCTCGACGAAGTCCGCCGTCATGGCTTCCAGCGTCGAGTAGGGTCCGGGCACGTAGCCGCGCGTCGCGACCCCGGCCGCGTTGAGCTCGACGAGGCGCTTGTCCTGTTCGGTCGTCGTCTCCCAGAGCCAGCGCAGCCTGTCCACGTCATAGTCGACCCCCTCGCGGGCATCGCCGCGCACCAGCCACTTCATGACGACGAGCGTCTCGTCCGCGGACCGGGGTACGTAGGTCACGAGCAGCGCGTGGTCGCACATCGCCGCGAGGTAGGTGAGGAACCCGACGCACCCGGTCGTGACGCTTTCATCGAAGGCTGCCACCGTGCCGAGCAGCGGCGCGAGCGGCTTGCCGTCCTGGGAACCCGTCGCCTGCCCCGGCGCGAGCGGGAAGGTGCCGGCGCGGCACGGCTGGCCGCCCGTCTCGACGATCCCTGACCGCCCGAGCGGGATCCTGCCCTCGAGCCCGGCCTCCCAGGTGGCGCGATATGCCGCGAACTTCGCGGCATCCGCGCTGGCCGGCAGCTCGTCCGCCTTCACGAACGCGTTCGCCGCGGTGTACTCGGGATGGCCCGACATGCAGTGGTAGCACTCGAGCGTGTTCTCGACCGCCAGCTTCCAGTTGGCGGCGAGGCGCCAACTGCGCTGGGTTGCGACCTTGCAGCGCGCGAAGTCGAACCGGGACCAGAACGGCGCCGCGTGGCGCAGCATCGCGGCAGGGTCCGGCGCATGCTCCGGTTCCAGGCTGATGAAAATGATCCCCTCGAACAGCGCGACGCCGCAGCGGCGCAACGCATGCTCGCCCTTGTCCAGCCCGTCCGGCATGTGGCGCCAGGCGGCGAGTTCGCCGTTCAGCCGATAGGACCAGCCGTGGTAGCGGCAGGTGATCATCGAGAGTCGGCCCTGCGCTTCCTCGCAGAGCCTGGCGCCGCGATGGCGGCAGACGTTGTGCAGGGCGTGGATCGCGCCGTCCGCGGCCCGCACCACGATCACCGATGCGTCGAGGCCGTCGAACAGCAAGTAATCGCCACGCTCCGGGATCTCGGAGGCGTGTCCGGCCGCGATCCAGTGCCGGCCGAGGAACCGGCGGAGCTCCTCCTGGTACACCGGCGCGGCGCGATAGAAATCCTGCCCCAGGCTGAAGCCCGGCCGATGCTCCCGAACCAGTCGTTCCAGAGAGTCCCCCACGCGTCCGACTCTAGCGCCCCGCGTGCGAGGGCGATAATCAACCGGGATACGAATGATGAAATCGTGTCCTTCGGAGCCTAGAATCGCCGAGGTGAGCGCCAGGATCTACATCAGCGCCAGCGAGCCACGGCTGTGGGACAAGCTCGAGCAGATGACCCTCATCGATCCGTCGGTCGGCGGCGGCATCGACGAAGTCATCCAGGGCAGACGTCCGATTCCGCGCAGCGAGCCGATCGGCCCCATCTCCAGGTCCGGATACGAGGAGATCTACGAGATCGATCCCGGGTTCTGCGCTCACGTCGCCGATACCTTCATCGACCAGGACTGGCGCCTCACGATCCGCAGCCGCGAGAACAACCTCCGGTTCCGGATCGCGTTCTCCGGCGAGGCGGCTTACTTCGACCGCAAGCACCGTCTCTCGGACGAGTACCTGGGCTGCAGCTACATCGTCCGTCCCGCGGGCGACTCGCTGACCGCCAGCTTTACCGGTGGGGTGCGCTACCGCTACTGCTCGCTCAATCTCACCCAGGCCTACCTGGTTGACTTCCTCGGCCTCGGCAGCGACGAGCTGCCCCCGGTGCTGACCTCCCCCTGGGAACGGCGCGAAACCGTCATGGGCCACTTCGCGGCATCCAAGACCGCGCTGGCACTGGCCAACCGGTTCTTTCGCGCCCGATCCTCCAGTGCCTGGCGCGACGTGGAGGTACGGTCCAACGCCCTCGAACTGCTGCGCGTGCTGTTCGAGGACTGGCGTACCGCCAGCCCGCATTCGCGGGCATCGATGAGGATCACTCTGCCGGAACGCGAGAAGCTCTTCCGCATTCGCGACCTGATCAAGGCGAACCCGGGCAGGACCTACACGCTTCCCGCCCTTTGCACCCAGTTCCGCCTGAGCCGCAAGAAGCTCCACTACGGCTTCAAGCGGATTTGCGGTGTCTCCGTCCACGAGTTCCAGACCGAGGTGCGCATGCAACTGGCGCTCGACCTGCTGCAGACCACGAGCCTGCCCGTCGCGCAGGTTTCCGAGAAGGCGGGATTCAGCGAGCCGACGAACTTTACCGCCGCGTTCCGCAAGCACTTCGCGGTGCTGCCCAGCCAGGTTCGCACGACAACCTAGACGTTATGATGCCGCAGCCGCCTCGTCGATATCGGAGATGCCCATGAGTCCCGTTCTGCCTGTCGTGCTCGCGGTGCTTGCGATCTCAGGCACCGCGCAGGCCGCTGAGGTCTCGCAACTCGGGCCGCTGCGCGCAGGCGCCGGGGAAGCCGTCTCCGGATACCTCGAAGTCCCGGCCTTGAACGACGCCGGCGCGCGCATTCCCGTGTCGCTCGTCCGCGGCGCCAGCGATGGCCCGGTGCTGGCACTGATCGCCGGCACGCACGGTTACGAGTACCCGGGCATCACGGCGCTGCAGCGGCTGCGCCAGTCGATCGATCCCCAGAAGCTCCGCGGCACGCTGCTCCTGGTGCACATTGCGAACCCGCCGTCGTTCTACGGCCGCACGACCTACACGAGCCCGGCCGACGGCAAAAACCTCAATCGCGTGTTCCCCGGACGTGCAGACGGCACGCTGAGCGAGCGCATCGCCTACGCGATCACGACCGAGGTGATCGCAAAGGCGGATTTCCTGGTGGACCTGCATGCCGGCGACGGCAACGAGGCGCTGCGGCCGTACATCTACATGCCGGTCACCGGCGATGCGCGGCTCGACGCCGCCACGCGTGGCATGGCACTGGCGTTCGGGCTCGACCACATCGTCATCGACGCCACGCGCATCGCGCCGCCCGACGCGACGCAGTTCGTCGATATGACGGCGCTCGCGCGCGGAATCCCCGCCATCACCTCCGAGACTGGCCAGCTCGGGCTGAACGACGAGCATCACGTCGCACTCGCGGAGCGCGGCGTCCGGAACCTGATGCACCATCTCGGGATGCTGGAGGGCGCGGCGGCGCCGAACCCGGGCGTCGTGTGGCTCACGGACTACCAGGTGATCACGAGCCCGGTCACCGGCGTCTTCCGCGCGACGGTGCGCGACGGCTATGCGGTCGCCGAGGGCGGCGTGCTCGGCGAGCTGTACGACGCCTTCGGCGCCCGGGTCGGCGAAGTGCGAGCGCCGTTCGCGGGGATCGTCAACTACGTCGTCGGGACTCCGCCGGCGGTCGAAGACCAGCCGCTGGCGATGGTGAGCCGGATCGCGGCGGCGCCGCCACCCTCACCACAGTAGCGCGCCATCGGCCAAATCAGCCCGCTCGCCGTCGATCTGCACGGTTTCGCACGTCGCACCGGCTGGTACCTTCGATTCATGCATTTACGCGTAACGCGTTGCGCTGAAAACACCCGTTCGAGGCCCCTGCCGTCCGGCCACCCGGCCCGGACAGCGCCTTGAGCCGCCGCGCAAGCGGACGCGCCGTCCCGGCGGCAGAGCGCATGCGCCGCTGGAGTGTCGCTTGCATGAAGCGCGCACGCTCGCCCTCTACGTCGTGATCGTCGCCAAGATCGAACGCGATCCCGTGCTCCTGGAGACGGTCTACCGAAACTTCGCGCAATGGGAGACGCGCGATCGCGAGGTCCCGGGCAGTGCAATCAGGGTCTGGCGCAAGGTACTGAGACTTCCATGGCCGCGCATCGCCGAGCGGCTCACCGCGCAGAGCAAGGAAGGCGTGGAGTTGCGCAGTACCGCCCCGCTGTTCGGCCTGCTGACCGCGCGCGAACGGCGGAGAGTTCTGGGCGCGTTTGATGGCTACAATCAGCCATGGAGAGGCGAAGACTCGGCAATGGCGACCTCGAGGTCTCCACAATCGGCCTCGGCTGCATGGGCCTCAGCTCCGGCTATGGCCCGGCCACCGACAAGACCGCCGCGATCGCGCTGATCCGCGCGGCCGTGGATCGCGGCGTCACGTTCTTCGACACCGCGGAGGTGTATGGCCCTTTTGTGAACGAAGCGCTGGTCGGCGAGGCGCTCGCGCCCGTTCGCGACCAGGTGGTGATTGCGACCAAGTTCGGCTTCAAGATCGATCCGGCGACAGGGAAAGAGAACGGCCTCGACAGCCGGCCGGATCACATCCGGGCGGTGGCCGATGCTTCGTTGAAGCGGCTGCGGACCAACGTCATCGACCTCTTCTACCAGCACCGCGTGGATCCGGCCGTTCCGATCGAAGACGTCGCCGGCACCGTCAAGGAACTTGTCGAAGCCGGCAAGGTGCGGCACTTCGGGTTGTCCGAGGCCGGCGTGAACACGATTCGCCGCGCCCACGCCGTGCAGCCGGTCGCGGCACTGCAGAGCGAGTACTCGCTGTGGTGGCGCGAGCCCGAAGCGGAGATCCTGCCGCTGCTCGAGGAACTCGGCATCGGCTTCGTCCCTTTCAGCCCGCTCGGGCGGGGTTTCCTGGCGGGCGCCATCGACCCGCACACGAAGCTCGACCCCGGCGACTTCCGCAACCTCGTGCCGCGCTTCTCCCAGGAAGCGCGCAAGGCCAACCAGGCGCTGGTAGACGTGCTGGGCGGCCTGGCGGCAGCGAGAGGCGCGACGAAGGCGCAGATCGCGCTCGCCTGGCTGCTGGCGCAGAAACCGTGGATCGTGCCGATTCCCGGGACGACCAAGCTGCACCGTCTCGAGGAAAACCTGGGTGCCGCCCGACTGGGACTCACGACCGGGGATCTGCGCGAGATCGAGACCGCAGCCGCCGCGATCACCGTGCAGGGCGCGAGATATACGGAGCGGTTGCAGAAGTTCGTCGACAGGTGACCTCATGAACAAACTGATCCTCGGACTCGTGATCTTCTTCGGCGGCCATTCCATATCCCTGCTGGCGCTCGGCTGGCGCGATCGCATGGCGCAACGCCTGGGCGTGCGGGCCTGGCAGGGCGCCCACTCCATCCTGGCGCTGGTCGGCTTCTACCTGCTGGTCACCGGCTACGGCGCCGCGCGGCCGATCGCCGCCACGCTGTACGCGCCGCCGCCGTGGCTGCACTACGTGGCGGCCGTGCTGATGCTGCCGGTGTTCACGCTCGCGCTCGCCTCGGTGCTCCCCGGGCGCATCCGGGCGCGCGCTGGCCATCCGCTGTTGCTCGCGACGATGCTCTGGGCGGTGGCGCATCTGCTGACCAACGGCAGCGTCGCCGACGTGCTGCTCTTCGGAGCGTTCCTCGCCTGGGCCGTTGTCGTCCGCCGGTCGCTGGCGCGCCGCCCGGCGCGGCGCATGATCGCGCTGCCGGCCGCGATGGCGAACGACGTCATTGCCGTCGCCGGCGGCATCGCGCTCTATGCGGCTTTCATCCTATGGCTGCACGCCCGCTGGTTTGGGGTACCGGTGCTGGGCGTCAGTCTTTAGACAAGGCGAGTGCGATCTGCAGCGCCTTGTCCAGCTCCTCCTGTTTCGAATCGCTCAATGCACCGACGTAGTCGGTGAGCCTCGATTTCTCGAGGCTCATCAACCCGTCACAGTGGATCGCGCTGTCGTGCTTGAGACCTTCAGCGGCGCCGACGCCGACCTGAGTCGGCAGCCCATGCCGCTCTGAGAAAACCGGCGCGCAGACGACCGTCGAATAGTTCGAGTCGATGAGCGCCTGGCGGCTGACGACGGCGAACGTCCGCGCCGGTTTCGGATCGCCGCGCGGGCGCGCCACGCGATAGAGCTCCCCGCGCCGCAAGAATCAGTCTGCTCCGGCCTGAAAGGAAAGCGCATCACTCATCTCGGCATTGAGCTTGCCCGCGTGCTGGTTGATGGCGGCCACGTCGAGTGCCAGGCGTTGCGCCCTCTCCCGCTGCGCCAGGAAATCGCGCAGGATCTTCTCGACGAAAGAAGAACGGGAAACGTCAGGGCCCGCCAACCGGTCGAGCACCGCGAGGAGGTCTTCGGACAGGGTAAGAGAAGTTTTCACTTTCATACTACCAACATACTACCAATGGTAGCACCGAGCAAGATTACCGCATGCTGCTGATATCTGGCCTGAAAGCGACGAGTCAGCTGCGGCACAGCGAGCGGGCGCAACGTTCCGGCCGAAACGCATTTCAGGCCCCCGCCCCAAACCGCTCCTTCAGAAACCCCAGGAACGCCTGCAGCTTCGGCAGCAGGTGCCGGCGCGTCTCGTACACCGCATTGATCGACAGCTCCGGCGGCGGGTAGTCCGGGATCGCCTGCACGAGCTTGCCGCTCGCGAGCTCGCGCTCCACGAAGAAGCGCGGGAACAGCGCAAGCCCGAGCCCGTCGAGCGCGAACTGCTTGAGCGCGAAGTCGTTGTTGCAGCGGATCGTGCTCGGCATGGTGACCGTCATCCAGCGGCCCTTGCCCGCGCGGAACTTCCACTCGTTCGGCGTCTTCACGATGCTGTAGCCGAGGCCCTGGTGCGACTGCAGGTCCTCGGGCTTCTTCGGCGTGCCGTGGCGGCGGAAGTACGCCGGGGATCCGACCAGCACCGTCGGGCAGGGGGCGAGGCGCGTCGCGACGAGGCTCGAGTCCTGCATGCGCGAGATGCGGATCGCGAGGTCGAATCGTTCCTTGACGATGTCCACGAGCCGGTCGCTGAGGTCGAGGTCGAGCGTGACCTCGGGATACTGCGCGCGGAACGAGTGGATGTGCGGCGCGAGCACCGTCGCGCCGAAATAGGTCGGCGCCGTCACGCGCAGCATCCCGCGCGGCTTGCCCGTGAGCTGCGCGACGTCGTGCTCCGCCTCGGCGAGTTCCGCGAGCGCGGGGGCGCTCCTGCCATAGAGCGCCTGCCCCGCCTCCGTCAGCGCGAGGCGCCGCGTCGTCCGATGCAGCAGTCGCGCGCCGAGCCGCTGCTCGAGGCGGTTCACGTACTTGCTGACGGCGGCCTTGGAAATCTCGAGCGCGTCGGCGGCCCTGGTGAAACTACCGAGGTCCACGACCCGCACGAAAACGGCGATATCCGATTGTTCACGCATGTGGACAATCATATTCCGCCAGCCCCGATTATCAATGGGCCGCGAAAGGCTACCTTGGCACCACCTTCACCAAGGAGAACGTCATGAACGCCGAACGCAACAAGGAATACGGAATCGCGCTCCTGCGCATCAGCCTGGGAGTCATGTTCATCGCCCACAGCGTGGTGCTGAAGCACTTCACCTTCACGCTGCCGGGCACGGCCGGCTACTTCGAATCGATCGGGTTGCCCGGCTTCCTCGCTTACGTGGTCTTCGGGATGGAGGCGGTCGGCGGCATCCTGCTCGTGCTTGGCGTTCGCACCCGGGAGGTCGCGGCCGCCCTCATCCCCATCCTGGCCGGGGCGCTCTGGGTGCACGCGGGCAACGGCTGGGTGTTCAGCAACGCCGGCGGCGGGTGGGAATATCCGCTGTACCTGATCGTCCTGAGCGGCGCGCAGATCCTGCTCGGGGAAGGCGCGTTTGCACTGTCGCGGTCGGCTGCGCCCAAAGGCCATGAGGCCGCCACGCAGCTGGCTGCCTGAGCGCAGGAGCCACTGCGCGTCAGTCGCGGTCGAGCAGTCACGCCGGCGGGATCAGGACAATCTTGCCGGCGTGCTTCTTCTCGAGGAACTCACGCTGCGCGTCGGCGATCCGGTCGAGCGGGAACGTCCCGGCGAGGAGCGGCCTGATCTCGCCGCGCTCGATGTAGCCGATCAGGTTGGGGAACACATGCTCGTCCCAGGCGGTGCAACCGACGAGGGTCAGGTCCTTCAAGTACAGGGTGCGCATGTCGAGCGTGACCAACGGACCGGCGATGGCACCCGACGAGGTGTATCGGCCGCCACGGCGCAGCACCTGCAGCATCGCGCCAAACGCGGGACCTGCCACGTTGTCGACGACGACATCGACCGCTTCCTCGCCGAGGCGTTGCACGACGTCGTCGTCGCGATCGATCACGTGATCGGCGCCGATCGCGCGCACCAAGTCCATCTTCGCCCGCCCGGCGATGGCGGTCACCGTCGCGCCGCGCCGCTTGGCCAGTTGAACGGCGGCGGAACCGACGCCACCGGAAGCACCGGCCACCAGCACGTGGTCACCGCTCGACACCGCCGTGCGGTGCAGCATGTTCTCGGCGGTCCCGTAGGCACACGGGATCGTGCCGAGTTCGGAATCGCTCCAGTCGCAATCGATCCGGAACACTTCGGTCGCGGGCACCCTGACGAACTGCGCGAACGCACCGTCGAAGTCGCAGCCCATCCAGATGTTCTCCATCGATCTGAAACCGGCCGGGCGCATGCATGGCCGCACCAGCACGCGCGAACCGATGATTCGCGCATCGCCACCCGGGCCGACGGCGACGACCCGGCCACAACAGTCGGTGCCCTGGATGAGCGGGAATGGAGTCGGCGCGTTCCACCCGCCGTCGGCCTTGGCGACCGCGTGCTGCTGCTCGGTGGCCGCGGTCGCGGTGGTGCTGGTCGTGACCGTCGCCGAATACCAGCCGAGGCGGGTATTGATGTCGGTGTTGTTCACGCCGGCGGCGAGGACCTGCAACAAGACTTCGCCAGCGCCCGGTTGGGGCACGGGGACATCGCGGTAAACCAGTTTGTCGTATCCGCCGTGACCGGTCGTGATGACGGCCTTCATCGTCTTCGGCAGGTCCGGCGCGGGCATGTCTCAGCGCGTCTCGGTCAGTCGATCGCCATTGTTCGTGGCGGATAGTAGTTCTTGTTGAACGATCGCACAACAAGCATCTATACTGTGGCGGCCGTTATTCAGGGGATTTGAACGGCCTCTTGCAGGTGCGCGCCGGCCGCCACGGCCTGCGGCACACGCCACGCTCGGCATCCGATTCAACGAGATCCAGGTAGACGCCCCCATGAGCCAGCCCGCCGAAGTCCTGACCAGCGAATTCGAAGTTGCCGCCACACGGGTGCGCGACGTCCTGCCGGGAATGGAAAGCCATCCCCTGCTGGGCGAGCTGCTGGACCTCGAGGTGCCCGCCGCCCTCAAGCCGGTGGTCGATCCCAGTGAATACGCCCACCGCAACTTCAAGGACGGCGAGTTCTGGCGCCAGATCCCCGGCTACGCCGAGGTCGATCGCGCCACGTTCCTCGACTGGAAGTTCCAGAACAAGCACAGCGTCACCAGCATCGACAAACTCGCCGCGACGCTCGGCAACCTCGTATCCCCGGCCTTCCTCGACGACGTCCGCGCCGGCATCGCCCGCGCGCCGATGAACGTCAGGATCTCGCCCTACACCGTCAGCCTGATCGACTGGGCCGATCCGTACCGCGACCCGCAGCGGATCCAGTTCCTGCCGGTCGGCTCGACGCAGCTGCCCGATCACCCGCGCCTGACGCTCGACTCGCTTCACGAGCAGGCCGATGCGCCGACGCCCGGCCTGACCCACCGCTACCACGACAAGGCGCTGTTCCTGCCGCTCGACGTGTGCCCGGTCTATTGCCGCTTCTGCACGCGCAGCTACGCGATCGGCGGCGACACCGACACCGTCCACAAGGCGCGCCTGACGCCTAACGCGAAACGCTGGCACACGGCGATCGCCTACATCGCCTCGCGCCCGGAGATCGAGGACATCGTGGTCTCCGGCGGCGACATCTATATGTTGCCGGCCCAGCACCTCAGCACCATCGGCCACCTGCTGCTGGCGATCCCGCACATCCGCCGCATCCGCATCGCGACCAAGGGCCCGGCGGTGGCGCCGATGAAGATCCTCACCGACGAAGCCTGGACCACCGCGCTGTTCGAGATTGCCAATGCCGGCCGCGCGATGGGCAAGGAGGTGTGCCTGCACACGCATTTCAACAGCCCGGCCGAGATCACCGAGATCACCCGCCAGGCGATGGAAGTGCTGTTCAAGGGCGGCGTCACCGTGCGCAACCAGACCGTGCTGATCCGCAACGTCAACGACTCGGTCGCGACCATGACCGAGCTGGTCCGCCGCCTCAGCTACATGAACGTGCGGCCGTACTACGTGTACCAGCACGACATGGTCAGCGCGGTGGAGGAGCTGCGCACCACGGTCCATACCAACGCCACGATCGAGCGCGGCGTCCGCGGCTCGACCGCGGGCTTCAACACCCCGCTGTCGATCGTCGACCTGCCCGGTGGCGGCGGCAAGCGCGACATCCACAGCTTCGAGCACTACGACCGCACCACCGGCATCAGCGTCTATCGCTCACCGGCGGTGCATGCCGACCTCGTGTACCTCTACTTCGATCCGGTCGACCTGCTCCCGAAGGAAGGCCGGGAGCGCTGGTCGCGACCCGCCGAGCACCAGAAGATGATCGATGAAGCCATCGCCGCTGCCGGTCTCACTGGCATGCCGCTGGCCGTCGCTTAACAGGACGGTCCATGACTTTCGTCGTCGGCGAGAATTGCATCAAGTGCAAGCACACGGATTGCGTGGAAGTGTGCCCGGTGGACTGCTTCTACGAGGGCCCGAACTTCCTCGTGATCCACCCGGATGAATGCATCGACTGCGCGCTGTGCGTGCCGGAGTGCCCGGTCAACGCGATTTTCACCGAGGACGACCTGCCCGAAGACCAGAAAGAGTTCCTGGCGCTGAATGCCGAGCTGGCGGCCATCTGGCCGAACATCAAGGAGATGAAGGCTGCGCCGGCCGATGCGGCGGAGTGGAAGGACGTGCCGGGGAAGCGGAAGCTGCTGGAGCGGTGACCAGACGCCACGCGCAGCGGCCCAGGCCTTGGCATGCTAGCAATCGAGTTGGTAGCGAGGGTCCGCAACCAACATTCACATCAAAGAAAGCGATTGGCCGCCTAACCGCCCTTTCGCAGCTGGCGCAGCTTCTCGATCGCCCTCAACTGCGCCACCGCCCTCGCCAGCTCCGCCTGCGCTTCGGCGACTTCCATCGCCCCGACGCGATCGCGGATCGCCTCTTCCGCCCGCTGCTTCGCGGCCTGGGCGGCCGCTTCGTCGAGATCCTTCGCCCGCGCCGCGGTATCCGCCAGCACGGTGACCTTGTGCGGCTGCACTTCCAGCGCACCGCCGCCGACCCAGAACATCAGCTCCTCGCCGCCCTCGGTCTGCACCCGCACTTCGCCAGGCTTGAGCGTCGTGAGCAACGGCGCGTGCCGCGGCGCGATGCCGATCTCGCCGCCGGAGGCCGGGGCGAACACCATCGTGGCGGGACCCGAGTGGATCTCGCCTTCGGCGCTGACGATGTCGACGTGGATCGTGTTCGCCATGATCAGGTGAGCGTCTTCGCCTTCTCGGCCGCCTCTTCGATGCCGCCGACCATGTAGAACGCCTGCTCGGGCAGCGCGTCGTACTCGCCGGCCAGGATCGCCTTGAAGCCGCGGATGGTGTCCTTGAGCGGCACGTACTTGCCGGGCGAGCCGGTGAACACTTCCGCGACGTGGAACGGCTGCGACAGGAAGCGCTGGATCTTGCGCGCGCGGCTGACGGTGAGCTTGTCCTCTTCCGACAGCTCGTCCATGCCGAGGATCGCGATGATGTCCTGCAGCTCCTTGTAGCGCTGCAGCACCGCCTGCACGCCGCGCGCGGTGTTGTAGTGCTCCTCGCCGATCACGAGCGGATCGAGCTGGCGGCTGGTGGAGTCGAGCGGGTCCACCGCCGGGTAGATGCCGAGCGAGGCGATCTGGCGCGAGAGCACGACGGTGGCGTCGAGGTGCGCGAAGGTCGTCGCCGGCGAGGGATCCGTCAGGTCGTCCGCGGGCACGTAGATCGCCTGCACGGACGTGATCGACCCCGTCTTCGTCGAGGTGATGCGCTCCTGGAGCACGCCCATCTCCTCCGCGAGCGTCGGCTGGTAACCCACCGCGCTCGGCATGCGGCCGAGCAGCGCGGACACTTCCGTGCCGGCCAGCGTGTAGCGGTAGATGTTGTCGATGAAGAGCAGCACGTCGCGGCCCTTGCCGCCGGCCTGCTTCTCGTCGCGGAAGTACTCGGCCATGGTGAGGCCGGTGAGCGCGACGCGCAGGCGATTCCCCGGCGGCTCGTTCATCTGGCCGTACACCATCGCGACCTTGGAGTTGGTCAGGTCGTTCTTGTCGATGACGCCCGACTCCATCATCTCGTGGTAGAAGTCGTTGCCCTCGCGGGTGCGCTCGCCGACGCCGGCGAACACGGAAAGGCCCGAGTGCGCCTTGGCGATGTTGTTGATCAGCTCAAGCATGTTGACGGTCTTGCCGACGCCGGCGCCGCCGAACAGGCCGATCTTGCCGCCCTTGGCGAACGGCACGAGCAGGTCGATGACCTTGATGCCGGTCTCGAGCAGGTCCTGCCCGCCGGCCTGGTCGGCGTACGACGGGGCGGGACGGTGGATGGGCAGCGTGTCCTTGGACTTGACCGGGCCCTTCTCGTCCTGCGGGTTGCCGAGCACGTCCATGATGCGGCCGAGCGTCGCGGCCCCGACGGGCACGGTGATCGGCGCGCCGGTCGCCTGCACGGCGAGCCCGCGCTTCAGGCCCTCGGAGGAGCCCATCGCGATGGTGCGCACGATGCCGTCGCCGAGCTGCTGCTGCACCTCGAGGGTGAGCCCGCCTTCGACGAGCTTGAGCGCCTCGTACACCTGCGGGATGCCTTCCCGCGGGAACTCGACGTCGATCACCGAGCCGATGACCTGGATGATCTTGCCGTCTTTCGATTGGGCCTGTGCGTTCGCCATCTGTCTTTCCTTCCGCTTAAACCGCTGCCGCGCCGCCGACGATCTCGGAGATTTCCTTCGTGATCGCGGCCTGGCGGGCCTTGTTGTAGATGAGCTGCAGTTCCTCGATGAGCTTGCCGGCGTTGTCGGTCGCGCTCTTCATCGCGACCATGCGCGCGGCCATCTCGCAGGCGAGGTTCTCGACCACCGCCCGGTACACCGTGCTCTCGATGTAGCGCAGCATGTAGTACTCGATCAGCGCGTCCGGCGCGGGCTCGTAGATGTAGTCCCAGCGCTCCTGGAGGTCCGCCTGGTCCACCGTCTCCGCCGGCAGGAGCTGCAGCGGCGTCGGCTTCTGCGTCATCGTGTTGATGAAGCGGTTGCTGACCAGGACGAGCCGGTCGATCTTCCCTTCCTCGTAGAGGTCGAGCATCGCCTTGACGGTGCCGATCAGGTCCGCGATGTGCGGCTTGTCGCCCATGTGCGTGATCGAGGCCTCGATCGGCAGCTTCAGGCGCCGGAAGAACTGCAGCGCCTTGGCGCCGATCAGGCACAGGCGCACTTCCACGCCCTGGGCCTGGTAGTCGCGCACCATCGCCAGCACGTTCTTGAACACGTTGACGTTCAGCGATCCGCAGAGGCCCCGGTCGCTGCTCACCACGATCATGCCGACCGCCTTGACCGGGCGCTCGACCAGGAACGGGTGGTTGGTCGGGTTGGTGACGCGCAGGTGGCCGATCACGCCGCGGATCTTGTCCGCGTACGGTCGCGCCGCCTTCATGCGGTCCTGCGCGCGCCGCATCTTGCTGGCGGCGACCATCTCCATGGCCTTGGTGATCTTCTGCGTGTTCTTGACGCTGACGATCTTGACCCGGATTTCCTTGGTGCCGGCCATGGCGGTCAGTAGGCTCCGGTCGCGAGGAAGTCCTCGCAGATCTTCTTGTAGCCGGCCTCGGTTTCCTTGCTGAGCTCGGGCTTGTCGTTGACCTGCTTCAGGAACGCCGCGTGCGCGGTCTTCGCGAAGGCCTGCAGCGCCGCCTCGAAGTCCACGATCTTCTTGCGGTCCACCTTGTCCATGTAGCCGCCGTTCACTGCGTAGATCGAGAGCGCCTGCTCCGCGACCGACATCGGCGCGTACTGCTTCTGCTTCATGACCTCGGTCACGCGCTGGCCGCGCTCGAGGGCGCGGCGGGTGACCTCGTCGAGGTCGGAGGCGAACTGCGAGAACGCCGCCAGCTCGCGGTACTGCGCGAGCGAGAGGCGGATGCCGCCGCCGAGCTTCTTGATGATGCCGGTCTGGGCCGCGCCGCCGACGCGCGAGACCGAGATGCCGGCGTTCATCGCCGGCCGGATGCCGGAGTTGAACAGGTCGGTCTCGAGGAAGATCTGGCCGTCGGTGATCGAGATGACGTTGGTCGGCACGAACGCCGTGACGTCGCCCGCCTGCGTCTCGATGATCGGGAGCCCCGTCAGCGAGCCGGTCTTGCCCTTGATCCTGCCGCCGCTCGTCTTCTCCACGTATTCGGCGGAGACGCGCGCGGAGCGCTCGAGCAGGCGCGAGTGCAGGTAGAACACGTCGCCCGGGTAGGCCTCGCGGCCCGGCGGGCGCTTCAGCAGCAGCGAGATCTGGCGGTAGGCCCAGGCCTGCTTGGTGAGGTCGTCATAGATGATGACGGCGTCCTCGCCGTTGTCCATGAAGTACTCGCCCATCGCGCAGCCCGAGTACGGGGCGATGAACTGCATCGAGGCCGGGGTCGAGGCCGAGGCGGCGACGATGATGGTGTGCGCCATCGCGCCGTGCTCCTCGAGCTTCCTCACCACGTTCGCGATCGAGCTCTGCTTCTGGCCGATCGCGACGTAAATGCACTTAATCCCGGTGCCCTTCTGGTTGATGATCGTGTCCACCGCGAGCGCCGTCTTGCCGGTCTGGCGGTCGCCGATGATCAGCTCGCGCTGGCCGCGGCCGATCG
>CAZVIF010000012.1:0-45708 GCA_964626745.1 uncultured Steroidobacteraceae bacterium
ACACCCGAGCGAGCGAATGCGGTCGCCGCCCTGAGCGAGCGAGGGGAGTCCCGCCTCGGCGCCCACGCGCGCAAAGCACCTGCAGCATCACGCGGCCTCCCGCAGGCTGGCGAGGAACTCGCGATGGTCGCGAGTGCCCCGGACGTGCCGGTCGATCCACGCGGAGAACCGCCCGCGGTCGCGCGCGATCTCGTCCCACCGGAGGTAGAAGTCGTTGTCGCGCGCGTAGTGCCCGTGCGCGTACGACGGCCAGGCCCCGCCCGGCACGTGGGAAATCGCGGTCACGGTGAAGTGCGGGATCACGACGTTGTTCATCGCCGGCGGCAGCTCCTCCACGACCTGCTCGACCGTGACGAGGAGCTTCGCCGCCGCGAGTCCCGCCTCGCGCGCCGCGCCGATGATGCCGTCGATCGCGACGTTGCCGCGCCGGTCGGCGCGCTGCGCGTGCAGGATCGCGACGTCGGGATTCACCGCCGGGACGGTCGCGATGCGCTCGCCGGTGTACGGGCAGTCGACGTGGCGGATGCGCGGGTTCTGCGCGGGCAGGTCGGTGCCGATGTAGCCGCGCAGCATGCCGAAGGGCAGCCGCGCGGCGCCGGCGCGGTAGGCGACCGCCATCGCCGCGTGGCTGTGCTCGTCGATCTCGAGGGGCGCGGGCCAGGCGTTCTCCACCGCGTCGCGCAGCCGGTGCAGCGAGCCGACGCCCGGGTTGCCGCCCCACGAGAACGTGAGTTTTCGTGCGGCGCCCGCGCCGATGAGCTGGTCGTAGACGAGGTCCGGCGTCATGCGCACCAGGTGCAGGTCCCTGCGGTCCTGGCGGATGATCTCGTGGCCGGCCGCGAACGGGATCAGGTGCGTGAATCCCTCGAGCGCGAGGCAGGCGCCGTCGGCGACGTGCTGCGCGATCGCGTCCCGCAGCGGCAGGAACTCCGGCATTCAGTCCACCACGGTCCGCGACTGCTCGCGCAGGTAGAGCGGGAGGTAGTAGGCAGACGCGATCGCCTTGCCCGAGGAACCGGAGCCCTTCCAGCCGCCGAACGGCTGGTAGCCCGGCCAGGCGCCGGTGGTGGCGCCCGCGCCGCGATTCGCGTAGGTCACGCCCGCCTCGATATGGTCCTGGAACCACTTCACTTCGCCGGGAGCGCCGTAAAAACCCGCGGTGAGGCCCATGTCGGTGTCGTTGGCGAGGCGCATCGCCTCGTCGCGATCGCGGTAGCGCTGCACCATTAGGATCGGCAGGAACATCTCGTGTTTCCACAGCGGGTCCGACGGGTCCGCCTCCGCGAGCACGGGCTCGACGTAATAGCCGCGGCCCATGAAGCCCTCGGAAGGCTGCCTGCCGCCGCGCCGGAACTTCGCGCCGCGGCCCTTGAGGTCCGCGACGTAGCGCGCATACGACTCGTGCGCGCGCTTGTTGACGACCGGGCCGAGGCCGGTCGCGCGCTCGGTCGGGTCGCCGATCCTGATCCTGTCGATCTCCTGCTCGACCTTCGCGAGCAGGGCGTCCGCGACTTTCTCGTGCACGTAGAGCCGCGAGAGCGCGGAGCACTTCTGCCCGCCCATGCCGTAGGCGGAGCGGGCGATGCCGGCGGCCGCGCGGTCGAGGTCGGCGTTCTCGGTGACGATGGTCGGGTTCTTGCCGCCCATCTCGGCGATGTAGGGGCGCGCGTAGCGGCCCGCCGCCATCTCGCCCATGATCGTGCGGCCGACGGCCACCGAGCCGGTGAAGGTCGCGCCGGCCGTGCGCGCGTCGCGGATCATCTGCTCGCCGATCGCGGCGCCGGGGCCGTTGACGTAGTTGAAGACGCCGGCCGGCACGCCCGCGTCGCGGATGCAGTCGGCGAGCAGCCGTCCCGCCCAGGGCGTGTCGGAGGCGCACTTGAGGACGACCGTGTTGCCGGTCACGAGCGCGGCGGCGGTCGGGCCGGCCGCGAGCGCGATCGGGAAGTTGAACGGCGCGATGATGGCCCAGACGCCGTACGGCCGCATGACGCTCTTGTTGCGCGAGACGAAGACGTTCGACGGGTCGTTCGGCAGGTCGAACTCGTAGCCCTTGTGCGACTCGAAGTCGTCCGCGTAGACGTCGAAGAAGTCCACGCACTCCTGCGCCTCGCCGAGCGCCTCGAGCCGGTTCTTGCCGACCTCGAGCACGAGCGCGGCCGCGATCTCGTACACGCGCTCCTCCAGGATGCGCGCGACCCTGCGCATCAGCGCGACGCGCGTCGCCGTGCCCGCGTCGCGCCAGGCCGGGAAGGCGCGCTGCGCCGCGGCGAGGGCGGAATCCACTTCCTTCGCGCTCGCGCTCGGGAAGCGGCCGAGCAGGATCTCGTTGTCGATCGGGCTGCGCCGCTCCTCGGTGGTCGCGGCAGCGACGTCCTTCCCGTCGATGAACATGGGATGCGTCTTGCCCAGCCGCCCGCGCATCGTCGCGAGCGCGCGCTCGAAGCGCTCGTGCATCTCTTCCGGCGGGTTGAACATCGTCGCGTAGGTCAGGCGAAAGCTCATGAGGCGCGCTCCAGGGACGCAGGGAAGAACCGGGCCAGCAGGCGGTCGAGCACGCCGAGTGCGTGCGCGAGTTCGGCCTCCGCGATCACGAGCGGCGGCGCGAGGATCAGCAGGTTGCCGCGCGAGCCGAAGGACACGCCCTCGTCGCGCGCGGCGGCGAGCAGGGACTTCATCGCCTCGGGCTGGCCGGGCCAGGGCGCGATCGGCGCCTTCGTGGCGCGGTCGGCGACCAGTTCGACGACCGCGAACAGCCCCTTGCCGCCGCGGAGGTCGCCGATCACCGGGTGGCGGGCCGCGAGCTTCTGCAGCTCGGCGAACATCTGCGCGCCGAGGCGGCGCGAGCGCTCGATGAGCTTCTCGTCGCGGTAGGCGTCGATGGCCGCGGCGCCGGCGGCGCAGGAGAGCGGGTGCCCGCAGTAGGTGAGCCCGCCGTAGAACATCTCGCGCTCGATCTTCGAGTAGACCGCCGCGCTCATGACGACCGCGCCGAGGGGGATCGACGCGCCGGTCAGCCCTTTCGCGAGCGTCATCAGGTCGGGACGGTTCTCCTTCCCGTAGCGCTGCCAGGCGAACCACTCGCCGCAGCGGCCGAAACCGCTCATGACCTCGTCGGCGACGAGCAGCACGTCGCGCTCGCGCGTCACGCGGCGCAGCTCCGGCCAGAAGCTGTCGGGGGGCACGATGCCGTTGCTGCCGGCATCCACCTCCATCAGCACCGCCGCGACGCGGCCTGCGCCCTCCTTGTCGATGGCGGCGGCGACCGCGCCGGCCGCACGCCGGCCGCACTCGTCCGGGGTCGTGCTGCCGAACGGACAGCGGTAGGCATAGGGCGGCGGCACGTGGCGCACGCCCCAGGCCTCGGCATCCACCTGGTGCGCGGTGCGGGCGTCCCCGGAGAGCGCCATCGGCATGTAGGTCGCGCCGTGGTAGGAGCGGTCGCGCGTGATGATGAGCCCGCGCGGCTCCTTCGAAGCGTGCCGCGCGATGCGCACGGCGTTCTCGTTGGCGTCCCCGCCGCCCAGCGTGAAGAACACGCGCCCGCCCTCGAAGCCGGAGACGTCGAGGAGGCGCTCGGCGAGCGCGCGGCGCGGCCCGGCGCCCCAGGCGGCGGTCACGAAGGCGAGCTTGTCCGCCTGCGCCTTGATCGCGGCGACGAGCTTCGGGTGCTGGTGGCCGAGGTTGCTGCACTCGACGAGGCTCGACATGTCGAGGACCTCGCGCCCGTCCTCGAGGAGGAGCTTCGCGCCGCGCCCGCCCACGACCGTCGGGGCGTTCCAGTCCCCGGGCACGCACCAGCTGTGCAGCACGAAATCGCGTTCGTTGGGCATCCGGGCATTGTCGCAAACCGCGGTGTCGGAGGCGACTGACCTGGAGTAGGGGGTCAGAGGGGCTTATGGCGGCGGCCCGGGCCTCGGAAGCTGGCGCAAACGCGGGAGCCCGGGGCCCGCGAGATTGTCACGAAGGCGCAAAACCTCGAGATGACGGCCGAAGCACATACGTCACACCGCGCGGGGAGGGGCACGCACTACGCGCGCTTGCTGTGGATGGCCTTGCTCTCGTTCGTCGCGATGTACTTCCTGATGTATGCGATGGTCGACCGGTCCGAGAATGTCCTGGCAAACTTCAACCAGGCGTACATGGCGGCCCTGATGGCATTGCCGATGGTCGCCATCGAGATCCTGGTGATGGGGTCGATGTATGGCGATCGTCGCCTCAACATCGCGATCCTGTCGGCTTGCATCCTGGGAACCGCCGGGTTCTGGTTCGCGATCCGCGAGCAAGCGGCCGTCGGGGAACGCCAGTTCCTGCGTTCGATGATCCCGCACCACGCCGGAGCGATTCTCATGTGCGAGGAAGCAGACCTGACGGACCGCGCGGTTCTGGCGCTGTGCGAGCGAATCGTGGAAGGCCAGCAAACCGAGATCGGGCAGATGAGGGCGATGCTCGCCGATCGTTGACGGGGCGCGCAGCGCGGCATGTAAGATGCTCGCCGTGCGTCCAGCGCGGCTCTCCCGTTCAGTGCACAAGTGGCTGGCGCTCCTGGTCGGGGCGCAGGCGCTCGCCTGGATCGCGAGCGGCTTCTACATGGTCGTCGTGGACATCGATTTCATCCACGGCGATACGCTGGTCCGGAACCTCTCGACCCCGCCGCCGCCGGCGGACACCTGGCACCCGGTGGCGGAAGTCCAGGCGCGATACCCGGGCATCGAGAAGCTGCGCATCAAGGGTCTTCCGGGCGGTGAACGCCCGCTCTATGAAGTGCGGACGGCGCGCGGGATCGTACTACTCGACGGGGTGAGCGGGACCAGGCTTTCCCCGCTCGACCGGGGAACGGTGGCGGCACTCGCCCGTCATTACTATGCGGGCCGCGGGGCGCTGGAGGGGCTGGAGCTGCTCGCCGGCGAGGCGCCGCTCGAGATCCAGGGGCGCGAGCTGCCGCTCTGGCGCGCCCGCTTCGACGACTGGCACGAAACCACGCTCTACGTCCACCCGGACAGCGGCGACCTGGTGACGCGCCGGCACCGTTCCTGGCGGTGGTTCGACGCGATGTGGATGCTGCACATCATGGATTACAAGACGCGCAGCGACGTCAACAATCCCGTGCTCCGGGTCGTCACCGTCGCGGGGCTCGTCTTCGTCGCGAGCGGCGGCTGGCTGCTGTGGTTCAGCTTCCGCCGTCGGCCGCGGCCGGGAACCTGAGGCTCCGGGCATGCGCCTGATGCGCGTACTGCACAAGTGGCTGAGCCTGATCCTGGGCGTGCAGCTGCTGCTGTGGACCGTGAGCGGCCTCGTCTTCGCCGTGCTCGATCACGAGAGGGTGGCCGCCAGTGCAAGCCTGCGAAATCCCGACACCGTCGTGCTCGACCGCGGCATGCGACTGGTCGAGCCCGGCGAGTTGCTCGCAGGCGGCGCGCGCCCGCTCGACGTCACCCTGGTTCCGCTGCTGGACGCGTGGTTCTATCGATTGCGTTTCGCCGACCGCGTCGAATTGCGGCGCGCCGGCGACGGCGCAACCTACGTGATCGACGAGCCGGCCGTCCGGGCGCTGGCGGCTGCCCGCTACGCGGGCCCGGGGGCGCTGCGAGCCGTGGCGCTGCGCGATCCGCCCGTGGTGGAGGCGCGCGACGCGGGCACGGTGTGGGAAGCCGCTTTCGACGATCCCGGCCGCACGAGCCTGTACTTCTCCGCGGAAGACGGGCGCCTGGTCGCGGCCCGGAACGACACCTGGCGGCTGTTCGACTTCTTCTGGATGCTCCATACGATGGACTTCCGTGGCCGTGACGATTTCAACAACCCGCTCGTGATCCTGTTTGCCACGGGCTCGCTGTGGGTGGGAATCACGGGATTCGTGCTGCTGCTCCAGGTATTCGGGGTGACGCGAAAGCTCGAGTCGGGACTCGGGTCCAGAGCCCGGGCCGGGCGCTCGTGACCGCCGCTTGCAGTCGCGCGCGGGCGGGCGCAGGCTAGGCACGTGATTGTCCTTCGCACATTGGTGGCCGTCGTGCTGCTCCTGAACGGCATGGCCATGCCCCCGGCCACGGCCATGCACGCGGCTGCCGGCGCGACGTCCCACGCCGGACACGACTCGCCCGCGCCCGCCCGGGACGGACCCCACGACCACGATGCCGCCGGCATGGCCGATGGCGACTGCTGCGAGGACTCGAGTTGCGACTGCGGCTGCGCCGTGCCACACGCGGGGACCCCGGTCGCGTCGCTGCCGCAAACCCCCTGGCGCACGACGCTCCCCGGATTCACGTTCGTCGTGAAGTCCTTCCATTCGAGCCCGCGCTCCGCTCCGTTTCGGCCTCCGACCTGAAATCCGTCCGGTTCACGGGCAGCTGCCGGCGGGCGTAGCGCCGTCGGCCGAGCGCGACATTCATCGGCAAATCGGATGGACGCTTCTTGTTGACACATCGATTCTTGGCTCCCGCGCTGCTGGCTGCAGCGTTGACAGGTTGTGCGAGTTTGCCGGCTGATTCCGGTCGCGGCGACGTGGTCGCTCTGCTCCAGGCACGCAACCAGCCCACGGACCCGGCGGATGCCGACGCCGCCCGGCAACTGCTGGCCCGGCTTGGCGACGGTCCACTGTCCGCGGGAGATGCCGTCCGATTGGCGCTGGTCAACAACCCGCGGTTGAGGTCCGAATATGCGCGGCTGGGTTTCGCGGCGGCGGACGTTTATGACGCCGGGCGGCTGAGCAACCCCAGGCTGTCGGCGTCGGTTCGGGATTCAAATGTCAGCGGCGAGGCCAGCCAAGTGGGCTTCGGGCTCGTGCAGAGCTTCACGAATCTCCTGCTGCTGCCCGCCCGCAGCCGATTTGCCGAGGGACAATTCGAGAGCGTGAAGCAGGACCTTGGCGCGCAGGTCCTGAACCTCGCCGCGGATGTTGAAGCCGCTCATTACAGACTTGCCGGCGGCGGGCAGATCGTGACGATGCGCGAAGCCGTGCTCAAGGCGGCGCAGGCATCCGCCGATCTGGCGCAGCGTTTCTTCGATGCCGGCAACGTCAATCGCCTGGAGCTGGCGCTGGAACAGGCCGCGGCCTCCCAGGCCCGGCTCGACCTGCTGCGGGCCCAGGCCGAGGTTCGCATATTGCGCGGCGACCTCAACCGCCTGATGGGGCTCTCGGCGACCGAAGATCGCTGGACGATCTCGGGCGTGCTGCCGGCGCCGGTCGCGGACGAGGACGCGCTTCCGTCGCTGTTGGAAGCGGCGGACGCGAGCCGCCTGGACCTGGCGGCGGCGCGCGGGCGCGTCGCCTTGTTCGCAGACGCACTGGGAGTGACGCGCCGTTTCCGTTATCTCGGGGACATTGACGTCGGGGTCGATACCGAACGCGAGCCTGATGGCTCGCGCATCACCGGGCCGACGCTGGCGCTGGAGCTGCCGATCTTCAATCAGGGCAAGGGCCGACTCGCCCGTGCCGAAGCCGATCTGCAGTTGGCGGAAGCGGAACTGCGTACGCTGGAGATCGACATCAGCAATGGCCTGCGGCGCGCAGCGGACGAGCTCGACGTCGCAAAGGCGCGCGCGGGGCAATACCGCGAGTCGCTGATTCCGCTGCGCGAAGCGATCGTCGCCCGCACGCAGGAACAGGTGAACTACATGCTGGTCGGGCAGTTCGAGCTTTTGCTGGCCAAACAGCAGGAATACGACGCTTACCAGGGCTATCTCGAAGCGGTACGCGACTACTGGCTGGCGCGTGTGGAGCTCGCGCGCCAAGTCGGTGCTCCGCTGCCCAGCTCGGCACAGATCGGTGGCGACACGCTCGATGCGGAAGTGCTCGTCGCGCCCGCGACCGGAATGGGCGAGATGCGCCACGAAGGCATGCAAATGGAAGACACCGGCGACTGCGACATGAGCGGGATGGACATGTCGACGATGTCCGCCGAGGAGCACGCCGCGGCAATGGCGAAATGCCAGGGAGACGACCGATGACGACCCGGCGAGACCTTCTTTCCTGGACGGGCCTAGGCTACCTCGCGGGACTCGGCAGTACGCTGGCCAATCGCGCCCTGGCGCAGTCCGTTCACGAGGGCCACACGATGCCGGAAATGCGGGAACCCGGCGCGGCCGACGTGCAGAAGGCCGCCGAAGCGCCGCCGCCTGCGGTGCCGAAATCCCGCGGCTACCGGCCCGTGCGCACCCTGAATGGCTGGACACTGCCTTACCGGATGAAAGGCGGCGTGAAGGAATTCCACCTGGTGGCGGAAGAAGTGGAGCACGAGTTCGCGCCCGGCTGCGTTGCCAAATGCTGGGGCTACAACGGCACGACGCCGGGGCCGACCATCGAAGCGGTGGAAGGCGACCGCGTGCGGATCTTTGTCACCAACCGCCTGGGCGAGCACACGACCATCCACTGGCACGGCCTCTACCTGCCGAGCGGCATGGACGGCGTCGGCGGCCTGAACCAGCCGCACATTCGGCCTGGAGAAACATTCGCCTACGAATTCACGCTCAAGCAGCACGGCACGCACATGTATCACCCGCACGCCGACGAAATGGTGCAGATGGCGGTGGGCATGATGGGCCTGTTCATCATCCACCCCAGGGGCGGCGAGCCGAAACGAATCGACCGCGACTACGCTTTCCTGCTGCACAACTGGGCGCTGCATCCGGGCACCTACCGGCCCGATCCCTCGATCATGACGGACTTCGACCTGTGGACCTTCAATTCCAAGGTCTTTCCGGCGATCGACTCCATCGTCGCGCGCACCGGTGAGCGCGTGCGCATCCGCATCGGCAACCTCTCGATGCACGAGCACCCGATGCACCTTCACGGCGTGCAGTTCTGGGTCACGGGCGGCGACGGCGGACGCTGGCCGGAGAACCGCTGGCGCACGGAAACCACCGAGATCGTCGCCGTCGGTCAGCTGCGCGACCTCGAATTCGTCGCCATCGCCGGCGACTGGGCTTTCCATTGCCACAAGGCGCATCACACGATGAATGCAATGGGCCACGGCATACCCAACACCATCGGCGTGGACCAGTCCGGGGTGGAAAAAACCATCCGTTCCATGCTGCCGGGCTACATGGCGATGGGCAAAGCCGGCATGGCCGAGCACCAGGAACACACCGACATGGGCCACATGCAAGGGCCGGAGAACACGCTGCCCATGATGGGGGGCAAGGGGCCGTTCGGAAACCTGGAAATGGCCGGTATGTTCACGGTCGTCAAGGTGCGCGACGACCTTGCGCCCGGCGACTACCGCGATCCCGGTCCGTATCGCAACCCCGAGGGCACCGTCGCCCGGCGCGTCAGCGAGGACCCCGACTTCGGATCGCCGACGAGGCGCAAGCCATGAATTCCATCGCCCCAACCCCTTCAGAAGGAGGATCTTCATGACACTTCGAATACTGCCGCCCTTCCTCATGATCATGGCCATGACCGCCTGTTCACGCGCGGAACATGAACAAGCGGAAGCGGCGAGTCCGGCACAGCCCGAACCGGCACCCGCGGTTGCCGTTTCCGCGGCGGAAACCACGGAACACGGCGAGCACGAAGACGAGGAAGGCGGTCATGCGGGCGACGGCCATGCAGCGGGAGGCGGCGAGGATGCAGATCACGAGCACGGCGGCCATCAATTCAGCTTCGGACAGCCGGGCGACGCCACGGCTGTGACGCGAACGGTGACCGTCACCGGCGGCGACGATTTCAAATTCCACCCGGCGCGATTGACGGTGAAGACCGGGGAAACCATCCACTTCAAGGTGAAGAACACCGGAAAGCTTCCGCACGAGTTCACGCTCGGCGACGAGGCGTCGCAGAAGAAGCACGCCGAGATGATGAAACAGATGCCGGGCATGGTTCACGAGGACCCCAACACGGTGACACTGCAGTCGGGCGAGGAAAAATCGCTGATCTGGAAGTTTACCAACGCGGGCAAGGTCGAATTTGCCTGCCACGTGCCCGGCCACTATGAGTCAGGGATGAGGGGCGTCGTCGACGTCGCCAACTGAATTCTGGAAGCGGGGGGCGGGCGCGCGATCTCGGGCTCGAGTCGGCGGGCTCAGTTGGCGTTTGCGTGTCGTCGTGCCAGAGATGCTTCTTGCTTTCGACCGATGCCTCCCCGTCGACGACTTGTGGATCGGCGCGGATCGCCAGGTAGGGGATGTAATCGGTTGGTTCAACGCCGCCGAGCGGCGTGAGTGGCACGCCGCTTGCCGTGAGCCCATCGGAAAAAGTCGAACACCTCCAGCTGGTGCCGCTCTTCGGGAGATCGGGAGGAGCTCACACGCGATGCATGGAAAGCCGGACATGCTACCGTACCGCCGCCGCCAGCGTTCCGTTGCCGCCGTCGTTTTGGTGATCGCCGCGGCTGCCGGGCTCGTGCTCGCGGCGTGCTCACCGACGCCGCCGGCCGGTGCCCCGCTCGTGACCGTGTACACCAACCCGAGCTGCCAATGCTGCGTCGAGTGGATCGATCATCTGAAGTCTGCGGGGTTCGCGGTCAGGACCGAGCACCCCGACGACCTGGCGAAAGTTCGCGCGAGCCTGGGAGTCCCGGAGCCGTACGCCGCCTGCCACACGGCGGTGGTGCAAGGCCGTGTGATCGAGGGCCATGTACCGGCCGTGGACATCGAGCGGTTACTGGCTGACCCGGGCGAAGCGCGCGGTCTCGCCGTTCCGGCAATGCCGATCGGCTCGCCGGGGATGGAGGGCCCGACTGCCCAAGGCTACCGCGTCTACCTCCTGAAAGCGGACGGCAGCGCAAGCCTGTATGCGCGACATGAGCCGGCCGGGACTCGGGCACATTGAACATCCTGGCGGCGGCGTCGCCCGCGGTCCGCTTGGACCGGCACGACCGACACGGCCTGATTCAGCTTCCCGGCCGGTGATGCGTCAGAAGATAGCGCAGGTCAGTAGTTTCCCAACGTTACTCGAAAAAATTCATCTGGTTATGCGGTTCGGTCGGATCCGGGTCAGCGGCAACGCGTGAAAGCAGCAGGTCGAGGGGTGTTTGCTCGAACACGAGCGAAAACGCGCCCAGGGAAACACCGACAGGCACAGGTCGATGGTTGTGGCATCGAGCGCGTAGACCGTTTTGGCGAGCGCCACGGCAAAAGCATCGTTGACATACAACCGACGCGCCGTGGCAATGAGCCGCTGTGCGAAGTCGGCGTACAGCCGCCAGTCGCGGCGCGCGTGGGCGTCGGCGAGCGTGTTGCACGCGACCTGGCTGCGAATCCCCAGATGATAGAGCTTGCTGCCCTGCGCTCGCGGGCAGGCTTCGATGTCGCGCAGGCTCTCGCGATAGGTCAGCTACGCGAAGGCCATGCACAGGTACTGATCGAGGCACGAGAAGCTCTTGACCTTGTGCTCGGCCTGGTAGCGCGCGACGCAGCGACGAAACGTGTGCAGCGGCAGGTGCTCCATCAGCTGCGCGAAAACCGGCTTGCCCGTGTACATCGACGACCCCGGCGGTTACCCGAAGCTCAGGGTCGTCAAACAGGCGCGCGACGTTCAAGTCGGTGACACATTCAAATACGGGATTTTGCAATTGTTGCCAGTCAGTTACAGCCATTCGGCTCGTCAACGTTGGGACACTACTGGTAGGACATCTCTACGCAGTGCAGCCGCCTCCAGTCGCGCACGCAAGTCAGAATCGTTCGCGGCCTGTTCGACCAAGATTGCGATGAGCGACTCCCTGCTTTCGGATTGCAGATGGGCGTGTACCACGGCGACGTCGTCGCCGTCCTTCTCAGGCCGTTCGAGCCAGGCGAGCCCCGTAGCCACGGCCATATGCGGCCGAGCAGCGCGGGGTCGCGCTTCAGAAAGAACCGCCGTCGCTTCGGGAACATTACGACCGGCTGGCGCACCGACACTTGCGGGATCACGTGCTCGTCCAAGTGGACAGCGGTCGCAGACACGCGTCGGCGGAGCCCGGGATCCAGAAAACTGGCCAAGCGTTTCTGGGTCCCGGGCTTGCTGCGGAGTCTATCCTCGGGCCGCGCTTCGCGCGGACCCGGCGGCAGCGCCCCGAAATGGCAAAATGACGGAACAGGTAATGATCAATGCAATTCCGTATCAGAAGTTTCGCCGTAGCTGAACGCCGTATTGGCGAGGCTCTCCGAACACCGTGACAGGAACGCTGGGGTCGGCTGCGGCGGCCGCGTTTCTCCCCACGGTTATATAAGTCGCGTAGCGATTATTCGTGAGATTCGTCCCGTATAACGACAGTTCCCAGAGTTTGTTCGGCGAAATATAACTTGCGCGAGCGTTCAGCAGCGAATAGGTGTCCGAGCGGAATTGCGGCAGATTGTTGCGCTTGAAATCGACCGTATCGCGCCAGGCAAAATCTGTTCGCAGCAAAACCTCGCCGCCATTGCCCAGATCGACGGCATACTGGCCGCCAAGGGAATAGGACCAATCCGGCGCGTTCGCCAATCTGTTGCCGGAGTAATCCGCTCCGCTCTCGAAGAAGACGTCGTACTTCGCATCCAAATACGCAACTGTGGCGTTCAGATCGAGACGATCCGCGACACGCGCTACGAACTCGGCTTCGACGCCCTTGACAGTCGACTTGCCCGCATTACTGGTCGTCGCGACACCACCGACAAATTCGACGATCTGAAGATTCGTATAATCGTAGAAAAATACGCCCAAATTCGCGCGAAACCGTTGGTCGAACAAAGCAGATTTTACGCCCGCCTCGTAACTCCATAAGAATTCCGGATCGAACGCGCCCGCGTCGCCCAGTTGGAAGCCGCCCGACTTGAACCCTCGCGTCGCTGATGCATATGCAAGAATACTGTCCGTGATGTCGTAATCCAGCGCAAAACGCGGCGTCCATGCATTAAAATCGGCCGTTGGCGATCCGCTGTCGACTTCCGTTCCATTCACTGCGGTCGAGAAGTTGTATTTCTTCTTTTCGTAGCTGTAACGAACGCCCGCAGTAGCGCGCAGTCGATCCGTGACGCTGAACGTGCCTTGGCCGAACACGGCATAAGCATTCGTCACATTGCTTTCCGGAATAGTGATTTGAGGATCCTGGAAAAGTATGTCGATGCCGCCGACGCCGTCTTCATTCAGGTAAAACAGTCCAGCAATCCACTTGAGACGGTCGGGATTAGCGTTGAATAGCTGCAGTTCCTGCGTAAGTGATCGAGAATCTTCCCGAAATCCAATGTCAAAAATAAACAAATCCGTAGCGTCCGCGTCAATCATCTGATTGACGTCGCTTTGGCGGTACGCGCTGTAGGACTTAACACCAAGTCTTTCTCCCGTCCATGTCGCGGTAGCGGACACGCCCCAAACATCGGCGTTGCTTACCGGCTTGGTATCGAATGCAACCTCGCGATCGCCCGTCGGAATAGTTGCGCCGGCGTCAATAATGTCCTGTGCGTAAGTCGAGCGAACGGCGGGAAACCCTGTTTCCCGCTCAATGTTAAAGTCGCCGCGCAATACAAGCTCGAAATTGTCCGTCACATCATAGGCAAGAGTCGCCCGTCCCGCGAACGTGTCTTGATCCTGGTATTTGTCCCCGGTCACGACATCGGTGTAAATACCGTCGCGATCATTTTTGAGAAGCGTCAGGCGACCCCGGACTTTGTCGGACAGCGGTCCCGAAACGGTGCCGCTGAAAGTGCGCTTGTCCAGATTGCCAAACGTCACGCCGAGCACGCCTTCAAACTCGTCGCTCGGTTCCTTTGAGAAGATATTAAGCGTGCCGCCGGTCGAATTTCTCCCAAAGAGAACGCCTTGCGGACCACGGAGCAGTTCGACCCGTTCGATATCAGACATATCCTGATAGCCCGTCGTCGGACGCGGCTGGTAAACGCCGTCGACATAGACGGCGACGCTTGGATCTGTCGCAACGCCGAAAGCGGATGTGCCAATGCCGCGGATATTCACGATCGCCATGGAATCATTCGTGACCGTTATCCCGGGAACGAAGAATTGGAAATCTTCAACTGTTCGTATCCCGATATTCGCCATCACCTCGCCCGATAGCGCAGACACGCTCAAAGGCGTGTCCTGAATGTCCGATTCGCGTTTCTGAGCCGTGACAACGATCGGATCAAACAATGACCTGCCGGATTCGGTCTCGCCGCCCGCCGCCGCGTCCTGATCTTGGGCGGCGACAGCGGCCGGTCCGAGAATCAGCGCGGAGACGCCCGCCAGTAACGTTGCTTTCTTTATCGTGTTGACGTTCATGTTGCCTTCTTGGTCGTGCCCAACTTTGTATTCGCCCTGCGTGATGATGATCACCCCGCTTTTTGTCAGGCCGCCGGAGAACTCCGTGTTTCGGAACAATATTTTCAGCGCTTCGTTCGTCGTATGTCGCCCGGAAACGGGGTTGATCCCCGTCCGGTCAGCCAACTCAAAAGGATAGAGAACGTTTGCGTCGGTAACCTGGGCGACGACCTTCAATGCTTCGCCCAGTGTCTTTTCATCAATCTGAAAGTCGTATTCTCTGTCGTCGGATTGCGCCCATGCGCTACATGCATAACCCACGCATAGAATAACCGTGTTCAAGCACGCTATGACGCGCGTTGAGTTCGTGCCCTCCCATTTCGTTGGCCTAGCGATCAGTACAAACACGCATCACCGCTAGCCTAACCACTACGATGTCGAGGAAGTCCCGTTCCACAGTCGATCTGAAAGCTTTTTGCCACTTTATCTTGGTCCCAAGCCCGCTTTCGCAATCAATCGGCGGACGTCACACCCCAGCCGACAGTTTCACATAGTCCTTCCCGACGCGCTCGACGGTAATCCCGAAAGTAAGCTCCAGTGAGTCGAAAAGAGCGTCCGTTTCGCCAACCCTGAAATACCCCCCCACCGGCAACGACCTCAATTCCGATTCGGTGATCTCAATCTTTATGTTCGTGTAGCGACTGATATCCGCAATGACGTCTTCGAGCGGCTCTCCGGCGTAAGCGAGTATGCCCCGTCGCCAGGACAATTTGCGGTTCAAATCCGCCGCCTCAATAAGCTCCAACTGTTCGACCTCGTCGTCATAAATAATGGATTGCCCCGCGGTGAGTTCGGTGACCGTCGTATGTGCTATATCTTCAAGCGATGACGCGGCCGGTCTAGGATCGATGATCGACAGTAGAGCAACTCTGCCTTCTTCCACGGTCACTTCGAGCGTCATTCCATCCCGCACCCTGACCGTAAAGGCCGTGCCAACAGCCTTCGCCGCACGGTGCGCGGCATAAACGACAAACGGTCGGCGCGCGTCTTCTGCAACCTCAAAATACGCCTCACCCTCCAAAAGACGAACGCTTCGTTCGGCATGCGTAAAATCGACCGTGAGAAGACTACCGGTATTGAGGACGACAGATGATCCATCGACCAGTTCAAGGGTTCGTTGTTCGCCGGTTCGCGTCGCAAATTCACCGGACTGCGGCGCGCGATAACCCTGCTGCAGCCAATATGCGCCGCCGAACATGATCGCCAACAATGAAACCGCAGCGGCGGCCAACCAGCGGCGTGCGACCGGCCGTGAGCGCTCGCGCCCCTGTTCCGAGAAAGCTTCGCCGATATCGTTCAGTTCTTTCAACCGCGCGAGATCACCCCAGAGTGCTGACATCTCCTCGAATATTTCCCGGTGCCGTTCGCTTTGCTGCAACCACTTGCCAAACCTCTCGTGCTCTTCATCGGACACGTGGTCTCGCCCTAACAGCGAACGCCATGACGCGGCTTCGATCTCTATCTCTTTCCGGGTCCGAAGGGTGATGATGTTGTCGTCGGCGTCAGTCATCGTCTTGTGCCAGCTTGCGGGAAACATTCTCCGCCGCGTTTGCTTTCTCTCTTCTCTCGCCGCCGAACTCCGATGGTTCAAATCCATGGTCCAACAGGTACGAATGGCACCTAAGAAGGCCGGTCGCCACGTGCTTTTCCACCGCGCTTACACTGATGTTCATTCTGTTAGCGATCTGTTTGTAAGCCAGACCATCGATGCGGCGCATCAGAAAGGCCTCGCGGCATTTAGGCGGCAGATGCGCGACGGCCCTCGCGAAAACCGCAAGTTTCCTCCTGCCGTCCAGATCATCCTCGGCGCTAGACTGACTCTCATCTAGTATGAGATCGGCTCCGCCGAAATCCTCAAGCCTTTCCGTCAACGAGCGCTTGTTTTTTCGGTGGTCAGCCAGAACAACGTTTTTCGCGACTTCGAAGACAAAGGCTTTGGGATTGCGTATATCCGTACGCAATTCAGCAGCGAAGCTCTGCAAGAATGCCTCTTGCATGAAATCCTCAATGTCACTTGTATTCGAGGAAAAACGCCGAATATGTCGTCGAATTGCGGCTTCATGTTTCAAGAATATTTTCAATATCATTGACACGGCGAAATCATGTTCCTGTTGCGTAACTGTTATCGGTAAGCGAAGGGCGCCGCAATTTGTGATGTTTGCTCTCGTAAAAAACCATTCTTCCGTCGTCTGTGGATTTACGGATCGTACGGATAAAAAGGCTTTCTGCTGACGTCGAGTGTAGCGCCGGACGGTGCACCGGGGGGGGGTGCGCCGGCGAGAATCCGGGTGCCGCGCGCCTCGACAGGGCCTGCCCACGCAGCGACGTCTCGCTGCTTCCCGGCCGAGTGGCGTTCCCACGCGGCCATGTTGCCAGGCACCCCACCACCTGCCCCAACGTGCTCCGGGAGGGCGTCACTATCGCCGTCATCGTGATTGCCTTACCCAGCCGAATGCCAGCCTCACCCGGTAATCGCGAGATTGTATAGATGGAGCGGCCGGCGGCGTCTCCCAGTACCAGTATTCCCTTGCTGACGAGGTCGGTGATGTCACGCGATGATGTCCCGGGGGAGGCACCGATCATGCTCACGTACTTGCGTTGCGTCAGGCACCCTTTGAATCGGCCCGCGCCCGCTTCGAGCATCTTGTTGACCACTTTGCGCTGGCGCGCATTGAGCGCGACATGCTTGTGCTCAGCCCAGAACCGCGCGCGCCGCCATCGAGCCGGAGCTGTCAAGCACCAGTGCGATGTTCACCGGCCGCCGCTCCCGCCGCGTGCGCGCTTCGGCCGCGTACTCCACTTTGAGAAGAGAACACGACGCCGGGGCGTCGCGGCACCCCGAGCGGCTCAGAAGAACGCGCAGCGTGATCGGATCCGCGGAATCAGCCTCTTCCGCACCCCACGCAAGCTCGAACGGGCTGACGCTCGATATCCAGGCGACGATCAGGCGGATCCCCAGAGCCCGGCGTACCGGCGCACGCGTGTCAGAACACGGCATCCGGCGGATCCGGACTTGGCAGCAGCGGCACTCGCAGGCCGGCACCATCGGGCACGCGCTTGCCGGGCAGATCGACCTCGGACGAGGGGCGCTGCGTCGCGTCTCCGGCGGAATCTGCGGAATAGGCGGTTCCCGTCAAAGACGGCGCCGAGCGGTACGCACTGCGATCGTAAGACAGGTCATAGCGATAGCAATATCGCGGGTCGTAGTAGAAGGAGTGCGGGGCGTAATAGTCGCGATAGCGATAGTACGAGGGCGCGTAGAACGCGCTATAGCCCAAGCTCATGAATGCATGGCCATTACCGCGATCCTGGGGGAAACGATGAGGGTCATGGAAATGGTGGCGGTCAATGCCCGGCCGGACACGCCCAAGATGGTCCTCTCCGAGCAGCATGTGAGGCGCGAACCCACCCGCATGAACAGTACCCGCATGATCACGTCCGCGGTGACCCTCGGCGGCAAGCCTTCCGACGCTATGCGCTGAGTGCCCGCCGTGGATGGCGTGACCCCCGGAGTGACCCCGGCCATGCCCGCTCCCGCTGCCGTCAGCCAGGGCATACGAACCGACCGCGAGCCCGAACGCCGCTATCAGCGCGGGGAGTATTGTGCGGCTCATGCGGGCAGAACCAGCCGAATTCATCCCGGTCGTTCTCAGTTCAACCCCCTGCCTCCTGGCTGCTTTGACACACCCGAGGCCCAGCGGTTCCATGCACATCGGGATGATGCCGTCAATCAGCACCATGCGCGCCGACCTCGAAGTACAGAAGGAGCTCCAAGGCGAATGCGGGCAGAACCAGCGCCCAGCCGGCGCGCGAGAACGGCGGGTATCACGAGGCCGAGCAGCCAGTGATCCGGCCGCCTGCGCAGGCGATATGCTTTTAGCACCTCGGCCACAATTGCGCACCGCCCCTGCCACGCGTGCTGGCGCCCTTCCGCGCCGAAGTCCCCGCCGTGGAACAACCCCGGATCGAAGAACAGCGGGGCGCCTCCGAGCGGGAGCGCCGCCGCGGGAACGCCATCCGCCCAGCGTCCACGAATCGCGCCGATCTCATGCAGCAGGATCACGAGCGCGAATGCCGCGATCAGTGCACCGAATATCTGGTGAACAAGAACGGGATCTGCGTTTATCTTGCCGTCTCTCCCGAGAGCCGCCGCTCATCGGAACCCGAACGTTCGAGACAAAGTCGGGATCTTCGGGCAAATCCACTGCGACGCCTTGCGGCCACAATCTGCCTGTCGCGCGAGTCTCACTTCCATGAAGCGCATTCTGCTCTCTGTCGTCGACAATATCGCGGTCCTCGTCGTTCTCTCGGTGATCGCGGGACTCCTCGGGCTCGACGCCTATCTGGCCGAGCACGGCGGCAGCCTGACCGGGCTCCTTGAAACCGTGCGCGCCCATGCGCAGCGCACCGGGATCGGGATGCCGGAAGTCGGCGTGTCCGACTCGATCACGCCGAACGCCTTCGCCACGGGCGGGAGCCGTGACGGCGCGCGTATCGCGGCGCGCCCTGCCATAATGCATCCGGAGGGAGACATCCGGGGGTGCCGATGAGCGTCGATGCGATTGGAATGCTCATCCGCCGGTGGCGCGAGGATCCGAACGGGACGTACCGAAGCTGGTTCCTGTGGGAGGAGCGGCTCAAGAATTTCCGCTCGATCCGCCGGGGGCTCGAGATGGTCGTCGCCGAAATCGACACCGGAACGTTCGGCAACGTGTACAAGGGCTCGTCGCTCGAAACCGTCGTCGGGTCCATCGCCGAACAGCGGCAAGTCTTCAAGGGCGCGGATCACGCGTTTCTGTGGAAGCCGAAGCTCAGGATTCCCGACATCTACGAGGACCCGGACAACCAGCGCGCCTTCGGCCGCTTTCTGCACACATGTGCATGCTGCGACGGCGAAGCACAGGTCATCGCTGCGATCCAGCAGCTCGATTTGAAAGGGATCAAGGGACTCGGCCCCGCGGCCGCCAATCTCCTGTACTTCCTTCATCCGACCCTGGTCCCGCCGTTCAACACCGCCATCGTCAAGGGCTACAACGCCCTGACCGGCGCTAAAGTAAAGCTCGGCCGCTGGCAGGAATTCCTCGCGATGCGCCGGGGCATTCTCGAGCTCAATCAGCGTTACCGCGACCTCCTGTCGAACGATCTCGGCGCCATGGGCGGATTCCTGTTCGATGTCGGGGCCGGCCGTTACGCATCTCCACCGCGCGCCGATGACGCCGGCGCCCTGGCACGCTGGCAGGCCGATTTACAGCAGGTGCGCGACGAGACCACGAAGGCCGCCAAAGCGCTCGAAGCGGCGCGTGAGGGCGACGACACCCACACCGAGATCCAGGGATGGCTGCGAGATCTGGGCAGATCTCTCGGCTTCAAGGTGTGGGTAGCCGCGAACGACCGGGCGCGCGCGTTTGGCGAAGGGCGGTTGGACGACGGCTGTCTCGACACGCTGCCGGCGGCGATCGAGAACGCGCTCGCCGCGGAGACGATCCGCCTGATCGACGTTCTCTGGCTGGATGAGACGGGACAACGGATCGAAGCCGCGTTCGAGGTCGAGCATACGACCAGCATTTACTCCGGCATCGTGCGCATGCTCGACCTGGCGCTCGGACTGGCGGAGGGGAATTCGAGCGCGTACTTCCTCGTCGCGCCGGACGAGCGGGAGCAAGACGTGCGCCGGCAGTTCGCCCGGCCTGCGTTCAGCCGGGTCACGGATCTGCATCTGCGCTATCTGCCATACAGCGAGCTGCGCAGGCACCGCGAGGCCATCGCCCGATTCGGTTCCGGACTCAAGGCGCTACACGCCATCGCGAAGCCGCTGCGCTGACGATTCTTCACCTCGTCCCGGACGCAAGGACATGCACGCGAAGACAATGGCCGCCGGTCCTGAAGTTTCTCTTGCTGAAGCGCGGAGACGGTTCCGCGCGCGCATGGATGCCGACGCCGCGGGCCGGGTCTGGGAAACGTTCTCCGGGCGCATCGCCGTCGTACTGCCGGGCGGCGGTGCGCGCGGCGCTTATCAGGCTGGCGCCCTGCTTGCATTTCAGGACGCGGGCCTGCCGACACACATCATCAGTGCGACGTCGATCGGCAGCGTCAATGCGGCTGCCTACGTGGCACGAGCCACGGGGCTGGTCGGCAACGCAGAGGCAATCGTCGATTCCTGGCCTAGGCTGAGTGCACCGGAGATCGGGCTCGATTGGACGCGCTATCTCTCGATGTTCCTCGGAGTCGTAATCGCATCGATCGGTTTCGCCAATCTGATGCTCGAGCTATTTGCGGTACAGGGATTCAGGCTCCATCCGCATGAAGCGTTGCAGACCTGGTTCGTAGTGACAATCGGCGGTGCTGTCCTCGCTCTGTTCTCGGAACAACCGTCGTACCTCGCCTATGTGATGCGCGGATTGCGGCAGCCCGGTTTGGGACGGCCCGATTGGCGCAGGACGATGTTGGCATTGTTCGGCAGTCTCGCCATCGTAGCGAGCGCCATCCTTGCGGTCCGCACGCTTCATCTGCATGCCCGGTTCCGCGAATTCTTGCACGAAAATCTCGTCGCAACGCTCGCGTTCGGTTCCGTCGTCGTGGCTTTGGTGGTCCACCGCTGGCGCTATCCGGCAGGATGGAGCCGCTTCGCCCAGCGGATTTTGCGTCTTCCTAGTCGAGCATCCCTGTTCGGCGATATTCGGCGCGAACGATTGTTCCGCAGGCACATCTCTCCGGATGCGGTGCGCGCTTCGGCGATTCACGTGCTGTTCGCGGCTGCGGACCTGGAAGCGGGCACCAGCCGCTTCTTCTGCAATCACCCGCCCGATCAGCTCTCGGCAGAGCGCGACGTCGATCCGGATTTCGTCGCGCGAGAGGTCGTGCTTGCCGACGATCCGATCGAGGCAGTCATGGCATCTTCGGCACTGCCGATCGCGTTTGCACCGGTCCGGATCGCCGGCCGCGCTTACAGTGACGGAGCGATCAGCGCACACCGTCCCCTGCGACCGGCGATTCGCCTCGGCGCAACCGTGCTTTTCCTGGTGCTGACGCAGCGCGCGACGGCGGAGGCGGCCACGCTCGGGACATTTCTCGAGATCGGCGCCAGGGCGCTTGACCTGCTCGTGGCGCAGAACCTCGCGGCCGATCTGAGTCAGTTGAACGAGATAAATGCCACCTGCGAACGGCTCGCCAGCAGGTTCGGCCACCCCCCCGAAGAAGTACGGTATGAGCTCGGACCGCACCGTTATCGATACGTCAAGACCTTCAGCATCGGCCCGGCTGCCTCGCTCGACGTGGGCTTGCTGAGCTTTCGTGCCGCGCGGGCGGCTTCTGCCCTGTTGCTCGGATATCAGGATGCGGCCGTGCAAGTGGCCAGTTTTCTCGACTATGTGCGGCATGGGCAGTTCGGGGAGGTGAAGCACGTCTGGCGCCTGCAAGCGCAGCCATCGGCTTGAGCGGCAGGGCGTTCCGCCCGGCGAGCCGTGGATACCGTTGGCCGTCGGTCTGGTCCCGCCCCCTCCCCCCGGCGCTGCGGCAAGTCAAGGAAGCGTGCCGAGTAATACGAGACAGCTGCGGTGCCGACCGAGCAGCGTCGGCCTGGGCGCCTCGCGCCGATACGGTTAGACGACGGCAACGTCGACCACCGCGCTGCCAAGCCTCAAGCAGCCCGGTCAAATCAGGCAGCTCGCCGTGCATTGCCGTCTCATTGCGCATGTGAGCGCGATTCAACGCCCGGCTCGGACGCATACGGCGCGCTCCCGTGCGGATTTCGCGGAAACACGAGACAAAACTCCGTTTTACCGTCCGGTACACTGCGCACGTCTACGGTGCCGCCATGCAGGTCCATAATGGACCTGACGATGGCGAGGCCGAGGCCGACCGAGGACGCGGAATCTCTACGCACGCCATCCGCGCGATAGAAGCGATCGAAGATACGAGGCATGTCCTCGGCCGCAATTCCGGCGCCGTCATTGGTCACGGTAATGACGGCGGCCGAATCCTGTTCAGATACATCGAGCCGTACCGTCGAGCGCGGCCGCGCATGCCGGATCGCATTGTCGACGAGGTTGGCGACGGCGCGCCGGAGCAGCGCCGGGTCGGCGCGCGTGCGTCCCGCACCTGTCACCGCGATCGCGACGCCGGCCTGATCGGCCAGTCCCTCGAAGTAGTCCGCGATCCTCGCGAGTTCGCGGTGGGCATCGATGAGCTGAAGGTGGACGGCAAGCTGCGCGTGCTCGGCCCGCGCCAGAAACAGCATGCTTTCAATCATGCGCGAGAGCCGGTCCAGCTCCTCCGCGTTCGATGCGAGCAGAGCACGGTACTCCTCGCCGCTGCGCGGTTGCGCCAGCGCGACCTGTGTTTGCAGCATCAGCGTGGCGAGTGGCGTCTTGAGATCGTGCGCGAGATCGGCGGAGAACCGCGACAGTCGCGCAAACGACTCTTCAAGCCGGCGCATCAACATGTTGAGCGCGGCAGCCAGCTCGCGCACCTCGCGAGTGCCGTGCTGCCGGTCCAGGCGTTCGCCGAGCCGGTTCGCGGTCAGTCGCGCAGAAATCTGCACGAGGGCGGTGAGCGGCCTCAAGCTCCACCAGACGGCCACGAATCCCAGTGCGCCTGCCACGGTCGCAGCCAGCGCGACGGCAGGTATGAGTGTGGCGCGATAACGCCTTTGCAGGGGAGAGACCGCACCAACCGGTCGACCCAGCACTATCAGGGCAGAAGTGGCGGCCGCATCGCCAAGCACCCCACGCGCACTCAGGATGTGCAGGCGACCGATGCCGGGCAACTCGAGGCTTCGGACATCCTGCAAGCGCGGCTCGTCCGTCGCGCCGATCGCGATCTCGCTGGCGAACGGCAGCGCCGGACCCGCCGTGACGAGCGGCCGGCCTGGACCTTCCCAAAGTCGGAAGTAGAGATTGCCGTGGCCGATCGGAATATCGCGGAATACATGCGAGTTGTGACGAATGTCGTCGAATGAAGACTGCTCGCGCAGCAGATGGCGCACTTGTTGGACCTTGCCGACGAGCTCCTGCTCCTCCTGGTCGGCAATCTGGCGGCCGAGCGCGTAATCGAGCGCCAGGCCGGCCACCGCGAGCGTTGCGGCCACCGCCGCCGCAAAGAGCGTCGCTATGAGCGTGGCGAGAGCTGGCCCGCGCGTGGAGCGCTTCATGCTGCGCGATCCTCAAGCACGTAGCCCATGCCTCTCACGGTGTGGATCAGCTTGCGCTCGAATGGGTCGTCGATCTTTGCCCGCAGGCGCCGGATCGCGACCTCGACAACGTTGGTGTCGCTGTCGAAGTTCATGTCCCACACTTGCGATGCGATCTGCGCCTTGGAAAGCACGACGCCTGGGTGGCCCGCGAGGAGACTGAGAAGCGCAAACTCCCTGGCCGTCAGGTCGATGCGCTCGCCGGCGCGCGTGGCGCGGCGGTGCGCGACGTCGATTGTGAGGTCCGCCACCGTCAGAAATTCCGGCGCGCGTGCCGGGCCTCGGCGCAACAGCGCGCGGATTCGAGCGACCAGCTCGACGAACGCGAACGGCTTGGTGAGGTAGTCGTCCGCGCCGAGGTCCAGCGCGCGCACCCGGTCGTCCAGCGCCTCGCGCGCGGTCAGGAACAGCACCGGCGTCGACTTGGACTGGCGCAGCTCGCGCAGCACCTGGATGCCGTCGAGTTTCGGCAGCATGACGTCCAGCACGAGCAGGTCGTAGTCACTGGTGCGCGCGAGATGCAGGCCATCCAGACCGTCGCGCGCGAGATCGACGACGAAGCCAGACTCCGTAAGCCCCTGTCTCAGATAGTCGCCGAGCTTGGGTTCGTCTTCCACCAGGAGCAGTCGCATGCGGTTGTCCTGCGTCGAGCTGCCGGTCGTAGGACGGCGGGCCACGCAGCTGACGGAAGCGTAATGCTGCCGTCAGCGCGGCGTCAGTGGACGGGTATCAGGATAGCTCACAAGACCGGTCGGTGCATTTGCTGCAAGCGGTCGATCCGACGATCAGAGCCACGAAGAGGAGTTGCTGCAATGTCGAAAATCAATAGCCTGGCGACGAGCGCGCTCACCGTGCTGGCCTTGCTGGCCACCACCGCGCAAGCGGACGACGGTGACGACCGGGCTGTCGCCGCCAGGCCGCAAGTGTCGGGACATGACGCCGGCCACGCACATGCGACCACGTCACTGGCCACCGGTACCGTCCGGGCACTCGACGCGAAGAGCGGGCAGGTGACGATCACCCACGGACCTCTCGCGAACCTCGGCATGGGAGCGATGACCACGCCATTCAAGGTTCGTGACCGGGCGATGCTCAGCTCGATCAAGGTCGGACAGAGCATCCGGTTCGCTGCGGAGCAGGCCGACGGCACGTACACCCTCACGCGTGTCGAGGCTCTGCCGAGGTAGCCTTGCGGGCCCGCCCTCGGGAAGCGCGCTCCCGAGGGCGCGGCTGCGCGAGGACCTGCCGGCCACGGCCAGGGAGATACCGATGCCGCACGCGACGACATCCCTGACGACGCCCTCGAGCCGCGGTCCGTTCGGCGCGGCGAGTCCTTCGCCGCGTGTCCAGCTGGATCACTGGCTGAACGATGCGAGGATGCCCTCGGACAGCATGGACCGCATGACGCTGGAGGGTTTCCTGACGGCGATCGTGGTCGGGCCGGCGACCGGCTCAAGGGAGGATTGGCTGCCCCGCGTCTGGGGCGCGCGACGGCGTGCTCGGCGCGCCCCTGCCTGCCTGCAGGAACCGGCGGCTTGCGCGCGATTCCGCGCCCTGGTCCTGCAGTATCTCGCCGAAATTGCCGAGCAGTTCGATCAAGCGCCGGAAACCTTTCAGCCGACATTCTGCGCCGCGCGGTTCGGGGGCGTCGAAGCGACGATCGCCGATCCCTGGTGCATCGGCTTCGTCGCGAGAATGAACATGCAGTCGAGCCACTGGCGGCCCCTGAGGCTGGAATGTCCGGATCTACTGCGCCCGCTGCTGCTGTATGGAACCCGCCCGGGATGGGAGGAGCGGCACAGCGTGCCGGATCCGGCGGCGTTCCATGCCGAGTGGTGGCCGCAGATAGCGCCCGCGGTTCACGGCATTCATCGGTACTGGCTGGCCCGGAACCATGCGTCGAGCGATAGGGCGGGGGGCCACGAAGATGCATCGCGGAAGCGAGCGCGTCTCCCGAGCGCCCGACGCATCCCACAAATGCGAAATCCGCTCGGGAGCCAAAACCCCAGCAGCACGCTTTGACGTGATCGACGATGTGGAACGGGCCTACAACTGAGGACGCCAGCAGGAACGAGGGTAATGCGGCCAGCCTGCGCGGGTGAAATCCAATGAATCGGCAGGAGGTCAAGGTGCAACGAATCCAGCGGCGACTCCACGCCGCTCGAGTATTGCAGCGCGCTATCGATGGATGCGAGCACCACCGCCGCCACGGCGACAGTTTCGGCAACAATCAATCCGATCTGTGCTGCGACACGCCTGGTCAGGTCAACGCGTCTGCCGGCTCGCTCAATGACCGGCGATATCATCCGAGCGCACCGGACCACGCGCTCCTACAAGTAGATGAGTTCAACCTTGTCGCTGCCGCAGCGCTTGACGAGGCAGCAATTCTGCAGTTGCACGGCCCGGAACCCCTGCGCCGATCCTGGCCGCAGTTTACGAAAGTCTGGTCTCAAGCTCCTCCCGCTGACGGCATCTGATCGCGGGCGCCAGCCCGCCCGGCCGCACCTCAGGGTCCGCCCCCAACGCCGGTCAAATTTGAATCCGAGCGCGGAGGTTTTTTCTGATGCAATTGCCAATTCGGCGCGCCAATGCGCACCGCCTTGCGGTGGCCTGTTCTTCTGACCGTGGCGGCATGGGTCCCGCTCGAAGGATTCTGTCGCAGCAGGTCCGCAGCCGCGTGCTACTGCTGATAGCCGCCTGGCCATTGGCCATCACGCCGGTCAATGCCGCCGGAATGCCGAAACTGACGCTGCCACAGCTGATCCAGATCGCTTGGCAGGATAACAAGGATCTTCAAGCCGTCCGCCATGCCGTGGAAATCGGACGCGCCCGCTTGGTGCAGGCCGGACTGTATCCCAACCCACGCGTGGAGATTTCCCGAAACGATGATTCCCTGTTCAGGAACCAGGGTGATTACAGCGGCTCAGTCACGCTCAGCCAGGAATTCCCCATCGCGGGGCGCATCCAGCATCAGCGGGATGTGGCGCGAGTGAACGTTGCGTTGGCGGAGGCCGAGATTGAAGATGCCGAGCGCCGGCTGGCGGGTGAAGTGGCGGCCAACTTTTATCGCTACGTCGTGTTGGATCGCCAGATCGCAGTCCGCGACTACCTGATTGACATCGAGCAGAAGCTGGCCAGGATCACGCGGGATCGCCTGCACGCCGCGGAAGTGTCCGAGCTGGACGTGAACACAGTCCAGCTGGACTTGCAGCGCATACAGCAGGAACGCGCCCGGTTGTTGACCGAGATGCAGACGCTCGTCGCCGCACTCAACCAGCAGCTGGGCCGGCCGGCGTCCAGCCCCCTGGAGTTGGATGCCGCCGTCCCCGAGATTGAGTCTCTGGACAGGCTGGAGCTGCAGCAGGCGAGAGCGCTCGACCTGCGGGCCGACTTGCGCATGGCGATGCTGGAGGCCGACCGGGCCGGCGCCGAAAAAGCGCTCGCTCGGGCGCAACGCTGGGAAGACTGGGCCGTCGGCATCGGCATGGAGCAGAACCGGCTCGCGATCGAGGGTGCGCCAAGGCTAAGAAGCGACCGCGTCCTGATGCTGCGCCTCACGATACCGCTGCCCCTCCTGAACAGGAGCCAGGGTGCGATTGCCGAGGCGGAAGCGACCGGGCGTCGAGCCACAGCCAAAATCGCGGCGCTGAAACTGGACATTGATAGCGGCGTCGCCAGCGCCCACACCGAAGCGTCCCGCCTGGAAGAACTGCTGCGTCAATTCGAGGGCGGCCTGCTGCCCATCGGTGAGCGCAATGCGGAGCTGGCACGGCGCGGCTATGCACAGGGTCTGGTTTCGATCTTTGAAGTGACACTGGCCCTGCGCCAGCAGGGTGATTCGAACGTCGCCTACCTCGATACGCTCGATCAATACCTCGGAGCTTTGGTACGGCTGCATACCGCGGTCGGCGATTACAACGCCCGGATGGCAACCGCCGGGCCGGCCCCTGAAGACAATCGCGAGGAAGACTGACATGAACATGGAACCGACGCCTCCCAGGCGATGGAGACAGGTGATCCCATTGCTAAGCGTGCTGGTCATCTTCCTGGCAAACACCTGGGCGCCACCTGTCCATGCCCACGGGGAGCAGATCGAGGTCGAAGGCGAAGGCGCGAAGGGGCCGGTGCAACTCACCGAAGTCCAGCAGAAAGCGATCGGCTTGCGGCTGGTGGCCGCCGATCTGAGATCGTTGTCGGAATACCTCAATGTGAACGGCGAAGTGCAGTTGCTGCCGGGCCGTCAGGCGGAGGTCAGCACCCGGATCAGCGGCCAAGTCGCGGCCCTGTCCGCGGGGCTCGGCGATGCGGTCAAAGTCGGGCAGCGTGTCGCCCGCGTGCAGTCGCGCCTGGTGGGCAATCCACCGCCCAGCGTGGATGTCACCGCACCGATGAGCGGGATCGTCGACCAGCGCAACGTGATCCTGGGTCAGGCAGTCGAACCCAATACCGCACTGTTCCGGATCAGCGATCGTTCACGAGTCAATGTGGTGGCCCGCATATACGAAGAAGATCTCGGCAAGGTCAAGAAGGGTCAGGAAGCCCGCGTCCATTTCCTCAGCTATCCTGATCGGGTCTTCACCGGACGGGTCACACTGATCGGTCCAACTCTGGATCCTGCCAGCCGAACGGTGGAGGTCTGGATACAACTGGCCAACATCGACGGCCTGCTGAAACCCAATCTGTTTGCGCGCGCCGGACTGCTGCTGCGTAAAACCGAAGCGGGGCTGGCGGTACCGGCGGCGGCTATCCTCGAGGCGAACGGAGAGAAGTTCGTCTTCGTCCGTCAGGGCGGGCAGTTCGCGCGCGTCGAGATCACGACCGGCATCAGCGATGACCAGTTCGCCGAAGTGACCGACGGCATTGTGCCAGGCGATGAAGTAGTGACTCAGGGCAACCGGCAGCTCTACACGCTGTGGCTGACCGGCGGCGGCTCGACCGCCGAGCATCAGGACGAGCAAGAGGACTAACCATGTTCAATATCCTGATTGCCTGGTCGCTGCACAATCGCCTGATCGTGCTCGCCATCACGCTGGTGCTGTTCGTGGCCGGTGGATACGCGTTGCAGCGCATGTCGGTGGATGTGTTTCCGGAATTCGCCCCGCCGCAAGTGGTCATCCAGACCGAGGCGCCCGGCATGGCGCCCCAGGACGTGGAGACGCTGATCACATATCCGCTGGAAAGTGCCATCAATGGTTCGCCGGGCGTAACCGCAGTACGGTCGAAAACCTCGGTGGGACTCTCGACAATAGTCGTGGTATTCGATGCCGGCACCGACATCTACCTGGACCGGCAATTGGTCAATGAGCGCATGCAGAACGTGCTTGATCGTCTGCCGGCCAGCGCCAAGGCCCCGGTAATGCTGCCTGTCACCTCAGCGGTGGGGTGGCTGGTCAAGTACGCGCTGACCAGCGATACCGTCTCGCCAGAAGACTTGCGAACCTTCTCCGACTGGGAAATCCGTCCGCGCATTCTGGCGCTGGGCGGTATCGCCTCGGTCGTATCCATCGGCGGAGAGGTCAAGCAATACCAGGTGCGCCTGGACCCCGAGCGTCTGCTGGCCTATCGCGTCAGCGTCGAGGACGTTCGGAAAGCGCTGGAAAAAGCCAATACCAATGTGCCTGGAGCGTTCCTGCTGAAGTCGGGGCAGGAGCTGATCGTCAGCGGTATTGGGCGCATTACCTCGCTCGATGACCTCGAGAAGACCGTCATTGCCCTGCGCAGCGGGATACCCATCACCATCGCCAATGTCGCGGAGGTTGCTCTCGGCGGCGAAATCAAACGCGGTGACGGCGCCTTTGGCCTCGAGAACGCCGTCATCGGCACCGTGTCGAAGGCCTATGGCGCAGACACCCTGACGACCACCTACAAGGTGGAGAAAACGCTGGATGAGATCAGGCGACGGTTACCAGCCGGCGTGGAGATGGACACGCAGGTATTCCGTCAGGCGAATTTCATCGAGGCGGCGATCCGCAACCTCAACCGCGCCTTGCTCGAAGGCGCGTTGATCGTGATCGGCGTGCTGTTCCTGTTCCTGATGAACTGGCGCGCTTCGCTCATCACTTTTCTGTCCATGCCGGCGTCCTTCGCCGGCGGCATCCTCGTCATGCACGCCCTGGGAGTCGGCATCAATTCGATGACGCTGGGCGGCATGGCCATCGCGATCGGTGAGGTCGTCGACGACGGCATCATCACGGTGGAGAACGTCGGGCGCCGCCTCCGGCTGCACCGGGCAGCGGGTTCTCCGGGCAGCACGCTGGGAGTGGTGTTCGATGCCGTTCAGGAGATTCGGAATTCGGTGGTATACGCCACGCTGATCATCGTCCTGATCTTCCTGCCGATCTTTTTCCTCGAGGACCTGGCAGGTCGGATTTTCAGCCCGCTCGGTGTCGCCTACATCGCCTCGGTGAGCGCCTCGCTGGCAATCGCTGTCACGGTGATTCCCGCGCTCTGTTACATGTTGATGGTGCGCGGAGCAGAGAAGCGCAGGGACGAAGAATTGAAGCCGCTCGCGCGTGGGGGCGGGGAAGCCGCGATTCATGCCAGTCATTCGCGTGACAGCGGCCATGAAACGGAGACGCGCCTTGTGCTGTGGCTGAAGCGGCATTTCGAGCGCGCACTGCAACTCTCGCTGCGCCGCTTCTGGTGGGTCATCGGTGTCTCGGCCATCGCACTGGCCGCCGCCTTGTCGCTGCTTCCGTTTTTCGGCCTTTCGTTCCTGCCGGAGTTCCGCGAAGGCAATTTCATCGTCGCCATGACCACGCTGCCCGGCACTTCGCTGGATGAATCCATGCGCTTGGGCGGGCTGGTGCGCGAGTCGCTGTTGAAGTATCCGCAGGTGGTCTCGCTTGACCAGCGTGCCGGTCGCAGCGAGCTGGACGAAGATGCGCAACCTCCGAATTTCAGCGAGTTCGACGTGCGTCTGGATTTCTCCAAGGATCCCGACACGCCAGCGGACAAGCTGCTGGAGGACATCCGCGGCGACCTGGCGCAAGTACCCGGGGCGGTGTTCAACGTCGGTCAGTTCATCGCGCATCGTTTCGACGAGGTGGAGTCCGGCGTGCGCGCTCAGGTTGCCATCAAGATATTCGGCGACAAGCTGTCGACGCTTTTCCAGCTCGGCCAGCAGGTCCGTTCCGTACTGCAAGGCATTCCGGGCGCGGTGGACATCAACCTCGAGCAGCAGATCAGCATCCCCCAGGTCAATATCCGGATCGACCGTCAAAAGGCGGCCCGCTACGGCATCAATGTGGGCGAAGTCGCCGAGGACGTTCAGGTGCTGCTGAATGGCGAAAATGTCTCGAGCGTGCTGGAGGGCAGCCGGACCTTCGACCTCAACCTCCGTCTGCAGCACTTCTCGCGCAACAGCGTCGAGGCGATTCGCGACATTCTGGTGGATGCACCCGCGCTGAATACGCCGGCAGGCGGCAAAGTGCCTTTGCGCGAGGTGGCCGACATTCGGGTGGAGGACGAGCCGTACTCGATCGGCCGTGAAAGCGTTCGCCGGATGGTCGTTGTCGGCTTCAACGTTCAGGGCCGCGACTTGAGCGCGGTGATCCGGGATGCACAGGAGCAGATCGCGGCGAAGCTCAAGCTCGAGCCGGGCTACTACGTCGAGTACGGCGGGCAATTCGAAAGCCAGCGCGCGGCCAATCGCACATTGCTCACGTTCGGCATTCTCGCGATTTGCGGCGCAATCCTGCTGCTGTACAAGGCGTTCGGCAACTTCCGCGAGGCCTTGCTGGTGATGTTCAACCTGCCGCTGGGCATGATCGGCGGCATCGTCGCGCTGTTTCTGGCGGGCGCCAGTCTGAGCGTGGCCGCGGTAATCGGATTCATCACCCTGTTTGGCATCGCTACCCGCAACGGCATCATTCTCGTCAGCCACTACAACCAGCTGCGCGCACTGGGCAAACCCCTGGAGGAAGTCGTGGTTCAGGGAACCCTGGATCGACTGGTGCCGGTGCTGATGACGGCCGCCACCGCCGCTCTGGGGCTGCTGCCTTTGTTGTTCGGTTCGCCGGTTGGCAAGGAACTCCAAGTGCCGCTGGCGCAAGTCGTGCTCGGAGGCCTTTTCACCTCGACGCTCCTCAACATGGTCGTGGTCCCCACGGTCTACAATCGCGTCGAGCTCTGGCGCGAACGCAGGCTGCTTTCAACACGCTCCCAAAGTCCGTCACTGGAAATGCCCGCATGAAGCACTCGACCTTCAAACCTCTTGGCCTGGCCGCGGCCCTGTCGGGCGTTCTGTTCCTGGTGATGCCTGTCGGCGTCATGATCGCCGCCGAATCGGCGGAAAAGACCGTCATTCCCGGAACGAGCGCCGCTATACTTCACGCTATCGACGTAAAGTCCGCCCAACTCAAGGCGATGATCGAGAGCGGCAAGCTCGACGACGTCCACCACCAGGCATTCGCGATCCGCGATCTCGTGGCGGCTCTTCCGGCAAAGTCGGCATTGCTACCGGCGGACAAGCTCGCGAAGCTGAATGGCGAAGTGAAGTTCGTTGCCACACTTGCCGAGCGGCTCGACGCCACGGGAGACGCAAAGGACCTGGCCGGCACGAAATTGAACTACGCGAAGCTGTCCACGGTGCTGACCTCCGTACGATCGAACTACCCATAGTCGAATTGGCCCGCTCGGACGGGCTGGATGCCGCGTCGGCTTGTCCGGAGTCGGTCGTGGTCTCGATTGCGGAGCAGAGGCAGATCTTCAGTGGTGCGGACCACGCTTTTCTGTGGAAACCGAGACTCCACGTTCCGGACATTTGTGAGAAGCCGGACAAACAGCGCGCCTTCAGGCGCTTCCTGCACACCTGCGCCTGCTTCTGCTGTTGAGCACACGACCAGCATTCATTCCGCCATCGTCCACATGCTCGATCCCGCCTTTGGCGTGCCGCGGATCTGGATTTGCACGTCGGGCCCTCCACGGCTCGGGACTCAAGGCTGTGCTGATGACGGCGAAATCACTGCGGTGACCCGGAATTTCCCGAGCAGCCACGCGAGCTGGCCGCGATAGGGTGCCGGAGTTTCGTGCTCTCTAAACCCCCGCCCCAGCAGAGCCGGTGTCGCCCGGGCAGGATTCTCGAGCAGGGCCAGGAGATGTGAAATCTGCTTTGCCCACAGCGGTCGCTCCCACGATTCGCACCAGTCGTCGAGGGTTCGGCCGAGCGTGGGTTCGCGCACGAGGTAAAGCAGCAGCGACTCCCGGCCGCACGCCAACTTGTGCGCGTAGTCGGCGGACGATCGCGGTGCCCGGCGCGGATAAGGTACCAGGCGTTTCTGTCCACAGCCTGACCGAACTTCGCGCACCGAGCGCGACCGGTACGGTATGGTGGCGATAGGGTGCATGGTCTCCGGCCGTGCCGACAAATAAGACCCATCCCGGCCGGATGATCGCGTTACCCGCCCCCATGCGCGCATCTTCCGGAGCAAAGCAGGCGCACGACGCCGAACGTCCGTCCAGGTCTCGCGTTCGACGATATCGCGGCAGAGGACAAACGCGAGCACAAGATGACCGGCATGCCGGAATGCGGCTATCATGCGTCGGTTGCACCCGGCGGCGGCGACGTCCACGGCGCGGCGGCAAAAGCGCCGAATGGTCGGGACGATGGCTCGCGGTCCGTGCACAAGAGTTGTACGAGGAGTCTGAAATGTCTCGGAATATCGCAATTATTCTTGCTGCATCGATATCGCTTTCCGGGCCGGTTGCATTCGGCGAGCCAATGCTTGACGTGCCTCACGGTGCGCGGGAGGCGGTTGCGACCGTGGACCGCTTCTTCGAGGCGCTGACGGCGGGCGACTTGCTGCGCGCCGGGGCCGAGCTCGATCCGAACGTCCTCATCCTGGAGAGCGGCGGCGCCGAACGTTCGGCGGCCGAATACCTTGGCGGACACGCCAAGGGCGACGCGGCAGTTCTGAAAGGCGCGCACCACACCCTCACCCATCGCACCGCAAGGACCAGCGGCGAGCTGGCCTGGGTCGCGAGCGAAAGCGAGCTGCACGTCGAGAAGGATGGCAAGCCGTCGACGATCGCCAGCACCGAAACGATGGTGCTCCGCTCCGGCGAGGATGGCTGGAAGATCGTCCACATCCACTGGTCGTCACGGGTGAAGAAGCCCGGTGACAAACACTAGGCGTGCAGGTCCGCGATTTACGCAATCAAACGGGGGGAACATATGAGCAACAGAAATCTCGCCGCCGCAATCGCAGCGATACTCGGGACACTCGCGACGGTCACCGGCGCATGGGCCCAGGACACCATCGAAGAGGTCTATGTGACGGGGAGCCGCATCAAGCGGGCGGACATCGACGGCGTCGGCAAGGTGGACGTGGTGACCTCGGAGGACTTCGCGAAGATAGGCGCGGTCTCGATCGATCAGCTACTGAAGTTCTCGCCCTTCACGGGCGGAGCGCAGGCGGGGGCGGAATCGAATTACCTGTCCTCCAAGCAGGGTTTTGGCACGGCGAGCGTCAACCTGCGCGGTCTCGGACAGACCCGCACACTGGTCCTGGTGAATGGCCGGCGATTCGTCACGGGCGGCGCGGGCGCCAACTCCGTGGTCGACCTCAACTCAATTCCCGTCAACATGATCGACCGGATCGAGACACTGCTCGACGGCTCCTCGGCCATCTACGGCGCCGACGCGGTGGCCGGGGTCGTCAACATCATCACGAAGCGCTCGATGGACGGCATGGTGGCAGACGCTTCCTACGGAATCACCGAGCGAGGCGATGCGGAGAGCATGGACGCCAGCCTGGCGTTCGGGCGCGAGTCGGAGCGCAGCGGCTTCATCGTGAGCCTCAATTACACGGATCGCCAGGGGGCGCGCTCCAAGGACCGCGGCTTCTCGGAGTGCTTCTTCGAGGAAGAGGACGGCGAGAAGTTCTGCTCCGGCAGCTCGACCACCGCGGGCGGTCGCGGCACCACGGAGACGCTCGGCAACGTGCAGTTCAACCAGGACCCGAACGGCGACGGTGACTCGTTCGTCCCGTACAGCTTTGCGGCGCACGCGTTCGACTTCCAGGAGTACTTCAATCTGTCCGCTCCGTACGACCGGATGAACGTGAGCGCCAACGGCTACCTGGAGTTTGCGAGCGGCGTCCGGCTGTTCACGGAGAACACCTACTCGGACCGCAGCTCGAACACGGAAGCGAGCCCGGCGTCGTTTACCAACCGCCTATTCTCCGCCACGTACCCCTCCAACCCGACCGGCGAAGCACTGACCATGCGTCGTCGCATGGTCGAGCAAGGCTTCGGCGCCAGAATCTGGGAACAGGATGTCTCGCTCTTTCGCAGCGTCGTCGGCATCGAGGGCGAGACCGGCGGCGGCTGGTCCTGGGAGGTGGCGGGCAATTACGGCAAGAGCGAGTCGGACGAGGTCTTCACCAACGCCATCGACGTGCTGAACCTAGATTCCACGATCGTCGAGGCGGACTGCGTGAATCCCGGTCCGACACAATGCGTCGACTGGTTCGGCATCAATGACCCGTCGCCGGAAGCGCTGGCATTCATCAACGCGACGGTGCCGACGGTGGGTGAGAACGTGCAGACCAGCATCCTCGCGAACGTCGCCGGCGAGCTGTTCGACATGCCTGCGGGACCGGTGGGCTTCGCGGCCGGCATCGAGTATCGCCGGGATGAGGGCTCCTATCGAAGGACCTACACGCGTCCCACGCTGTCCGGGGGTGAAGGCAGCACGAATCCGATCGACGCCGACCTGTCTTCTACGGAAGTCTTCGCGGAGGCCACGCTGCCGCTCGCGGAACGCTTCAACCTCAACCTGGCGGCGCGCTACTCGGATTACAGCAAGTTCGACTCCGAGTTCACTTACAAGATCGGCGGGGACTGGCTGGTCACCGACGCGCTCCGGCTGCGGTCAACCTTCTCCACGTCCGTACGCACGCCCAACATCCGCGAGCTGTACACGATTGAGGAGATCAACTTCACGACCTTCGTGGATCCCTGCGATCAGTGGGAGTCCGAGGACGACGCGAACCTGCAGGCCAACTGCGCCACGGACGTGGGCACCGGTTTCGTGCAGGACGAGCTGTTCGTCGAGCTTAACTACCCCGGCAGCCTGACGCTGAGTCCCGAGAAGGCGAAGACGTTTACGCTCGGGGCCGTGCTGGAGCCGCAGTCCGTCGAAGGGCTGGCGGTGACGCTGGACTACTTCCAGATCGACATCGAGGACTCGATCCGCAACGTGCCGCCGTCGGCTGCGCTCGAGCAGTGCTACTTCTCGGAGAACAAGTCGCACCCGACCTGCAACGACATCGTCCGCGACCCATTCTCCAGCGAAGTCGTGTTCCTGGTCGTGCCGCTCGTGAATGCGGCCACCGAGAAAATGCGCGGCGTCGACTTGGGGGTGCGATACGCGTTCCAGGCGGGCGGCAGCGACTTCAGGATCGACTGGGACACGTCCTACCTGGACCAGTTCGACATCGACTTCGTCGGCGCACGCAGCACGCTGGAGTTGGCCGGGACCATTTCGAATGGCGAAGGCGGCAACGGCAGCTACACGCAGTGGCGGTCCAATTTGCGGCTCGGCATCGACCGCGAGACGTGGGGCGTCTCGTACCAGGTCAGCTACATCGGCGACGCCGAGAGCCAGTTCCAGAGGATCGGGGCGACGGCCCCGGGCGTCGGCAGTGTCACCTACCACAGCATCGAACACAGCCACCGCCTGACCGACAGCCTGCTTCTGCGAGTCGGCGTCAACAATCTGTTTGACAAGGATCCGCCTTACTACACGGACGCCATCGACCAGAACACGGACCCGTTCACCTACGACCTGCTGGGGAGGCGGTACTTCCTGAGCGCGACCTACACGTTCTAAGAGGAGAAGGGTCGCCATGGAACTCGATCCCGTCGTCGTGCACCGGATCTTCGGCGCACTGATCGCCGTATTTGCCATTGTGGTCGTGCTCCACGAGATCGACCTGGCGCGCGGGCGGTGGGCCGCGTATCTGCCGGCCGGTGGGCTGCTGGTCGGCGGCTGCCTGCTGTTTCTCGATCCCTGGCTGTTCCACGGCGGCGACTTCGGCGCGGAGGGCAATCAGCACACCTGGCAGGGACTCGCCGCAGTCGCTGCCGGGGTGCTGGAGGCCTATCGCGTGCACCGGCGATCCGGCGTGCTGTTGCTGCAACTGGTAGTTCCCGCCGTGCTCGCCGGGCTGGGTGCCGGTTTCCTGTGGCACGAGCAGCACGAAACCGGCGACATGCTGCTGCAGACGGCGCAGCACCGCGTCATGGGCGCGACGTTGCTGCTCGCGGCGGCGGTCAGGCTCGCCGCGAGCCTGCGATGGCGGGAGGGGCAGTGGTCGCGCGCCGGCTGGGCGCTGGTCCTGCTGGGATTCTCCCTGCAGCTGCTCCTCTACGTGGAGGTGAGCGCACACGGCACGCATTGACCCGGTCGCGCTCGTCGTCGTCCACGCCGGACTCTTCGGAAACGATTCTTTCGAGAGGAATCCGCGGCCTGCGCGCGACGAGACGCGTCGTAGCATCGCCGCGGGCGCATGACTCGCGGGCTCTGAACGGGGAGGATGGTCATGGATTCCACGATGCCGGCCTATGGACTGTGGCTTCTTGTTGTCCTGAACTCAGCGGTATTCGTTATCTTCGCGTTTAGCTTCTTCAAGCCCCAGACCCGCCGCGACTGGCGGAGCTTCGGCGCCTTCTCGGCCTTCATCGTCGCCTTGTTCGTGGAGATGTACGGCTTCCCGCTGACGATCTTTCTGTTGTCCGGCTGGATTCAGTCGCGTGCGCCTGGTCTCGACATCTTCTCTCACGAGGCGGGACACCTGTGGAACACCATCCTCGGGATCGGGGGAAACGCGCATTTCAACTGGATCCACATCCTGAGCAATGTGCTCCTGGTGGCGGGATTCTGGGTGCTGGCCTCGGCGTGGCCGGTGTTGTACCGCGCGCAGAAAACAGGCCAGCTGGCGACGGCGGGCGTATACGCGCGGCTGCGCCATCCGCAATACGTCGGTTTCATCGTCATCATGCTGGGCTTCCTGGTCCAGTGGCCGACGATCCTGACGCTCGCGATGTTTCCCGTGCTCGTTACGATGTACGTGCGGCTGTCGCTGAACGAGGAACGCGAGGCGGAAGCCCGGTTCGGCGAGAGCTGGCGCGCATATGCCGCGCGCACGCCCCGCTTCCTGCCTCGATTCGGTAGCGCGAAGCCGGCGGAGGCGCGATGATCCGGCGCGGCGCCTGCCTGGCCACGCTGGTCGTGCTGGCCGGAGTCGTAGGGTGCGCACGTGACGACGACCTGCCGCGCAGCGAACAGACCGTCGAGGGCGTGACGATCTACCTCGGCATCGTGCCGGCCGCCCTCGTCCAGGGCCACTCGACCATTCCCGGAGATCCGCGCGCCCTGCACGGCGGCACGCCATCCGGATCGGACTCCCATCACGTCATGGTGGCGCTGTTCGACGCGGTCACCGGCGCTCGGATCACGGATGCGCGCGTGGAGGCCGGTACAGGAGGCGGGCCTCATGAAAAGCCGCTCGAACCGATGGAGGTGAACGGCCAGATGACTTACGGGAATTTCTTTGCTCTCGAGGACCGGCGCGTGAGGCGAATCCGCGTCGAAGTCGCGCTTCCCGGCAGGGCGACCCCGATCGACGCGTCGTTTTCGTATCGACACGAGCCGGGAACTTGACGGTCGCGCGATCACCCACGAGGAGACATCGATGAATCACGAACATTCGGGCGGCAATCGCAACGGACGGTTTGGGGCCGTCTCGAGGATCGCATTCTTCGGATTCGCCGCGATCGCAGGCTACTTCCTGGTAACGGAGCATCGAGCGCACCTGTTCGGCATCCTTCCTTTCGTGCTGCTCGCGGCCTGCCCGCTCCTGCACCTCTTTCACCACCGCGGCCACGGCGGCGGCAAGGACGCCGACAAGGACCCTGGTTCCGGGGGCGGCGAGCATCGGCACTGACCGATGAGACACCGGACGGCGACTGTCGAAGTCGGCGGGCTGCTGCAGGTTCTCGACGGCGAGCTGGTCGCGCGGCAGCTCGCGGGCCTGCCCGGCGTGCACTCGGCGAACGTGAGCGCCGTCACGGGCTCGGCGACGCTCTCGTTCGACGCGGAACGGACCTCGCTCGCGGATATCGAGGCGCGGATCCGCGATTGCGGCTACCACTGCGGAGGCGAGATGCTCCCGGCGCACGTCTGCGCCGCGGGCGCTGCACCGCCGCGAGCGACGCGGGCGCCGGCCGGGCATGGTGCGCACGACGGCATGGCGCACGAGATGGGCCATGGCGAGGGCATGGACGCGCACGCGATGGCCCGCGACATGCGCAACCGGTTCTTCGTCTCGCTGCTGTTCTCGGTTCCCGTATTTCTGCTGTCACCGATGGGCGAGACGGGCGCGCCGGTCGCGCTGCCGCCTTCCTGGAACCTGGACGTGGTGCTGTTCGCGCTCGCCAGCGGCGCGATCCTCTATCCCGCCTGGCCGTTCGCGGTCGCCGCCATCCGCGCGCTGCGGCGCGGCGTCGCCAACATGGCGGTGCTGGTGATGTTGAGCGTCGGCACGGGCTACCTGTTCAGCGTCGGCTCGACGTTCCTGTACGGCGGTCCGCAGTTCTACGAGGCCGCGTCGGTGCTGCTCGTCTTCATCCTGCTCGGGCACTGGCTGGAGATGCGCGCGCGCGCCGGCGCGACGGATGCGATACGACGGCTGCTCGACCTGGCGCCGCCGAAGGCGACAGTCGTTCGCGACGGCAGGGAAGTCGAGATCCCGACCGCGGAGGTCCAGGCGGGGGATCTCGTCATCGTGCGGCCGGGCGGGAAGATCCCGGTGGACGGCGAGGTACTGGAGGGCGCGAGCCAGGTGGACGAATCGATGCTGACCGGGGAGTCCATGCCGGTGAAGAAGGCGCCGGGCAGCCCGGTGATCGGTGCAACCATCAACAAGAGCGGGGTGATCCGCTACCGGGCTACGAGAGTCGGCGCCGATAGCGCGCTCGCCCAGATCGTCAAGCTGGTTCAGGACGCGCAGAACTCGAAGGCGCCGGCGCAGTTGCTGGCGGACCGCGCGGCGCAATGGCTGGTGTGGGCCGCGATCGTGATCGGGCTCGCGACCTTTGCGGCCTGGTACTGGTGGATCGGGGAGACGCTGCTCTTCGCGCTCACGCTGACGATCACCGTGTTCGTCATCGCCTGCCCGGACGCACTGGGACTGGCAACGCCGATGGCCATCATGGTGGCGACCGGTCTCGGCGCGAAGAACGGCATCCTGATCAAGAGCGCCGCGTCGCTGGAGGACGCCGCACGGATCGACACCGTGGTCTTCGACAAGACCGGCACGCTGACCGTCGGTCGGCCCGAAGTCGTGGAGATCGTCGCGGCGCCGGGTGTCGGCCGCGACGACCTGCTGGCCTGGGCGGGCGCCGTGGAAAAGGACTCGGAACATCCGCTTGCGCAGGCGATCCTGAAGCGCGCCGCGGGCATCCCGCTCTCCGCCGCGGCGGCGTTCAGGGCGGTGCCGGGACTCGGCGCACGGGCTGAAGTGGACGGCGTCACGGTCCTGGCCGGCAATCGCATGCTGATGGGCGTCGAGAAAGTGGCCGTTGCCGCGCTCGACGGCGAGGCGGCGCGGCTCGAGGGCAACGGCCGCACGGTCGTGTTCGTGGCGCGGGCCGGGACGCTCGCCGGCCTGGTCGCGATCGCCGATGCGGCGCGCCCCACCTCGAAGGCGGCGATCGCGCGCCTGCGCGAGATGGGCGTCAGCGTGGCGATGATGACCGGCGACAACCGCGGGACGGCCGAGCGGATCGCCCGCGAGCTCGGCATGGACATCGTCCTCGCCGAGGTGCTGCCGGGACAGAAGGCGCAGGAGGTCAAAAAGCTGCAGGCCGCCGGCCGGAAAGTCGGCATGGTCGGCGACGGCGTCAACGATGCCCCCGCCTTGACCCAGGCGGACGTCGGCATCGCCATGGGGGCTGGCACCGACGTCGCGATCGACAGCGCGGACGTCGTGCTGATGAAGAGCGACCCGCTCGACGTGGTGCGCATGATCGAGATCTCGCGCGCGGCGCTCCGGAAGATGCACCAGAACCTGGGATGGGCCGTCGCATACAACGTGGTGGCGTTTCCGCTGGCGGCCGGCCTCCTGTACCCGATGCTGCTCAGTCCCGAGATCGCGGCGCTCGCCATGTCCGGCAGCTCGGTGCTGGTCGCTGTCAATGCCCTGCTCCTCAAGCGGCACCGGCTGAGCGCCCTCCCTGGAGCCGACCGCATGCAGGAGGCGGCATGACGGCCAGGATCACGTTTCTAGGCGCGGCCGGCACCGTGACGGGTTCCAAGTACCTCGTGGATGCGGGTTCCGGGCGCGTACTGGTCGACTGCGGCCTGTTCCAGGGCCTCAAGCGCCTGCGCGAGCGCAACTGGCAACGGCCGCTCGTCGACCTGATATCGGTGGAGGCCATCGTGCTGACGCATGCGCACCTCGACCACACCGGCTATCTGCCGGTGCTGGCGCGCGAGGGCTTCCGCTCGCCGGTCTACTGCACGCGCGCCACGCGCGACCTGCTGAAGATCCTGCTGCCCGACAGCGCGCGCATCCAGGAGGAAGAGGCGGAGTATGCCAATCGGCGCGGCTTCTCGAAGCACCGTCCGGCGCGGCCGCTCTACACGGTGGAAGACGCGGAAACCGCACTGCGTTTGCTGCGGCCGGTCGAGTGGTCGGCGGGCGTCGAACCGGTGAAGGGCATCACCGTGCATTTTTCGCCGGCGGGGCACCTGCTGGGAGCCGCTTCCGTTCTGCTCGAGACGGCTAACGAGCGCATCCTCTTCTCCGGAGACCTGGGACGCCCGGACGATCCCATGATGCGCGCCCCGGCCGCACGGCCCGAAGCGGATGCGATCGTGATCGAGTCCACTTACGGCAACCGCCGGCATGCCGCCGTGGACGCCGAAGCGGAAGCAGGCGAGGCCATCGCCCGGGCGCTCGAGCGCAGGGGCGTGGTCGTCGTCCCCGCCTTCGCGGTCGGCCGGGCCCAGCTCCTGCTGCACTTCATCGCCCGCCTCAAGGCGCGCGGGGCGATCGCCGACGTGCCGGTCTTTCTCAACAGTCCGATGGCCACCGATGTGACCCGCATCTACCACGAGCACCGCAGCGATCATCGCCTGACGGACGAGGAGTGCAAGACCATGTGCACGGCGGCGCGCTTCGTCAACACGGTCGAGGAGTCCAAGAGCCTGAACCAGCGACAGGGCCCGATGATCATCGTCTCCGCCAGCGGCATGGCGGCGGGCGGCAGGGTCGTGCACCATCTCAAGGCATTCGCGCCCGACCCGAACAACATGATCCTGTTCACGGGGTACCAGGCCGCGGGCACGCGCGGAGCCGCGATCGTGAACGGCGCCGAGCAGATCAGGATTCACGGTGGCTGGGTGCCGGTGCGCGCCGAAGTCGTGCAGCTGCACGGCACTTCGGGCCACGCCGACTGCGACCAGCTCGTCGCGTGGCTCCGGGGCGGCGCCGCGGCGCCGCGGCGCGTCTTCGTCACGCACGGCGAGCCGGAGTCGGCGGATGCGCTCAGGCAGCACCTCCGGCGGGAGCTGGCGAGCGAAGTGACCGTTCCGGAGCACGGCGAGGTCATCGCGTGCTGAAGCTGCGCCGGCTCGGCATCGACACCTACCAGGAAGCGGTCATTTACATGAACCGCGACTGCCACGTCTGCCGCGCAGAGGGATTCGCGGCCCAGTCGCGCGTGCGGGTTGCGCTCGGCGGCCGCCACATCATCGCGACGCTCAACATCGTCGACGGCCGGATGCTCGGCGAGGACGAGGCGAGCCTTTCCGAAGCGGCCTGGAAGACGCTCGGCGCGCGCGAGGGCGACCGCGTCGAAGTCTCGCATCCGGAACCGCTGGAGTCCCTTGGGGCGCTGCGCGCCAAGGTCTACGGGCAGCGCGTCGCGCTGCCGGCCTGGCGCGGGATCATCGGCGACGTGATCGCCGGCCATTACTCGGATCTGCACCTCGCGGCACTGGTTACGGCCTGCGCGGGCGATCGCCTGGACCTCGACGAGACGATCGCGCTGACGCGCGCGATGCTGGAGGCGGGAGATCGCCTGGACTGGGGGCGTCCGCTGGTAGTCGACAAGCACTGTGTGGGTGGCCTGCCGGGCAACCGCACGACGCCGATCGTCGTCGCGATCGTCGCCGCGGCCGGGCTGACGATTCCGAAGACCTCGTCACGCGCGATCACGTCCCCCGCCGGCACGGCGGACACCATGGAAGTCCTCGCGCCGGTCGATCTCGACCTCCGGCAGATGCGACGCGTCGTGGATCAGGAGGGCGGCTGCATCGTCTGGGGCGGCAATGTCCGCCTGAGCCCGGCGGATGACCTGCTGATCCGGGTCGAGCGGCCCCTCGATTTCGACAGCGAGGGTCAGCTGGTCGCCTCCGTGCTGTCCAAGAAGATAGCCGCAGGGTCGACGCGCATCCTGATCGACATGCCGGTCGGACCGACCGCGAAGGTCCGGTCTGCCGATGCCGCCGCCTCGCTCGGTGCGCGTCTCGAGGCGGTGGCAAGCGCGCTGGGCGCCCACCTCAGGGTGCATGTCAGCGACGGCATGCAGCCGGTGGGTCGCGGCATCGGGCCATCGCTCGAGGCGCGCGACGTGCTCGCGGTCCTGCGCCGCGAGCGTGACGGGCCGCACGACCTTCGGGAGCGCGCCCTCGCGCTCGCCGGAATGGTGCTCGAGCTGTCCCCGGCGGTGTCGCCCGGCCAAGGCCTGGGCGAGGCGACCAGGCTGCTCGATCACGGGGAAGCGCTCGCCAAGTTCGAGGCCATCTGTCGCGCGCAGGGCGGCCGACGGGAGCCGCCGCGCGCGGCGCTCACGCAGGTCGTGACCGCCACGCGCAGAGGCGTCTGCAGCGCCATCGACAATCGGCGCATCGCCCGCGTCGCGAAGCTCGCCGGTGCGCCGCGCGCCCCGGCTGCCGGCGTCGAACTGCACGCCCGCCTTGGCGACCGCCGTGAACCGGGCGAGCCGCTGTACACGGTGCACGCCCAGGCGCGGGGCGAACTGGATTACGCGCTCGAGTTCGCGGGCCGGCACCCGGACATCGTGAGGGTGGACGAGGCATGAAGCCGCTCCTGCTGACCTGGCCCGGGAACGAGCCGCTCGGCGCGTCTTTGCAGGCGGCTCTGGACGCCGAACCGGTGGCATTCTCGACCCGCCGCTTTCCGGACGGGGAGACCTACCTCCGCATCGACACGGACGTGCGGCAGCGGGCCGTGGCCGTGCTCGCCACGCTGCGCGACCCGGACCCATGCTTCCTGCCGCTCGCCTTCGCATCGGATGCACTGCGCGATCTCGGCGCGCGGTCGGTGGGCCTCGTCGCTCCGTATCTTGCGTACATGCGTCAGGACCGGCGGTTCGCGGCGGGTGAGGCGCTGACGTCAGCGACGTTCGCGCGGCTGGTCTCGTCGCACTTCGACTGGCTGGTGACGGTGGATCCGCACTTGCACCGACGCAAGTCGCTGGCGGAGATCTACTCGATACCGGCCGCGGTCGTGCATGCCGCCCCGCTCCTGGCGGACTGGGTGCGCGACAACGTGCCGGAACCGCTGCTGGTGGGACCCGACGCGGAGAGCGAGCAGTGGGTGCGCGCGGTCGCCGCGGCCGTGCCCTGTCCACACCTGGTGCTGGAGAAGACGCGTCGCGGCGACCGCGACGTATCGGTTTCTGCGGTGCCAGCGCAGGAGATGTACGCCGGCCGCACGGCGATCCTGATCGACGACATCATCTCCTCGGCGAGGACGATGATCGAAACCGTCCGGCAATGGACGGGGTCGGGGCTGCCTGGGCCCGTATGCCTCGCGGTTCACGGAGTATTCGCCGCGCAGGCCTACGAAAGTCTCCTGGCGGCCGGGGCGAGCCGCATCGTGACCACCAACTCCATTCCACACGAGTCGAACCGGATCGACCTGGCGGCGCTCGTGGCCGATCAGGCGCGGCGCACCGCCGCGTTGACCACTCATGCACCGGACCGGCATGCGCCGGAAGCGCGGGGTTAGCGGGCGTGCAGCCGACCGAACCGGAGAATCAGCCCCCGAAGGCATTGCGGCGGGGCGAGACGATTCTTCTCCTGCTGCCGCTGTTCAGCGTCGCATTGGGTTACGGCGCCATGCTTCCCGTGCTCCCGGACCTGCTCGAGCAGCTGCATCGAGGTTCTCCGGCCGACGCGCTACCGCTGCATGCGGGCCTGCTCACCGGGATCTACGTGGGCGCATTCGTGGTCGCAGCTCCTCTCTGGGGCCGGGTGACGGATCGCCGCGGACCGCGCGGCGTACTTCTGGTCGGTCTCGTCGGGTACGCCGCGTCCACGCTCTGGCTCGGTACCGCGGACTCTCTTGCGGAGGGCTACGCGTCGCGGCTCGTTGCGGGCGCCTTTGCTTCGGGGCTCCTGCCCGCAACCGCCGCGCTGATCGTCTCGCGATGCGATGAAGCTTCCCGTGCCCGTCATCTCGGATGGATGAGCGCCGCGGCCGTCGCGGGTTTTCTGGTCGGGCCGGCGCTGACCGGGGCGGTCCACAGTATCATGGCGGCCCTTCCTGCGTGGCGCGACGACGCGCTGCACCTGACCGCAGTTCCCATCTGGGCAACGGCCGCAGTTGCGCTCCTGGCGGCGCTCTGGGTCGCCCTGAAACGGGAGCCTTCCCGGGCCGCCATGGCACGGGCCAAGCCGGCGGGCGGGAGCGAAGCCACGGATGGTCCGCGCTCGCAGGGCGGCCTTCTGATCCTGAGTGCACTGGGCGCTTTCGGTCTCGGCGCATTCGAGGTCGGTCTTTCCCTGCAGAGCCAGCGTGCCTGGCGCTTCACGCCCGGTGAACTGGGCTGGCTGTTCGTCACGTGTAGTCTGGTGATGCTCCTGATCCAGGCTCTGCTGTTCGAACGGTTGCGAAATCGGCTGCAGTCCGCGTGGCTGGTCGTCGGCGGATTCATCCTGATGGCCGCTGGTTTCGTCGCCATCGCGGGCGTTTCCGCCTTCGGAGCCGTCGCAGGTCTGGTGGCCCTCATTGCGGTCGGTTCAGGCCTGCTACTGCCGACGCTGAGTGTTGCCATCGTGGAGGGGGCCGAACGGGCGGCCGGATCGGCCACCGGCTATCAGAACGCCGCAGGCAACCTCGGGCAGGCGACGGGATCGGCCGTGATCGGCCTGCTGTTCATCGCGGTGCCGCACGGCTCCTTTGCGATCATTGCCACAACGATGGCGGCGGCGGCTGTCGTGGCGTGGATTCTGGCGCGGCTGCGCGGCGCGAACCTGACAGGCCGCTGACGCGGTTGC
>CAZVIF010000012.1:45808-87254 GCA_964626745.1 uncultured Steroidobacteraceae bacterium
GTGGATTCTGGCGCGGCTGCGCGGCGCGAACCTGACAGGCCGCTGACGCGGTTGCGGACGAGGACTGAACCCCTGGGAGACCTGCGGTGACGATGCGACGCTGGGTCTGGATGGGGTTGCTCGTGGTAATCCTGGCCGCCGCCGCCATCGCGATGACGACGGCGGCCGTCGCGACCTGGATCCTGGCGCGGCTGCGCGGCGCGAACCTGACAGGCCGCTGATGCGGCTCTGGACAAGGGCTGAACCCCAAGGAGAACTGCAATGACGATGCGACGCTGGATCTGGACGCCGTTACTCCTTGTGATCCTGGCCGCTGGCTCCTATACGGCCTATCGATGGCTCGCGCCTCCGAGCCTGCCGGATGGCTTTCTTTACGGCGGCGGGCGGATCGAGGGCACCGAGGTCACCGTGGCCAGCGAGGTGTCGGCGCTGGTGCTCGAGAGCGCCCTCGTCGAGGGAGCTGAAGTGAAGCAGGGCCAGGAGCTGGTGCGACTCGACGCCAGGGATCTGCAGACGCAACTCGAGCGCGTCCTGGCCGAGCGCGAGGCCGCGAGACGCGACCGCGACCGCCTGCGGCGCGACCTGCAGACGATCCGGCATCACGTGGCCAATTTGCGGATCGACGACGAACGCTACGCCACGCTCGCCCGCGACGGCCGCATCTCCGCGCAGCGGCGGGACGAGGCCGCCAACGCGCTGGCCGAGGCCATGGGGCGTGCGGAGGGGCTCGAGACGTCGCTGAGCCAGGCAGGTAAACGGATCGAAGCCGCGGACAAGTCGGTTGAGCTGGCGGAGTCGCAACTCGCCAGGACGAGCGTCGCGGCCCCGCTCACGGGAACGGTGCTGACCAAGTCGATCGAGCCCGGCGAGTTCGCGACACCCGGGCGACCGATCGCGACGCTGGTCGATCTGACCCGGGTCGAGGTCAAGATTTACGTTCCCGAAAAGGACGTCGGCAAACTGAGGCTCGGCAACGAGGCGCGCATCCGGACGGACGCGTATCCAGACCGCCTCCTGGCGGGTGCGGTGAGCCGAATCGACCAGCAGGCGCAGTTCACCCCTCGCGACATCCACGTACCGGACGAGCGCACCCGACTGGTGTTCGGTGTGACGCTCGCCGTCGACAATCCCGCCGGCGAGCTCAAGCCCGGCATGCCGGTGGATGCCTGGGTGCGCTGGAACGCCGGAAGAACCTGGCCGGCCGACCTCGTAGTTCCTCGCTAGGGCGCGGCGGAGTGGCGCCCGATCCAGTGCAGTCGCGGCCCGTGCCGGCGATCGTCACGCGGAACCTGGGGCGACGCTTCCGGGCCGTGGTCGCGCTCGAGGGAGTGGGCATCGAGATCCTGCCGGGCGAGATTTTCGGCATCGTCGGCGCGGACGGCAGCGGCAAGACCACACTGCTGCAGATGCTAGCGGCGATTCTCGACCCCACGTCCGGAAGCTGCGAGGTGCTGGGATTCGACACCGTTGGGCGCGCCGACGCGGTCACCGCGCGAATCGGCTACATGTCCCAGGGCTTCACGCTGTACGAGCGCCTGACGGTCGATGAGAACCTCGAATTCGCGGCCGCGGTGCGCAGCGTCGAACCTCGGCTGCTCCGGGAGCGCCGCGGGCGTCTGCTGCGGATGGCCGGGCTCGAGGCCTTCACGGACCGGCGAGCCGACCGATTGTCGGGCGGCATGAAGAAGAAGCTCGCCCTGTGCACGAATCTAGTGCACGAACCGCGGGTGCTGCTGCTCGACGAGCCGAGCCTCGGCGTCGATCCCCTATCCCGGCGCGAGCTGTGGGCGCTGCTGGAGGACTTCCGCCGCCAGGGCGCGGCGATCGTCCTCGCGACATCGTACATGGACGAGGCCGAGCGTTGCGACAGGCTCGCGTTTCTGCACCAGGGTCGGATGCTGGCCGGCGGCACGCCGGGTGAGCTGAAGGCGCTCGCGGAGGGTTTGGTGTTCGAAGCGCCGATGACGGACCCGGCGCGGATCGAGCGTGAACTCGCCGCGGCCCCCGCGGTGCGCGCTTTCGCGCGGCTGCCGGGCAAGTTGCGATTCCAGCTCGACCGAACGGCCGGCTACGGCAATGAGGCGGGGCCCTCCATCGAAGGTGCACGCGCCGTTCCCGCCCGGCTCGAGGACATGTTCGCCGCACTCGTGCCTGCCGAGAGCCGCGGCACGGTCGAGAGCGCCGCCGGGCCACTCGGCGCGACCGCCGATTACGGCGCGGCGACGGGCCCGCGCCCGCCGGCGACAACCGTGCGGGCGCAGGGAGTCACCTGCCGTTTCGGGAACTTCACGGCCGTCGACGACGTTTCCCTCGAGCTCCGCGCCGGCGAGGTATTCGGATTCCTCGGGCCGAACGGGGCCGGCAAGACGACACTGATCCGCATCCTCTGCGGCCTGCAGGCGTTCCAGGCCGGAGAGGTGGCGGTCGCGGACCTGGCCGTGCCACGCGAGGCCGAACGCCTGCGCTGGCGCATCGGCTACATGTCGCAGCGGTTCTCGCTCTATCCGGACCTCACGGTGGGGGAGAATCTGGAGTTCTTCGCGGGCGTTTACGCACTGCGCGGCGTGGCGCGCGCCGAGGCGATCGCCTGGGCAGTTGATACGGCCGGCCTGCGAGGCATCGGGGCGCGCAAGGTCGCGGAGATATCGGGAGCCGTGCGCCAGCGTCTGGCGCTCGCGTGCAGTGTGATGCATCGGCCCAAAGTCCTCTTTCTCGACGAGCCGACCTCGGGCGTCGACCCGCTGTCGCGCCATCGCTTCTGGCGGCTCGTGCACGACCTCGCCGCCCGGGGCATGACGGCACTCGTGACCACGCACTATCTGGAGGAAGCGTCCTACTGCCATCGCCTCGGGCTCATGTTCAGGGGTCGCTTCATCGGCATGGGGTCCCTGGCGGAGCTGCAGGGCAGGTCCGGCCTCCCCGAGACGAGCGGCGTCGAGGACGTGTTCCTTCGCTACATCGAAGACGCTCGCACCGCGAGCTGACGGAGATCCCAGGCCTGCATGGACATCCGGCGCATACTCGCAGTCACCCGCAAGGAGACCCGCGAGATCTCGCGGGACCCGGTCACGATCTGGGTGTCGCTGCTGATGCCGCTCGTGATGCTCTTCCTGTTCGGTTACGCCATCACGCTCGACGTCGAGGACGTTCCGTTCGGAGTCTGGGACGAGGACCGCTCACCGGAGAGCAGGCGCCTGATCGACGCGTTCGCGCAAAGCGGCTATTTCGAGCTGGTCCACTCCATATCCGGTGAACGCGAGCTGGACGAGGCACTCGAGCGCGGGGTCGTCAAGCTGGCGTTGGTGATTCCGGCGTCCTTCGGCCGGAACCTCGCCCGCGGCAGGCCGTCCGCGGTTCAGGTCATCGTCGACGGCACGTTCTCGAACACGGCGCAGATCGTCGCGGGTTACGCGGATGCGATCGTGCAGGAGGCGTCGCCGCCGGCGCGGCCTCTGCTCCGTCCGGAACTGCGCGTCTGGTACAACCCGGAGATGCGCAGCGTCAACTACGTGGTGCCGGGCCTGTTCGGCGTCATCCTGCTGGCGTTTCCCCCGTTGCTGACGGCGCTCGGAGTGGTGAGGGAGAAGGAGTCGGGCTCGATCCAGCAGATCTTCGCTTCCCCCCTCACGAGCGCCGAGTTCATCGCCGGCAAGCTCCTGCCGTACGGGCTCATCGCCTTCGTGCAGGTGCTGCTCGTGGTGGGGTTTGGCCTGACGTGGTTCGAAGTGCCGTTCCGCGGCGACCTCGGCCTGCTCTTCGCGATCTCGCTGATCTACGTCTTCTGTACCGTCGGCCTGGGGCTGCTCGTCTCCACGCTGACGGACAAGCAGGTGGTGGCCATGCTACTCGCGCTGGTCCTCACGCTGATGCCGTCGTTCCTGTTCTCCGGCTTCCTCTTCCCGATCTTCACGATGCCCTACGCTCTGCAGCTCTATGCCGCCGCGTTTCCGGGCCAGTACTTCGTGGAGACGTCCCGGGACATCGTCATGAAGGGTGCCGGGCTGCGCGAGGTGTGGGTCAACGCCGGCGCCCTCCTCGCGTATACGTTCGCCATCTTCTGGTTGGCCGCCTGGCGCTTCCGCAAGAAGGTGGCCTGAAGTGGGGCGGCGATTCGGGAGCCTGCTGGTCAAGGAGACGATCCAGTTCTGCCGGGACCGGGCAATGCTCGCGTTGATCCTGTTCCTGTATACGGCCGAAGTCGTGATGTGCACGGTGGCGTTGACCTTCGACGTGAAGCACGTGGCGCTCGCGATCGTCGACCAGGACGGCAGCCCCCGCAGCCGCGAGCTCGTCGAGCGCTTCACCGTCGTGCAGGAGTTTCGCGCCGTGGGGCGGCCCGCGACCGAAGCGGAGGCCGGGCGATGGTTGCAGTCCGGCCGGGCGGCGATGGCCCTGGTGATCCCGCGCGGGTTCGCCCGGCGCCTGTCCCGGAACGAGGCCGCGCCCGTGCAGCTGCTGTTGGACGGAACGAACTCGAACACGGCTGCCATCGCGCGGGGATATGCGCTCGGGATCCTGGGGGAATTCGAAGCGGAACGGGCCGCGCGGCTCGGGCACGCCGTGCGCATGGTGCGAGTGGAGCGGCGCATCTGGTACAACCAGAGCCTGTCCTTCGCGTCGTTCATGGTGCTCTCGATGATCGCACTCGCATCGATGATGATCGGCGTCATCCAGCCGGCCGCGTCGATCGTCCGCGAGAAGGAAGCCGGCACGATCGAACAGCTCATGGTGACGCCGATATCCGTCGCGGAGCTGTTCGTCGCCAAGACCCTGCCGACGCTCGTGATGTGCCTGCTCGCCGTGTTTCCGAGCCTGCTGGTGGCGCACGCGTTCGACGTGCCGATGCGCGGCGGTCTCGGCACGTTCCTGGCCCTGACGGGACTCTTCCTCGTGAGCGCCATCAGTCTCGGTGTGCTGATTGCGTCGGTGACGCGGACCCTGCAGCAGGCTCTGCTCGTCTCATTCTTCGGCCTGTTCCCGCTTCTGTTCCTGTCCGGCACCATGGTTCCCGTAGAGAGCATGCCGGACGCACTTCAGGTCGCCTCCCAGGTAAGCCCGCTCCGGCACTACATGGAAGTGATCCTCGGCGTGTTCCTGAAGGGTTCCGGTTTCGAGGATCTCTGGCGTCAGGCGCTGGCGCTGTTCGTGATCGGCGCCGTACTGTTCGCCTCGGCAGTCATCGCATTCAGGAGATGAGAATGTCGGTCGGGACACGATGGCGCGGCGGCACGGGACTGGAACGCCTGCACGCCTACTGGCGCGCCGCGAATTACCTGTCGGTCGGGCAGATCTATCTCCTCGACAATCCGCTGCTGCGGAAACCGCTGCGGCCCGAGCACGTCAAGCCCCGCCTGCTCGGGCACTGGGGCACGACGCCGGGGCTGAATTTCGTCTATGCGCACCTGAACCGCGTCATACGCCGACGTGACCTGGACATGATCTTCGTCGCCGGGCCCGGCCACGGCGGGCCGGCCCTGCTCGCGAATACCTGGCTCGAGGGCAGCTACAGCGAGCGGTACCCGGAAGTCACGCGGGACGAGCGGGGCATGCGACGGCTGTTCCGCCGGTTCTCTTTTCCCGGGGGCGTCGGCAGCCATGCGACGGCGGAGACGCCGGGCTCGATCCACGAAGGCGGGGAACTCGGCTACTCGCTCGCCCATGCGTACGGCGCCGCGTTCGACAATCCGGGCCTCACGGTCGCCTGCATCGTCGGCGACGGCGAGGCCGAGACCGGGCCGCTGGCCGCGGCCTGGCATTCCAACAAGTTCCTGAATCCCGCGCGCGACGGCGCCGTGCTGCCGATCCTGCACCTGAACGGCTACAAGATCGCCAACCCGACCGTGCTTGCGCGCATTCCGCGGGCGGAGCTGGAAGCCCTTTTCGCGGGGTTCGGCCATCGGCCGTTCTTCGTGGAGGGGTCGGAGCCCGGCCTCGTGCACCGGCAGATGGCGTCGGCGCTCGACGCCGCTTGCGGCGAGATCGACCGGTTCCAGCGGCGGGCACGCAGCGGCAGACTCCGCGGCCGCCCGCGCTGGCCCGTGATCGTGCTCGTCACCCCGAAGGGCTGGACCGGTCCCCGGGAGGTGGATGGACGGAAGACGGAGGGCAGCTGGAGATCCCATCAGGTTCCGCTGGCCGAGATCGCCGCAAAGCCCGGGCATCTCGCCGCCCTGGAACGTTGGATGAGATCCTATGGTCCAGAAGAGCTCTTTGACGCCGCCGGAGCGCCGAAGCCGTCGATCACGTCGCAGCTGCCGCGGCGCGGGCGGCGAATGGGCGCCAGCCCGCACGCCAATGGAGGCCGGCGCCCTCGCGATCTCAGGCTGCCGGACCCTCGCGAATACGCAGTGAAGCTGCCCGCGCCCGGCGCCACGACCGCCGAGGCGACGCGCATCCTCGGCGCGTACCTGCGCGACGTCGTCAGGCGCAACGAGCGGGCACGGAACTTCCGCATCGTGGGTCCCGACGAAACCGCATCGAACCGCCTCGGCGCCGTGTTCGAGGCGACGGACCGCGCCTGGATGGCGATGCGCGATCCCGGCGATGAGCACTTGTCGCCGGAAGGCCGCGTGCTGGAGATCCTGTCCGAGCACACCTGCCAGGGCTGGCTGGAGGGCTACCTGCTGACAGGCCGGCATGGCCTGTTCTCGTGCTACGAGGCGTTCATCCACATCGTCGACTCGATGTTCAACCAGCACGCCAAGTGGCTCAAGGTCTGCGGCGAGGTGCCCTGGCGCCGGCCCATCGCTTCGCTCAACTACCTGCTGACCTCGCACGTCTGGCGCCAGGATCACAATGGCTTCTCCCACCAGGATCCCGGCTTCATCGACCTGGTCGTCAACAAGAAGGCGGACATCATCCGCGTGTACCTGCCGCCGGACGCCAATACGCTCCTGTGCGTCGCCGACTGTTGCCTGCGCTCGCGTAACCTCGTGAACGTCATCGTGGCCGGCAAGCAGCCCGCGCCGCAGTGGCTCGACATGGCCGCGGCGAAACGCCACTGCGCCGCGGGCGTCGGCGTCTTCGAGTGGGCGGGCCGCGAGGCGAGCCGTGGCCCGGACGTGGTGCTGGCCGCCGCGGGGGACGTGCCGACGCTCGAGGTGCTGGCCGCGGTCGATCTGCTGCGTCGGCATGCGCCGTCGCTGTCCGTGCGCGTCGTCAATGTCGTCGACCTCATGACGCTGCAACCCGAGCGCGAGCACCCGCACGGCCTGTCGGATGCGGAGTTCGACCGGATCTTCACGCGGGACCGGCCAGTCATCTTCGCCTACCACGGCTATCCGTGGCTGATCCATCGCCTGACGTACCGCAGGACCAATCACGCGAACCTGCACGTGCGCGGCTACAAGGAGGAGGGCACGACCACGACGCCGTTCGACATGGCGGTCCTGAACGACATCGACCGGTTCCACCTGGTGATGGACGTAGCCGACCGCGTGCCGGCGCTCGCAGGCAGCGCCGCTGAGATCAAGCGGCGCATGCGCGAGGAGCGCGCGCGGCACAAGCGCTACATCGTGCAGCACGGCGACGACCTGCCCGAGATCCGGGACTGGAAATGGCAGGCGGACTGATCCTGGTATTCAACAGCGGGTCGAGCACGCTGAAGTTCGGCTGCTTCGGCGGCACGGAACTCCGCGCGCTGGCGGGCGGTGCGGTCGAGTGGCGCGACGGCAGAGGTGTCGCCGTCGTTCGGGATGCCGTCGGCGCCGAGTTGCTGCGGACGGACGTTGCGGCCACGGGCCATGGCGCAGCGGTTGGCGAGGTGCTTGCGGCGCTCGAAGGCGGGGGCATTATCGCGAGCAAGAAGGGACATGGTGTCGCAGCCATCGGCCACCGCGTCGTGCACGGCGGAGCGCACTTTCGCTCCGGCGTCGCCGTCGACGCAGCCGTGAAGGCGCGCATCCGCGAGTTCGCGAACCTCGCTCCGCTGCACAACCCGCCGGCGCTGGCCGTCATCGAGGCTGCGGAAGCGGCGCTCGGGCCGGTGCCGCAGGTGGCGGTCTTCGACACGGCCTTCTTCGCGGATTTGCCCCTGCGTGCGCAGGTCTATCCGCTGCCGTGGGCCTGGCACGCCGAGTGGGGCATACGCCGGTTCGGGTTCCACGGCATCAGCCACGAATACTGCGCGAGCCGCGTCGCGGAGCTCGAGTCCGGGCGGCGCGGCTCCCGCGTCGTTATCTCTCATCTCGGCAACGGCTGTTCGGCCACGGCGGTCCGCGAAGGCCGCGCCGTCGCGACAACGATGGGATTCACGCCGCTCGAGGGGCTCATGATGGGCACGCGCGCCGGTTCGGTCGATCCCGGCATCCTCGTACACCTGCAGCGCGACGAACGGCTCGCACCGGAAGCCATTGCCGCAGCCCTGGAGCACGAATCAGGCTTGCTGGGCGTGTCGGGCATATCGCACGACTTTCGAGACGTCGAGCGTGCGGCCGGGGCCGGAAACCCGCGCGCGCGGCTTGCGCTCGAAATCTACGAGGACAGGATCAGGTCCGCCGTCGGCTCGCTGGCCGTGACGCTCGGCGGGGTGGACGCACTGGTGTTCACCGGTGGCGTGGGGGAAGGCTCCGCCAGTTTGCGAGAACGCGTCTGCCGCGGTCTCGAGTGCCTCGGAATCCGACTGGATCCGGAGAAGAATTCCGCGTCCGGCGGCGACCGCGAGGTATCGACATCCGATTCCTCGGCGGCGGTCTGGGTCGTCAGGACGCGGGAAGAGCTCATGGTAGCGCAGGAAACACGGCGCGCTCGGGTGCCGACAGGTTAGCCGCATGCAGAAGACTCGCAAGGCACCGCGTCGGACTCGACTCAACGCGGAGTGGCTGAATCGGGAGTGCTTCTGCGTGGGCGTGGACGTGGCGGCTCTGCAGCATCAGCTGGAAGCCGACCTGAAGCCCAGCGGCGTTACCGGTCGTCTCATCGAAACGCACCCGCACCTGTTCTCCGCAGTCCCCGTGTTCGTCGCGCGTGCGCAGGTCGAAGGCATGAAGAGTCTGGTCGAGGCGATTCACGTGGCAGCCGGTCTGGCCGGTTTTCGGGAGTCGGTCATGTCGGACGCGCCGGCGATCGCGCGGCGGGCGCCCGGCCCTCTCGGTGCATTCCTGGGCTTCGATTTCCACCTGACCGTCGGCGGTCCAAGGCTGATCGAGATCAACACCAACGCCGGCGGAGCCATGCTGAACGCCGCATTGCGCCGCGCGCAGCGGGCCTGCTGCACGGCAGTTCGTAGGCTAACGCATCACCAGGCCGATGCCGGGGATCTGGAGGAGACTTTCTTCCGCATGTTCGTCGCCGAATGGCGCGCGGCACGCGGGGAATCGCCCTTCGGCTGCGTTGCAATCGTCGACGACGCGCCGGAAACCCAGTACCTGTACCCGGAGTTCCTGATGTTCCGGCGCCTGTTCGAAGCGCGCGGCATCCCGGCGGTGATTGCGGCGCCGGGTGCGCTGCGTCACGAGCGCGGGGCCTTGTGGTTCGGCGGCCGGCGAATCGACATGGTCTACAACCGGCTCACGGACTTCTATCTCGGGCACGCGCAGCACGGGCAGCTGGCGCAGGCCTATGCCGATGGAGATGTGGTGGTGACGCCGCATCCTCATGCGCACGCGCTGTTTGGCAACAAGCGCAATCTGGCGCTCCTGAGCGATGCGGAGCGCCTGCGGGGCATCGGCGCGGAAGAGGCGTGCATCCGAACCCTGGTTGAAGGCATACCCAGGACGGAGATCGTCGCGGCCGCGGATGCGGATCGCTGGTGGCGCGACAGGGGGGCATGGTTCTTCAAGCCGGCGAGAGGTTTTGGAAGCCGCGGCTCCTATCGCGGCGACAAGCTGACCCGCCGGACGTTCGCGCAGATCGTGGGCGGCGATTATGTCGCCCAGCGCGTCGTGCCGCCGGGAGAGCGCCTGGCAGCGGCCGGTCCGGAAGGGCCGACTCTCAAGGTCGATTTTCGAAGCTATGTCTACGCGGGCCGGATCCAGCTCATCGCGGCCCGCCTGTACCAGGGGCAGACGACCAACTTTCGGACGCCGGGCGGCGGTTTCGCACCCGTGTACCTCGTCTGAAGACCGCGCGCCTGGCCCGCGCCTGAGACGATTACGAGAGGAATGCGGCGGACCCGAACGTAGAATGCAAGGGTACCGCAGTCCCGCTGGCGGTGAAGATGTCCCGCAATGTACTGATCATCGAGGACGAGCAGAACCTGGCAAGGATCCTCAAGCGTCACCTTGAGGGACTTTCCTGCGCCGTGCGGCTCGCCTTTTCCGGCGATGCGGGTCTCAGGCTCGCCGAATCCGAGCACTTCGACCTGATCGTGCTGGATATCATGTTGCCGGGGATGGACGGCCTCGAGATCTGCCGTCGGCTCCGGATCCGGCGCACCTACGTGCCGGTGCTCATGCTCACCGCGCGCGCATCGGAGGTCGACAAGGTGCTCGGCCTGGAGATGGGCGCCGACGACTACATGACCAAGCCATTCAGCGTGGCCGAGCTCACCGCCCGGGTGAAAGCGATCTTTCGTCGCGTCGATCATCTCGCCGCGCAAGCCGGCGATGCGGGCCAGGCCATCAGATTCGCCGACGTGCTGTCGATCGATCCGCATTCCCGGGAGGTGATGTCGCACGGCCGCCCCGTCACGCTGACGCACAAGGAGTTCGACCTGCTGCTGCACTTCGCGCAGCATCCCGGAAGGGTCTACACCCGCGCGCAGCTGCTGGACGCCGTATGGGGGTACAGTCACGACGGCTACGAGCACGCCGTCAATTGCCACATCAATCGGTTGCGGGCCAAGATCGAAAAGGACGCGGCGCGACCGGAGCTGCTGCAGACCGTGTGGGGCGTAGGCTACAAGTTCGTGACGGATCAAGCGTCCGCGTGATCGCTCCGCGGACTCTTTTCGCGAAGCTGCTGCTGCTCTTTCTCGGCTTCGGCGCGCTCATGGCCGGCGTGTTCGTCCTGGTAATGCGCGTCTCGCACGAGACTTACCACCTGGAATTCGACCAGCTGACACATCGCGCACTCGCGCGACAGTACGTCGATGCCAGTCTGCTCGTGCGCGATCCGCCGCTCACCGCGCACAACTTTGCGGCTTCATTGGAGAGAATCACCTCGATCAATCCGAGCGTGGACGTGTACGTTCTGGATGCCGGGGGGTCGATTCTTGCTTCGTCGGCGCCGGGACGCACGGTCGTGCGCGACCGGGTCGCCCTGGGGCCGATCGAACGCTTCCTGGACGAGCGTGGGCAGCTGCCACTTCTGGGCGACGATCCGGCGGACGAAAACCGACGGGGCGTGTTCTCGGCGGCTCAGCTGTCGATTCCCGATTGTCCGGCGGCGTACCTGTACGTCGTCCTGAGCCGGCACAGCCAGAGGTCACCGGCGGATGGACTGAAGACGAGCTATGCCATCGGGGAGGGCGCCGGAGTCCTGCTCGCAGCCGTTGCGCTGGCGGTCGCCGGAAGCGTGCTGTTTCTCCGGCTGCTGACGCGCAGGCTGGCGACTCTCCAGGAGAGCATCGAGGAGTTCCGCGAGAGCCGCTACCTCGGACTGCCGCCCGTGCCACCGCCCGATGACAGCCATCCCGAAGACGAGATCGGCCGGCTGCGAGGCCACTTCATGGAACTGGCGGCGCGCGTCGGCCAGCAGGTTCGCGAGCTGCGGCGAACCGACGAGATCAGGAGGCGTCTCCTCGATGACGTCTCGCACGACCTGCGGACGCCGCTTGCGACGCTCCAGGCGCATCTGGAAGCGCTGGCCGAGGCGGAAGCGTCGCCGGTCGCGGAACGACGGCAGTACCTAGACGTGAGCCTGCTCCAGTGCCGCAGGCTCGTGCGCCTCGTGGAGCAGGTTCTCGAGGTCGCCCGCCTCGACGCGCGGCAGGTGCCGATATCCCCCGAGCCGTTTCAGTTGGGGGATATCGTGCAGGACGCCGTGGTGACCTGCCGTAGCGCCGCCCGGAGCCTCGGTGTCGAGGTCGGCGTGGAGCAGCCGCCCGGAGGCGTTCCGCTCGTAGTGGGCGACATCGTGCTCATCGGCCGTGCGGTGGACAATCTCGTGGACAACGCGGTTCGTCACGCGGGATCCGACGGCCGCGTGACTCTGCGCCTGACTCCGCGGCAGAACGCGATTCGCCTTGACGTGCACGACTCGGGTCCGGGAATACCCGAAAGCGAGCGGGATCGCGTGTTCGACAGCTTCTACCGCGGAGATGCCAGCCGCTCGCCGGAGACCGGGCGCTCCGGTCTCGGGCTGTCGATCGCCCGCGGCATCCTGGAGCTCCACGGCGGGACCATCGAATTCGAGTGCTCGCGCGCGGGAGGGACCACTTTCTTCTTCGAGCTGCCAATCGCCGCGGCAACGTAGCCGCTGAGACAGAATCGCGATCGCCGCGAGACGCGATCCACACCGATGATCGCCCACGATGTCTGCCGGGTAATCGGGTGGAGGGCCGGTATGCGCTGGATGATCGCCGATGCGAGCCGGCCGGGCCGAGACCTCGGACCGCCGCCACGCGAACGAGGGCGTGCGCGGTGACGGAGGACAGGCGCCAGTTCACCCTGCTCTACTTCGCCGGGGCGGTCGTTCTGCTGTTCGCGGTGCAGGCATACCTCGCCCGGCCGCACCTGGAGCCGGTGGCCTACAGCGATTTCAAGACGCTGCTGCGCGCGGGAAAACTGTCGGACGTGCGGGTCGCCAGGGCGACCGTCGATGCGGCCGCGAGCCTCGAGGGCGCCGAGAGTCTGCTCCCGGCCGACGTGTTTCGGTCGCTGTCCGGAGCGGCCGCACCGGCGCAGGGGGAAGCGAAGAGCGGGGGCGCAGGAGCGCCTGCCGTCCATCGGATCCTCGCGCAGCGCGTCGAGGATCCGGGTCTCCCTGCGGAACTGGACGCGGCCGAGGTCCGTTACGAAGCGGTTCCGGAGAATCGCTGGGGTTCCGCACTCGTCTCGCTCGTGCTGCCAGCGGTCGTGTTCGTCTTCGTCTGGAGCCTGCTCATGCGTCGGGGCATGGGCGGACACCACATGGGTTCGATGATGGAGATCGGCCAGAGCAAGGCCAAGGTCTACGTGCAGTCGGAGACGGGCGTGCGCTTCGCCGATGTCGCGGGCATCGACGAAGCCAAGGAAGAATTGATGGAAGTCGTGGCGTTCCTGCGCAACCCCGACCGCTACCGCCGCCTGGGCGGCAAGATTCCAAAGGGCGTGCTGATCGTCGGCGCGCCCGGTACCGGCAAGACGCTGCTCGCCAAGGCCGTAGCGGGCGAAGCGAGCGTGCCGTTCCTGTCGATCAGCGGGTCCGAGTTCGTCGAGATGTTCGTGGGCGTCGGGGCCGCGCGCGTGCGCGACCTGTTCGCTCAGGCCGAAAAGAAGGCCCCGTGCATCATCTTCATCGACGAACTCGACGCGCTCGGCAAGGCGCGGGGCTTCAGCGGGCTCGCCGGGCACGACGAGCGCGAGCAGACGCTCAATCAACTCCTCGTCCAGATGGACGGCTTCGACACCAAGAACGGCGTCATCATCATGGCGGCTACCAACCGGCCGGAGATTCTCGACCCGGCGCTGCTGCGCCCGGGTCGCTTCGACCGCCACGTAGCGATCGACCGCCCGGACATCAAGGGGCGGGAACAGATTCTCCGGGTGCACGTGCGGAACGTGAAGCTCGCGCCGGACGTGGAGCTCGGCGTGGTCGCCGCGAAGACGGCGGGGTTCGCCGGCGCCGAGCTCGCGAACATCGTCAATGAGGCGGCGCTGCGCGCCGCGCGCGGGGACAAGCCAGCCGTCGAAATGCGCGATTTCGAGGACGCGATCGACCGCGTGGTCGGGGGGCTGGAAAAGCGCAGCCGCGTCATGAATCCTGCGGAGAAGGAGACGGTGGCGTATCACGAGGCTGGACACGCGCTAGTCGCCGAGTTCCGCCTGCATGCCGACCACGTCAGCAAGATATCCATAATCCCGCGGGGCATCGGAGCGCTCGGGTTCACGCAGCAGCTTCCGACCGAGGACCGCTATCTCCTGAAGCGCAGCGAGCTGTTCGACCGGCTCGACGTCCTGCTGGGGGGCCGGGTCGCCGAGGAGCTGGTCTATGGAGACATCTCTACCGGCGCGCAGAACGACCTGCAACGCGCGACCGACATGGCGCGGCTCATGATCACGCAGTACGGGATGAGCGACCGCCTCGGGCACGTGGCGTTCGATGCGCCGCGCCAGGTCTTTCTCGGCGTGCACGAAGCGGCGCGAAGCGGGTCCTACAGCGAGCGGACGGCGCAGCAGATCGACGAGGAGATCGCGCGGCTCGTCGCGGATGCCCACGAGCGCGTCAAGCGCACGCTCGGCGAGAAGCGCGCGACGCTCGATTCTCTCGCACGGCTCCTTCTCGAGCACGAAGTCGTCGAGCGGCCGATGCTGGAGAGGCTGCTGAAGGATTCGGGTCGTGCGGAGTCGCCGCCGACTCCGGCACGGGCCCCGGCCCTGGCGGCGGCTTCTTCGCTTGGCGAAACCTCGGAGCCCACATTCGGGGTGAGGTCATGACGGAAAGGAGACGAGCGTGATGCGCAAACGAGAAGCGAATCGAGCCTCGTGGCAGGCGATTCCGGGGGCCCTCATGCTGGGCGTCGCGGTAGTCGTCCCCGCGCGTGCCCAGCAACAGGCGGAGCCGGGCAGCGAGGTGACCGTGGAGCAGCTGGACAGCAGGCTCGCGGATCTCGAGCGGAGCTCGGGCGAGTGGCGGACCCGCGATTCCGCATTTCATCTGGCGGGCTACGCGGACGCGGGCTACGCCGACCGGTCGGGCGGCGACGGAGGCTTCGATCTCGCATCGTTCAATCCCATCTTCCACTACCAGTATCTCGACCGGATCCTGCTCGAGGCCGAGTTCGCGACCCTGGTCGCCGAGGATGGAGAGACCGAGATCGAACTGGAATATGGGACCGTCGACGTAATGCTGAACGATAACGTCGCGCTCATTGCGGGAAAGTTCCTGAGCCCGATCGGCTATTTCCAGCAGAACCTGCATCCATCGTGGATCAACAAGCTCCCGTCCGTTCCGCTGGGATTCGGCCACGACGGTGCGGCGCCCGCCACGGAGCTCGGCGTGCAGTTGCGCGGCGGATTCGCCCTCGCGAGGGACGGCCTGTGGACCTACGCCGTCTACGTGGGCAACGGGCCGGAACTCGAAGCCGAGGACGGAGAAATCATGGCGGTGGAATCAGAAGGCTTTGCGCGCGATGCCGAGGGCGGCAAGGTCTGGGGCGGCCGCCTCAGCCTGTTGCCCGTCTCCGGCCTGGAGATTGGGCTGTCAGCGGCGACCGGAGAGGCGGCGGTGACCAGCGCGGACGAAACGATGGTCGACGGCGACCCCGCACGCGACTACGACGCCTATGGCGTGGACGTCAGCTGGAAATGGGGCAAGCAGCTCGACTTTCGCGGGGAATACGTGCGCCAGAGCGTGGGCGCCGAGCCCGCGAGCCTGGCGCCGGACAAGGCCGCCTGGCGCGCGTGGTATGTGCAGGCCGCGTATGCCTGGCCCGAAACGAAGTGGGAGCTCGTCACTCGCTACGGGCAGTTCCGGGCGCCCGACGAGGAGATGGAGCTGGACCAGGCGGTGTTCGGCGTCAACTACTGGCTGACCGCGAACGCGGTCGCCAAGACCGCCTTCGAATGGAACGACGCCGCCGCGGGATCGCCGGAAGACGGCAATCGGTGGCTACTGCAAATCGCTTACGGTTTCTGACGCGGAGGTTGCATGAACGGTCACGAGCGGAAAATGACGTATCGAGCCTGGAGCGCTGCGGTGATCGCATTGCTCGCTGCCTCGGGTGCGCGGGCGGCGGAGATCGTGCCGGACGAACAGGCATTTGCCCGCGGAGCACAGGCCTGGGCCGGGCAATGTGCGCGCTGCCACGCGATGCGCGATCCGCGCGAACTCCGCGACGACCAGTGGCGCGCGGTCGTCACGCACATGCGCATCCGGGGAGGGCTCACCGGGCAGCAGGCCCGGGACATACTCCGGTTCCTGCAGGAGAGCAACTGACCATGAAATGCACGCTGGCGGTCATCACGCTGGTCGGCCTCGGCGCACTAACCGCGGCGCCGGCACGGGCCGAGGATCCGGGGAAGAAGGTGTACGACTCCACCTGCGTCGCCTGCCACGGCAAGGACGGCCAGGGCACGCTGCCGGGCGTGCCGAGCCTGCGCAAGAAGGGTGGAGCGTTGTCGAAGTCCGATGACGAGCTGGTTCGCAACGTCATCCAGGGTTACAAATCCCCGGGATCGACGCTGGCCATGCCGCCGAAAGGCGGAAATTCCGCGCTCACCGAGGCGGACGTGCGCGCCGTCCTCAAGTACCTTCGCGACGCGTTCGGGCAGTGAGGCGGGCGTCATGAATCGCGAGGATGGATTCGTGCTGGTCACCGGGTGCAACGGCCGGATCGGGACCGACGTGATGCGGCGGCTGGCGGGACGCTTCGAAGATGTCGTCGGCTTCGACCGGAACGCTCCTGCGCCGCCGCCACGGGGTTGCGAGCGGATCGCGGTGGACATCGCATCGAACGAGAGCGTGAACGAAGGATTCAAAGTCCTCCGCGAGCATCACGGGACACGGCTTGCGGCGGTGATCCACCTGGCCGCGTACTACGATTTCCTCGGCAAGGCGAGCCCGCTGTACGACGAGATCACGGTCCGCGGCACGCAGCGCCTGCTGCACGGCCTGCACGAGGGCTTCGCGGTCGAACAGTTCGTGTTCGCGAGCACGATGCTGGTGCATCGGCCGGCTGAGCCGGGCGAGTTCATCAACGAGGACTGGCCGCTGGGGCCGACCTGGGCGTACCCGGAATCAAAGGTGAGGACCGAAACGGTCATCCATGAGGACCGCGGCAGCATTCCGGCGGTGATTCTGCGCCTGGCCGGTGTCTACGACGATGTCTGCCACTCCCCGCCGCTGGCGCACCAGATGCAGCGCATCCACGAGCGGCAGCTCGCGGGTCGTCTCTATTCGGGAGAGACGTCGCATGGACAGGCGTTCATCCATCTCGAAGATGTCGTGGACGTCATCGAGCGGGCGGTGGAGAGACGCGCGCAGCTGCCGCCGGAAACGACGATCCTGATCGGTGAGCCGGATACGCTGAGCTACGACGAGTTGCAGCACTCGTTCATGCGCCTCATTCAGGGCAAGTCGTCGGAGACGCAGAATGTCCCCGGGCCAGTCGCGAAGGTAGGCGCCTGGCTGCAGGATCACATGCCCGGCCAGAACCCCTTCATCAAGCCTTGGATGATCGACCGCGCGAACGATCACTACGCGCTCGACATCACGCGAGCGCGCGAGGTTCTCGGTTGGCAGCCGCGACGCTCCCTGCGCAGTACGCTTCCGAAAATGGTGGCGGCCATGCAGGCCGATCCCATGGGCTGGTATCGCGAGCACGGCCTGGAGCCGACTGCGGCGATGAGGAAGAAAGCCGCGGGAGCGGCCAAGGTGAAGGCCTCACCGGAATGCAGGATGCACGGCTGTCCCATGCACGTCGACGTCTGTCAGGACACGCCCGGCAACTGTCCGAGATGCGGGGCGGCGCTGGAGCCGCAATCTGCGCGAAGTCATGCACGTGCATGACCGACATGGCGGCCGCGGCGAGCCGCCAGAGTACACCTGCCCGATGCATCCCGAAGTGGTGCAGCGGGAGCCTGGCCGCTGTTCCAAGTGCGGCATGACACTGGTTCCCCGCGCCGGCGTGGACTCGGGGCGGCACACGGCCGGACATGCCGGCATGGCGCTCGACGAGCATCGCCGGATGCTCTGGCCGCACTACGTCAACATGATGCTCGGCCTGTGGCTGCTGACCAGCCCGTGGACGCTCGGATACCTCAGCACGTTCGTTCCCGACGCCACTGAGCTGCGCGTCATGGCGGAGCGCGGGTTGCCGTCCTTCGAGTGGCGGAATCTCGCGATGACCTGGAGCGACATCGCGAGCGGCGCGCTGCTGATCGTGCTCGGACGGCTCGCCGCCCACTCCGGCCGCCGCTATCCGTGGGCGCAATGGGCTATCGCGTTCGTCGGCATCTGGCTGCTGTTCGCGCCGCTCGTGTTCTGGACGCCGCTGCCGGAGGCATACGCCAACGACACGCTTATCGGAGCGCTCGTGATCGCGTTCTCCGTGCTAGTCCCGATGATGCCGGGCATGAGCATGGCGGGCATGATGGGCAAGCCCGACATTCCGCCCGGCTGGGCCTACACGCCCTCGAGCTGGCTGCAACGCGTGCCGATCGCCGTGCTGGCCCTCATCGGCTTCTTCATCGCCCGTACGCTCGGGGCCTATCAGCTCGGACACCTCGATACGGTCTGGGAGCCATTCTTCGCCGGCAACGACTCGACCAGAGGCGTCATGAACGGCACCGAGACCATCATAACGTCGGACGTCTCCAAGGCCTGGCCGATCGCCGATGGCGCGCTCGGCGCCGTGGTCTACATGCTCGAGCTCGTCATGACCTGGATGGGCGGCCGGGACCGCTGGCGCACCATGCCCTGGATGGTGCTGGCGCTCGCGATCCTGATCCTGCCGCTCGGCATCGTCAGCATCTACTTCATCGTCATCCAGCCGATACAGATCGGCACCTGGTGCACACTGTGCCTGGTCGCCGCGCTCGCGATGGCGCTGATGATCCCGTACTCACTCGACGAGTTCGTGGCCATGGGCCAGTTCCTCGCGTGGTCGCGCCGCAGCGGCAAGCCGTTCTGGCGGACGTTCTGGACGGGCGACGCGATGGCGGGCGGCGGCGACGATACCTCGACTGGGCTCCTCGGCACGACCCGCGAGTTGTTCCGGCAGGGCGGGCGCGGCGTCACGTTCCCGGCGACGCTGCTCGCGAGCGTCGGCATCGGCGTGTGGCTCACCCTCACCCGGCTCGTGTTCGGCAGCTCCGGCGACATGGCCGACAGCGATCACCTGGTCGGCGCGCTCGTCGTGACGTTCTCGATCATGGCCTTCGCCGAAGTCGGCCGCGCCGTCCGCTTCCTCAACGTTCCGTTCGGCGCCTGGCTCGTCGCGGCGCCGTGGCTCATCGAAGGCGCAGGCTCGACGCTCGCGGTCTGGAACGGGATGTTGAGCGGGGCGCTCCTCATCGCGCTCGCGCTGCCGCGCGGGCCGGTGAGGGACTCCTACGCAAGCTGGGACCGATACGTCGTCTGAGGGGCGCCGCATGGACGGTGTTGCAGAAAATCCCGTGGGCCGACTGACGCTGCGCTCGCTGCCGCCCGCCCTGCGTGCCCTGTTCACGTGCTTCCTGCTCACGATGGGCCTGGGTTTCATGGCAGCGATGCTCCTTCTCTTCCTCCAGGACGTCGATCCTCACCGCCGCATGGGCATGTCGCTGGTGCCGGCGATCTCCGTGAAGTACTACGGCGACCGCAGCGGCACGCGGCTGGAAGCGGCGCTGCGCGGCTCCATGTCGGGGCGGATCGGCGATCGTGACCGTGCCAGGATCGTCGGCTGGTTGCGCGACGGGGCGACCGAGGAAGGCTACTCCGAGGTCCGTCCGATCTTCGACAGCGCGTGCGTAGCGTGTCACAGCCCGGCGTCCGGCCTGCCGATCCCGCCGCTCACGAGCTTCGCGGAGGTTGGAGCGCTCGCGCAGATCGACACCGGCCCCTCGTTGCTGGCCCTCGCGCGCGTGTCGCACGTGCACCTGTTCGGGATCAGCATCATCTTCCTGCTGACCGGCGCGATCTTCGCGATGAGCGAGATCCGGCGGGCCTTGCGCGTGGTCGTCATCGTGGCACCCTTCGTCGCGATCTGGGCGGACATCGGCTCCTGGTGGATCACGAAGTACGAGCCAATGTTCGCCAATGTCGTCGTGGTCGGCGGCGCGCTCATGGGTCTCGCGCTCGCCATCCAGATCATTCGCTCGCTCTGGGAGATGTGGGTGGGCAGCAATGCGGGGCGCCCGCCGGGCGGCACGGGTGGCTCTCCCGCATGAAAAGAACCCGCATAGCAGCAAGCGGCTAGGTGTGAATTCGCTTGCTCCAGAAGGTGTAAGCGAAGCCGTAGACCGCGCCCAGAACGAAACCCGCTGACACCGCAGTCGCGATCCCGGCGGCAAACCCGGCGAGGCTGCCACCGATCGGCCAGGGACTGGCTGGCCCAAGCGCCGCCAGCAGGCCGAACGACGGAAAGACTGCATCGAACGTCGCGCACAGGACGTATGCGGCGGCGAAGGTGGCCGCGAGCGAGAATGCGGTGATCTTCCAGTTGCTGTGCATGTGGCCTTTCCCTATGGCAGCGACCCGGCCGGCGAGCCGCCGCCGGAAAGACCACCGGCGATCATGATGAACGGCGAGGGGTCGCAAAATCATTGCGACGCTTTGCAGACACTTTACAGAATGTTTCCGCGCAGATTCGTCGACAGGTGCCTGATCGCCGTGCTCCCGGGGATCGGGACTGCATCCTGATCGAAGGGAGATCGAACGATGGAGTGGCTTCGCGGAAAGCACGGTCGGCGCGGCGACCGAGCTGCAGCGTCCGATCAGATGCATTACGGGCTTGCAGGCCTCGTCGGCGCCCTGACGTTCGTGCTTTCGGTCGTCATGCTGGAGTTGCTTCAGCCGGACACTAACCGGACGCGACACTACGTCAGCGAGTTCGCCAACGGCCCGGCCGGATGGATCTTCGTGCTCGGCGCGGCCGCCCACGCGCTGGGAAACCTGGCGCTGAGCGCGGGTTTCGCCCGCGCGCTTGCGCCCGGGATCTTGCGGAGCGTTTCCGTCCGGTTCCTGGGAATTGCAGCCGCGGGCATGCTGATCGCGGCGGCATTTCCGACGGACCCTGCCGGCGGTGCCGAGACGGTGTCCGGAGTCGTGCACCGCGTCGCGGCATTCACCTCGTTCCCGATCGAGCTTATCGCCCTGTTCCTGCTCTCTGCCGCATTCTCCGCCAACCCCGCATGGCGCGGGCTGACGAAAGCATCGTACGTATCGGCAACGGTGGCCGGCGGGATGCTGGCTTGGCTGGTCGTGGCGGTGGCCCGGAATCGGGCGCCCGGCCTCGCCGAGCGCTTTGCGTTGGCGGGCTTCCTCGCGTGGGAGCTCGGGGCGTCGACGGCGCTGTTATGTGTCCGGTCGCACGGCCCCGCCAGGAAGCCGTGGCGGCCGGGCCCACCGACCTGGCCGGCCGCCGTGCTCGTCGTCATGGTCGCGGCAGCACCGCTTCGCGCCTACGCAGCGGAAGCCCCCGTCGACGCCGGCGACCGGGAGACGACGATCACTTCGCTGCTGCGCGAGATCCGTACGCGCAACCCGGAGATTGCGGCAGCGCGACAGGAGCTCGAGGCCGCACGCCAGCGCGTCGCGCCGGCGGGGGGCCTCGAAGACCCGATGCTCGAACTCGGCGTCGCGAACCTTCCGCTCGATTCACTGAGCTTCCGTCGCGAGGACATGACGATGAAGATGCTCGGCCTCGCGCAGCGCCTGCCGTTTCCTGGCAAGCGCAAGCTGCGGGAAGCCATGGCGAACGCGGACGCCGAGAGCACGGCCTTCGGCTACGAAGAAACGGTCAATCGCGTCCTGCGCGACGCCCGGCTAGCGTACGTGGAGCTCGTGCTCGTGCACCAAATGCGCGACATCGTCATGCGCAACCGGGCGACGTTGGCCCAGTTTCTGGCTGTCACGGAAGCGCGGTACGCGGCGGGTCAGGCCGCTCAGGCGGACGTGCTCAAGGCGCAGACCCAGCTCACAGGCATGACCGATGAGCTCCTGCGGATCGATCGCGAGGAGGCCGCTGTTCAGGCCGAGCTGCGTCGCCTACTCGACAGAACGGACGCACCCAGGCCGATCGTGCCGGTTGCATCTGGAGTCGTCTCGCAAGTTCTCGATCCCGTGGCCTTGCGCGGCGCCGCGACGATGGATCGGCCGCAGTTGCGCGGCCTCCAGCGGATGATCGACCGCTCAGACCGCGAGGTTGCGCTCATGCAGCGCGAATACTATCCGGATTTCGACGTTCGCCTGAGCTACGGACAGCGCGAGCCGGCGCTGGGCGGCATGCGCCGCGAGGACATGGTAAGCCTCACGGTGGCAGTGAACCTGCCGATCTGGCGGCGCAGACGCCTCGAGCCTCAGGTCGCGGAAGCGCGGGCGATGCGCGACCGCGGACGAGAAATGCTCCGGGCCCAGACCGCGGAAACTCTGGCGGCGCTCGATACGCAGCTTGCGATCGTCGAGCAGAGCCGGCGCTCGCGCGATCTGGTCGACGCGGGATTGCTGCCGCAGTCGCGTCTCACGGTGGAATCTTCTCTGGCGGCCTATCGCGTCGGGCGCGTCGATTTCGCGACGTTGCTCGACAACCGGATGGTCGTGTACGGCTATGAGCTGGAGCGAGCCCGTGCGAGCGCGGCGGAGTCGAAGGCCCTCGCGGAGATCGACTTCCTCGTCGGCAAGGCAGCGCAATGATGCGCGGAGAGTGACGTGACGAGAAACCTGATCGTGAGCTTCGTGTTGGTCGCGCTGGGTGCAGCAGGGCTCGGATACCGGCTCGGTAAGGGAGGCGACGCGGCACCCGCAGCGACCGGCATGCAGCATGCCGGGATCCCGCAGGGATCCGGCCCCGAAGAGCGGCGCATCCTCTACTACCGCCATCCGATGGGCGCAAACACCTCGCCCGTGCCGAAGTCGGACGAGATGGGGATGGACTACGTACCCGTCTACGAAGGCGAGGACGCACAGGATCCGGGTGTCCAAATTGCGCCGGAGCGCCTGCAGACGCTCGGCGTCACCACGGAAAAGGTTGCACGGCGCCCGATCGCGCGAACGGTTCGAGCCGTCGGCACCGTGCAGGCGGACGAGCGCCGGCTGCATGCGATCAGCCCCAAGTTCGAAGGTTGGGCGAAGAAGCTCCTGGTGAGTACGACGGGCGCAGCCATTCGCGCGGGTCAACCGCTGATGGAAGTCTACAGCCCTGACCTGATCACCGCGCAGCAGGAGTATGCGATCGCCCGGAAGGGACTGAAACAGGCGGAAAGCGGGCCTCCGGAGATCCGCCGCAACATGGAGACCCTCGCCGAGGGAAGCCTGGAGCGCCTGCGCAACTGGGACATCTCCGAGCCGGAGATCCGCCGGCTCCGGGACGGCCAGCAGGCGGGGCCGACGCTGCTCGTGCGCTCGCCGATCGATGGGGTCGTGCTCGAGAAGATGGTCGTAGAGGGCATGCGCTTCATGCCGGGAATGACGCTCTATCGGCTCGCGGACCTGCGCGCGGTGTGGGTCGTGGCGCAGGTTTTCGAGCAGGATCTGGGACTCGTCCGCGTGGGGCAAGCCGCGCGTATCGAAACGAGCGCCTATCCGGGCGAGTCGTTCGAAGGCAAGGTCTCATTCGTCTATCCGACCGTCACGTCGGAAACGCGTACTGCGCGCGTGCGCATCGAGCTTCCCAACCTGGACGGTCGCCTGAAGCCGGACATGTTCGGCACCGTCTTGCTCGACGTTGCGGCCGGCGGACCCGCGCCGCTCACCGTCGCGAATGGCGCCGTGCTCGACAGCGGCACGCGACGCGTCGTCCTGGTCGAGCGCGGCGCCGGGCGGTTCGAGCCGCGGGAGGTGCGGCTCGGCCGTCGCGGCGACGAGTACGCGGAGGTGCTGGACGGCCTCGCCGAAGGCGACCGCGTGGTCACGAGCGCCAACTTTCTCATCGACGCGGAGAGCAACCTGAAGAGCGCGCTCGGAGCCTTCGGCGGACACACCGGTCAGCACTGACATGCTGGGTCGCATCATCGAGTGGTCGGCGCGGCACGTCTTCCTCGTGCTCCTCGGCGCCGCGCTGATCGTCGCGGCGGGCGTCTACACGGTCGTCAACACCCCGCTCGACGCGCTGCCCGACCTGTCGGACGTCCAGGTGATCGTCTACACGGAGTATCCGGGGCAGGCACCGCAGGTCGTCGAGGACCAGGTCACCTATCCGCTCAGCACTGCCATGCTGAGTGTGCCCCGCTCGAAGGTGGTGCGGGGCTTCTCCAACTTCGGCGCCTCGTTCGTCTACGTCATCTTCGAGGATGGCACGGACATCTACTGGGCGCGCTCGCGCGTGCTCGAGTACCTGAACTTCGCCGCGAGCCGGCTGCCGCGTGGCGTCACGCCCAGCTTGGGTCCGGACGCGACCGGCGTCGGCTGGGTGTACCAGTATGTCCTGACGAGCGCCGGCCACTCGCTGGCGCAGCTGCGCGCCATCCAGGACTGGTTCGTGCGCTACCAGCTGACGAAGGCCCGGGGCGTGGCGGAAGTGGCGAGCATCGGCGGCTTCGTGAAGACCTACCAGGTCACGGTCGATCCGCGCAAGCTCCAGGCCTACGGCATCCCGCTCCGGACCGTCACCGACGTGATCCGCATGAGCAACCAGGATGTCGGCGGGCGCGTCATCGAGATGGCGACGACGGAGTACGTGGTACGCGGACGCGGATACCTGCGCGGCGCCGCCGACCTCGAGCAACTGGTCGTTAAAGCGGAGCACGGCACGCCCGTGCTGCTCGGCGACGTGGCGCGCATCGAACTGGCGCCCGACGAGCGACGCGGCATCACCGAGCGCGACGGCAAGGGCGAAGTGGTGGCCGGGATCGCCATGGCCCGCTACGGACAGAATGCGCTCGACGTCATCCACAACCTTAAGGAGAAGATCGCGGAGATCACCGCCGGGCTCCCTGACGGCGTGAAAATCGAGCCCGTATACGACCGCGCCGAGCTGATTCACCGCGCCATCGACAACCTGCGCGGCACGCTCATCGAGGAGAGTCTCATCGTCGCGCTCGTCTGCGTTGTCTTCCTGCTGCACGCCAGGAGCGCGCTCGTAGCCATCCTCATGCTGCCGATCGGCGTGCTCATCGCGTTCATCGCCATGCGGGCGCTCGGCCTCAACTCCAACATCATGAGCCTGGGCGGGATCGCGATCGCGATCGGCGCCATGGTCGATGCGGCCATCGTCATGATAGAGAATGCGCACAAGCACCTCGAGCACATGAAGCCCGGAGAGTCACGACTCGAGGCGGTGATCGCGGCCTGCCGAGAGGTCGGACCGGCGCTCTTCTTCAGTCTGCTAATCATCACCGTCTCGTTTCTGCCGGTATTCACGCTCGAAGCCCAGGAAGGCCGGCTCTTCCAGCCTCTCGCCTTCACGAAGACGTTCGCGATGGCGGGTGCAGCGCTCCTGTCGATCACGCTCGTACCGGTACTAATGTATCTGTTCATCCGCGGGCGCATTCCCTCGGAGCAGCGGAACCCGCTCGTGCGCGGCCTCATATTCGCGTACCGGCCGGTGATCGCATGGGTGCTCCGGTACAAGTCGGTCACCATCGCGGCGGCGGTCGCGACACTCGTCGCTACGGCGCTACCGGGGTCGCGCCTCGGCAGCGAGTTCATGCCGGTGCTGAACGAGGGAACGCTCCTGTACATGCCGTCTACGCTGCCGAGCATCTCGGTCACGGAGTCGGCGCGCCTGCTGCAGACGCAGAACAGGATGCTCAAGAGTGTCCCGGAAGTCGCCTCCGTGTTCGGCAAGGCGGGGCGTGCCAACAGCGCGACCGACCCGGCGCCGCTCGAAATGGCCGAGACGGTCGTCAACCTCAGGCCCGAGAGCGAATGGAGACCGGGGATGACCATGGACGGCCTGATCGAGGAGCTCGATCGCACGGTGCAACTGCCGGGCGTCACCAACGCGTGGACCATGCCGATCAAGGCGCGCATCGACATGCTGTCGACCGGCATCCGCACGCCCGTCGGCATCAAGGTGTTCGGCAGGGATCTAGGGGAGATCGAGCGGCTCGCCAGGGACATCGAGACGGCCGTCAAGACCGTGCCCGGCACGACCAGCGCGTACGCCGAGCGGCTCACCGGCGGCTACTATCTCGACGTCGAGCCGGATCGACTCGCCCTCGCGCGCTACGGGCTCGCGATCGGTGACGTCCAGGAGGTCGTGGCGACCGCACTGGGGGGCGAGATGATCACCACGACGGTCGAGGGACGTGAGCGCTTCCCCGTCATCGTGCGCTATCCGCGCGAGCTGCGCGGCGACCCGCAGGCCATTGCCACGCAGGTCTTGGTTCCGACCATGAGCGGCGCGATGGTCCCGCTTGGGCAGATCGCCCGCGTGTCGATAGAGAAGGGCCCGCCCGCAATCCGGACCGAGAATGCGCTGCTGTCCGCCTACATCTTCGTCGACATCCGCGGCCGCGACATCGGCAGCTACGTGGAGGAGGCGCAGCGGATCGTGCGCGAGAAGGTCGATTTCCCGGCCGGCTACTACGTCACCTGGAGCGGCCAGTTCGAGTACATGCAGCGCGCCATCGAGAAGCTGAAGATCGTCGTGCCGGTGACGCTGCTGCTCATCTTCATGCTGCTGTACTTCAACTTCGGGCGGATCACGGAAACCCTGATCGTCATGCTGTCGGTTCCCTTCTCGCTGGTGGGCGGGGTATGGCTTATGTACGCACTGGAGTACAACCTGAGCGTCGCTGCGGCGGTCGGATTCATCGCCTTGCTCGGCGTCGCCGCCGAGACCGGCGTGGTGATGCTCATCTACCTCGAGCAGGCGTATCGGGCGGTGAGCGAAAGGCGCCGCGCCGCCGGCGAGCGCATGACCATCGCCGACCTGCACGACGCCGTCATGCAGGGGGCCGTATACCGCGTGCGCCCGCTCATGATGACGGTCGTGGCCATCACGGCCGGCCTGCTGCCGATCATGTGGGGTACGGGCACGGGCTCGGAGGTCATGCGCCGCATCGCGGCACCGATGGTGGGGGGAATGATCTCGGCGACGGTCCTGACCCTGGTCGTCATTCCGGCGATCTACGCAATGATCAAGGAGCGGAGGATCGCGCACGGGATCGCTTGATACGGTTGCGATTCAGTCGGCTACGGATGATGGCTGAGGAATGTGCCGGGCGAATACCTCCGCCTTGCCGGCAGTGGAAATCAGATAGACCCGGTACTCTTTGGCGCTGCGGCCTTCCATTCCGGGCGAGCCGATCGGCATGCCCGGAACGGAAAGACCCCGCGCCTCGGGCCTCGCCAGCAGTAGTCGCCGGATGTCCGAGGCGGGGACATGGCCTTCGACCACGTACGAGTCGACGACCGCCGTATGGCACGAAGCGTACCGGCCCGGAATTCCCAGTCGCGCGCGAACTTGAGGCAGGCTCTGCGAATGGTCGGTCCTGACGGCGAAGCCCGCGGCTCTCAGGTGGGCCGACCATCGGGCGCAGCACCGGCAGCCGGTGCTCGCGTACACGGTCACCAGCGGGGCACGTGGAGACGCGGACTCGGCCGCGAGCAGGCCGACGACGACGAGCGCCGCGGCGATTGCAGCGACGATGCGGCCGCGCCGACGTGGAGACTGGCGCGCGTCATTCACGGCGTGAAAGCTCCTCGGTGTTCGGACTGGTACCGCGGACGAGCAGGACCGGCACGGGCGAGTGGCGAACCACGAATTCGGCGTCGCTTCCGAGCACCATGCGCCGCAGTCCGCGACGGCCATGCGTGCCGCACACGATGAGGTCCGCGGGCCACTCCAGCGCCTTGCGGACGATGTGGACGCCTGCCTGGCCGCCCATCGCCTCGAACAGGACGGCATCCACCTCGATCCCGGCGCGCCTCACCTCCGCTTCCGCGCGGTCCAGCAGCTCCTCGCCGCCCATGACGAGCATCCGGAAGATCGAGCCCAGGTCCATGCCGTAGGCGTTCGGGGAGAGAAGAACGAGCTCGTTGACCACGTGCACGAGGCGGATGCGCCGCCCCTGGTCCTTCGCGAGCCGCACGGCCTCCCGGAGGCCGAGTTCCGCGGTCTCGCTGCCGTCGACCGGCACCAGGATGTTCCGGTAGATCACGTGCGCCTCGGTCCCCCGAGCCTTCGGGGAACTGCAGCTGGAGAGAGCCGGAATGCTGCCCGGGTCGGGTCGCGCGAGGGTCTGCGGGACATCGCGAAACGGTCCTCAGGGGGCCGAAAGGAAGCGCTTGAACTCTGGTGCAGGGTCAAGACTCAAGATGCATTCACGTTGCGCCTGCGGCCGGTGCAGGTCCAAGATCGCGACAGGCCCGGCACGGGCGCCGCCACTGGAGGGAGATCGCGACGTGATCGAGTGGCTGCCGCCATTTCATGAGATGCTGGAACGTGCGCCGGATGCGATCGTTCTCGTCGACGGCGACGGGGTGATCACGTACGCGAATCGGTGCGCGGCGGAGATGTTCGGAATCGATCCGACGCGTCTCGCAGGCAGTTCCGTCGAGACTTTGTTGCCGCCCGGGTCCCGGGACAGGCACGCAGCGCACCGTAGCGCCTACACGCAGCGCCCGCGCGTCCGTCCGATGGGCTCGGGGGAAATGGAGCTTCGCGGACTGCGTGCCGACGGCACCGACTTCCCGGTGGATATCCAACTCGCTCCGATCGAGGCGGGCGGGACGCGCTGGACGCTGGCCGTCATCCGTGACGTGACTGACCGGCACCGGCTTCTCGAGCAGCTGCGTGCTGCGACGCAGGTCGCCCAGCAGCTGGCGCGAACCAAAGGCGAGTTCCTCGCTTTTGCTGCACACGACCTCTGTCAGCCGCAGCAGACTCTCGAGCTGCTCGTCGCCGCGATCGCGGGCGAAGCCGGCGCGGGCACGGAACTGGCGGAACTCGCGGGCCAGGCCTCGGACGCGCTCGGGCGCATGCGCGAGCTGCTGAGAATGCTGATCGAGATCTCGCGCCTGGAGTCCGGAACGATCAGCGTGACGGAGCAGCCCGTCAGCGTCGCGGAGCTCTTCGGTGAGCTGGAACGGCATTTCGGGCCGGAAGCGCTCGCCAAGAAGCTGCACTTGGGGATCGAGCCGGGCGAGCACGTCGTCGAGACCGATCCGGCGCTGTTGCGGGTGATGCTCTCCAATCTGCTCGGGAACGCCATCCGCTACACGCCGCGCGGCGAGATCCGCATGCGCTGCGCAGCAGGCGCCGACGGAGGCCTGCAGCTCGCCGTCTCGGATACGGGCATCGGGATCCCGGTCGACCAGGTGGACCGCATCTTCGAGGATTTCCAGCGCCTGGAGGACGGTCGGCGCATCGATCGCGACGGATTCGGACTGGGCCTCGGCATCGTCAGGCGGCTCTCGCGACTCCTGGGCTACGGAGTCTCGGTGCAGTCCGCACCTGGCCGGGGCTCGACGTTCAGCGTCGCCATTCCCGCGGCGAAGGTGTACGCAGCGAATCATTCCTTCGCGGCGGCGCCGGGCGCGTCGAGCTGAAGGGCGCACTGCCGCCAGTTCAGGATTCATGAGCGCCTTCCGCGCATACCCCTGGCGCTACGGCAATCGCTTCCGGTTGCTGAGCGACGGCGACGAGTTCATCGAGCGGATGGCGCGGGCGATTGATGCCGCGGTGCATCACGTGTCGCTCGAGATGTATCTGGTCGAGTCCGGCGCCGTGGCGGAACGGTTCATGGCGGCACTTACGCGTGCGGTGGCGCGCGGAGTCCGGGTCGCCGCGCTGTTCGACGGCTTCGGGTCGCTCGGCCTGCGCAACAAGGATCGGCGCCGGCTTGCCGGTGGAGGCGTGGAACTCAGGTTCTACAACCCGCCCGGATGGCGCAAACTTTGGGGCAATTTCATGAGAGATCACAGGAAACTGCTGCTGGTCGACGGGCGCGTGGCGTTCGTGGGGGGCATGGGCATCACGGACGACTTCGCGGGCCACGGGGCTTGGCGGGAGACGGTCGTCGAGATCGAGGGTCCCGTTCTGGCCGACTGGAGCGATCTGTTCCGGCGCACGTGGGTCCGGCATGCAGGTCACGACTTTCCGGTGGAGCCGGTTTCGGAGTCCGGGGAGGGCGTGGCTGGCCGGCTTGCGTGGAGCGATGGCTGGCACGGCGCGGAGCTGGCCGCGAGCGTAGTCGCGCGCATCGAGACGGCGAGAAACCGCGCGTGGATCACGAGCCCGTACTTCGTGACCTCGCGCCGCTTCAGGAAGGCGCTGCGACGCGCGGCGCGGCGCGGCGTGGACGTGCGCCTGCTGGGCTCGGGGCCGCTGACGGACCATGCGGCGGTACGGCACGCCGCGCGCCGTTTCTTCGGCAAGCTGCTGAGCAATGGCATCCGGATCTTCGAATACCAGCCGCGCGTGCTGCACGCGAAGACGGTGATCTGCGACGACTGGGTGTCGATCGGCTCGAGCAACCTGGACCGCTGGGGATTCAAGTGGAACCTGGAGGCAAACCAGGAAATCGAGCATCGGCCATTCGCGAATCGTGCGGCGGCCATGTTCGAGGAAGATTGCCGCGAAGCGCTCGAACTGGACCGGCGGGGCTGGCCGCGGCGGTCCCGGATGGATCGCTTGCTGGAGCGGCTGTCAGGCCGGCTCGACGACCACGTCGAACGTTGGCGGCGCCCGCCAGGCGGGACGGGCAAGTGAACGACCGGCGCCGTGCCGATGGCGGTCACGCCCCGGAGCGCCAGTTCGTTCCGGCGCTCGGTTTCCGGGCGCTGACGCCGCTCTACGACGCGGTCGTGAGGGTCACCACCCGGGAGCGGCGGTTCAAGCGCGCGCTGATCCGGCAGCTGGAGCTGCGGGAAGGGCACTCGGTGCTCGACCTCGCGACGGGAACCGGCACGCTCGCGATCTGGATGAAGCAGGCCGAGCCGCAGGCGGCGGTCACGGCCGCGGACATCGACCCGGAGATTCTGGCGCGGGCGGAGCGCAAGGCCATCCGCGCCGGGGCCGAGATCCGCTTCGACCGCGGCGCGGGCCAGGCGCTGCCGTACGCGGACGGGAGTTTCGACCGGGTCGTCTCCAGTCTCCTGTTCCATCACCTGCGATGGCCGGACAAGGTCCTGGTCGCGGGCGAGGCGTTTCGCGTCCTGCGGCCGGCCGGTGAACTGCACGTGGCGGACTGGGGGCGGCCGCGAAACGCGCTGATGCGGGCGGTGTTTCTCGCGGTGCAGTGCCTCGACGGTTTCGAGAACACGCGCGACAACGCCGCCGGCCGCCTGATCCCGCTGTTCGAGGAGGCCGGGTTCTCCGACGTGCGCGAGACCCGGACTTTCCCCACCCCGCTCGGCACGCTCGCCCTGTACCGCGCCGTCAAGCCTGACGGCGCAGATCTCGCCGCCTCAGCAGGCGATACGCCACCGGGATCACGAAAAGGGACAGGAGCGGCGCCGTGATCATGCCGCCCACCATGGGCGCGGCAATGCGTTGCATGACCTCCGAGCCGGTGCCGTGGCTCCAGAGGATCGGCAACAGGCCGGCGACGATGACGCTCACCGTCATCGCCTTGGGCCGCACGCGCAGCACCGCGCCTTCGCGGATGGCGTCGTCGAGCAACTCCAGTGTCGGCGCGTTGCCGGCCGCGAGGCGCGATTCCCAGGCCTGCTTGAGGTAGATCAGCATCACGACGCCGAACTCGGCCGCGACCCCGGCGAGCGCGATGAACCCGACCGCGGTGGCGATCGAAACCTCGTGGCCGAGCAGCCAGATGAGCCAGAACCCGCCCACGACGGCGAACGGAACCGTCGCCAGGACCAGCAGCGCCTCGTCGACGCGGCGGAAGGTCAGGTAGAGGAGCATGAAGATCACGGCGAGCGTCACGGGCACGACCAGCTCGAGACGCGCCTGGGCGCGCTCGAGGTACTCGAACTGGCCGGACCAGGAAACGGAGTATCCGGCGGGCAGCTCGACCTCCCGTGCCACGCGTTCCTGCATCTCGGCGACCGCCGAGCGCAGGTCGCGGCCGCGGAGGTCGACGTATACCCAGCCCGAGAGGCGGGCGTTCTCGCTGCGCAGCATCGGCGGGCCGTTCGTGACCCGAAGCCCGGCGACCGTGCCGAGCGTGATCTCGGCGCCGCCCTGCGTCACGATCGGCAGCGCCCGCAAGTCCGCGAGCGAGTCGCGAAGCTCGCGCGGATAGCGCACGCTGATCGGGAAGCGCTGCAGGCCCTCGACGGTTTCCGCGATCGTCTCGCCGCCGATGGCGGCGGTGACGGTGCTCTGCACGTCTTCGACGTTGAGTCCGTAGCGGGCGGCGGCATCGCGGTCGATGTCCACCTCGATGTAGCGGCCGCCGGTCAGGCGTTCGGCGAGGGCCGACGTCACGCCCGGCACCTCGCGCACGGCGCCCTCGATCCGGGCGCCCAGCCGGTCGATGACGGCAGGGTCGCTGCCGGCGATCTTGATGCCGACAGGGGTCTTGATGCCGGTCGCGAGCATGTCGATCCGGTTGCGGATCGGCGGCACCCAGACGTTGGCGAGCCCCGGGATCTTCAGCAGCCCGTCCATCTCCTCGACGAGCCGCGCGGTCGTCATTCCCGGGCGCCACTGGTCGCGCGGCTTGAACCGGATGGTCGTCTCGAACATCTCGAGCGGGGCGGGGTCGGTGGCGGTTTCGGCGCGGCCCGCCTTGCCGAACACGCGCTCGACCTCGGGCACGGTCTTCAGGAGGCGGTCCGTCTGCTGGAGAAGCTGGGAAGCCTTGCCGGCCGAGAGGCCGGGCAGGGCGGAGGGCATGTATAGGAGGTCTCCCTCGTCGAGCGGCGGCAGGAACTCCCCGCCGAGCCGCGAGACCGGCACGGCGGTCAGCAGGAGCACGGCGAGGCTGGCAGCGATCGTCGCGCCCGGGCGGTGCAGCACGCGCTCGAGCAGCGGCCGGTAGCCGCGCAGCAGCCACCGGTTGAGCGGGTTGCGTTCCTCCGGTGGTATGCGGCCGCGGACCAGGTAACCCATGAGGACCGGCACGAGGGTGATCGCGAGGCCCGCCGAGGCGGCCATCGCGTAGGTCTTGGTGTACGCGAGCGGCGAGAACAGCCGGCCCTCCTGCGCCTGGAGCGTGAAGATCGGGACGAACGACAGGGTGATGATCAGCAGGCTGAAGAAGAGCGCCGGCCCGACCTCCACGCTCGCCCTGCCGACGAGCGCCCAGTGCTCGGCGGCGGTGCGCTCCCGGCCGGGATGGCGCTCGTTCCAGCGCTCGAGGTGCTTGTGGACGTTTTCGATCATGACCACGGCGGCGTCGACCATGGCGCCGATCGCGATCGCGATCCCGCCGAGCGACATGATGTTCGCGTTGATGCCCTGGTAGTGCATGACGATGAACGCGACGAGCACGCCGAGCGGAAGCGTGACTATCGCGACCAGCGACGAGCGGAGGTGGAACAGGAACACGAAGCACACCAGCGCGACGACGAGGAACTCCTCGATGAGCTTTCCGGTCAGGTTGCGGACCGACCGCTCGATGAGCCCGGACCGGTCGTAGGTCTCGACGATCTCCACGCCGGGCGGCAAGCCGGGCTTGAGCGCCTCCAGCTTGCGCTCGACCGCGCGGATGGTCTCGAGAGCGTTCCGGCCGGAACGCATCACGATGATGCCCCCCGCCACCTCGCCCTCGCCGTCCAGTTCCGCGATGCCGCGGCGCAGCTCGGGCCCGAGCTGGACTCGCGCGACGTCGGCGAGCCGCACCGCCACGCCGGCCGCGCCCGTGCGCAGCGGTATCCCGCGGAAGTCCTCAAGGTCGCGCAGGTAGCCGGTCGCGCGCACGGCGTACTCCGCTTCGCCCATTTCCAGCAGCGAGCCGCCGGCCTCCGCGTTGGCCGCCCGGATGGCTTGCACGACTTCGCGGTGCGTGATCCCGTGGGCGCGCAGCCGGTCGGGCAGCAGCACCACCTGGTACTGGCGGACCTGCCCGCCGATGCTCGCCACCTCGGCGACGTTCGGGACCGTCTTGAGCTCGTACTTGAGGAACCAGTCCTGGAGCGCCCGCAGCTCGGCGAGGTCGTGGCGCCCGCTGCGGTCCACGAGCGCGTACTCGTAGATCCAGCCGACGCCCGTGGCGTCCGGCCCGAGCGCGGGCTGCACGCCGCCCGGCAGGCGGCCCTGCGCCTGGCTGAGGTACTCGAGCACGCGCGAGCGCGCCCAGTACAGGTCCGTGCCGTCCTCGAACAGCACGTACACGAAGGAGTCGCCGAAGAACGAGTACCCGCGCACCGCCTTCGCCCCGGGCACGGACATCATCGTCGTCGTCAGCGGGTAGGTGACCTGGTTTTCCACGATGCTCGGCGCCTGCCCGGGATACGGCGTGCGGATGACGACCTGCACGTCCGACAGGTCGGGGAGGGCATCGAGCGGCGCGCGCGCGACGGCCCAGGTGCCCCAGGCGGCGAGCAGCACCGCCGCCAGGAGCACGAGGAAGCGGTTCTCGAGCGACCAGAGAATCACGCGCGCGGTCACGGCGACTTCTCCGGCGCGCCCTCGCGGGTCTCGAGGCGCCTGATCGCGGCGTTGAGGCTCGCCTCCGAGTCGATGAGGAACTGGCCCGACACGACCACCGACTGGCCTTCCTCGACGCCCGACAGGACGACGGTTCTCCCTTCGGCCTCCGGCCCGGTGGTGACCTCCGCGATGTCGAACCCGCCGCCGTCCCGCGCCAGCACCACGACGCTGCGTTCGCCGGTGACGATGACCGCTTCGCTCGGCACCACGAGCCGCGGTTCCCCGGGCCTGCCCGCGAAGTCGAGTGACAGGAACATGCCCGGCGCGAGCCTGCGCTCTGGATTGTCGATCGCGACGCGCACGGCGAGCGTGCGGGTCGCGGGGTCCACGTTCGGCAGCAGCGCGGAGACGCGGCCGGCGAAACGAACCCCCGGCCAGGCTGCGGTGCGTGCCCCGACGGTGGACTCCGGTGGGATCTCGGAGATGCGCGCTTCGGGGATCCGCGCGTCGACCCAGACGGTTGCGAGGCCGTTGATGCGGAAAAGCGGCTCGCCGGCGGCGAACGAGGCGCCTTCGCGCACCGCCAGCTCGGTGACGACGCCGTCGATGGGCGCGGTGATCGTCGTCGAGGCTTCCACCGTCCGCGTCTCCTCGACGCGACGGATCACCGCGTCGGGCACTCCGAGCACGACGAGGCGCTCGCGCGCGGCGTCGCGGATCGAGCGGGTGCGTTCGGATCCGGCGTCGAGCAGGGCGAGATACTCCTCCTGGGCGGCCCGCCACTCCGGGGCGAGGACCTCGGCGAGCGGCTGGCCGCGCCGGACGGTCTCCAGCGGCGCCTTGACGTGGAGGCGCGTGACATTGCCCGCGACGCGCGCCTGGACGACCCGCAGCAGCCGCTCGTCGAAGGCGACGCTGCCGACCGCGGCGAGGCGCGGCGCGATGACCGCCTTCTCGGCTTTCGCGGTGCGGATGCCGAGGTTCTGCGCGGTCGCGGGATCGATCCGCACGGCGGCCGCACCCGCCTCGTCCGCGTATCGGGGCACGAGGGGCATGTCCATGAAGGGCGACTGGCCGGGCCGGTCGAACTTCACGCCCGGCTGCATGGGGTCGTACCAGTAGAGGACCTCGCGCTCGGCGCCTGCCTCGGGCTCGTGACCCTCGTGCGCCGCGCCGGCCGGCCCGGGCTCCCGGCGCTCCGCCAGCCAGAGTCCGAGTGCGGCTCCGCCGGCGAAAGTGGCGACCAGGGCGATAACGATCGTTGCCGGTTTCATCACGGGGTCTCCTTCAGCCGGGCAGCTGCCGGGCTTCGAGGTAGCGCAAATAGGCCCAGGCGCTGCCGCGCGTGTTGGCGAGCTCCGCACGCTCGATCAGCAGGTCGATCTCGTCCTGGAGCGCGTCGACCGCGAGGCGCAGGTCGGCGGCCCCGGAGCGGTACGCCGCGAGCGCCGCGCGCGAGCGCTCGCGCGCTAGCGGCAGCAGCTCGCGGTCGAACTGGTCGAGCTGCGCGCCCGCCTGCTCCCATTCGATCAGCGCCTGGCGCAGTTCCGCCGCGTACGCGCGCAGGCTGCTGTCCCGCTCCGCCTCGAGCCTGCGCAGGTCCGCCTTCCGCGCGGCGACGACCGGGTCCTGCCGTTGCCTGGCGAACAGCGGCAGGTCGACGGTGAATCGCAGCGAAGCCATGTCGTCGAACGCCGGCCCGCGCCTGCCGTACACGAGCTCCGCGCTCCAGTCCGGGCGCCGCTCGGAGCGGGCGAGTTCCGCTTCCGTGCGGGCGGCCGCGAGCCTGGCGTCGAGCGGCAGGATGCGCCCGTGGCGCCCGAGGTCCGCTACGAGGCTCGCGACGGGCGTGGGCAGTGCGTCGAAGGCCGGGGGCCGCGCCAGGGGGCGCTCCGCCTCGTCGCCGATCCAGCGGGCGAGTTCCGCGCGGGCCTGCCGGGCCTTGCCCTCGAAGTCGAGCAGCCGCGTTGCGAGGCGCACGACGGCGGATTCCGCCGCGAGGGCCTCGGCGGTCGAGGCGCGGCCGGCGCGCACGCCGGCCCGCGCCGCCGTCGCGCCGAGCTCGAGTTCCGCGCGCAGGCCGGTCAGCGCGTCGAGCGCCGATTCGATCGTGGCGCGACGGATCCAGGCCCGTGCCGTTTCCCGGGCGACCCGGAGCCGGGTATCCGACAGTTCGGCGTCGGCGACGCCGGTTTCGGCCGACGCGCGTTCCCGTTCCAGCCGTCGTTTCTGTCGACTCGGGAACTCCTGCATCAGCCCGAAGTTCGTCATGGTCATGAAGTCCGCTGCGGTGGACCAGGCGTCCGGGCCTTCGACCGGGAGGTTCTCGACGCCGACGATGAGCGCGGGATCGGGCAGGCGGCCCGCGCTCACCGCGAGGTCGCGGGTTGCGGCCGCGGCTTCCTCGCCGGCGGTGACTTCGGGTGCCGTGGCGACGGCGCGCGCGACGGCTTCGTCGAGAGGCAGTTCCGGCCGGTCGGCGAGGCAGGTCAGCGGAAGGGCGATCGAGAGCAGCAGGCAACGGGGCCAACGCATGGGAATTCTCCAGGAACCCGGGCAAAGGCGCCGGCCGCCGCCGCGATGCTTCAAGTCGCGTCGCAAGCGGCGCAGGGCGCTGGAAGGCCGGCGAATCAGCCGGCCAGTCGGGGCGAAGACCTAGAGGCGCAGTCGCGCGGTGTAGAGGTAGGTAGCGCGGCCGTCGGGCTGGCGACCTCGCGCGGGCGAGGCGGAAGGACAGGACTTCGCGGACCGCAGATTCACCCGGGCATCGGAAACGAATGGCGGATCGCGATCGGGATCTCCCGATGCCGCGGGATTCGCCAGTTCGGCGCGGGCGGCCGGCGAGCTGACGAGGGCGGGAGCACCCGGAGCGGCGGGACAACACAGGAGGCGGGCGCCGGGGTCCGGAAGCGGTACCTGGCCGGAGCAGGTGCCCGCAGGCATCGCGGGGCAGCAGTCGCCCGGGTTCGGGGAAGCGCAGGCAATCGCAGGGGCCGCGCCGCCGGGAATGGCGAGCCAGGCAATGAGCGCTGCAGTCGCCAGGCGTGGCACCCCTGCAAACTCCTTGGATTGACCGCGCAATTTTACGCCTCCCCGCCGGCCGCGGCGCGGAATTCCACGCGCTTCTTGACTCTGGACTTGAGTCCAGAGTTTAGACTTGGTCGCACTGGAGGAACGGCCATGACCACCATCGGCATCGGACAACTGGCGAAGCGGTCGGGCGTGCCGATCGACACGGTGCGGCACTACGAGCGGATCGGCCTGCTGAGGCCCGCCGTGCGCCTCGCGTCCGGCTATCGACGCTACGGGGAGGCCGAGCAGAAACGGCTCCGGTTCATACGCCGCGGCAAGGCGCTCGGGTTCTCGCTGGAGGAGATCCAGGAACTCCTGTCGCTGAGCGCGAGCCGCAATGTCTCGCAGGTTCGCCAGGCGGCCAATGCGCGGCTCGCGGACGTCGAGCGCCGCATCGCCGAGCTTGCGCGCGTGCGCGACAGCCTGCGCACGCTGATCGCCGCGTGCCCGGGACACGGCCGCGCCGAGGACTGCCCGATCCTCAACGCGCTGAGCCAGGAGTCCGTGCCATGAGCGAACCGCACGCCCACCAGTGCCATCACCACGGAAGCTCCGAACCCGCCGCGCCGGCAGCCCCCGTGAAGCCCGGCGCGCGCTACACCTGCCCGATGCACCCGGAAATCGTCCGCGACGCGCCCGGAAGCTGCCCGATCTGCGGGATGGCGCTGGAACCGGTGATGCCGTCGGCGGACGGGGAGGACGCACCGGAGCTGCGCGACTTCTCGCGCCGCTTCTGGTGGACCTTGCCGCTCACGCTGGTCGCGCTGGCCCTCGCGATGCTCGGGCATCGCACGGACTTCCTGACGGCCGGTGAACGCAGCTGGGTCGAGTTGGTGTTGACCGCGCCGGTCATCGCCTGGGCGGCCTGGCCGTTCTTCGTCCGCTGGGCCGAGTCCATCGCGAACCGCAGCCCCAACATGTGGACGCTGATCGGCACGGGCGTCGGCGCCGCGTACCTCTACAGCGTCGCCGCAACGGTCATGCCGGGCGTATTTCCCGCATCGTTTCACGAGCACGGCCGGGTCGGCGTGTACTTCGAGGCCGCGGCGGTGATCGTCTCGCTGACGCTGCTGGGCCAGATCCTCGAGTTGCGGGCGCGCTCCTCGACCTCCGCCGCGATCAAGGCCCTGCTGCGCCTCGCGCCGCCGGTCGCGCGGCGCCTGCGGGCCGACGGCAGCGACGAGGAAATCCCGCTCGACCACGTGCACGTCGGCGACCGGCTGCGGGTGCGCCCGGGTGACAAGGTGCCGGTGGACGGCGAGGTGCTCGAGGGCCACTCGAGCGTGGACGAGTCGCTGCTGACCGGCGAATCGCTGCCGGTGAGCAAAGGCCCGGGCGAGCGCCTGATCGGCGGCACGCAGAACGCGAACGGCAGCCTCGTCATGCGCGCGGACCGCGTGGGCCGCGAGACGATGCTCGCGCAGATCGTCGAGCTGGTGGCGCAGGCGCAGCGCTCGCGCGCGCCGATGCAGCGCCTCGCGGACCGCGTCTCGTACGGGTTCGTCCTGGCGGTTCTGGGCATCGCCGTGGCCACTTTCTTCGCGTGGGGGCTGCTGGGCCCGGACCCGTCGTGGACCTACGCCGTGCTGAACGCGGTCTCCGTGCTCATCATCGCCTGCCCCTGTGCGCTCGGCCTCGCGACGCCGATGTCGATCATGGTGGCGACCGGCCGTGCGGCGACCTCGGGCGTCCTGTTCCGCGACGCGGAGGCGATCGAGCGGCTTCGCTCGGTGGACACGCTCATCGTCGACAAGACCGGCACGCTCACCGAGGGCCGCCCGGCGTTCCGCGCCGCGGTCCCGGCGGCCGGATTCGCGGAAGGCGAGCTGCTGCGCCTCGCCGCCAGCCTCGACGCCGGCAGCGAGCACCCGCTCGCCCGGGCGATCGTGGCCGAGGCGCGCAAGCGCGGCCTTTCGCTCGCGAAGGCGGACGCCTTCGAGTCCGGCACGGGCCTCGGCGTGCGCGGCGCAGTGGAGGGCCGCGCGCTGGCGCTCGGCAGCGCGGCGCTCATGCGCGACCTCGGCATCCCGACCGCGCCGCTCGAGACGCGGGCCGCCGACCTGCGCGCCGACGGCGCGAGCGTCATGTTCATGGCCGCCGACGGCGCGCTCGCGGGCCTCATCGCCGTGGCGGACCCGGTGAAGGCGACGACCGCCGAGGCGCTCGCGTCGCTGCGCCGCCAGGGGCTTCGCATCGTCATGGCGACCGGCGACGCCGCCGCGACCGCGCAGGCCGTCGGGAGAGCGACCGGCATCGACGAGGTGCACGGCGAGGTCCGCCCGGCCGACAAAGCGCGGCTGATCGGCGCGCTGCGCGCCGAGGGCCGCGTGGTGGCCATGGCGGGTGACGGCATCAATGACGCACCGGCGCTGGCCGCCGCGGACGTCGGCATCGCGATGGGCACCGGCACGGACGTCGCCATCGCCAGTTCACAGGTCACGCTGGTCAAGGGCGACCTGCGCGGCATCGCGCGGGCGCGGCAGATCTCCGCGTCGACCGTGCGGAACATGCGGGAGAACCTCGGTTTCGCGCTCGTCTACAATGCCCTGGGCGTGCCGATCGCGGCCGGCGTCCTGTGGCCGTGGACCGGGCTCCTGCTCTCGCCGATGATCGCGGCGCTGGCCATGAGCCTCTCGTCGGTGTCCGTCGTCGGCAACGCCCTGCGACTGCGGAGCAGCTGACCCTTGAGATCCGCGCTTGCCGCCTTCGTGATCGCCGTGTCCGCGCTCGCCGCCGGCTGCAGCGAGCGCGCGCCCGAAGGCGCGACCGTCATCGAGGCGGCGCGCCTGTACGTCGCCCCGGACCGGAAGCCGATCGACGACGCGGCCATCGTGTTCGCGGACGGGCGCATCGTGGCGGCGGGCCCGCGCAGCCAGGTCGTGCGGCGGGGCGCCGCGCGGTTGCCCGCCTGCGACGGAGGGACGGTCGTCGCCGGTTTCCAGAACAGCCACGTGCACTTCATCGAGGCGAAGTTCGCCGATGCGGCCTCGAAACCCGCGGGCGAGCTGGCCGCGGCGATGAACGACATGCTGAACCGCTTCGGCTTCACGACGGTCGTCGACACGACCTCGGACCTCGCCAACACGCTCGCGCTCAGGGAGCGCGTCGAACGCGGGGAGATCCCCGGCCCGCGCATACTGACCGCGGGCCACGCGCTGTACCCGAAGGACGGAATCCCGATCTACCTGCGCGACCTGCCGCCGGAGCTCCTGGCGACGCTGCAGCAGCCCGCAACGGTCGAGGAGGCGCTCGCCGACGTGCAGGCGAACCTCGACGGCGGCGCGGACGCGACCAAGCTGTTCCTGATGACGCCGCAGGGCGGCGGCCGCTTCGCGTTCATGCAGCCGGACATCGCGCGCGCGGCGGCCGACGAGACGCACCGGCGCGGGCTGCCCGTCCTTGCGCACCCGACCGACATCGAAGGCATCAACCTCGCCATCGAGGCGGGCGTGGACGTGCTCGTGCACACGACGATCGGCGAGGGCGAGACGGCGTGGGACGCGGCGCTGATCGAGCGGATGCTGGGCGGCGGCATGGCCCTCGTGCCGACGCTGATGCTCTTCCCGTACGAGCTGAATCGCGCGCAGCTGGCCGCGCGGGTGGTCGAGCGCGCGACCGGGGACGCGGTCGAGCAGGTGAGCGCCTACGCGGATGCCGGCGGCCAGGTCCTGTTCGGGACCGATGTCGGCTACATGACCGACTACGACCCGACCGAGGAGTATCGGCTGATGGCGCGCGCACTCACGCCCATGGAGATCCTCGCCTCGCTCACCACCGCGCCGGCCGAGCGCTGGCAGGAGGCCAAGCGGCGCGGGCGCGTGGCGGCGGGTATGGACGCGGACCTCGTCGTGCTGGCGGCCGACCCTGCCGCGGACCCTGCCAACCTCGCGAAAGTCCGCTGCACGATTCGCCAGGGGCGGCTCAGCTTTCCGCTCGATTGAGCGGTGATCGCCCGGGATCGCAGGTCTTGCACGCCTTAGCCTGAGCTGGTACCTTTGACAACCAAGGTACCTAGCGAGACACCGAACGCGGCAATGAGTTCTGACGTCAAATTCCTCCCGATCCGCAAGGGCTTGCTCGAGTTCCTGCTGCTCAAAATCATCGCTACGGACAAGGTTTACGTAGCGGACATCCTGGGCCGTCTTGCGGGTACGGAGTTCGCGACCCAGGAAGGCACGCTCTACCCGCTGCTCAGCAAGATGCGGCGCG
>CAZVIF010000013.1:0-83175 GCA_964626745.1 uncultured Steroidobacteraceae bacterium
AGCGCGCGCCAGGCGTGCGCGGACCTCGAGTCCGGCCTCGACCGCGGCGACTTCGCGCTCGTGAAGCGCGCGGCGCACACGCTGGTCGGGTCCAGCGCCAACATGGGCGCATTGCGGCTGGAAGCCGTGGCGGTGGCGATGGAACAGGCCGCGGGCCGGGGCGACGGCGTCACCCTGCGGCCCCTCGTTGCCGCCGCGCGCCAGCGGCTGGCGTCGGCGCTGGACGAGTTCGAGGCCCTCGCCTGATCAGACGAAGACGCCGACGGCGAGGAGCTGGATGACGGCGATGACGACCAGCAACGCGGCGATCGGCAAGCCGCGATAAATTCTTCTTGCGAACATGTGGCACCCGCGTGAATGCGACAACGCATCGGGCCGGAAGACCGGCCGCGGCTGTGATGTCGGGTTGTTGGGGAACTGGACGCTCAAGCACGCTGCAGCGTGTGCGTCACGCGAGACATTATAACGGGTCGGTGACCGCGACCGGCGACTATCGCTCGAAGCGTGCGCCAGGTCTCAGATCGCCGCCAACGCTGGTTCGAAGGAGACGCTTGTAATACGGGGCACACGCGGTTTTGCAGGGGGAAAGGGGAAGGGGGTTGGAAATGAATGACAAGCACCTTGTCATTCGTCATGGGCGATGACTGGCAGGTCTTGATCGAGAAGAATGACAAGGTGCTTGTCATTCATTTCCAACCCCCTTCCCCTTTCCCCCTGCAAAAAAGGTGAGCGTCCCCTTTTCCAGGCGTCCCCACCACTTCAGCGCTGGCGGCGGGCCGGCAGGGCGACGAAGGTGCGCTCGCGCACGCCCACCTCGACGCGGGTCCGGCCGTCGTCCGTCACCGTCCAGGGCAGCGGGATATTGTCGGGCACGACCCGCAACTCATGGTCGCCGGCAGCGACCGACGGGAACTCGAAGCGGCCTTCGGCGTTCGTGCGCGTCGGGAAGCGGCCGTTGAGCAGCACCGTGACGTTCGGCGCGCCGGGCTCTCCCGCATCCATCAGGCCGTTGTCGTTTTCGTCCAGGAACAGGAAGCCTTGCACGCTGCCCGAGCCCGCGCCCGTCCCGGCGCCGCCAAGCGGCGTGGCGCGCGAACCCGCCTGCCACTGGTAACGCACCGACACGTAGTACCCGTGATCGTCGGTTCGGCGCTCGTCGAACAGCGGCAGGTCGTCGATCGGCGACGTGATCCCGAGCGGCGCGCGCCAGGTGTTCTGGCTCACGTAGTAATTCGCGCCGAGCGACCAGCCGCGCGCGAACATCCAGTTCAGGGCGACCGTCGCGAGGATGTTGTCCGTGCGCTCGCGGCCGTCCACGTTGTCCCAGCGCGCGTTGACGTCGACCGTCAGGTTGCTGCGCAGGTCGCCGCCGCCATTGACGGCCAGGCCGATGGTGGTCGCCGCCTCGTCGGCGTAGCTGTCGCGGCCGACGATCAGCGAGCTGCCGAGACGCATCCCGGCCGGCGTGTCCCAGGTCTGGTTCAGCGTCAGCTGCGCCCGGTCCCGCAGGTCGTCGATCGCGTAATCCACCTGCGCGCGGCCGATGCCGAGTTCGTTGGTGAGGTCGACGAAACCGAACACCGACCAGGCGGTCGTTGCATCCTCGCGGACGTTGCCGCCGCCGCCGAGCCCGAGCCGGCTCGAGACCTGGTAACGCCCATAGCCCGTGCCGAAGATCGTCGAGTCGCCCTCGCCCTCCACCGGCGTCAGGTAGTCGACACCGCCGTCGAGGGTCCAGCGGCGGTTGTCGAAAGCCGCCCGGTAGTAGCCGCCCTGGAAGTCGCTGGCCAGCGCCTGGTGGCCCCAGTGCAGGTCCGGGTCGAAGCGGAAAGCGCCCAGCGTGTGCCGGACGCGCCCCCGCTGTATCGCCGCATCCAGCCAGGCGCCCAGCCCGGCGTCCATTCCGTCGGGCGAACTCTGGACCAGGTTGAGTTGCGCGCGCAGGTCGGGCTCGCCCCAGCCGACGGCGCCGAACACCGAGTACCCGGAACGCGTCTGGGTCGCGTTGAGCGGGCCGAGCCCGAGGCTCACGTCCTCGGCGTTGACGGCCTGCACGGCCGCGGACCAGGAGCCGTCCCCGTTCCACTGCATGCCGGCGGAGAGCTGCTCGCCGCCGAGGTCCTCGAAGGTCGGGACGTAGATGCCCGTGAGCAATCCGGGACTCCCGAAGGATGCGTGCAACTGCAGCGCGCCGGCCTTGCGCCACTCGACGGCCATGCCGTCCTGCAGCGTCGTGGGCACCCAGAAGCGTTGCTGGTGGCGCGCCAGGTCCACGGCGGGCGAGCTGCTCACGCCGATCGCGTTGTTGACCCGCCAGTGGCCGTTCATCGGCATGCCGATCTGGTACAGGCTCACCGTGTAGCCGCTGTCGGACCCGTACCCGTAGCCGTCGGAGCTGCGCAGGTTCGCGTCCAGCGTGATCGCGCCGTGGTTCGGCGTGTCGATCATGCCGCTGAGGCGCAGTCCGTGTTCGTCCTGGTCCGCGCCGTCGCGGCTGACGCGGCTCGTGATGCCCTCGGCGCGGAACGTCCGCGACCAGCCGTCCGGGTCCATCAGCCGCGGGTCGCCGAAGGAGAGGTCCGCCGCCAGCGTTCCGCCGTCGATCAACCGGTCCTGGTAGGCCGGCTGCGCGTCGGCGGGCGCCGCCTCCTGGTCTGCCCGCGCGCCCAGCGCACCGGCACCCAGGATCAGCAGGCAGGCGACATGTCGGGCGCGTGGACGCACGATTCGAACTGCTGGTTGATCTCGAGCCGCTGTGCGCTGCCCCACTCGAGCACGCCCTGGAGGGTCACCGGATAGACGATCTCGACGACCGACTCGGGCCGCTCGGTCGCGGTCAATGCGATCGCGCGCGTCTCGGAGGGCAGGATGGGCAGCGTCGACGGCTCGAACTCGAGCCGCTGCCCGCTCGCGTCGGTGCCCTGCAGGAATCCGGCGAGCCGGCCGTGGGCATTGCCCCGGTTGTTCACCTGCAGCACCGGCAGCATCCGGCCGTTGACGTCGGACACGACCGCGCCGACCACCTGCAGCTGCGGTGCCGCGTCGCCGACGCGCACGTAGACGATCACGCCGATGCGGCCGCTGACCGGCAGGCTGAGGCCGTCCGCGCCGCGCGCGACCTGCTCGTCACCCTCGATCATGATCGCGAAGCGGCACTCGCGGGCGGGCGTATCGGCGGGCGGCGACACCTCGAAGCGGAAGCGATAGCGACCGCCGGCCGGCACCTCGAGCGCGTGGCGTTCGATCGCCACCCACGGGCGGCAACTGTCGGCGGCGAGTTCTTCGGTGAAGTGCACGCCGGCGCCCGCGTCGAGCGTCCAGTCCGCGGTGCGGAAATGATAGGTCGAGGGCAGGCTCGAGGCGTTGGTGATCTCGATGACCTGGCGGCTGCGCTCGCCGGGACCCACCGCGAGTTCGAAGCGCGGCGGCGAGACCGCCGCGGAGAATTCCTGCGCGCCGGCGCAGGGCGCCAGGATCGCGGCGGTACAGAGCAGCGCGCACGCGGCGCGCGGGGTGAAGCGTGTCATGCGGTTCAGTCCACGTCGATTTCGAAATGAAAGTTGAGCGGCTGCGTGCCCAGGAACTCCCGGCCGCTCGCCTCGATGTCGAGCTCCAGCCGTTCCTCCAGCCAGGGCGCCGCGATCGAGCCCTCGAACACCAGCACGCGCTGACCGGGCGTCGCCTGGCCCGGCAGCAACCGGCCCTGCGTACGCCAGGCGAGGCGAACGCCCGGGGTCGTCTGTTCGGGCAGCACGAGGTAGATGCGCCCGGACTTGCTCCGCCAGGCGCTGACGTCGAGCCGCAGGGCGACGCCGATCGTGCCCTGCAGCGTGTCGTCGCCGTCGCGCGAGGGCACGACGCTGCGCCAGCCGAGCAGCGCGGTCGACTCCCGCGGGAGCGATGCGCTGTCGTCGAGGCGATACGTGGCGGCATCGGCCGGCGCGACGGCCAGCGCCAATGCGACCACGAGCCCGGCGATCAGCGCGACTGGAATCCAGGTGCTCACGGCACGCTCAACGTGTAGGTCACCCGGCCGGTGTAAGTGCCTGCGGCAGGTACGGCCGAGTTGAGATAGGAATAGGCGTGGCAGCTTTCCGCCCACTCGTTGCGGCGGATGGTGCCGATGGTCAGCGTGCCGCCCGCGGGGAAAGTCCCTGCCGGGAACGGCTGGGCGCCGGTGTCGCCGTTGCCGCTGCTGGTCCAGCGGATCTGCGAGAACGGGAGCGTGCGGCCGCCGGCATTGGTCAGGTTGGCGGGAACGCTCGCCACCAGCGTCGCCGTGTTCGACCCTCCGGCCGCGTTCGTGGCGCGGAAGAAGCCGCCCACGTAGAGCTGCCCGGGCACGTTGCAGAACGCGAAGTTATCGAGATAGCTGATCGAGGCCGTGCTGTTCGTGGTCATGGCCTGGGCCGCGCCGTTGCCGACCTGCGCGGCCGGGACCGTCACCGAGACGACGTTGATCGTGGGGTTCACGGCGGGCGAGCCGCCCTGGTTGTAGGTGCCGCCGGTGAAGGAGCCCACGCCCACCTGCAGGTAGATCGTGCGCGGATTACGCGGCGAGATGCTGATCGTGTAGGCCTGCGCGGACAGCGCGCAGGCGAGCAGGGCCACCGCCGCGGCGATGGCGAGTCCGGCCTTGCGTCCCTGTACTCGTCCGTGCACGTCGACTCCAGTTTCCGGCCGTGGACCCGGCGCCCTCGCGGGCGCCGGGCCACCGGCCCTGCTTACGGCAGGGAAGCCGTGTAGGTCACGCGGCTGTTGTTGGTGTTGACGCCGCCGTACGTGCCCGCTTCGACGACGCCCGTATTGGCGTAGCCGTAGGTCCACGTTGCCGTCTGGTTCACGACGCCACTCGTCGCCGCCACGGCCACAGCCGCGGACGGGCCGTTGGCGAGGACCGGCGCCGGCAACGACGGATTGCTCGAGGCGGTCGTGATCTCCGACCAGCTGATCGACGACGTGCCGTTGCCAAGCGGGCCGGCCGTCGTCGCCTGCAGCGTGACGTTGCCGCCGTTGCCGAGCACCCGGGCGGTGACCGAGCCCGCGCCGAGGTCGCCGCCAGTGCCGGCGACCGCAGTCGCGTCACCTACGTTGGCCGCCGGGACCGTGAAGCTCACGAGGTCGACGGGCGCGCCCGCCGTGCCGACCCGCAGCGACAGGAAGCGCGGGATCGTGATCTGGAAGTCGACGCGCGCGCTGGAGTTAAGCGCGCCGGCTCCGGTCTGGAAGCTCGACTCGGCGTTCGCGCCGATCGGGGCCGCGAGCGCTGCGATCAGCGCGACGGAGCCGAGACGCTTGAACAGGGATTTACTCATGGGGGAACTACTCCTGGGTAGGACAAGGGGTTGACGAACTCTGGGATGGCCGCAGCGGCACGCACAGGCCGCCGGACGCGCCGTCGCGTCGGCAAGCTGTCATCGCCGTGTCGGAAACTGGGGATCGGGCTGTCGGCCTTCCGGAAGCCGCCGGCTCCGGGAAGCGCGCGATCGAACGGATAAACGTCGGCCCACGCGGGCGAAGTTGCCGCATTCACGAGACTCCGTTGCCACACCACGCGAAAAGCCGTCGCCGACCGTGGCAACCGGAACTCGCAGTCAACTTCGCGAGGACTTCACCTCGCAGCGGACGCCGCGGAATCTGATCCGCCCCGCATCCGGCGTACGAAAGCTACCGGTTCGCGAGGGGCATAATGCGTGTGGAACATCACAGTTCACGGGCGGCGCATCAGGGCTCTAGCACGAAAAGCTCGAGTTGCGTCGCAGGATCGCGACGACTGACGGAAAGAATGAGTGGCGCCGGACAATTGGCAGGGAAGGGGGAAGGGGGTTTTGAAATGAATGACAAGTAGGTTGTCATTCTTCGTTGCCGAGTTTTGCCGGCGCATCGCCCAGAAGAATGACAACCTACTTGTCATTCATTTCAAAACCCCCTTCCCCCTTCCCTGCCAATTGCCCGGCGCCCCTCTTGCCGCCAGTTCACGCGAACGCGCGGATGGCGTGGTACTGCGCAAAGGCCGCGAGCGCCAGCAGCAGCGAGGTCGGAAGTCCGCGGTACAACAGGTTCGTAAACATCTTGATCTCCTTGCTTGTCATCGTCGTTTCCAGGTTCCCGCCCCCGGCGGCGGGGGCGGCATTCTCTAAGCTGCGTGGCGCCGAAACTGCGCGCGGCGCCTCAGTTCGGCGTGCTCGCTGGCCTGGCGCGCTTCGACCGCGAGGCCCTGGGATTCCAGCGCTCGCGACGTGAGCCGCCAGTTGTGCGGGCTCGCCGGTTTCTGTTCCGTGCGTTCGGCGGCCAGCGCCCGCGCCAGGCGGCCGTTGCCGGCGGCGAGTGCCGCGCCGATCGTCATGAGCTGCACGAGGTCGCGCTGCGCGTGGCTGCCGCCGATGCGGTACGAACGGCTGCGGACGGGCAGCAGCCGCTCGAGCGCCTCGCCCGGCCGGCCGGACGCCAGCGCGACGATCGCGAGCGCGACCGGCATGCCGACGGCGCGCAGGTTCTCCGCATTCGTGCCGGTGCCGGCGGCGCTGCGCTCGAGCGCCGACAGCAGCCGGCGCGTCTCCTCCTCGCGGCCGGCGAAGGCGTACGCGATCAGCGCGTGCAGGTCGTTGAACACGTAGAACCCGCCCTCCGCCGTCTGCGACCAGCAGTCGGCGAGCTCGGCCCAGCGCGCGCCGACCGCGCCGCCGTGCAGCTGGATGCGCGCGAGCATCTGCGAGGCATCCACGAGCTCGAGCGCGACGGTGCTCGGCTTCGGGTGCACCAGCCGGTCGTAGATGTCGAGCGCCGCCGGGACGTCGGCCAGCTCGAGCTGGTGCAGCGCCAGGTGCCACCAGTTGTGGAAGGCGAGCGCCGAATCCTGCCAGTTCGGCGACGTGGCGTTCAGCCACTCGATGCCGTCGTGGATGCGGCCCTGCATCTCGAACACGTGCTGCACTGCGTGCACGGCCCAGGGATCGCGCGCGTTCAGGTCGAGCGCGCGGCGGCCCGCGTCCTCGGCGCGCTCGTAGTGGCCGGTCTCCTCGAGGCCGAAGGCATGCATCCCAAGGAGGTAGCCGAAGCCCGGCACGTCGGCGCTCCAGTGCGGCAGCGCCTGCGCCACGTGGTCGCGCAGCAGGATCGAGTCGCCGAGGTTGAAGTCGATGACGTGCGCGGCCTGGATCGCGACCAGGTCGCGCGAGTATTCGACGGCGATCGCGCCGTACAGCTGTGCCGCGCGATCGAAGCGGCCCTGCGCCCAGGACTGCGCGGCGGCCACGTGCGCGTGCTCGCGCGCGGTCGCGCGGCTGCCCGCACGCTCGAGCGCCGCGGCGCTCGCCTCGATCAGCGGCAATGCGCCCTGCTCCGAGGACATGACGGCAAGGTCGGCGCGCAGCGCGTGCGCCATCGCGAAGTCCGGGTCCTCGGCCAGCGCCTCGTCCAGGGTTGCGAGCGGGTTGCCGGAGTAACCGAGCGTCTGGTCGACGGCCAGTTCGTAGCGGGCGAGCGCCGCGGTGCTCGTGGTCGAGACCGGCAGGCCGCGTGAATCCGTCAAAGTCATGTTGAGTCCTCGTCCTGGGGGTGATGCCACGGTCGTCTTTGTACGCGCCGGCCGTGAATGCCGCGTCGCCCCCGCCGTGAAAGTCCCGTGAATATGCATCATTTCCTAAGCCATTGATTTATATGAGTATCGAAGGGGACGCTCACCTTCCGGAGGTGAGGCACCCCCTCGATCGGCGTAGGCTGGCAGCCCATGTTGCGGCTGCGGCTACTTGGCAGTTTCGAGCTCCGGGGCCCGGGCGACCGGTCGATCCGGATCAGCGCCCGCAAGGCGCGGGGCCTGCTCGCGTTCCTCGCGCTGCAGAACGGCGTGCCGCAGGGACGTGACCGGCTCGCCGCGCTGCTCTGGGAAGACGCGGATACCGATCTTGCGCGCGCGAGCCTGCGCCAGGCGCTGACCGCGCTGCGTCGCGCCCTCCCGACCCGGCTGCAATCGCTGGTCGAAGCCGACGCGCAGCAGGTCGGCCTCAATCTCGCGCTCGTCGAAGTCGACGTGCACCGGCTGCGCAGCCTGCTCGCCGAGGCGACGGCCGGGTCGCTGCAGGCCGCGCGCCGCCTGGTCGCGGGACCGCTGCTCGAGGGTTTCGACGCGCGTTCCGGCGCTTTCGAGGAATGGGCTGCCGCCGAACGGCGCGTGCTGCAACGTGACCTAGTGGCCGCCGCGGCAAAACTCGCCGCACTCTGCCGCGCAGGCGGCGACGCGGACGGCGAGATCGAGGCGCAGGCGTGGATGCTCGCACTCGAACCGCTCGCCGAGGCCACGCACCGCGAACTCATGGCCTGTTACGCGCGCGCCGGCCGCTACACCGAGGCGCTGCGCCAGTACCAGCACCTGCGCACGCTGCTGCGCCGCGAGCTCGACCTCGCGCCCGATCCCGCCACCGAAGCGCTCTACCGCGAGCTCATGAAGAAGCGCCGCGCCGGCGCGGCCGGGCCGCTGTACGCGATGCCGGGCGCGGAGCCGGCGGACGACCTCGCCGCCGCCCTCACGGCGGAGGATACCGCGCCGGACGGCGCGGACGATCGCGTCCTGCAGACCGGCGTCGTGCTGGCGCTGCGGCTGCCGGGCCTGGCGGCGCAGCGGCGCGCCCTCGACCCCGAGGAAGCGCGCGCGCTGGCGCAGCGCCTGCAGGGCCTGTTCGACGAAGCCGTCGCGCAGCACGGCGGCGTCGCCGACCGGCTTTCGGGTGACCGGCTGGTCGCGGTCTTCGGACTCGAGAATCTCAGCGGCAACGAGCCGCAGCGGGCACTGCGTGCCGCGCAGACCATCATTCACGCGATCGGGGCGAGCGACCTCACGCCGGGTGCGCCGGCGGCCGGCATCGCGCAAGGCGCCCTGCTGCCGACGCGCATCGACGGCCCGTTTCCGCTGTCGGGCGAGGCCGTCAGCGACGCCGAGTCCCTCGCCGGCCAGGCCGTCGCGGGCGAGGTGCTGCTGTCCGCGGGGCTGCGCCGCACGTTGGGCGCGCACAGCCTGCCGTTCGCCGGCCGCCAGGCGGAGCTGTCGCTGATGACTGCCCTCCTCGACCGCTGCGTCACGACGCGACGCGGCCGGACCATCGTCGCGCGCGGCGAAGCGGGCATCGGCAAGACGCGCCTGCTCGAGGCGCTGATGGACATCGCGCGGGCGCGGGGCGTCGCCTGCCACCGCGTGCAGGTGCTCGACTTCGGGCAGGTGAAGGCGCGACGGCCGCTGGCGGCGCTGTTCGCGAGCCTGCTCGACGTCGCGGCGGATGCGGGCCCGGCCGAGCGCCGTCGCGCGGTCGTCGAGGCCATCGAGTCCGGGCGCCTGCCCGCAGACAGCGTCCTGCACGCGAGCGGCCTGGTCGGCGCGCCGCTGTCCGCGGACCAGGCCTCGATCGAGCGCAACGTCGATCCGCAGGCGCTCGAGCACGGCCGCATGGCGATCGTGCAGCGGCTCGTCGAATCCGCCTGCGCACGCGCCCCGCTCCTGCTCGTGATCGAGGACCTGCACTACGCGGACAGCGAAGAAGCCGCGCGGCTCGGCGAACTCGCGGCGTCGGTGGCGGCGCAGCCGGCGATGCTGGTCCTCTCCACCCGGCCGGACGAGGACCCGATCGACGCGACCTGGCGTGCGCGGGCGCGCGGCTGCCCGTTGACGACGCTCGACCTCGCGCCGCTCAGCGACGAGGAGTCGCGCGAGATCGCGGCCGGCTACGCGGGGCTGCCGGCGGCGACGATCGACGACTGCATCCGCCGCGCCCAGGGCCATCCCCTGTTCCTCGACCAGCTGCTGCGCGCCGCCGAGGCGGGCGAGACCGCGATGCCGGCCTCGGTGCAGGCGCTCGTGCTTTCCCGCGTCGAGAAACTGCGCCGCGCGGACCGGCAGGCGCTGCTCGCGGCATCCGTGCTCGGCCTGCGGTTTCCGCGCGAGGCGCTCGCGGCGATGCCGGAAGTGACCGGCGACGCGTTGGACGGCCTGGTCGCCGCGGGACTGCTGGTGCTCGAAGGCGACGAAGTCGCGTTCACGCACGCGCTGGTGCGCGAGGCCGTCTATGGCTCGCTCCTGAAGTCGCGGCGCCGTGAACTGCACGCCGCGGCGGCGGCCTGGTACGCCGGGCAGGATCCGGGCCTGCGGGCCGGCCACCTTGCCGAGGCCGGCGACCCCGCGGCCGCGCGCGCCTGCATCGAGGCGGCGGAGGCGGAGGCGCAGTCGCTGCGGCTCGATCGCGCGCTCGAGTTCGCGGGCAGGGCCTGCCAGCTCGCCCGCGACCCCGCCGATCTCAGCCTTGCGCGCTGCCTGCTCGGCGAGCTGCAGACCCGCACCGGCCACACGCACGACGCGATCTCGACGCTGCGTGAAGTGGCCGCGCTGCGACCCGACGCGCTCCTCGAGGCGCGCGCGCGGATCGCGCTCGCGAATGCGCTCCGCATCCTGGACCGCTACGACGAGGCGCTCGCCGCGCTCGAGCGGGCCGAGTCGGCGCTCTCGGGGCTCGACCGGCCGGACCTGCTGGCGCGGATCTGGGGATTGCGCGGCAACATCCGCTTTCCGCGCGGCGAGCTCGAGGACTGCCTCATGGCCCACGAGCGGGCGCTCGCCTTTGCGCGCCGCGCCGGCTCGCCGGTGGACGAGGCACGCGCCTTCGGCGGCGTCGGCGACGCGCTCTACCAGCGCGGGCGCATGCAGAGCGCGCGCGACCACTTCCGGCAGTGCGTCGCCGAGGCGCGCGAGCACGGCGCGGTGGGCCTCGCGCTGTCGAACGCGCCCATGCTCGCCATCACGCGGGCGGTCTGCGGCGAGCTGCGCGAGGCCCTGGACGACTGCACCGCGATCGCGGCCGAAGCGGCGCGCTTCGGCGACCTGCGCTCGGAGCTGCTGACGCGCGACATCGAGGCGATGCTGTCGCTGTACCGCGCCGATTACGAGCGCATGCGGCGCGCGGCCGAGCGCGGGCTCGCGCTGGCGCGCCAGCTCGGCGCGCGACGCTTCGAGGCCGAGCTGATGACGCTGCAGGGCCACTGCATCGGCGAGCTGGGCGGCGCCGCCGACGCGCAGGTGCTGCTGCAGCGCGCCTCGGCCCTGGCGCTCGAGGTCGCGCGCACGTACTGCGGGCCCTGGTGCCTCGGCGTGCAGGCGCTGCACACGCCGAACGCGGAACGCGCGCGGGAGCTACTCGCCCAGGGCGAAACGCTGCTCGCAGCCGGCTGCGTGAGCCACAATCACCTCGAGTTCCGGCGCGTCGCGATGGAATACTGGCTGCGTCGCGGCGACGTGCGCGAGGCTCGCCGCCACGCGGCGTCGCTCGCCGCCTACACGCGCGACGAGCCGCTCGCCTGGAGCGACCTCGTCATCGATCGCGCGCGGTTCCTTGCCGACCGTCTGGAGTATCCCGATCGCGCCGACCTGGCGGCGCGCCGGGAGGCGCTGCTGCGCGGGATCGAGGCCGCCGACTACCGGTGGCTGCTCAGGGGGCTGCAGCGGTGACTCCGGCTGCGCCTGCGCCGCCGATGATCCGCAGTACCGGAATGTCTTCGAATCCCGAGCGCGTCATCCAGTCCAGGACGGATTCGAGCGCCGACGGGTCTCCGGCCGCGACCGCGGCGTGAGCCAACAGCCGCAGGTCGCGGGTGTCCTTCTGGGTCGCGAAGTTCTGCTGGGCGAGATCCAGCGCCGCGGCCGCATCGTCATCGAGGTAAAGCGCGATCTGTGCCTCCTCGCGCAGATGCGGCGGAGTTCCCTGCCCGCGGTCGGCGTCCAGCCGGTCGTCCAGTTCGCGACGCCATGCAGCGGCACGCGCATCGCCTTTCGCTTGCGCGGCACGTAGCCGCACGACGAGCCGCGCCACGGAGGGACCGGGTGCGATCGCCAGTTCGAGCGCGCGTCCGGCCTCGCCCTGCTCCAGGAGCCGCTCGGCGAGCTGGGTGCGCGCCTCCTCATGGGCCGGATCGAGCGCGTACGCACGCTGCAGGCGCTCTGCCGACTGCCGCGCGTCATCGGCGCGCGTGGCCAGGTCCGCCTCGGTGAGCAGACGCCAGCGACGCAGCTCGACGCCGGCGTCGTGGTCGTCCCCGAGCGCCGCGAGCATGGCACGTGCGCGGGCCACGGATCCGGGCCCGGTCTGCGCGGCCGCCAGACAAACCGTCCCCGCATACAGGGCTCCGCTCGCGACGGCCGCACGGCAGTCGCTGCGCGAGGCTTCGAGCTCGCCCGCCAGCAGGCGCAGATTGGCCCGCATCAGTCGCGCCTCGAGATCACGCGGGTCAGCTGCCAGCAGCCGGTCGAGTGCTGCACCCGCCGTCGCAAAATCGTGCCGCGACTGGGCTTCATCCGCGGCGGCGATACCGGCGCGAGCGGCGGTCTCGGACCGATGCCGGTGCGATTCGTGCGCGCCGGCGTCTTCGGCAGACAGAACGGCGACCGCGGCCAATGCCGCGGCCGCCGACCGCAAGCCCGCCCGTGCCCGGGCTGTATCGGCTTGCGCGCGCATCAGCCGCCCGATCCCGGCAGCGGCGTGCGCAGGTACGGAAAGGCCGTGTCGAAGTCCGCAGCGCTGATGGGCGCGCCGTCCGTGAAGGGCGCGAGGCCAACCGGCGCCTGCGCCGGCTGGCACAGGCCGAGGTCGACGCTGCCGCCGCCGATGGTCAGCGGATGGCAGAGGCGTCCCATCACGACGCGCAGCGCGATGTCCACGACGTCGTCGCCCGGGCGACGTCCGTTCGGGAACCCCGCGAGATCGCCGCCGGCCACGCCGAACGTGCTCTGCTGGGGAGCCGGCGTGGCCGCAATGCCCGTGTTGAGCCGCACCATCTCCGCCGCACGCACCGTCGCCTGCTGGTTGACGCCGGGGAAGCCGGTCAGGAAGGCGGTGACCAGGTCGATGCGCGGAAGGTTGGACGGTGCGAGGTTCGGGATGTTCGTTCCGAGTGTCGCGTTGACCGCGTCGCGGAACAGCACGTCGAGCAGCGCGGGGAGCGTCGGGTTCGTCACGTAGGTCGCAAACTGCGCGTCCTTGCGCGGTTCGCTCGCGTTGAAGGCGTCCTTGTCGGGCAGCCCGATGACCACCTCGTTGACCAGCGGATTGGACAGCCGCGAGACCTGCACCCAGGGCCCATTGCCGAGCTCGGGCTGCTGGCCTCCGGTCGGGATCCGCGCGAGCCGGCTTTGGCGCAGCGACGCGCTGGTCCAGCCGCCGATCACGCCGTTGCCGCGGCCCGTCAGGCACTGCTTGGGCAGTTCCAGCGCAATCGTCGTGATGTTCTTGTCGGCGATGATGTCGTTGGCCGGATCCTGCTGGATGCCGCCCGGAAACGCGCTGCCGTCGACCGGCACAATGTTCACCAGGTCGAACACGCGGCCGAGATTCACGGCGAACGGCTCGTCGCGCTGGCCGACGAACGCCCGGCCGGGCAGTTCGCAGCCCGGAATCGCGATGTCGTGGATGAAGGAGCGCGCGTACTGCTCGTAGCCGGCGACGCTGCCGAAGGTCTTGGTGCCGACGAAGTCGTAGGGCTTGCCGAAAGCGGCCGCGCCCCCGCCGACCGGCCTGATCGTCTCCACGCGCTCGCCGCGGCGGTCGCCGCGCACCAGGCTCAGCGTGTAGTACTCCCGGAAATTTAGGAGCGAGACGTCGTCAGCCGACACCGGTCCGATGTTCTTGAGAGGCACCGCCACGGACTCGCCCCCAATGTCGAGCGCGAGTCCCCGGTTCGCATCGCCGAGCCGGTTGCGGAAACGGAACTGGAAGGTCAGGTCTTCCTTCGCATCGCCGTTGTTGTCGATGTGGATCTCGTAGAGCGCGCCCTGGTCGAGGGCGAAGTAATTCGGGCCGCCATAGGGATCCTGCAGCGGCAGGTAGTTCGCGAGCACGGTCACGTAGCCCTCGCGCCCGGGTTCGTAGCTGTTGAACAGGTAGAAATCGGTCGCGTCCACCGCCGGCAGGCGCGTGATGTTCGGTGCTTCACGGTGACTGGACGCCTGGGCGGCGCCGGCCGTGATCGCGGCAGCCACCGCGAGGAGGATCAGTCGGTTCGTTCGCTTCATGTCGGTCTCCCGGCTCCGGTGGAGCGCGTTGTGTTCTTGCCTGCCGGGAATACGCAGGCGCGGGCCGACTGGATGCAGGAACCGGCAGCCGCCGGCATCCGGTCGCATGGCCGCTGCGTATACTGGATACGATGCCGCAGGAGACAAACCGCAGTTCGGACGCCGAGGTCGCCGGGCTCCTGGCCGCGTGTGCGCGCCAGGACCGGGTGGCCTTCCAGCGCCTTTACGACCAGACCGCGCCGCAGCTCCTCGCCTGCCTGATGCGGATCCTGCGGCAGCGGGCGCTGGCCGAGGACGCGCTGCAGGACGTGTTCGTGCAGGTGTGGAACCGTGCCGGGCAGTACGAGGCGGGTCGCGGCAGTGCGTGGGGGTGGCTGGTCGCGATCGCGCGCTACCGCGCGATCGACCTGCGCCGGCGCGAGGGACGCATGCCGGCCGGCTCGGACTTCGCGGTTGACGACATTCCGGCCGACGACGAGTCGCTCGATCCGTCCGCGTTCGGGCTCGGTGAACGCACCGCGCGGATGCTCGGCCACTGCATCGACGCTTTGCAGCCGCGGCAGCGGGACTGCATCGTGCTCGCCTTTCAGGGCGGCCTGTCGCACGCCGAAGTCGCGACCGAGATCGGCGAGCCGCTCGGATCGGTGAAGAGCTGGATCCGGCGCGGCCTCGCGGCCCTCAAGCGGTGCCTCGAATCATGAAGCGCGACGAACCGGACAACCTGGACCTGATCGCTGCCGAGTACGTGCTCGGCACGCTCACGGGCGCGGCGCGCCGCCGCTTTGCGCGTCAGGTGGCACGCGATCCGTTTGCCGCCCGGCGCGTGCGCGCCTGGGAGGACCGCTTCGCGCTGCTCGCGCTCCGGCTCGTGCCCGTCGCGCCGAGTCCGGCCGTCTGGGACGGAATCTCGCGACGCATCGGAACGGCGGACAGGGGCGCCGGAAGCTGGCGGCGACTGGCCGCGGTGCTCGCCCTGGTTGCGGTGCTCGGCTTCGGCTGGGCGATCTGGGAGCAGCTGCGGCCTCACGAGCCGCAAGCGACCGCGCTGGTCGCGACCGAGGCCGGAGCTGCGTTGTGGCGCGTTGCGTTCGCCGAGGACGGCGGCTCACTGGAAGTCGAGACCGTCGGCGACGTCAGCGTCCCCGACGAGCGCTCGCGCGAGCTGTGGGCGCTGCCGGCCGACGCCGCACCGGTGTCGCTCGGCCTGATGCCGGCGTCTGGCCGCGTGCGGCTTGCACTCGATGACCGGCAGCGAGCCGCCCTTGCACTCGCCGCCAACGTCGCGGTCAGCGACGAGCCCGCGGGCGGCTCGCCGACCGGCGCACCGACCGGCGCCGTGCTCTACGTCGCACCGCTGACCCGCAGCTGAAGAGCGACTCGAAAAGGGGACGCTAACTTTTAAAAAAGGGGACGCTAACCTTTTCACGGCTAGAGAATCCAGGGGCGACCGGGGCATAGCCGTGAAAAGGTTAGCGTCCCCTTTTTTAAAAGTTAGCGTCCCCTTTTCGCTTCTACATCGTGACGGTGACGGGCGAGTCGAGCGTCATGCCCACGACGGTGCCGGCGGGAAGCACGACTTCCTTGCCGGTCTTCTTGGCCGCGGCGGTACCGGCCGCAGCGCCGATCAGCGCGCCGATGACCTTGCCCTTGTCGCTGTCGATCTGGTGACCGACGACGCCGCCCGCGATCGCGCCGCCCGCGATCTTCGCGGTATCGCCCGCCTTGTCGCTCTTGTCGGCGACCTGGGTGATGCGCGCGCTGATCGGACGGTCGCCGCCGCTCGATGTGAGGCTGTCGAACGTGAGGCCCAGCGTCGGCTTGCCGCCGATCGTCTTGCTGCCCGAGATCACTTCCGTGATCGAGCCTTGCACCGGCGCGCCGGCCTTCGCGACGACCTTGCCGTCCACGACGATGTCGCTGGTCAGGTTGGCGGTGATGCGCTGGCCGACCTTCGCCGTCTTCGTCGAGATCTCGGCCGGCAGCTGCACCGAGATCGACGTGCCGGCCGGGATCACGTAGTCCTTCGGCCCGGCCGCGACCGGCGTGGGCTTCGGCTTTTCCGGCGCCGGCTTGGGCGCGGCGGCCGGCGGCCTCGACACCGGCTTCGGCTGGCTCGCCTGCGCGAGCGCGGCCTCGCGCTCGGCGAGTTCCCGCTCCTTCTCCTTCAGCGCGAGCTCGGCTTCGCGGCGCGCGAGCTCTTCCTCGCGGGCCTTCAGCGCCTCCGCTTCCTCGGCCGCGGCCTCGGCGGCCGGGTCGTCGGCTGCGACGGGCTCTTCCGCGGGCTTCTTGCCGCAGGCGGCGAGCGCCAGCGCGGCGAGCGCCAGCGGGATCAATGCTTGGGACGTTCTCGAGGGCATGGTCCGTTTCTCCGTGTGCACTCCCTGGTTGGGCGTCCGCCGCTACGGCTTCAGGAACTCGATGCGCTGGTAGAGCGCCTCGAGTTCCGGCACGAACTGGTTCCAGTTCGCCGCCTGCGGATCGTAACGCCAGTCCGGAGGCGCGAGCTTCTCGACCCGCAACTCCGTCTGCAACAGATAATAATGCTTGCCGCGGGCGACCACAGCCATTCCGCGCCAGGAGTCGTTGCGCTGGATGTCGTAGCTGTCCTTGGTCGAGAGGCCGAGCGGCGAACTGTTCGGCAGGTGGGCGACGGCGATCCAGGCGGGCTGGCCGGCGATGGTGCCGGCCTCGTCGCGCAGCACTTTCGCATCCGGTATGCCGGACTGGAAGAAGCGCGGGAAACCCAGGTCCCGGAACCAGTCGGCCAGGTGCCGCGTCGCGTCGCCCGAGCCGGAGGCGATCGCGCCGCCCTTGTCCTCCATGTACAGGACCCCGTTCAGGCGGCCGGTCATGTCGATGAAGGACACGGCGCCCGCGTTGTTGTTCTTCGGCTCGCGGCCGTCGGAGACGATCGGCTCCTCCGGGAACGGCGAACTCATCCTGAACAGCTTGCCCGGCGCCAGATACACGCCGTCCGTGAACCGGCCGTAGAGATGACCCGCCGCCGTCGTCGCGGCCAGCAGGAAAGGGGCCGCCAGCACGGCGACCACAACCGCTAACTTGTTCATAAGCCTCCCAGTTATGCCCTTGGGCATCCCGAACCCGCACTTCCGCCCCTCGTGGGACAAGGGCAGGCCCGCGGTAGTTTCATGAAGGGGTCAGACCCCTTCATATTCGTGAAGGGGTCTGACCCCTTCAGGGAGTCGAGAGAGCAGGTAACCGAGCTCGTCGATGCCGTGCAACAGGCAGTGACGCGCGAACGGGTCGATGTGGAACGTCGCGACCTGCCCGGCGGGCAGGCGGACTTCGCCCGCGGCCACGTCGATTTCGATCTCCGCGCCCGGGTTCGCCGCCAGCCAGGCGTGGGACCCGGCATCGACCCGCACCGGGACGAGGCCGTTCTTGAGCGCATTCGTGAAGAAGATGTCGGCGATCGAGGCGCTGATCACGGCGCGGAAGCCCCAGTCCCGGAGCGCCCAGGCCGCGTGCTCGCGCGACGAGCCGCAGCCGAAGTTCGCCCCCGCGACCAGGATCTCGCAGCCCACCGCCTCCGGCCGGTTCAGCGCGAACTCGGGCCTCGGCCGCCCCGCGGCATCGAAGCGCCAGTCCGCGAACAGCATGTCCGCGAAGCCGCCGCCGCTCGTCGTCGTCAGGAAGCGCGCCGGAAAGATCTGGTCCGTGTCGATGTCCGCCTCCGGCAGGACCACGGTGCGCGAGCGGATGAGTCGCACCGGATCCATCAGCGCACGAACTCCCGCGGGTCCGTCACGCGTCCGGTCACCGCGGCGGCAGCCGCCGTCACCGGGCTCGCGAGCAGCGTCCGCACGCCCTGCCCCTGCCGCCCCTCGAAATTCCGGTTGCTGGTGCTGACGACGTACTCGCCCGGCCGCGCCGTGTCGCCGTTGATGCCGACGCACATCGAGCAGCCGGACTCGCGCCACTCCGCGCCGGCCTCCAGGAACACGCGGTCCAGTCCCTCGGCCTCGGCCGCTTGCTTCACCTGCTGCGAGCCCGGCACGACGAGTACCCGCAGTCCGCGCGCCACTTTCCTGCCGCGCAGCACGCCCGCGGCCGCGCGCAGGTCGGAGAGCCGCGCGTTGGTGCAGCTGCCGATGAAGACGACCTGCACCGCGCGGCCGAGCAGCGGCTCCCCCGCCTCCAGCGCCATGTAGCGAAGCGCCTGGGCCTCGCCGGCCGGGATCGCCGACCCGATCGGCATCACCATGCCGGGGTTCGTGCCGTAGCTGATCATCGGCTCGACGGATGCCGCGTCGATCGCGACCTCGCGGTCGAACGCGGCCCCCGGGTCGCCCGCGAACGCGCGCCAGCGCTCGACCGCGCGCTCGAAATCCTCGCCCGCCGGCGCCCGCGGCCGGCCGCGCAGGTACGCGAAGGTCGTGTCATCCGGCGCGATCATCCCGGCCCGCGCGCCCGCTTCGATGGACATGTTGCAGACCGTCATCCGCTCCTCCATCGACAGGCCGCGGATCGTCGAGCCCCGGTACTCGATCACCTGGCGCGCGCCGCCCGCGACGCCGATCCTGCCGATGATCGCGAGCACCAGGTCCTTGGCGCCGACGCCGGGGGCCAGCGCGCCTTCCACCGTGATCGCGAGCGTCCGGGGCTTCCGCTGCAGCAGGCACTGCGTCGCGAGCACGTGGCCGACCTCGGTCGTGCCGATGCCGAAGGCGAGCGTGCCGAACGCGCCGTGCGTGCTCGTGTGGCTGTCGCCGCAGACGATCGTCATGCCCGGCTGCGTGAGCCCGAGCTCCGGGCCGATCACGTGCACGATGCCGCGACGCACGTCGGTGAGACCGAGCAGCTCGACGCCGAACTCGCGCGCGTTCTGCTCCAACTCGGCGATCTGCCGGGCCGCCGACTCGAGCCGGATCGGCACGCCGCCGAACACCTGGCGGCGGTCGGTTGGCACGGCATGGTCGAGCGTTGCGACCGTCTGGCCGGGACGCCGGACGCGCAGGCCCCGCGACTTGAGCGTCGCGAACGCCTGCGGCGAGGTCACTTCGTGCGTGAGGTGCAGGTCGATCGCGAGGACCGCCGGCGTGTCCTCCGTCTCCGGCACGACCTCGTGGGCCTGCCAGATCTTCTCGAACAAGGTCCGCGCGCTCAACGGTTGCTGTCGCTCCCCATGTATACCGTCCCCGGGGGCAACGCCGATATTGCCCCGCTGTTCGGGCTGAGAGTATGATCCTCGCGCCCGCTTTGTATACAACGACGGGGGTTTCCATGCCGCTGCACACTCGCCAGACGACAGTCCTCGGGCTCGCCATCACGGCGGCACTGACCGCCGGCCAGGCCCCCGCCCAGACGGCGACGCCGGGAGAGCTCCCGGAGGTCGTGGTCACCGCCCGCCAGCGCGCCGAGCGGCTCGAGGACGTCCCCGCGACGGTCCGGGCCTTCACGGATGCGGACATCCAGTCGGCGGGCATCCAGCGCCCGACCGACTTCATCGAGCTGACGCCGAACGTCTCGCAGGTGCAGACCGCCGAGGCCGGCGACATGCAGGTCGTGATCCGCGGCATCAACACCGGCCGCGACGCCGAGACGAACTTCGCGCTGGTCGTGGACGGCGTGCTGCAGACCAACCCGAACGCGCTCAACCAGGAGCTGAACGGCATCACGCAGATCGAGGTGCTGAAGGGCCCGCAGGGCGCCATCTACGGCCGCAACGCGCTCGCCGGCGCGATCATCATGACGACCCGCAAGCCGCCGGAAGAGGCGGCGTTCGAGGTCGGCGCGGGCTACGGCAGCGACAACAGCTACAAGGGCAACGTGTATTTCGGCGGCCCGCTCGGCGACAACGCGAACGGCAGCCTCTCCCTCTACACGCGCAGCACCGACGGGCAGTGGAACAACACGCTGCTCGGCTGCGACGACTGCGTGGATTACTTCGAGGAATCCGGCGCGGTCGGGCGCCTGACGTTCGAGGCGGCCGGCGGCGACTTCGACGTGAAGGCGAAGGTCTCGACCGTGGAGTCGGGCGCCATCAACTTCAACGCGGCCGTCTCGTTCTTCGAGGCGGCGACGATCTTCGGCGCCCCGCCCTTCGACGAGGACCCGAACGACCACGGCTTCTTCTATACCAACAACATCATCCCCGAGAACGAGCAGGACAACTTCAACTTCTCGATCAAGGGCGACTGGGAGGTGGGCAACAACACGCTGACCGGCGTGGTCGCCTACAACGACCAGACCAACTACTTCCTGACCGACGGTGCGAGCGACGCGTTCTTCCTGTACGCGCTGACGCCCTCGTGCTCGGAATCGTTCGCGGCGCGCCTCGCCGACACGCCGCTGCCGCCGCCGTTCAACTACGGCAACCCGCCCGGGACGATCATCAGCTTCACGCCGTACGCGTCCTCGTTCCAGCCGCCCTACGGCCCGACGACCTGCGGCGGCTACCAGTACCAGCAGCGCGACCAGGAGGACATGAGCCTCGAGCTGCGCCTGACCTCCCCGGACGACCAGCGCCTGCGCTGGCTGGCCGGCGTCTACTTCGCCGACATCGAGCGGCGCGTCGTGGTGTCGCAGGGCTCGGACAACACCGGCGCCTCGCTCACGCGGAACTTCCAGGCACGCGGCTTCGTGCCGACCAGCGGCCCGAATCCCACCGACCTGCTCTACGACGACACCTTCGACAGCAAGGTGTACGCGGGCTTCGGCCAGATCGCCTACGACGTCCGCGACAACGTCGAGCTGGCGCTCGCGCTGCGCTACGACTCGGAGCGGCGCGAGGTCGACAACAACGTGCCGACAGGCCCGGTCAACTCGCTCGCGCAGACGCCGCTGTTCGCCGCGATCTACGGGCCGACGCCGTTCATCAACCCCGCGTACACGGTGAACCCGGCGTTCGCGACCGACGGCATCCCGAGCCGCTCGCGGACCTTCGACCAGTTCCAGCCGAAGCTGTCGGTGAACTGGAACGCGACGGACGACGTGGCGGTGTACGCGTCCTACGGATACGGGTTCCGGAGCGGCGGCTTCAACTCCTCCGGCAGCCAGGCGACGGTGGACGTGTTCTACGGCGGCCTGTGCCTCGGGCCCAGCACGCCCTTCGACACCGGCCTCGGGTTCGACGTGCCGCTCGGCCTGCCGGCCTGCACGCCCGACTCGGTGCGGAACCTCACGGGCGTCAGCGACGATTACGACAAGGAAGTCTCGAAGGCCGCGGAAATCGGCTTCAAGTCGACGCTCCTCGACCGCACGCTCGCGATCAACGCCGCGATCTTCCACACCGACGTCGAGGACATGCAGTTCTTCAACTTCTTCGCCGGGCCGTTCGGCCTGCTGCGCGTCGTGACCAACCTCGACGAGGTCACGATCCAGGGCTTCGAGCTCGACTTCAACTGGCGCGCGAACGAGTACGTCTCGGTGTTCGGCGGCTACGGCTACACCGACGGCGAGATCGACCGCTATGACGACCGGCCGTACACCGCCGGCAACAACCTGCCCTATTCGCCGGAGTACTCGGGGAACCTCGGCGCGGAGTTCACGATGCCGATGGGCGGCTCGGGCCTCGAGCTGGTCGCGCGCGTCGACGGCGTCTTCGTGGGCGAGACCTGGTTCCACCCGGTGCAGGACGAGACGGTGCCCAACCTGCCAACGGCGTTCGGCTTCGGCCAGGGCAACTACGCCAAGCAGAAGCGCGATCCCTACGAGCTCATCAACGGGCGCCTGACGCTGCGGGGCGAGCGCTGGCGCGCGACGGCCTGGGGCCGCAACCTCGCCGACAAGGAATACCTGCAGGAAGTGATCGTGGCGCCGGAGTTCGGCGGCGCGTTCATCCACGACTCGCCGGGCCGCAGCTACGGCCTCGAGGTCGCCTACACGTTCCGGTAGCCCGCGAAGCAGGGAAAAGGGGACGCACCCCTTTTCCGATCAATCGCGGCACGAGAGCGCCAGCGGTCCCTGCCGAAAAAGGGGTGCGTCCCCTTTTCCTGCGCCACGCGGTCAGACGACTTTCTGCGCTTTGAGCGCGGCGTAGCGCTCGCGCGGCAGCCCGAGCAGGTCGAGATAGACCGCGTCGTTGTGCTCGCCGAGCGCCGGCGACGGCGCGCGGATGCCGCCCGGCGTGGCCGAGAGCTTCGGCACGACGTTCTGCATGCGGATGCGCCCGAACTGCGGGTGCGGCACCTCGACGATCGCCTCGCGGGCGGCGAAGTGCGGGTCCGCGAGCATTTCCGGCGCGCGGTAAATCTGCCCCGCCGGCACGCCGTGCTTCTCCATCAGCCCGAGCACCTCGGCGGTCGGAAGGCCCGCGGTCCAGCGGGCGATCCGCGCGTCGAGCTCGGCCTGGCGCGCGCCGCGCGCCTGGTGGCTCGCGTAGGCGGGATCCTCGGCGAGCCCGGGCTCGCCCATCGCCTCGCAGAGGCGACGGAACACCGTGTCCTGGTTCGCGGCGATCAGCACGAGCCCGTCCCCGGTCGGGTAGACGTTCGAAGGCGCTACGTTGGGCAGGATCGCGCCCGTGCGTTCGCGGATATAGCCGGTCTTGTCGTACTCCGTGACCAGCGATTCCATCATGCCGAGCACCGCTTCGTAGATCGCCGAGTCGACCACCTGCCCCTGCCCGGTTTGCTCGCGGTGGTGCAGCGCGGCGAGCGCGCCGACGCAGGCAAAGGTCGCGGCCAGCGAATCACCGATCGAGATGCCGACGCGCGCCGGCGGCGAGCCGGGGTCGCCGACGACGTGGCGCAGCCCGCCCATCGCCTCGCCGATCGCGCCGAACCCGGCGCGCGCGGCGTAGGGCCCGGTCTGGCCGTAGCCTGAAACGCGGATCATGATCAGGCGCGGGTTCACCGCATGCAGCCGATCCCAGCCGAGGTTCCATTTCTCGAGCGTGCCGGGCCGGAAGTTCTCCAGCAGGAAGTCCGATTTCGCGGCCAGCTCGAGCAGCAGCGCCTGCCCTTCGGCCTGGCGCAGGTCGAGCGTGATCGCCTTCTTGTTGCGTGCGATGACCGGCCACCACAGGGACGGGTCGCCCGCCTTCTGCCGGCCCCAGACGCGCATCGGGTCGCCCTGCCCGGGCGCCTCGATCTTGATCACCTCGGCGCCGAGGTCCCCGAGCAGCTGGCCGCAGAACGGGCCCGCCAGCAGGGTGCCCAGTTCGAGCACCCGCAGGTCGGACAGGGGACCGTGCTGAAATCCGCTCATTCCCATGATTTGTGTATACAATCATAGGGCATTGACCGTCAACCAAGCGCCTCAAGGCGTGACCGTCCGGCAATCGTGTATACAATCACACCATGACTTCGCCCCGCCGCCGCATCGAGATCGTCGAGGTCGGACCCCGCGACGGGCTGCAGAACGAGCCTGAAGTGCTTCCGCTTGCGGTCAAACGCGAGTTCATCGGACGCGCGGTCGGCTGCGGCCTGAAGCGCATCGAGGTCGCGAGCTTCGTGAACCCGAAGCGCGTGCCGCAGATGGCGGATGCCGACGAGCTCGTGCGTTCGCTGCCGCGTCACGCCGGCGTGCGCTACGTGGGCCTCGTACTGAACCGGCGCGGCTTCGACCGTGCGCTCGCCGCCGGCTGCGACGAGGTCGGCATGGTCGTGGTCGCGAGCGACACCTTCAACCGGCGCAACCAGGGCGTCACCACGGCGGAATCCACCGCCGCCTGGCTCGAGATGGCGCGCGCGGCGAAGGACGCGGGCCTGCCCGCGCAGGTGACGATTTCCGCGGCCTTCGGCTGCCCGTTCGAAGGCGAGGTCGCCGCCGAGAAGGTCGTCGCGCTCGCCGAGACGCTCGCGGCGGGCGAGCCGGTCGAGATCGCGCTCGCGGACTCGATCGGCGCGGGCGTGCCGAGCCAGGTCACGGACCTCGTCGGGCGCGTGCGCGAGAGGCTGCCGGGCCTGAAGCTCCGCTGCCACTTCCACAACACGCGCAACACCGGCCTCGCGAACGCCTTTGCCGCCGTCGAGGCCGGCGTCGAGGTCCTCGACGCGAGCATCGGCGGCATCGGCGGCTGCCCGTTCGCCCCGGCGGCCACGGGTAACATACCGACCGAGGACCTCCTCTACATGCTGGACCGCATGGGCGTCGAGACGGGCGTCGACCTCGAGCGCACGATCGCGACCGCGCGCTGGCTCGAGGAGCGGTTCGGCCGGAAGGTCCCGGGCTACTTGAGCAAGGCCGGCGGCTTCCCGGCCGCGAAGGAGTTGAAGTGAGCTACAGACTCGGCATCGACGTCGGCGGCACCTTCACCGACCTGCTCCTGGTCGACGAGAAGAGCGGCCGCACCTGGAGCGCCAAGGTCCCCAGCACGCCGAAGGACCAGTCGGTCGGCGTGCTGAAGGGGCTCGACCGCATCTGCAAGCAGGCTGGCATCACGCCGCGCGCGATCGACCACGTCATGCACGGCACGACGGTCGCGACCAACACCGTGCTGACGAGCTCCGGCGCGAAAGTCGGGCTCGTGACCACGAAAGGCTACCGCCAGGTGCTGCAGATCGCGCGCTCCTACGTGCCGGGCGGCCTCGGCGGCTGGGTGATCTACAACAAGTCGCTGCCGATGGCGCCGCTCGCGCTCACCATCGAGGCCGACGAGCGCGTGGACGCGCGCGGCGCGGTCGTGCGCCCGCTCGACGAGGCGGCGCTGCGCGAAGCCCTCGCAAAGCTGAAGAGCGCGAGGATCGAAGCGCTCACGGTCTCGCTGATCAACGCCTTCGCGAACGACGCGCACGAGCGGCGCATCCGCGAAATCGCGGGCGCCGTGCTGCCGGGCGTGCCGGTCTCGCTCTCCTCCGAGGTCGTGCCGGAGATGCAGGAGTACGAGCGCACGGTCACGACGGTCGCGAACTCCTACGTGCGGCCGGTCGTGCAGCGCTACGTGCGGAATCTCACGAACAAGCTCGCCTCGAAAGCCGGCGCGGTGAAGCTGCACATCCTGCGCTCCGACGGCGGCCTCGCCTCGGCCGCCTCGGCCGAGGAATACCCGGTGAACCTGCTGATGTCCGGGCCCGCCGGCGGCGTGACCGGCGCGCTCTGGGTCGCGCTGCAGGCCGGCTTCCCGAACCTGCTGACGGTCGACGTCGGCGGCACGTCCACCGACGTCGCGCTGATCATGAACGGCGCGCCGCGCCTCCGGCGCGAGACGACGGTCGGCGACGTGACGGTGCGCGCCTCTTCGGTCGACATCCGCTCGGTCGGCGCCGGCGGCGGCTCGATCGCGCACGTGCCGGAACTGACGAAGGCGCTGCGCGTCGGCCCGCAGTCCGCGGGCGCGGACCCGGGCCCGGCGGCCTATGGGCGCGGCGGCGCGGAACCGACGGTGACGGATGCCAACGTGGTGCTCGGCTACCTGCCGCCGATGCAGCGCCTCGGCGGCGACCTCGAACTCGATCGCCCGCTCGCGGCGAAGGCGGTCGGCAAGATCGCGACCGCGCTCGGCAAGTCGGTCGAGGACGCCGCCCAGGGCATCTACGACATCGTCAACGAGAACATGGTGGGCGCGCTTCGGCTCGTTTCCGTCGAGCAGGGCCACGACCCGCGCGACTACGCGCTGATCGCCTTCGGCGGCGCGGGGCCGCTGCACGCGAATGCGCTCTCGCGCCTGCTCGGCTCCTGGCCGTCGATCATCCCGCCCGGCCCGGGCGTGCTGTGCGCGCTCGGCGACGCCACGACCGCGCTGCGCGACGAGTCGGCGCGCACCTTCATCCGCAAGTTCGGCGAGACCAGCGCCAGGGAGATCGGCGGCATCCTCGAGCAGCTCGCGAGGACCGCGGCCGCGGCGCTCGAGCGCGAGAAGGTCCCGGCGAAGGAGATGAAGCGCAGCTTCCAGGTGGACGTGCGCTACCACGGCCAGGGCCTGCGGCTCACGATCGACGTCGACCCGAAGGACCTCGCCAGGCGCGGCCTCAAGGCCATCTCCGAACCCTTCGACGCCGAGCACAAGCGGCTCTTCACGTTCGCGCTGCCGCTCGAGCACGAGTTCGTCGCGCTGCGCGCCGTCGTGCAGGGCCGGGGCATCACGGTGAAGCGGCCCGCGATCGCGCGCGGCAGCCGCGACCCCAAGGCGGCTGCCGTCGGCGTGCAGCCCGTGACCGTCGACCGCAGGAAGATGAAGGCGACGGTCTACGACCGCGCGAAGCTCAAGGCGGGCAACCGCATCAAGGGACCCGCGATCGTGATGGAGATGGACTCGACGACCGTGGTGCTGCCGAAGCACACGGGGCTCGTCGACCGCCTCGGCAACATCCTGATCTACCCGGACGGCCACAAGGGCCTGCGCTAGGAGCCGCCCATGCCAGCGAAGATCGTCCAGAAGAACCGCAAGCCCTTCCGCAAGCTGAAGGTGGACAGCGTCACGATCGACATCATCGAGAGCGCGCTTCGGAACGCGCGCTTCGAGATGGACACGGTGCTGTTCCGCACCGCGATGTCGCCCGGGATCCGCGAGCAGCACGACGAGTTCCCGCTGATCGCGAACCTCGAAGGCAAGATGGTGGTCGGCCAGTTCGGCTCGTTCATCCACGGCTTCCTGCAGGGTTACGACGGCACGGTCGAGGAAGGCGACGTCTTCCTGACCAACGACCCCTACGCCTGCAACGGCGCGATCAGCCACCTCAACGACTGGCTGATGCTGATGCCGGTGTTCAAGGACGGCCGCGTGATCGCCTGGGCGGCGATGTTCGGCCACATGACCGACGTCGGCGGCAGGGTCCCCGGGTCGCTGCCGACCGACGCGCGCACCTTTTATGAGGAAGGCGTCGCCGTGCCGCCGGTCAAGATCATCCGCGGCGGGCAGCTCCAGGACGACGTGCTGAAGATCATCCTGCACAACTGCCGGCTGCCGACCTGGAACTACTCGGACTTCCACGCCATCGTCGCGGCGCTGCGCACCGCGGCGATCCGCTGCGTGGACCTTTCGCGCCGTTTCGGGGACGACGTGTTCTATTCCGCCATGGACGCCATGCTCGAGCGCAACAAGCGCGCCATGCGCGAGCTGATCCGCCGCACGGTCCCGGAGACGAAGCAGCACTTCGAGGACTACGTCTGCGACGACGGCATGAACATGGGGCCGTACCGGATCGCCTGCTCGATGTGGCGCGAAGGGGACAAGTGCATCTTCGATTTCGCGGGCACCGACCCGCAGTCCATCTCCTCGATCAATTTCCTGCTGAACGAGGAGATGTTCAAGATGTTCGCGGGCGTGTACATGATCATGGTGTTCGACCCGCAGATCCTGTTCAACGACGGCTTCTACGACCTCATGGAGGTGCGCATTCCCGAGGGCACGCTGCTGAAGCCGCTGAAGCCCGCCGCGCTCTCCTGCCGCACGCACGCGCTCGGCCGCATCTTCGACGTGCTCGGCGGCCTGCTCGGCCAGGGCAACCCGGCGTTCATGTGCGCGGCCGGCTTCTCCGACAGCCCGCACTTCATGTACTCGGGCTACGACCGCAACGGCGAGTGGTACCAGCTCTACCAGATCGGCTTCGGCGGCATTCCCGGCAAGCCGTTCGGCGACGGGCCGGACGGGCACTCGCTGTGGCCCTCGTTCACCAACGTGCCGAACGAGTTCCTGGAGAGCTACTTCCCGCTGCGCATCGACACCTACGAGACGATCTGCGATTCCGGCGGCCCCGGGAAATTCCGCGGCGGCAACGGCATCCGCATCGGCTACCGGATCCTGGAGGCGGGCGAGGTCTCGATCCACGACGACCGCTGGCTCACCTATCCCTGGGGCGTGAACGGCGGGCTGCCGGGCAGCCGCAGCCGCAAGCTGCTCAAGCGCGCCGACGGGAGCGAGGAACTCCTGCCGTCGAAGACGGACCGCGTGAAGGTCGAGCCGGGCGACCTCGTCGTGTACGAGACCTGGGGCGGCGGCGGCTGCGGCGACCCGCTCGAACGCGAGCCGGGGAAGGTGGCCTTCGACGTCGAGGCGGGCCTCGTCAGCGTCGAGGGCGCGCGCCGCTACGGAGTCGTGCTGGAGAGCGGGCGCGTCGACGCCGCCGCGACCAAGGCGCTGCGGGCCGAGATGGCCGCGCAACGCGGCGCGGTCGCGCTGTTCGACCGCGGCTTCCGCGACATCGCGGAACTCAAGGCGCGCTGCAAGGCGGAGACCGGGCTGGACCCGCCCGCGGCGCCGCAGTTCCAGGCGCGCGCGCGTACGAAGCGCCGCGCGGCGACCGGGGCGCGGGCCGGGCGGGCCTGACGCTACAATGCTGCGACAGGGGGACCCGCCGGTGCGCGCAGTCGACAAGGCCTACGACGCGGTACGCACCGGCATCATCGCCGGGCGCTACCTCGCGGGTGCGCGGCTGACCGAGCAGGAGATCGCGACCGCGGTCGGCGTCAGCCGCACGCCGGTGCGCGAAGCGCTCCGGCGCCTCGACGCCGAGGGCCTGGTCGAGTTCACGCCGAACCTCGGCGCGGTCGTGACCGTCTGGTCGGAGGCGGATTCCGACGAGGTGTTCGACCTGCGCGCGATGCTGGAATCCTACAGTGCGCGGCGCGCTTGCTCGCGCGCGTCGGCGCAGCAGGTCGCGGAACTCAAGCGCCTCGCCGAGACGCAGCACCGCGAATCGGTCGAGCGCAAGGCAGGCCACCTCGAGCGCATCGCCGAGCTCAACAGCCAGTTCCACCGCCGCCTGCAGGAGGCCGCCGCGAGCGCGCGGCTGTCGCGCGCGCTGGCGGCGCTGATCGAGGCGCCGCTGATGATGCGCACGTTCCAGAAGTACACGGCCGAGGACCTCGAACGCAGCGCCCTGCACCACCTCGAGATCGTGCGCGCGCTGGAAGCGCGCGACCCCGACTGGGCCGCGTCCGTGATGCTCTCGCACATCCACGCCGCGCGCGGCGCGCTCCATCGCTGAGCCGGGCGGCAGGCGAGCGCTGCCCCGTATGACCGGCGCCCACACGCCCGCCCCCGCCAGCCGGACGCTCGAGCCCGGGCGAAAGCCCGCCCTGCTGGTCGTCGACTTCGTGCGCGCGTACCTCGAGCCGGATTCGCCGCTCTATGCGGGTGTGGAGGACGCGCGTGTCGCCGCCGCGCGCCTGCTCGCGAGCGCGCGCGCGGCCGGTATCCCGGTCATGCACACGAACGTCGCCTACGAGCCGGGGGGCGCGGACGGCGGCGTGTTTTTCAGGAAGCTCCCGGCGCTCGCGAGCTTCGAGCGTGGCCGGCACCCGGAGCTCGCGGCGTTCGCGAAGGGTCTCGAGCCCGCGGCGGGCGAACCGGTGTTCACCAAGCAGTACGCGAGCGCGTTCTTCGGCACGCGGCTTGCCGAGACGCTCCGGGCCCTCGGCGTCGACACGCTGCTGATCGCGGGCCTGTCGACGTCCGGCTGCGTGCGGGCGAGCGCGGTGGACGCCTGCCAGCATGGATTCATCCCGCTGGTCGTGCGCGAGGCCGTCGGCGACCGCCACCCGGCGCCGCACGAGGCGAACCTGTTCGACCTGCAGGCGAAGTACGCGGAAGTGATTTCACTCGCCGAGGCGGAGCGCTATTTCGACTCGGTATGATGCGCGCCCATGGGTCCGCTCGCCGGCATCAAGGTCCTCGATCTCAGCCGCATCCTCGCCGGCCCCTGGGCGACGCAGTGCCTGGCCGATTTCGGCGCGACCGTCTGGAAAATTGAAAAACCCGGCAGCGGCGACGACACGCGCCAGTGGGGCCCGCCCTGGATCCCGGACGGCAAGGGCAGGCCGACATCGGACTCCGCGTACTTCGCGAGCGCCAACCGCGGCAAGCTCTCGCTCGCGATCGATTTCACGAAGCCGGCCGGCCAGCAGCTCATCCGCTCGCTCGCGCTGCGCGCCGACGTGCTGATCGAGAACTTCAAGGTCGGCACGCTGGCGAAGTACCGGCTCGGCTACGACTCGCTCAAGGGCGTGAACCCGCGGCTCATCTATTGCTCGATCTCGGCCTACGGGCAGGACGGGCCCGCGGCCGCCGAGCCCGGCTACGACGCGATGATCCAGGCGATCTCGGGCCTGATGAGCATCACCGGCGTGCCGGACGGAGAACCCGGCGCGGGTCCGGTCAAGGTCGGCGTCGCGGTCTCGGACCTCATCACGGGCCTGTACGCGTCGAACGCGATCATGGCTGCGCTCGTCGAGCGCGAGCAGTCGGGCCGCGGCGAGTACATCGACCTCGCGCTGCTCGATTCGCAGGTCGCGGCCCTCGCGAACCAGGCGCTCAACTTCCTCGTCACGGGGCAGTCGCCGCGGCGGCGGGGCACGGCGCACCCGAACATCGTCCCCTACCAGGCGTTCCCGACGCAGGATTCCTGGCTGATGCTTGCCGTGGGCAACGACCGGCAGTTCGAGGCCTTCTGCAGGGTCGCGGGCCGCGGGCCGCTGGCGGAGGATCCTCGTTTCAGGTCGAACGCGGACCGCGTGGCCCACCGCGAGGCGCTCATTCCGGAGATCGAGAAGGCCTGCCGGCAGAAGACGACCGCCGCGTGGATCCGCCTGCTCGCGGCGGCCGGCGTTCCTTGCGGTCCGATCAACAATATCGCGGAAGTGTTTGAAGAGCCTCAGGTCAAGCACCGCAAGCTGCGCTTCGACGTCGCGCACGCGAAGGGCGCGCAGTTGCCGCTCGTGCGGCAGCCGGCGCTGTTCGCGCGCCTGGCGGGCACCGCCGACGCGCCGCCGCCGCTGCTCGGCGCGAACACCGGGGACGTCCTGTCGGACGAACTCGGACTCACGTCAGACGAAATCCTGTCTCTGAAGGGAGACGGCACGATCGCGTGATTGCGCGCGAAATCGTGTCTGATGGTCCTGCCGGATACGGCAAGAAAGACCAGTCAAGGAGAACACGTCATGAAGATTCGTCATGTTGTCATCGCGGGCGCCGCGCTCGCTTTCGGTCCCTCTGCGTTCGCCACCGAGGCCCCCCAGGCTGCCGCGGACTGCGCGTCGCTGCAGGCCAAGTTCGACCAGCACGCTGCCGCCGCGACCGCGGAGCAGCTGAGCCAGGCGAAGGCCGCGCGCGATGAGGGCGAGAAGCTCTGCGCCGAAGGCAAGACCGCGGAAGGCGCGGCCAAGCTGCAGGACGCGATCTCGCAGATCTCGCAGCCCTCGCAGCAGCCGTCGTCCTAAGACCGACTGCTTTTCGAGTCGATCCAGGCGGCCGGGTTGCCCCGGCCGCTTTTTTTTGCAGCGAAGGAAAAGGGGACGCACCCCTTTTTCTCGTGTGACTGAGATAACGACGCATGCTGGCGATTGCGGAAAAAGGGGTGCGTCCCCTTTTCCCGGATCAGCGCCACAGGCGGCGGCGGCTGCCGCGCAGGAGGCGCGTGACGAGCTGCTGCTTGCGCCGCTCGAGGTCGGCGGGCTTGGGCGGATACTTGTTGTCCTTCGTGCGCTCGTGGAGGATCGCGTCCGCCTTCAGCGCGGCCTGGCGGCGCCGGACATCCTCGAGCGTCCCGCCGCGTGGCAGGATCGCGAGCGACACCTGGCAGTCCATCGCGGCGGCGAGCTTGTCGAGGCTCGCCAGCGTGATTCGACGTTGTGCTTCGGCGCGCTCCATCTGCTGAACGGTCGCTCGCGACACGCCCGCCCGCTTCGCGAGCTGCGACTGCGAAAGGCCGAGCGCCGTGCGGATCTCGCGCACCCAGCCGGTGCGCGGCACGGCACCCTCCTTCATGCGCGGAAACGCCCTGGAGTTGCTTGCAATCTCGGTTCGCTGCTGGAGCGGCCCGCGGCGCGGAACGAGGGTACCGGCTGGCTTCTGCATGATGGAGTCCGTCTTGCTGCGGATGCCTATAATCATCGCACTCGATCGTAGTCCGCAAGTGCCGCGACACGCGGCGAGAGGGCCCCGATGCCCGCATTCCTGGTATCCACCTTGCTCGCACTGGCTTTCGGTTGCGCTTCCTGCGGCGCGCCGCGGCAAGTGGCCGACTCCGACGCGCCCAACGTCATCATCATCCTGGTCGACGACCTGCGCTGGGACGATCTCGGCGTCGCCGGGCATCCCTTCGCCGAGACGCCGGCGATCGACCGCATGGCGCGCGAGGGCGTCCGGTTCCTGAATGCCTTCGCCACGACCCCGCTGTGCTCGCCGAGCCGCGCCAGCATCCTGACCGGCCAGTACGCGCACACGCACGGCATCGTGGACAACACGGCGCGCGATGCCGCGAGCCATGCGTTGCCGACCTTCGCGATCCCGCTGCAGTCGGCCGGCTACCGGACCGGCTTCTTCGGCAAGTGGCACATGGGCAATGACGACAGTCCCCGGCCGGGTTTCACGCAGTGGGTGGCCCTGCGCGGCCAGGGAGAAGCGCTCGATCCGCAGTTCAACGTGAACGGCACGCGCGTCCGCGAATCCGGTTACGTCACCGACCTGCTGACGGACCACGCGGACCGGTTCATCCGCGAGTCCGGGGAGCAGCCATTCCTGGTCTTCCTCGCGCACAAGGCGCTGCACCCGAACATCGTCCAGCACGACGATGGCAGTTCGAGCGGCGTACCGGGTCAGGACGCAGGATTCATTCCCGCCCCGCGGCACGCGGGTCGGTACGCGAATGCGCCGGTACCGCGCCGGCCCAACGCGGGTCCGGCGCCGGTGCGCAAGCCCGCCCTGCTGCGACCGCTCGACGGCGTGCCCCCGCTCGGGCCCGGCACGGCGACACCGGACCGTGACGTCCGCGCCCGGCTTGAAATGCTGCTCGCCGTCGATGAGAGCCTCGGGCGGATCTTCGCGATCCTCGAGGAATCCGGCAGGCTCGACGAGACCGTCATCGTGGTGCTGAGCGACCACGGCTACTTCTACGGCGAGCACGGCCTCAACGAAGAACGGCGGCTGGCCTACGAGGAATCCGCCCGCATCCCCCTGATCGTTCGCTTCCCGGCGGTGGCGAAGGCAGGACTCACGCCCGCGGAGATGGTCCAGACCATCGATCTCGCCCCGACCGTCCTGGAACTCGCCGGCGTCGCCGATCCGGCGCCGCGCCACGGCCGGTCACTCGTGCCGCTGCTGCGCGGCGAGCGGCCGGCGTGGCGGGATTCGATCCTGGTCGAGTACTACAGCGACACCGTGTTCCCGCGAATCCGCAACATGGGCTACCGGGCGGTGCGCACGGAGCAGCACAAGCTCATCCGCTACCTCGAGCTGCCGGGGATGGAGGAACTCTACGACTTGAAGGCTGACCCGTACGAACTCGACAACTTGATCGGGTCCGATCGCGAGGCGTCCGCGCGTCCGGCGCTGGAGGCGGAACTGTCGCGGCTGCGTCGCGAAACGGGCGATGCCGCCCGCCCTTAGTGGATGGTTAAAACGATCCGTCCACTCCAGAAGCTTCGGTCAGGCCTGGGCAGCCTCCATGTAAGCCCGCAGGACCGCATTCATTCGGGTCTGGTACCCCGGTCCCTGGGTCCGGAACCAGGCCAGAATCTCTTCGTCCAGCCGTAGGGAAATCGCGGCTTTCCGGCCCGATTGGGGAAGCCCGCGACGGGCAATCCTCCGCACGACCTTCGCGACATCCGATGCCGCGGCCGCCGCGGCTTCCGCGCGCGGCAAGAGCCCGGGCGCCAGGGTTTCAACCGGGCCAGGCGGGCTGAAACGCGTGAAAAGTCCCTTTGCCATGGGCGTGCCTCCTGCACTGCACAAGACCGCTTTTTCGTATACGCGATTGTATATACAAACCCATCTGAACGCCAGCCGGCGTTGAAGGAGGCAGACCCTCATGACAGGAGCCGAACATGTCCTGGAAGCACTTGCGGCACTTAGCCATCCTGGCTTTGTCCCTGCCTCTCCCCGCGCTGGCCGGGATCGCGGTGGATGTCGAGATCCTCGACCGGAAATCGGGCGAGGTACTGCCGGTTTACTGGCATGCGGGTGAGCGCCACGTGGCCGGGGAGCCCGGCCGGGAATACGAGATCCGGCTGCGAAACCGGGCCGGCGGGCGGGTGCTGGCCGTCGCGTCCGTGGACGGCATCAACGTCATCACGGGGCGGACGGCCTCCAACCGCGGCAGCGGCTACGTGCTCGATGCGTGGGGCGACGTCCGCATCGACGGCTGGCGCAAGAGCATGGACGAGGTGGCCGCGTTCTATTTCACCGCCCTGCCCGACTCATATGCCGCGCGGACCGGCCGGCCGGACAACGTCGGCGTGATCGGCGTAGCGCTGTTCCGCGAGCGGGTGCGCGTCATCCCGATGGAGTCGGAGCGCCAGTCGAGTGCCGAGGCCGCGGCACCGTCGGCCGGGATGCTGGGCGACAGTGCGCGCGCCGAGAAGCGCCTCGGCACCGGCCACGGCCAGCGCCTGGATTCCGGCGCGGTGTACACGCAATTCGAGCGCGCGAGCGAGGCGCCTGCCGAAATCGTCCGGATCTACTACGACTCGCGCAGGAACCTCCTGGCCCGCGGCATCATCCCGCGGCCGAAGCACCGCTTCGCCTGGCAGACGCCCGACCCCTTCCCCGGCGACTTCGTCCCAGACCCCTGAAAAGGGGACGCACCCCTTTTCCCACAACAGCTGCCGGGAACTATCGCACCTCGCTTTTCCGAGCCCCGTTATCATCGGATGGTTATTCCCGGGAAAAGGGGTGCGTCCCCTTTTGATTCATGACAGAGCTGCTGTTCAGGGACGATGCGTATCTGAAGACCGCGACGGCGCGGGTCACGGCGGTGCGCGACGGCAAGGTCGAGCTGGACCGCACGATCTTCTATCCGCTCGGCGGCGGCCAGCCCGGCGACACCGGCGTCCTGATCCGCGACAGCGGCGAGCGCCTCGCCGTCACGGACACGCGCAAGGGCGAGTCGCCCGGCAGCGTCGCGCACGTCCTCGTGGCCGACCAGACACCGCCCGAGGTCGGCGAAACCGTCGGCCTCGAGATCGACTGGGAGCGCCGCTATGCGCTCATGCGCCTGCACACGGCGCTGCACGTGATGTCCTGCGTCGTGGTCGCGCCGGTGACCGGCGGCAACATCGCCCCCGACAAGGCGCGGCTCGACTTCGACATCGACATCACGCTGCTCGACGCCGATCGCATCGCCGCCGGTACCAACGAGCTGATCGCGCGCGCCGTCGCGACCGAAACCGTCTGGATCACGGACGCGGAGCTCGACGCCCGGCCCGAGCTCGTCAAGACGATGAGCGTCGCGCCGCCGCGCGGCGCCGGGCGGGTGCGGCTGCTCCGGATTCCCGGCATCGACCTGCAGCCCTGCGGCGGCACGCACGTCGCCAACATCGCGGAGATCGGCGGCATCCGCGTGCTGCGCATCCGCAACGAGGGCAAGCGCAACAAACGTGTGGAAATCGCGCTGGCAGGCTAGGCTACGCGCCTTTTTTCACCCGGGAAGACGGACATGCGCGGCGCAGGGAAGATCGGGTTCGTGGCGGCAGGCGTCCTGGCGGCGGGCACGGCTTCGGCCGAGTGGACCGGCAAGGGCACCTTCGGCGGCGTGCTCGCGCGCGGCAACACCGAGACCGAGACGATCAACCTCAACGTCGACGTGCAGAACACGATCGACCGCTGGTCCCACAAGGCCGGCGCCTCGCTGCTGCGCACGGTCACCGACAGCGTCACGTCGGCGGACCGCTGGGAACTGCGCGGCGAGAGCCGCTACTCGCTGGACGAGCGCAGCTACCTGTTCGGCGCGCTGCGCCACGAAGACGACTCGTTCACGGACTTCCGCTACCAGGCGACCGCCTCGGGCGGCTACGGCTACCACTTCATCAACACCGAGCGGACCAAGTTCGAAGGCCAGATCGGCGCGGGCTTCCGCCAGACCGAGCGCCGGCCGGACGGCGAGAAGAGCGACGACGCGATCGCCCGCGGCGCGATCAACTACCAGCACAAGCTCACCGACACGACGCTGATCTACGACCGCTTCCTCGTGGAGAGCGGCTCGGACAACACCTTCGTGCAGAACGCGCTCGGCATCGAGGTGAAGATCAACGACACCTTCGCGCTCGGCCTCGACTACGCGGTGCGCCACAACACCGACGTGCTGCCGGGCACCGACAAGACCGACCAGGTGCTGACCGCGAACCTGGTGTACGGCTTCTAGCGTTCCGCCCCTGCCGGACCCGCGTCGGCGGCGGGCATCACTCGACCGCCACCCCGTTGTGCGCGAGCAGGCGCGCGAGCGGCGCGAGTTGCTGCCGGTAGTTCCGCCAGAGATCGACGGACTCGCGGTAGATCGGTCGGCGCACCTGCGCCGCGCTCGCCGTCGCGGTCGGCGACGTGTTCTCGTGGAAGTGCAGGCAGGCGGAGCGCCACCCCAGCCCGCAGTGTTCGAGCAGGCGGCGCGTCGTGCCCTCCTGGTCCGCCACCAGCGCCTCGTAGTCGAGGTCCAGGAAGCGACCCGGCAGCAGCGCACGCCAGTGGTTCATCAGCCGCGCATAGGCGATGTAGTAACGCCCGAGGTCCTCGAGGTCGTAGGAGAACGGGTAGCCCGTGCGAAACAGCGTCTTGTACATCGCGTAGCAGGACGCCATCGGGTGGCGGCGCAGGTGCACGATGCGCGCCCGCGGCAGCGACTTCGCGATCAGTCCGAGGTCGAGGTAGTTGAGCGGCGTCTTGTCGACGACGAAAGGCCCGGCGCGCCCGTAGCCGCGTATCGCCGTCCAGTAGGACTCACCGAGCGCCGCCGGATCCGCGCGCGCCGCCGCCTTGACCAGCTCCTCCTTGTCGCCGGCATGCCTGGCCCTGCGCGTGACGGCGAGCGCGAAGTCGCTCACCTCGCCGACCGATGAAACCTGCTCGTGGCTGGCCAGGATGCGCTCGACGAGCGTCGTGCCGCTCCTCGGCAACCCGACGACGAAAATCGGACCCTCGACGTCGTGGCCTGCGGCGGGCGACTCGAACCAGGCACGGTCGAAGGTGCGGATGATCGAGGCGATCGCCTGCTCGTCGGCCTCGACGCGGTAAGAGAGCACCTTGCGGCGGGCCCCCGCGCCCTGGGCGAGCGCCGCGAAGGACTCCGCGTACTGGCCGAGGTCCTCCAGTTCCTTGGCGAGCGCGTAGTACATCGCGACCGGCGCGGAGCCCGGCGATCGCGCGGCGATCTGCGCGCGCAGCGGCGCGACGTGGTTGTAGCCCGGCGCCTGGCGGCGCAGCGTCGCGCGGCTGTACCAGGCGTCCGCGTCCTCGGGCGAGCGCCCGATCAGCTCGTCGAGGATCTCTTCGGCCTCCGCCATGCGTCCGACCGCGATCAGCGCGTTCGCCTTGGCGTACGCGGCCTGCGCGTCATAGGGCTTCAGCGTCGCGACGCGGATCGCGCAGGTCGCGGCCTGCGCGTGCTGGTTGAGGTGGGTATGGAACTCCGCGAGCCGGCGCCAGGCGCCGCTGTCCGCCCCGGCGGAGCTCTCGATGTCGGTGAGGCGCGAGCGCGCGCCCGCGACGTCGCCGGCATGCATGCGCGCCTCGATCTCGGCGAAGCGCGCGAGGTTGCTGGAAGGATCGAGCTGCAGCGCCCTGCGGGCGGCGTCCAGCATGCCGCTGTAGTCGCCTGACTGCTGGCAGATGCGGGCCGCGATCAGCCAGCCCTCGGCGCTGTCCGGGTCGCGCATCAGCAGCGAGTCGCAGAGCGTGCGCGCTTCCTGCAGCTGATGGCGCTGCAGCAGCCCGTCGATGCGGCGGATCTCGGTCGCCGAGCCGTGATGTGGGCCGGTGTCAGTCATCTGGAGTGCCAACTGTGACCGGATAAGGCGGATTCGGGAATAGGGGAATGGGAGGCGTAAGATGGTACACGACCGCCTCGAGGGGTCGCACGGGAACCCAGGGAGAAACAACATGACGTACTGGAAGGCAGCCGCAATCGCGGCCGTTGGAATGTTCGCTCTCGCCGGTTGCGGCGCGAAGCCGACCGATTCCGCCACGTTCGAGAAGCAGGCGAAAGCGGACGTGCGGGTGTTCATACCGGCGTTCAACACCGGCGACGTCGAAACGGTGGTTGCGATGTACGCGCCGGACGCGGAGGTTCTGGCGCCGGGCAACCCGCGCGCGATCGGCCACGACGCCATCCGCGCGCTGGTGACCAAGCTCGCCGGCGAGATGCAGGCGGGCGGCGTCGCGATCGAGCTGAACGACGACGACAAGGCCGCCGCCTCGGGCGACCTCGGCTGGCACTCGGGCTCTTACGTCGTGAAGGACACGGCAGGCGCCGTCGTCGACAGCGGGAACTACCTCGCGGTCATGCAGCGCCAGGCGGACGGCAAGTGGCTCATGATCCGCGACACGTGGAATTCGGATCGCCCGCCGCCGGTGCCCGCGCCGGCTGAAGCCCCGGCGGCTGAAGCCGGGGCGCCGGCCGGCTAGAACTTCCAGAGGACTCCCAGGGACGGGATCAGCGGCAGGGTGCCGCGCGCCTCGACGTCGAGGAAGACGTCCTCTTCCTCCTCGTCCTCGAGCTGGTACTCGAGGCAGCAGTCGTTGTTGCGCTTCGCCAGGTTGGTGACCTCGAAGAAGGCCGTCAGCTCCCCGGCCGCGCCGAGGTCGAAGCGCCGCGCGATGCGCGCGTCGAAGCGAAGGTAGTCCGACACGTTCGACGCATTGCGCTGGTCGACGTCGACGAGCGGGAATGGCTCGAGCGTCGCGAGTTCCACCTTGGTCGTCGGCCATCCACGGTGCCAGACGGCTGCGAGCGATGCCTCCCAGCCCGAGCCGCGCCAGGCGAGCCCGCTGCTCGCGTGGTCGCGCTGGTCCCAGCTCCGGTAGAGCCACTCGCCGTCCACGCGGTCGCGGACCCGGGAATGGGTGTAGGCGACCCACGCGGACAGCGGCACGGTTTCGTAGCGGAGCGACACCTCCACCCCTTCCGCGACCGCATCGTCGGGCGCGATCAGGATCCGGTCCGGCTTCAGCTCCGGCAGGACGACGACCGTGTTCAGCAGGTTCTCGTGGCGCGCGAACGGATGGTCGTAGTCCTTGCGGTAGGCCTCGGCGCGCAGGATCCAGGAGTCCGCCAGGTCGTGCTCGACGCTCGCGACGGCGTGGGTCGCGAGCTGCGCGCGCTGGTAAACGGTGTCGCCGTCCGGGACCTGCAGCTCGTTGATGCCCTGCTCCTGGAAGTAGCGCCCCCAGCCGAAGCGGACGCGCGTGCCCTCGCGCGGCTGCCACATGAGCATCGCGCGCGGGCTCCACCGCGATGCCTGCCGCTCCGCCAGCGAGCCCCGGTCCCAGCGGATGCCGAGGTCGGTGGCGATCGCCGTGGACGGCTCGAAGCGCCAGTTGAGGTAGGCCGCCGAGTGGCTGCCGGAAGGGCGCACGCGCAGGTTCCGGGTCCGCTCCGGGTCGGTCGGCGCGCCCGGCGTCAGGAACAGCAGCTCGAATGCCGCCTCGTCCGAATACTCATAGAGGCCCTTCTGCTCGCGCCACTCCGCACCGGCCTGCAGGAGCGAGCGCGTTCCGAGCCGGCGCCAGACGTCGGCCTGCAGGCTGTCGATCGTGAAGCGGCGCTCGTCGCTGAGCGTCCCGCTGCCGACGCCCGGCAGCGCGGCACTGCCGGTGCGCTCGCTCTCCAGCTCCGTGTGGGCCGCGAGCACGCGCCCGCCGAAGCCGTCGGGCGCGCCGAGGTCGAGACGCAGCCAGTAGTACTGGTCCAGGTACTCCGCCACCGCCTCCTCCTCCTGGTCGCTGTCGAAGGCGAGTATCTGGTCGTCGAATGCGAGGGCGTTGGCCGACACGGCGAGCCAGTCGCTGAAGCGGTGCCCGACGCGCGCGTAGAAGTCGTGGTACTCGGGCTCCCCGAGCGGCGAGTCGATCAGGTCGAAGAGCAGGTCCATGTTCCCGCGCCGGGCGGCGACGGCCCAGTCGGTGTCGCCGGCATCGGTGGTGCCCTCGAGCGAGGCGCCGACCGTGAAGAACGACGCGACCGCCTCGCCATGAAGTCCCTCGCCCGCGAGCCGAGGCGCGATGTCGACGACGCCGCTGCTGCGGTCGCCGAATGCGACCGGGAATCCGCCCGTGTACACGCGGATGTCGCTCACGATCGCCGGGTCGATGCTGCTGAAGACCCCGAAGAAGTCCTTCAGGTGGTAGGGGTCGTAAAGGCGCAGGTCGTCGAATCGAACCAGCGTTTCCTCTTCGGTGCCGCCGCGCAGGTGGAAGCGGCTGGAGAAATCGAAGCTCGCGACGCCGGGCAGCCGCGCGACGGCTCGCACGGGGTCCTCGCCGATGTCCGGCAGCAACTCGAGCTCGGCCGATGTCAGGACGACCGGCGGACCGGCCGCTTCCTCGCCGAGGCGGTAGTGGCTCGCGCTGACGACCACGGCCTCGATCGGTGCCGGCGCCGGCGAGCCGGGCGATCCCGGCGCTGCGTGGCGTGGCGCGCGTTGCGGCTCGCGCACGAGCATCAGCGTCCCGCCGGGCCCGTCGGCGACCGCGATGCCGTGAGGCGCCAGGATCTCCACCAGCCGCGCGCGCGGCGCGCTCGCGCGCGGCTCGCGGTCGACGCGCATCCACGGCTTCACGACGTCGCTGCTGTAGACGAGTTTCACGCCGCCCTCACTCAGCGTCTGCAGGACCTGGTCGACGGGCAGCCCGCGCCAGGCCGCGACCTCCGCAGCGGCGGCGAACGGCATCAGCAGTAGCGCAATCGCTTTCACGGGCCGGGCGGTTCGCTGCTCCTCGACATGACGACCAGCGTGTCGCCGCGGACCTCGGCCATCAGGTCGGTGGTGGCCAGGAAGGCCTCCAGCGCCTCCATCGGCGCCAGGTGGCGGATGTCGCCGTGCAGGATCACTTCCAGCGCGCGGCTTTCGACCAGCGGCGACTCATAGTGTAGTCGCCGCCCGGTTTCGCGGGCGACCCAGGCGATCAGCGTCGCGGCCGGCTTGCCGTCCATGTCGGGCATGGGCGCGACGCCCTCGACCCACCGCCATTGCGCGTCGTCGGCCGCGATCGCGGCACGCGCGACGCCGCCCAGGCTGTCGAACGAGACCTCCTCGCCCGCCCGGCCGGTCAGGGACTCGCCGCCCCGGTCGAGCGCGACCAGGCCCTCGCGGACGCGCAGCCGCAAGGCGGCGCCCGCGACGCGCAGCTCGAACTGCGTCCCGACGTCGCGCGCCGTGCCGGCCGGCGTCACGACCTCGACGCGGGCCGAGGACGGCGCCGCCCCGCTGTCGACGTAGATCGTTCCGTGCTGCAGGTACAGGCGCCCCGGCCCGTCGAGCATCACCTCGGTCTCCGGCGCCAGCCGGACCGACTCGCCGCCCGCGAGCGCGAGCGCCAGCCGGCCGCCGCCGAGCGTGCGGACGCGGATGCCCGCGACCAGCGGCTCACGGGCATCCGCGGCAGGCCGCCACTGCCCTCCCTCCGCGACCTCCGCCTCGCCGAGGACGCGCGCCAATCTCCCGAGCTCGGCCTGCGGCGACGCGGACGGCGACCATCGGGCCACCACGGCGACGGCCACGACCAGCACCGCCGCGGCACCGGCCCAGAGCCCCCGCAGCCGCTCGCGCCGGCGGGCGGCCTTCTCGCGGAACGCGGCATGCGCCGCGACGAACACCCGCTGGCGGGCGTCCTCGGGCGGGTCGACGCGGCGCCCGGCACTGCGGATCAGCGACTCGACGATGTCCGTTTCCGTCTTCATGACCCCCTCAGAGCATTCCGGCGATCGCGGTGCGGAAGGATTCGCGCGCGCGCGTCAGCAGCGACTCGGCGGCTTTCTCGCCCAGCGACAGGCGCCCGGCGATCTCGCGCACCGACAGTCCGTCGACGTACTTCCATTCGAGCGCCTCGCCGTAACGGCCGGGCAGCGCATCGAGCACCGCGGCGACGACGCGATGTACCTGCTCGCGCTGCACGCCGTGTTCCGGCTCGTCGCTGGCGGGCGCCGCCATCGACTCGAGGACCGCGCGCGCATCCGGCAGGTCCTCGAGCAGCACCAGTTTCCCCGTTCCGCGATCGCCGCGGCGGTGGTGGTCCGCGACTGCGTGGCGGCAGATCTGGCAGAACCAGGTGTAGAGCGCCGCTTCGCCGCGGTAGCTGTCGAGGCGCTCGATCGCCCGGCAGAAGGTCTGCTGGACGATGTCGCGCGCCGCCTCCGGGTCGCCCGGCATCCGCGCCAGCGCGAAGCGGTACAGGCGCGGGAAGAAGCGTTCGAACAGCTCGCTGAACGCCTCCTCGTCCCCGGCAAGGATGCGGCGGGCGAGCGCCCGGTCCTCGTGAACGAGCTCGGCCATCGGAGGATTAGACGCGCCGGCCAAGGCAATCCTTCGGTCCGCGAAGGATTAGCGCGGGCCGCGCGTCTCATGTAGCAGGGAACCCCCACCGCGACAAGCCAAGGAGCCGACCATGTCCGCCACCCCCAAGTACCTGATGCTGTGCCTCGCCGCGCTCGCCCCCGCCGCCGCGGGGGCCGCCGGCGACGGCTTCACCCGCGACTTTCCGCTGGCCGCCTGCAGCTTCAGGCCGAGCGGCGGCAACGCCCACTTCAAGCTGATCGCGAACCGACAGCTGTACCTCAGCAACCAGCGCTGCGTGGACGACGGCGAGTGCGACGAGCTCCAGGAGCTCTGGATCACGATGCTGCCCGAGACCCGGACCATCGCCTTCAATCACGGCGGCAGGCGGTTCTCCGTGCGCACGCGGGTCATGGAGGAATACGAGACCGAGGACGGCGAGGTGAAGGAGATTTCGCGCAACTACGTGGCGGACTGCAACCCGATGCACGACGTGTATTACTTCGGCGAGGACGTCGAGGACGGCGACGGCAACCCGCTGCCGGACGCCTGGCTCGCCGGCCGCGACGGCGCGAAGCCGGGCATCCTGATGCCGGACCGCGCCTTCCTGCTCGGCTCGCGCTACTACCAGGAGATCGCGCCGAACGCGAAGGACCGCGGCGAACACACTTCCATGGGCTTCGAGGTGGAGGTCCCGGCCGGCGTGTTCCAGAACTGCGTCGAGGTCACGGAGACGACGCCGCTCGAGCCCGGCGAGGAATCCTTCAAGACCTATTGCCCGGGAATCGGGCTGGTGCGCGACGACGAGCTCGAGTTGATGGCCGTGTACACGAACGCGGTGTCGCCCGCCGCGGACGACTGAAAAAGGGGACGCACCCCTTTTCGGAAACCCGAGCCGGCAGCAAACGCGGGGACGCACCCGAAAAGGGGTGCGTCCCCTTTTTTAATCGTCGAGCCGGCGGTCCTTCCAGTTCCACCACTTGAGCAGCTCGGGCTGCGGCTCGGGCGTGCGCGCCGCGTAGGTCGCGCAGCGGAACGTGTACAGGAGGCAGGGTTCCTGTTCGTGTCCGGTGATTTTCTGGAGTCGGGAGAAAAGTTGCTCTGGATTCGATTCGGCGAGGTCTTTGATCGAGTGGATTCCCAGGTGCCTGAGATCGGCGGCGATGCCGGGGCCGATCCCGGGCAGCGTGGTCAGCTCGTCGTGCATTGGCAGGATCCTCCTACGGCTTGTCCACGCCTCCAGATTACACTCCCGGGGCCCGCGCGAGGCAAGCACGAATAAGGGCGGCGGAAGCCCGCGCTTCCGCCGCCCCACAGCCAGGTGCCTGTTACTTCTCGACGCTGGCGTCGGCGTTCACCGAGGCCCCGGCCGTGGCCTTGGCCTCGCCGCTGCCGTCGGCCGAAAGGCCGCCATCCGCCTTCACCTTGCCGCCGGCGTTCGCCTGCGGCCGGCGCTCTTCGGCGACCGGCTTCTCCTTCTCCGGCTCGGCACGCCCCGCGTTGCGGCTCGGTTCGCGCGTCGCGCGACGCGGCTTTGCGGGCTCATCCCGCGCGAGCCCGAGGTCGCCCGACCCCTGGCCGGCCGCATCGCCCGCGACGTCCGCGCCCGCCGAGACGGCGCTCGTCACCTCGGAGGCAGGGCCCACCGCCGCGTCGACCGCGCCTGATGCCGTCGCCTCGGCGGCACCCGCCGCCGACTCGGCCTGGGCGCGCGCATTCGCAGCCGCGTCGCGCGCGCGGTCCGCCGACTGCGCACCGATCTCTCGGGTGCGCCCCAGCGCATCGGTCCCGCCGCGCAGCGACCCGTTCACGGACCCGCCCACGTTTCCGCCGAGCTGGCCGAGGCCGCCCGTGATCGAGCCACCGAGGCCCCCGGACGCGCCGCCGCCCAGCAGCTGGGCATCGGCAATTCCGCTCGCGCCCAGCAGGGTGGCCACGGCGGTGCTCATGACGAGCTTGCGAATCTTCATGGTATTGCTCCTGTGACGCCGCGGCACACCCGCGGCTCTCACCAGCAAGTACGAACGGAGGGGCGGATTTATTCCCTGCGGCCGGGGCGCAGGTCCGCCCCGACCAGCCCTTTACCATAAGATGGGTCGACCCCGTTGTTGCCGATGTCGATCGCCGTACCCTCGAGCGCGGCCAGCGCCGCGCGTGCGGCGGCCGGATCGGGCGATTGCAGCATTCGCGCCAGGAGCCCCGCGACGATCGGCGTCGCGAAGGACGTGCCGCGCACTTCCTCGAAGCCGCCGCCGACCCCGGCGGCCAGGAGCCCTGAACCCTGCGCGGCGAAATCCACCTGCTCGCCGCGCAGCGCCTCCGGCAGCACGCGGCGCTGCGAATCCACGCCGGTCACGCCGACGACGTCCGGATACGCCGCCGGGAACAGGGGCGGCGCCGTCGGGCCATCGTTGCCGACCGCCGCCACGAGCAGGAATCCGCGCGCCGTCATCGCGCGCACGAGCCCGGTGAGCAGGAGGCTCTTCGCGCCCACGAGGCTGATGTTCACGACGGCGATTCGCTCGCGCGCCATCCAGTCGAGCTCGAGGGCGAGCAGCGACAGCGAACCGGCGGGGTGCTCGCAGAAGATGTCGGACGCGTACAGCGTCGCGCCCGGCAGGAGGCTCGTGAAATCCGCGCCCTGCCCGACCAGCAGCGACGCGACCGCCGTGCCGTGCGGCGCGGGATGCGAGGCACCGTCGCAGCCGTGACGGACGATCCGGGCGCCGGCGAGCACCGCATGGGAGCTGTCGAGGCCGCTGTCGATCAGCCCGATCCGGGTGCCTTCCGGAACCGGCGCCGGCGGCGCCGCGGGAGACGCTGCGGCGCCTTCCTCTCCGGCGGTGCCCGAGCCGACATAGAGGTGGTTGAAGTCGTACTGCCCCTGCGGATCGAGCTTGCGCAGCTTCGCGAGCGCGCGTCGCGTCGACAGGCCATCCGGCGCTTCGAGCACGACGAGCTCGAGACCGAGTCCTTCGAGGGCGTGCGCGCTGAGCACCGTGAAACCGGCCGCCCTCGCGCGCTCGAGCGCCTCCGGCGTCGGCGAGAGCGCGCCGATCTGCCGTCGCAGGATCGGCTGGCCCGCGGGGTCGGCCTCGACGGTGGCCCGCTCCGTTCGCAGCAGCTCGCGCACGCGGAGCCTGCGCGCCTCGACGAGCGAAGAGGTTGCGGTGCGAAGCGTGCCGGTCACCGGGTCGGTGACACCCGGCACCTGCGGCAAGGGCGTCTGCGGCAGCGGCGTACGCGGCAAGCTCACCTGCGCGTGGGACGCCGCCGCGGCAGCCGCGAGGGCTGCGATCCCCAGGGTCCTGGTCATCCGCCTCATGCACGCTCCTCGGCGGGCCCGACGCCTCGAAATGCTAGCATCCGGCGTCGGGGGCTCCCTGCGAATACGCGTCACGCTTTTCGTTTCTTCCGGCGGGAACAAACCGGGCCTCCCGGACGTAGGACAGAGTGAGCACGATTTCGCCAGCAGACCAGGTCCGCGCCGCGATCGGCGGACTGCTGCCGCGCCTGCGGCGGTTCGCCCGCGTCATCACGCGAAACGTGGCCGACGCGGACGACCTCGTGCAGGTGACGGTGGAGAAGGCGCTGGCACGCTCCAGCCAGTGGCGGGCCGGGTCGCGAATCGACAGCTGGATGTTCGGGATCATGAAGCACGCCTGGATCGATGAATTGCGCTCCCGCGGACGCCGCGCCCGTGTACTCGCACCCGAGGAGGCGGGGGCGACCGTCGGCGACAACTCGGCGGTCGCGCGCGACATCGCCCTCTCGGTGCAGGCGGCGATGACCAGGCTCCCGGAAGAGCAGCGCCTGGCGGTCGCGCTGGTGCTGGTGGAAGGCCTGTCCTACAAGGACGCGGCCGAAGCGCTCGGCGTGCCGATCGGCACGCTGACCAGCCGGCTCGCCCGGGGCCGCGAGGCGCTCCAGGCGCTGCTTGGGGATGACGGAGGGACGCGATGAAGTTCTCCGACGAAACGCTGATGGCCTATGCGGATGGCGAACTCGATACCGCTACGCGCGCGGATATCGAAGCTGCGATGGCCAGCGATCACGACGTTGCACGCACCATTGAACGGCATCGCAAACTGGCGGCGCGCGTGCGCACGGCGTATGCGGCCGAGCTCGAGGAGCCGGTACCGGCGCACCTCTCGGCGCTCGTGACGAGGCGCACCGGGCGGGGCATCGCCCTGCGCCGGTGGCAGGGCCCGGCGTGGGCCGCGCTCGCGGCGTCGATCGTCGGCCTCGGGGTCGCCGTCCTGTTGATGCGCGAGCCCGCGGCGCCCTACGAGGATGTCGACGGCGTGCTCCTGGCGCGCGCCGACCTGGACGAGGCCCTGACCTCCGCGCTCGCCTCGAGACCCGAGGACGCCCGTGTCAGCATCGGCATCAGCTTTCGCGACCGGCAAGGCGATTTCTGCAGGACCTTTCTGCTGCAGCAGGAAGAGCCGGTAGCCGGTCTCGCCTGCCGCCACGGAGAGGCCTGGCAGGTGCGGGCGCTCGCGAAGGCGCCGGCGCAGGGCGGCGAAGTACGCACCGCGTCCGCGATGCCGCTCGACGTGTTGCAGGCCGTGGACGCGGCCATCGTGGGCGAACCGCTCGACGCGGCGGCCGAAGCCGCAGCCCGGGACGCGGGTTGGCGAAACGCGCGGAACGTGCCTGAATGAGGCCCATGTACCGTTACGCGATCCTGGCTGCGAGCCTGCTCGCCGCCTGTGCCCCGATTCGCGCACCGCAAACGCTGCCGGCCGCGGACCCGGCCGTTGCCGCAACGGACCCCGTGCACGCCGCGCCGCGCACCGCCGGCGTCGCGGCCGCCAACCCGTACGCCGTCGAAGCGGGCCTCGAGATCCTCGCGGCCGGCGGCTCGGCGGTGGATGCCGCGGTCGCGGTGCAGGCGATGCTGGGCCTGGTCGAGCCGCAGAGCTCGGGGATCGGCGGCGGCGCGTTTCTCCTCCACTTCGACGCGGCGACGGGGAAGATCACGGCCTTCAACGGCCGCGAGGCGGCGCCGATGGGCGCGACGCCGGACATGTTCCTCGATGCGAACGGCGAACCGATGTCGTACTGGAACGCCGTGGTCTCGGGCCGCTCGACCGGCGTGCCCGGCGCCGTCGTGATGCTGGGCAGCGCGCACGCGCGCCACGGCAAACTGCCCTGGGCGCGGCTCTTCGAACCCGTGATCCGCGCGGCAGAGGACGGCTTTACCGTGCCAAAGCGCCTGGCGCGCTTCGCGAACGGCGACTTCGCGCAGTCGAAGGAGCCGGACGTGCGCGCCCTCTTCTCGCGCCCGGACGGCAGCCCGGTGCAGGCGGGCGACACGCTGAGGAACCCGCAATACGCGGCGACGCTCCGGCGCATTGCGAGCCAGGGCCCGCGGGCGCTGCTCGAGCCGCCGATACGCGACGCGATCATCGCGCGCACGCACGAGGAGCCGCGCGCGGGCACGCTCGCGCCCGGCGACTTCGAGGCCTACCAGCCGCGCATCTCCGGCGCGCTCTGCGGGCCGTACCTCGTCTACGTCGTCTGCGTGCCGCCGCCGCCGTCCTCGGGCGTCGCGCTGCTGCAGATGCTCGCGATCCTCGACCGTACGGACATCGCCTCCCGCGGACCCGCCGATCCGCAGGCGTGGTTCCTGTTCGCGATGGCGAGCCGCCTCATGTACGCGGACCGCGACCAGTACGTCGCCGACCCGGAGTTCGTCCGCGTGCCGGTGGAAGGCCTGCTCGAACCCGCGTACGTGCGGGGCCGCGCGGAACTCATTGGTGAAGTGGCCGGTCCCGCCCCCGCCGCGGGCCTGCCTGATCTGGGGCTCGGGCCGGACCGGACCCGTGAGGCTGCCGGGACGTCGCATTTCGTCGTCATCGACGGTGCCGGCAACCTGGTCTCGATGACGACGACGGTCGAATCGCTGTTCGGCTCCGGTCGCGCGATCGGGGGGTTCGTGCTGAACAACCAGCTGAGCGATTTCTCGTACCGCCCGGTCGTCGACGGCAAGCCGGTCGCCAACGCCGTCGCCCCCGGCAAGCGCCCGCGATCCTCGATGGTCCCGGTGATCGTCCTCGACCAGGCCGGCCGGCCCGTCGCGGCGCTCGGTTCGCCGGGCGGTTCGTCGATCCTCGCCTACAACGCGAAGGCGCTGGTCGGCCTGCTGGCCTGGCGGCTGCCGCTGCAGGAGGCGATCGACCTGCCGAACGTGATCGCGCGCGGAGAGGAAACCTTTGGCGAGGCGCCGAAGCTCGCACCCGGCGTGCTGGAAGCGCTCGCCGCACGCGGCGTCGTCGTGAAGCCGGGGCGCGGCGAGGAATCCGGCCTCCACGGCCTCGTCATTGCGCCCGATGGCGCGGTCACGGGTGCGGCCGACCCGCGCCGCGAAGGTGTGTGGAGGACGCTGCATTAAAAGGGGTGCGTCCCCTTTTACGAAGTGGACAGCAGCGCGAGCAGCTCCTCCTGGGCGGAGTAGCGCTTTTCCGGCTTCGAGACCTGGCGACGGTAGCCGCCCTCGCCGTCCATCAGCCAGCTCTGGCAATTGTCGTCCAGGTACGGCTTCAGGCCTTCCTTGATCACGCGCCGCTTCAGCCGGTCATCGAGCACCGGGAATGCGAGCTCGATGCGCCGGAAGAAGTTGCGGTCCATCCAGTCGGCTGAGGACAGCCAGACATCGTCGGCGCCGTCGTTTCGGAACCAGAAGATCCGCGAATGCTCGAGGAAGCGACCGACGATCGAGCGCACGCGGATGTTCTCGGACAGGCCCTCGACCCCGGGCCGGAGCGCGCAGATGCCGCGCACCACCAGGTCGACCTTCACGCCCGCCTGGGAGGCGGCGTAGAGCTCCTCGATGATGCGCGGCTCGAGCAGCGAGTTCATCTTCGCGACGATGCGCGCCGGGCGGCCCTCCGCCGCGATGCGCGCCTCGTTGCGGATCGCATCGGTCACGCGCTTGTGCAGGGTGAACGGCGACTGCCAGACGTGCTTCAGCCGGCCGGCGCGTCCGAGCCCGGTCAGCTGCTTGAACACCTCGTTGACGTCGCTGCAGATCTCCTCGTTCGCGGTCAGCAGCCCGAAGTCCGTGTACTGGCGCGCGGTCGCGGCGTGGTAGTTGCCGGTGCCGAGGTGCGCGTAGCGCCGCAGCACCATGCCGTCGGGACCGGACTCGCGCCGCACGATCAGCGCCATCTTCGCGTGCGTCTTGTGGCCGACGACGCCGTAGACGACGTGCGCGCCGACCGCCTCGAGCTGCGCCGCCCAGTTGAGGTTCGCCTCCTCGTCGAAGCGCGCGAGCAGCTCGACGACCACGGTCACTTCCTTGCCCACGCGCGCCGCGTCGATGAGGATCTGCATCAGTTCCGACGTCGCGCCCGTGCGGTAGACGGTCTGCTTGATCGCGACCACCCGCGGGTCCGCGGCGCTCGAGCGGATGAAGTCGAGCACCGGCGTGAACGACTGGAACGGATGGTGCAGCAGGATATCCTGGCGCGCGATCGTCTCGAACAGGTCGTCGTCCCCCACCTCGAGGGCGGCCGGCACCGAGGGCGTGAAGGCCGGGTACTTCAGGTCCGGCCGGTCGATCACCGAGAGCACCTCGCGCAGCCGGTACAGGTTCACCGGCCCGTCCACGTGGTACAGGTCCTGCTCGTCGAGCTGGAACTGCTGCAGGAGGTAATCGATCATCGCGGGCGAGATCTCCTCGACCACTTCGAGCCGCACGGCGTCGCCGAAGTGCCGCTGCATCAGCTCGCCCTGCAGCGCGATGCGCAGGTTCTTGATTTCTTCCTCGTCCACGAACAGGTCGGAGTTGCGCGTCACGCGGAACTGGTAGGCGCCCTTCACCGTCATCCCCGCGAACAGTTCGTTGACGTGCGCGTGCAGCACGGAGGTCAGGTAGACGAATCCGTACTCGCACCCCGCGATCGCCGGCGGCAGCCGGATCGCGCGCGGCAGGATGCGCGGCGCCTGCACGATGGCGACGCGCGAGCCGCGGCCGAAGGCGTCGCGGCCCTCCAGCTCGACGATGAGGTTGAGGCTCTTGTTGAAGACCCGCGGGAACGGGTGCGCCGGATCGAGCCCGATCGGCGTCAGCACCGGCAGCGCCTCGCGGGTGAAATAGTCGTGCACCCAGGCGCGCTGCGCGTCGTTCCAGGTGCCGCGCCGGAGGAAGCGGATGCCCGCTTTCGCCAGCTCCGGCAGCAGCACGTCGTTCAGCAGGTCGAACTGACGGGTGACGAGGTCGCGGGCCTCGCGCGTGACGATCGCGAGCGTCTCCTTCGGCGTCAGCCCGTCGGGGCCGGGGTCGGTTATGCCGAGCTTGATCTGCTCCTTGATGCCGGCGACCCGGATCTCGAAGAACTCGTCGAGGTTCGAGGAAACGATCGTCAGGAAGCGCAGCCGCTCGAGCAGCGGCACGGACTCGTCCTCCGCCTGCGCCAGCACGCGGCGGTTGAACGCGAGGATGCCGAGCTCGCGGTTGAGGAGCGGCACTTTCGCCGTGCTTTTGCCGGTCATGCGGCCCATGAGGATCCGGTCCCGAGGTTACAGCCCGATGACAATCGCAGTTTACGCGCCGCGCGGGCGGGTGTTACCGTGCCCGGCGCATGGCCCGCCACGACACCCTCGCCGCGGTCGACCTCGGATCCAACAGCTTCCATCTCCTGGTCGGGCGCATCGTCGACGGCCAGGTTTACCCGCTCGACACCCTGCGCGAGCAGACCCAGCTCGGCGCCGGCCTCACGGCCGACAAGCGGCTCGACCGGGCGAGCCAGGCGCGGGCGCTGGAGGTCCTCGCGCAGTTCCGCGAGCGGCTGCGCGGCCTGCCGCGCGACGCGGTACGCGCGGTAGGCACCAACGCGCTGCGCGTCGCCAAGAACTCGCCCGCCTTCCTGCGGGAGGCGCGCGAGACGCTCGGCTTTCCGATCGAGGTCATCGCGGGCCGCGAGGAAGCGCGGCTCATCTACCTCGGCGTCGCGCACGCGCTGCCGCCGGCCGAGAACAAGCGGCTGGTCGTCGACATCGGCGGCGGCTCCACCGAGCTGATCGTCGGCCAGGGCCTGAAGCCGAAGCTGATGGAAAGCCTCTACATGGGCTGCGTCAGCTCGAGCCTCAGGCATTTCCCCGACGGCCGCGTCGACAAGAAGAGCCTGAAGGCCGCGTTGCTCGAGGCGCGGCAGGAGCTGGCCGCCGTCTCCCGGCGCTACCGGCGCGCGGGCTGGCAGGAGGCGGTCGGCTCGTCCGGCTCCGCCCGCAGCATCGAGTGCATCCTGATGGAGAACGGCTGGACCGCCCACGGCATCACGCGCGACGGACTGGATCGCCTGTGGGACCTCCTGCTCGACGCGGGACGCGCCGACCCGGACCGCATCCCCGGCCTCAAGCCCGCGCGCGCCGCCGTGCTGCCGGGCGGCTTCGCCATCATGTACGCGGTGTTCGAGGAACTCGACGTCGCGCAGATGGCGGTCTCCGAGGCGGCGCTGCGCCACGGCGTGCTCTACGACCTGCTCGGCCGCGTCATGCACCACGACATGCGCGAGGCGACGGCCACGCAGTTCATGCGCCGCTACCACGTGGACGCGACGCACGCCGCGCGGGTGCGCGACCTGGCGCTGCGCATCTACGACCAGGTCGCGGGCAGGACGGCCACGAACGGCGACGACCCCGACCGGCAGCTGCTCGACTGGGCGGCCCGGCTCGCCGAGGTCGGCCTGTCGATCGCGCACGCGCAGTACCACAAGCATTCCGCGTACGTGCTCTCGAATGCCGACATGCCCGGCTTCTCCCGCATCGAGCAGCAGCGGCTCGCGCGCATCGTGCTCGCGCACCGCGGCAAGCTCGACAAGCTGGCCGGCGACGCGCTCGAGGAGGGCGACTGGCATCTCGTGTTCGCGCTCAGGCTCGCCTCGACCCTGCTGCGTCGCCGCACGCGCGTCAGGCTGCCCGCCTTCCGCGTGCTCGCGGGCGATGCGCGTTACACGCTCGAACTGCCGAAATCCTGGCTCGGGCGGAATGCCCTGACCGCGGCGGCGCTCGAATCCGAGGCGAGGCAGTGGGAAGCGGTCGGCCGGCAGTTTGCGGTCCGCCGCCTGTCGTGATGGAGCTGATCCTCTGGCGACACGCGGAGGCCGCGCCGGGCGACCCGGACGCGGCACGGCCGCTGACCGACCGGGGCCGCGCGCAGGCGGGCCTCATGGCGCGTTGGCTGGCGCCCCGGCTGCCGCGCGAGCTACGAGTCGTGGTCTCGCCCGCGCGACGCACGCAGGAGACCGCGCGCGCGCTCGGCCGCCCGTTCGAGACGGTCGAGCGGCTCGCGCCGGGCAACGATTCCGGCGCGCTGCTGGCGATCGCTGGCTGGCCCGACGCGGAGCATCCGGTGCTGATCGTCGGCCATCAGCCGACGCTCGGCGACCTGGCTTCACGCCTGCTGGAAGGGCGGCGCGCAGCCGCTGCCATCGGTACGGGCGCGGTCTGGTGGCTGCGCGGCAAGGCGCGCGCAGGCCGCGGCGAAGCGGAGCTCCTGCTCGCGCTCGAGCCGGCGATCCTCGAGCGGGGGGCCTAAAAGGGGACGCTAACCTTTAGCTAAGCGCTTGATTGTCGCTTTGACCGATCATCGGGCTCGCGTTCAAAGGCCGCTTCGACAATCAAGCGCTTAGCTAAAGGTTAGCGTCCCCTTTTAGGACGCTGCGATCCGGTCGCGGATTTCCTTGAGCTTCGCCTGCACGCGCGCCGCGTTGCCTGGACCCATGCGCAGCAGGAGCTTCCGGCCCGCGGACTCCGCCTCGAGCGCCGGATCGGCGAACGCGTAATAGACACTCGGCTGCACCAGCGCAATCGTCGCGGGCGCCGGCGGCGCCGACAGCAGGTGGTCGATCACCTCGATCACGCGGTCGTTGAAATAGGCGTCCGGGTTGCCAAGGTCCTCGTAGGCTTTCTGGAACTGCGGGTACAGGCGCTTGTACAGCGCCGCCGTGGCGTCGGCATCGAGCGAATCCACCAGCTCGATCCAGGGCGCATACCGGGCGAAGTTCGCCGCGCCGAGCACGAGCGCGTCGCCCTCGCCCGCCGTCACGAAGCTGCCGCCGGGAGGCCTGGCGGGGTTCATGCGCGCGGCGACGTCGTCGCGGGTGAGGCTGTCCACCGTCGCCACGAGCTTGCGCACGAACTCCTCGGGCACGAACAGCGCCTCGAAACGCGGCGTGCCGATGAGCGTCGCCACCTGCTCGGTCGCCGAGAGATTCGGGTCGATGTCGTCGGGCGCCACGATCGGGTTCCTGATCGCGGGCTCCGCCGCGGCCGGCGTCGGCTCAGCCGGGGCCTCGGGCTCGCCGGTTCCGCGTTTCTGCCAGTACCAGACGCCCGCCGCGATGGCGAGCAGGGCCACCCCGCCCAGGATCCAGCGGCCCAGGTTCTCGTCGGATCCGGAAGGCTGATCGCGCTTTTCCGCGTACATGACAGCCACCTCCACCGTCACTGTAGTTGATACCGGCCGATCCGGCATCATCCAGAGAGACCCGATCCGGCCCGAGACGGTTCCCTTGACCCTCATTCCCCTGACGCCCGAGATGCCCCCGAAGGATTGCGCCGACTGCGCCTTCCTGCTGGATGCCATCGGAATCCCCTACGAGCGGCGCACGACGGCCACCGGCGCCAGCCTCTGGGTGGAGCCCGCGCACCACGCGCGCGCGGCCCATGAGCTGCGCGCCTACCTGCGCGAGAATCGCCGGCCGCAGAAGCCGCCGGTGGTCTGGCCGCGCCACCCGCACGCCCTGTACGGCGTGTTCGGCTATGCGGCCGTGCAGGTCGGCGTGGCCTGGGCCGCCGTCGTGCACCTCTTCGACAAGGGCTGGCGATCCGCCGGCGTGCTGGATGCGGGGTTCCTGGCGCGCGGCGAATGGTGGCGCGTGCTGACGGCGCTCACGCTGCACGGCGACATCCTGCACCTGCTCTCGAACCTCGCTTTCGGCGCCCTGTTCGGATATCCGGCAGCACGCCTGTTCGGGCCGGGCGTCGCCTGGCTCCTGATCCTGGTCGGCGGCGCGATCGCCTACGGCATCGACGCCCTGCTCCACCCGCCGCAGCACCACCTGCTCGGCGCCTCCACCGCGGTGTTCACGGCCCTCGGGCTGATCGCGGCCTACGGCTGGCGCCGGCACCTGCGCGACTGGACGCCGTGGATGCGCAACGCCTCGCCGCTCGTCGCCGGCGTCGCGCTGCTCGCCTTCACCGGCACGGGCGGCGAAAACACCGACATCCTCGCGCATCTCGCGGGCTTCGTCGTCGGCGCGGCGCTCGGCGCGCTCTGCTCGAAGCTGCCGATGCCGCCGCCCGGCCGCGCGGGCGTCCAGTCGGCAGCGGGCGTCGCGGCGCTCGGGCTGCTGTCACTCGCGTGGTATCTCGCGCTGCGCTGAACGCGCGCGCCTGGCCAGGCGGGGCGCGCGTGAACGGCCGCGGCGTATCGCGCGCGTGCGAGCCGTGGCGGGACCCCCGAGCGAGCGAATGCGGTCGCCGCCCTGAGCGAGCGAGGGGAGTCCCGCCACGGCTTGCACGCGCGTTAGTCGCGCCGGCCGGCCAGGCGCGCGCCCGAGACGGCATCGGCGCACAATGCGCCCGTGATCCTCCCGCACAGCGACGCTTGCGAGCGCAACAAGGGGCCGATTCTCGAGGTCCTGCGCAAGGAATTCGCAGGCTGCACGCACGTACTGGAGATCGGCAGCGGCACCGGCCAGCACGCCGTGCACTTCGCGACCGCGATGCCCGGCCTCGTCTGGCAGCCGTCCGAGGTTGCCGGCGAGATGCCCGGCCTGCGCAAGCGCATCTTCAACGAAGGCCCGTCCAACCTGCGCGCGCCGGTCGTGATCGACGTCACCGAGACGCCCTGGGACGTGCGCAAGGTCGACGGCATCTTCACGGCCAACACGCTGCACATCATGCACTGGCCGCAGGTCGAGGCATTCTTCGCCGGGCTGCCTGCCGTCGCGATGCCGGGCGCGGTGCTCGCGATCTACGGGCCGTTCTGCTACGACGGCCGGTACACCTCGGGCAGCAACGAGTCCTTTGACGCGATGCTGCACGCGCGCGATCCCGACTCGGGAATCCGCGACTTCGAGGCGGTGGACGGACTCGCGCGGTCCGCGGGTTTCACGCACCTCGCCGACCACCGCATGCCGGCCAACAACCAGGTCCTGGTCTGGAAGCTCGGCGCCGCGGGCTGAACCCGCTCAGAACGCCGGCTTCAGCACCATCAGCGCGAGGCCGAGGAGCGGCGTCCCGGTCGCGAACGCGCCCCACAGGTCCCACTGCTTCGCCAGCCGGTGGTAGCCGACGTAGTCGAACGCGCCGCCGTGCGCGCCGGCTTCCGCCAGTGCGCGCATCCGCCGCTGCAGCGGTGCGAGCCGCATGCCGAAGACCGCGCCCGAGATCCCGAACAGGACGAGCGTCCACGCGATCCAGCCGGTGCGCAGCAGCGGATAGCCGCCCTGCAGGGCGGCGAAGACGCCGCTGGCGATGATCAGCACGACTCCGGGCACGGTGAACAGGCGGTCGCTGCGGATCACGCCGTCCATCGCATGCGCGATGAGGCGCGCGTCGCGGGTCGCGAGCGCGTGACGGTGCCAGAACACGCCGGTCACGACGTTGCCGATGAACATCACGACGGCGAGGATGTGAACGAGCTTCAGCCACAGGTACATTGCCTCAACCTCCTTGCGGCGGCCGCCGCCAGCGTTGCCGGGCGAGCCACCGCGCGAACGCTCCCGGCGCGAGGCGCTTGAAGCGCCACAGCCAGCGGTACTCCCGGGGCAGCACGAGATACGCCTCGCCCGCGGCCGCGCGCGCGAGGACGTCCCGCGCGACGGCGTCCGCGGCCATGCTCGAGCGGTCCATGAGCCGCTCGGCGAACGCGCGGACCTCCGCCGGGGCGCGCGCGTGCTCCATCAGGCGGGTGCGGAAGAAACCCGGCATCGCCACGGCGACCTGCACGCCGTCGGCGGCGAGCTCCTGGCGGAGCGTCTCGGACAGCGCGACGACCGCGGCCTTCGACGCGTTGTAGGCGCCCATGTCCGCGGCGGACATGAAGGCGGCGGCGCTCGCGACGTTGACGATCAGGCCGCGGCCGGCCTTGGCCATGTGCGACGCCTCGGCGCGGCAGGCGTGCACGACGCCGAGCACGTTGATGTCGAGGATCCAGCGCCAGTCGGCGGGAGGCGTGGCGGCGATGCTGCCGGCGGCGGCGACGCCGGCGCTGTTCAGGGCGAGGTCGAGCCCGCCGGTGCGGCCGGCGAAGGCGTCCACCGCGAACTTCACGGCGGCTTCGTCGCTGACGTCGATGGTGAACGCCTCGCAGTGCGGGCTGCCGAGCGCGCGCAGGGCCTCCGCGGCGCTCGCGAGCCGCGGCTCGTCGCGATCGAGGAGCGCGAGGTTCCAGCCGCGCGCGGCGAGCAGCTCCGCCGCCGCGAGGCCGAGCCCGCTCGCGCCGCCCGTGATCAAGGCGCGTCGGGCGGGGAAACGGGCGTCGAGCGGGGCGAGACTCATGGCGGCCCCGCCAGTCTAAGCGTCAGGCCGCGGCGGGCGCGACCTTGTGCGCGACGATCCCGAGCACGGCGCCGCCGGCCAGGCGCAGGAGGGTGGCGTCGACCATCCACCAGGTCCAGACGGGGTCCGGCAGGTTGAAGATGCCCCGATAGCCGACGGCGCTGATGACGGCGAACAGGGCCGCGATCACGCCGAACTTCAGGCCGCGCTGCCAGGGCGCGCCCGCGAGCGACGAGCGCACCACGGAATAGATGCCCGCCGCGATCAGCGCGCTGACCAGGCCCGTCGCGATCCACATGGGCATGAGGGCGCCCATGTCGGGCGGATCGGCGTTGAGCTCGGGCCGCCAGAACGACGCAGTCGCCTGATAGGTCTCGAACAGGACCCCTTCGGGTGAATGGATGAAATAGCCGGTCGCCATCGAGACGACGAACATCGTCGCGTAGTAGGCCATGCCGCCGATGACCACGATCTTCCAGTTCATGATCCCCCCAAAAGGGGACGCACCCCTTTTCGAGCGGGTCCCCGCATGAACGTGCACAGAACTCGAAAAGGGGTGCGTCCCCTTTTCGGGAGATGTTGCGCCGGCCTCTGCGGCCGGCGCAACCCGTCACGCATCCGGGCCGTTCAGAAGCGGTCCGCGTTCATCACCTTGGTCCAGGCGGCGGCGAAGTCCTTGACGAACTTCTCCCGCGAGTCCGCTGTGGCATAGACTTCGGAGTACGCCCGCAACTGCGAATGCGCGCCGAAGATCAGGTCGACGCGCGTTCCGGTCCACCGGACGGCATTCGTCTTGCGGTCGCGGCCTTCGTAGCTGTTGTCGCCCGTCGCCTGCCACTTCGTCCCCATATCGAGCAGGTTCACGAAGAAGTCGTTGGAAAGCGTGCCGACCCGCTTCGTGAAGACGCCGTGCTTCGAGCCGCCGTGATTGGCGCCCAGCACGCGCAGGCCGCCGACCAGCGCCGTCATCTCCGGCGCCGTCAGGCGCAGCAGCTGCGCCTTGTCCACCAGCGCTTCCTCCGGTTTCATGAACTGCTTCTTCTGCCTGTTCACGTAATTGCGGAAGCCGTCGGCGCGCGGCTCGAGCGGCGCGAAGGAATCGACGTCGGTCTGGTCCTGCGAGGCGTCCATGCGGCCCGGCATGAAGCGGATCTTCAGCGGCACGCCGGCGTTCTTCGCGGCCTTCTCGACCGCCGCGTCGCCGCCCAGCACGATGAGGTCGGCGAGCGACACCTTCTTGCCGCCCTTCGCCTTCTTGTTGAAGTCCGCCTGGATGGCGCCCAGCTTGTTCAGCACCTTCGCGAGCTGCGCCGGCTGGTTGACCTCCCAGTCCTTCTGCGGCGCGAGCCGGATGCGCGCGCCGTTCGCGCCGCCGCGCTTGTCCGAGCCGCGGAAGGTCGAGGCCGATGCCCACGCGGTCGAGACCAGCTCGGAGACCGAAAGGCCCGAGGCGAGGATCTTCTTCTTGAGCGCCGCGGTCTCGGCGTCGCCGATGAGCTTGTGATTGACGGCAGGGATCGGGTCCTGCCAGATCAGCACCTCCTTCGGCACGAGCGGGCCGAGGTAGCGCGCGCGCGGGCCCATGTCGCGGTGCGTGAGCTTGAACCAGGCGCGCGCGAACGCGTCGGCGAACTGGTCCGGGTTCTTCAGGAAGCGCCGCGAGATCTTCTCGTAGGCCGGGTCGAAACGCAGCGACAGGTCCGTCGTCAGCATCCTCGGCGGATGCTTCCTGGTCTTGTCGAAGGCGTCCGGGATGATCGCCGGCGCGTTCTTGGCGCGCCACTGCTTGGCGCCCGCCGGGCTCTTCTCCAGTTCCCACTCGAAACCGAACAGGTTCTCGAAAAAGTTGTTGCTGAACCGGGTCGGCGTCTTGGTCCAGGTGACCTCCGGGCCGCCCGTGATGGCGTCGCAGCCGACGCCGGACTTGAACTTGCTCTTCCACCCGAAACCCTGGTCTTCCAGTTCCCCCGCTTCCGGCTCACGGCCGATCAGCGACGGGTCGCCCGCGCCGTGGGCCTTGCCGAAGCTGTGCCCGCCTGCGATCAGCGCGACGGTTTCCTCGTCGTTCATCGCCATGCGGCGGAAGGTCTCGCGGATGTCGCGCGCCGCGAGCTTCGGGTCGGGATTGCCGTTCGGGCCTTCCGGGTTCACGTAAATGAGGCCCATCTGCACGGCGCCGAGCGGCTCCGACAACTCGCGCTCCCCACTGTAGCGCTCGTCTCCGAGCCAGCTGCCCTCGGGACCCCAGTACAGCTCTTCCGGCTCCCAGACGTCGGCGCGGCCCCCGGCGAATCCGAAAGTCTTGAAGCCCATCGACTCGAGGGCGGCGTTGCCGGCCAGGACCAGCAGGTCCGCCCAGGAGATCTTGCGGCCGTACTTCTGCTTGATCGGCCACAGCAGGCGGCGCGCCTTGTCGAGGTTCGCGTTGTCCGGCCAGCTGTTGAGCGGCGCGAAACGCTGCTGCCCGGTGCCTGCGCCGCCGCGGCCGTCGGTGATGCGGTAGGTGCCGGCGGCATGCCAGGCGAGGCGGATCATGAGGCCGCCGTAATGCCCGAAGTCGGCCGGCCACCAGTCCTGCGACTGCGTCATCAGCGCCTTGAGGTCCTTCATCAGGGCCTTCAGGTCGAGGGTCTTGAATTCCTTCGCGTAGTCGAAGTCCTTGCCCATCGGGTCGGACAGCGACGAGTTGCGGTGCAGCACGTCGATGTTGAGCGCGGTCGGCCACCAATGACGGTTGGAGCCGACACCGGTGCTGTGCATCACCGGGCACTTGGTTGCTTGATCCATGGCATTTCCCTCTTCAATGAAAGCGGTCGCGCGCAGGCGCGGGGGCGTACAGGATGCACCTCGCGAGCCCATTTGTGTAATCGATTGTAACGATTGATTTGATAGACTTCGTCTATGAATCTTCGTGACCTCGAGTACCTGGTCGCGCTCGCCGAAACCGGGCACTTCGGCCGTGCCGCGCAGCGCTGCCACGTCTCCCAGCCGACGCTGTCGGCGCAGCTGCGCAAGCTCGAGGAGTTCCTCGGCGTCGCGCTCGTCGAGCGCCGGCCGCGCCGCGTCGCGCTGACCCAGGCCGGGGCCGCGGTGGTCGAGCGCGCCCGGCGGATGCTCCAGGACGCCGAGGACATCCGCGGCCTCGCGCGGGCCTGCCAGGACCCCCTCTCGGGGCCGCTCAAGGTGGGCCTCATCCCGACGCTCGGGCCCTACCTGCTGCCGCGGGTGGCGCCGAGGATCGCCAAGGCGCTGCCGAAGCTTTCGCTGCTGCTGCACGAGTACCAGACCGCACCGCTCGTCGAGCGCACGCTCGCCGGCGAGCTCGACCTCGCGATCCTGGCGCTGCCGGCGGACACCCGGGGGCTCGTGACCCGCCCCCTGTTCGAGGAATCGTTCCTGGTCGCCATGCCCGCGACTCACCGCCTCGCCGCACGCAAGCGCGTCAAGGCCGCCGACCTCGAGGGCGAGAAGCTCCTGCTGCTCGAGGAGGGCCATTGCCTGCGTGACCAGGCGCTCGAGGTCTGCGCGCACGTCGGCACGGAAGAACTGGCATTCCGCGCGACCAGCCTCGAGACGCTGCGCCAGATGGTCGCCTCGGGCCTCGGGCTCACCCTGCTGCCCGGGCTGGCGGCGGAAGGGCCGTTCGCCGCGTCGCACGGGCTGGTGACGCGCCCGTTCGCGCCGCCGGCGCCGCATCGCATGATCGGCGCGGCGTGGCGACGCTCGACGTCGCGCGGCGAGGCCATCGCGGCGGTCTGCGAGCTCATTGCCCGGCCTGCCTGATTCGCGTGATTCGCGCAGGTTGCGCGCTCCGTCCGGGCGGCAGCCCGGTGCTATCGTGGCCCGGATGCGCGTGATCCTCGCGGTGCTGCTCTCCGTCGCCGCCGCCGGCGTCGACGCCGCCGCGCCGCTGCCGCGCCTCAATCTCCTGCCTGGCAGCCTCACGGTGTCCGGCGTGTCGGCTGGCGGGTACATGGCGACGCAGTATCAGGTGGCGTACGCCAGGGACGTGATCGGCGCGGGCATCGTCGGCGCGGGTCCCTGGCTGTGCGCGCAGGGCATCGTCACGCGCGCGATGACCGAGTGCCTCGCGGGCACGGCGGGCGGCCCGGACGAACGCGTGCTGATCGCGGCGCTGCGCGCGAGCGCGGCGGCGGGCGCCGTGGACGACCCCTCCTGGCTCGCGCCGGACCGCGTGTGGATCTTCCACGGCGCAAGGGACGCGAAGGTCGGCGACGCCGTCGCGGACTCGCTCGTGCGGTTCTACAAGGCGTTCGTGCCGCTGGAGCGGATCCGGCTCGAGACGCAGGTGCCGGCGGCGCACGGGATGCCGACGCTCACGGAGGGCGGCGCCTGCGACGTGGACGCGCCCCCATGGATCCTCGCCTGCGGCTACGACGCGGCGGGCGAGATGCTGAAGGCGCTCTACGACGGGCTCGCCGAGCCGGCGGGCGAGCCGGGAGGTGCGCTGCGGGAGTTCGACCAGGCGCGCTACATCGAGGGCGGCATGCTGGCCTCGATGGCCAAGACCGGTTTCGTCTACGTGCCCGAGGACTGTGCGAGGGGCGCGCGCTGCCGCGTGCACGTCGTCTTCCACGGTTGCCGCCAGGGCGTCGGCTTCCTCGGGCGGAGCTTCGCGCGCCAGGCCGGATACAACCGCTGGGCCAGCGCGAATCGGATCGTCGTGCTGTACCCGCAGGTCCAGCAGAGTGTCGTCTGGCCGCTGAATCCGCGCGGCTGCTGGGACTGGTGGGGCTACAGCGGCGCGAACTACGCGAGCCGCGACGGGCTGCAGCTCAAGGCCGTGCGCCGCATGCTCGCCGCCCTCGGCGCCTGAGGGTGCCGGGTCGCGGCGATCGCGCTCAAGGCGGCGGCGAACCCGGCGGCGGGGCGCTCTGCCCAGGCTTGCCGCGTCGGCGGAAATACCAGATGAGCCCCGCGGCGCAGGCGATGCCGAGCAGCAGGCCCAGGTTGCCGAGGCCCAGGAGCCGGCCGAGGATCCCGCCGATGAAGGAAGCCGCGATGCCGTAGCCGAGCGTCGCGAGCCAGCTCATCGGGTCCGGGCCGGGCAGCACGAGCCTCGCCAGGGCGCCGACGATCAGGCCGCCGACGAGCAGGTAGAGGAGGTACAGGACCAGCACGCCAATGCCGATGCCGAGCACCGTGCCGGCCGCCGACGATGCATCCATGGATTCTGGCTCCCTGCGGCCCCGCGCCGCCGTTGCACGTTAGCAGACGGCGCGCCCGCCGTCCCCGACACGGTATGCTGGCCTGCGTCCGACCCAGCCCCCTTCCAGGAGTACGCCATGGTCCGTCTTTCGACAGGTTTCAGGTACATCGGCTTCGCAACCGCATGCTGCGCAGTGCTGGGCGCGGCCGTCACGGCATCGGCTGCCGAGGCGATCCATCCCGTGAAGATCAGCCAGGCGCAGATCGCCGGCGCGATCTTCAAGGACTATCAGCCCGTGGTGAAGACGGAGGGCGGCAACACGACGCACGACGTCGAGGTGTTCCTCTCGAAGGACAGGCAGTTCGATGCCGGCATGTACCGCTCCGGCAAGGTGCGCGCCGAGATCAAGACGCCGTACGGCGTCAACGAGTACATGCACTTCCTCGAGGGCGGCGTGACGCTGACCTCGAGCGACGGCACCGTCACCGAGATCCGCGCCGGCGACTCGGTCGTGATCCCCGCCGACTGGACCGGCGTCTGGGACACCGAGGGTTACACCAAGATTTACGTGATCTATTCCCCCGACGGGCCGATCGACGAATAAAGGGGACGCACCCCTTTTCTAGAACCGCGCGCGGTACTCCGCGGGCGTGATGCCGAGCTGGCGCTGGAAGGTGCGGCGCAACGACTGCTCGTCGGCGAAACCGCTCTCGCGCGCGACCTGCTTGAGGCGCGTCGCGCCCTCCCCGATCCGCCGGCGCGCGCACTCGACCCGCAGTCTGCGCACGTAGTCGCCCGGGCTCGCCCCGAGCCGCGCGCGGAACAGACGCGCGAAGTGCCGCGGGCTCATGCTCATGCGCCGGGCGAGCCCTTCGATCGAGAGATCCGCGCGCGGGTTCTCGAGCATCCACAACTCCAGTTCGCCGAACAGGTCGTCGCGCCGCTGCGCCTCCAGGTGCCGGCTGAACTGCGACTGCCCGCCCGGCCGCTTCAGGAACAGCACGAGCTCCTGCGCGACCGCGAGCGCCACCGCCTTGCCGTGATCCTGCTCGATCAGCGCGAGCGAGAGGTCCATGCCGGCCGTGACGCCGGCGGACGTGTAGAGGTTGCCGGCCCGCACATAAAGTGCGTCACGGTCGATCCGCGCCCGCGGCGCCATCGCCGACAGCCGGTCCAGATAGGCCCAGTGCGTCGTCGCCGGCTTGCCGTCCAGCAGCCCGGCGGCGGCGAGCAGCAGCGCCCCGTTGCAGATGGAGCCGAGCCGCTTCACGCGCCGCGCCTCGGCGGTGAGCCAGCGGAGCAGCGCCTGGTCCTTCGTCGCCGCCTCCCAGCCGATGCCGCCGGCGACCAGCAGCGTGTCGGCATCGCGCACGTCCGCGTAGCGGCGCGTGGCGACGAGCTCGAGCCCGTTCGACATCGTGACCGGGCCCGCGCGGGCGGCGACGAACTCCGTCGTGTAGGCCGGATCGCGCGCTCCGCGGTGCTCCGCGAGCCAGCGTGCGGTGCGGGAGAACACCTCGAGCGGCCCGGTGACATCGAGTATCTGGGCCTGCGGAAAACCGAGCATCACGACGCGATGCGGCGGTGTGCGTGACGTGGGGCGTCGGCCGGGGCTCATGGGGCGAAGATAGCGTGGCCGGGAGGGCGGGCGGCGAGTATGGCAGGAAGTGACGCTCTTATGTCCAACCTGCCAGAGCCGGCGGGTTGAACATGACACGTCGATAAGCGGGAATCCCGAAAGGAGACCGACCATGCAGAGGCGTCAGTTCATCGGCACGACGATCGCCGCCACCGTGGCGCTGTTCGGCTGCGGGCGCGCGGCAACCGAGGAAGCCACGGCGGCCGCGCAAGCCAGCGCACCTGCGCCGCTGCCGAAGCGCAATCGCGTCAAGGTCGCCTTCATGCTCGGCGATGGCGCCAACGTGATCGATACCGCCGGGCCCTGGGAGGTGTTCCAGGACGTCATGCTGCCGGGCCTCGGCCACAACCACCCGTTCGAGCTCTACACCGTCGCGCCCACCGAGGAACTGCTGCAGATGACCGGCGGGCTCACCGTGAAGCCCGCCTACAGCATCGCGAATGCGCCGCAGCCGCACGTCATCGTCGTCCCGGCGCACCGGTCGACGGCGGAATCCCGCGAGTGGCTGAAGCGCGCGAGCGCCGGCACGGACGTCACGATGTCGGTCTGCACGGGCGCATTCCAGCTGGCGCACGCCGGGCTGCTCGATGGAATCCCGGCGACCACGCACCACGAGTTCTTCGACAGCTTCGCCGAGGAGTTCCCCGACATCGAGCTCAGGCGTGGCCTGCGCTTCGTGGACAGCGGCCGCATCGCCACCGCCGGCGGGCTCACCTCCGGAATCGACATGGCGCTGCATATCGTGGCGCGCTACTACGGCGTCGAGGCCGCCGCCCGCACGGCAGAGTACATGGAGTACACGAGCGAGGACTGGCGCGTCTAGACGACGGCGGTGGCCTCGATCTCGACCTTGGCGCGCGGCTCGAGCAGCCCGGCGACGACCACCACGGACATCGCGGGGAAGTGCCGGCCGATCAGTTCGCGGTACGCCGCGCCGATCCCGGCGAGCGCGGCGTTGTACTCGTCGCGGCTGGTGACGTACCAGGTCAGGCGCACAAGGTGCTCGGGGCGCGCGCCCGCGCAGGCGAGCACCGCGACGACGTTCGCCAGCGCCTGTCGCGCCTGGGCCGCGAAATCATCGCCGACGAAGCGCTGTTCGGCGTCCCAGCCGATCTGCCCCGAGACGAACACCTGCCGCCCCTCCGCCGCGACGCCGTTGGCATAACCACGCGGCCGCGCCCAGCCCGGCGGTTGCAGGATCTCGCGGCTCATTTCAGGAACTCCCGCGCGATGATGAGCTTCTGCACCTCGCTCGCGCCTTCGTAGATGCGCAGCGCCCGGATCTCCCGGTAGAGCCGCTCGATCACCTCGCCCTGCACCACCCCGCGCCCGCCGAACATCTGCAGCGCCCGGTCGATGATCGCCTGGGCATTCTCCGTCGCAGTCAGCTTGGCCATCGCCGCCGCTGCCGTGAATGCGCGCCCCGTATCGCGCAGCCAGGCGGCGCGATACGTCAGCAGCAGCGCGGCGTCGAGCGCGGTCGCCATCTCGGCGAGCGCTCCTTGCGTCAGCTGGAAGTCCGCGAGCGTCTTCCCGAACATCCCGCGCGCGCCGGCATGCTCCCGCGCCTCGTCGAGCGCGCGCCGCGCGAAGCCGCAGGCCGCCGCGGCGACCGTGGTGCGGAACACGTCGAGCGTGCGCATCGCGATCTTGAAGCCCTCGCCCTCGGCCCCGATGAGCCGCGCTACCGGTATCCGGCAGTCCTCGAAGGCGAGCCGCGCGAGCGGGTGCGGCGCCATCGTGTCGATGCGCTCGGCGACCGTGAATCCCGAATCGCCCGGCTTCACCAGGAAGGCGCTGATGCCCTCGGCGCCGACGCTGCCGTCCGGCCGGCGGCTGCCGGGCGCGGTGCGCGCGAATACGATGTAGAAGTCGGCGATGCCGCCGTTCGAAATCCAGGTCTTCTGCCCGTTCAGCACGTACTGCGGCCCGTCACGGCGCGCGGTCGTCGTCATCGCCGCGACATCGGACCCTGCCTCCGGCTCCGAGAGCGCGAATGCCGCGATCGACTGCCCGGCCGCGACCCGCGGCAGCCACAGCGAGCGAACCTCGGCGCTCCCCGCCAGCGAGAGCGGCGCGCTGCCGAGCCCCTGCATCGCGAAGGCGAAGTCGGCGAGACCGTCATGGCGCGCGAGGATCTCGCGCACGAGGCCGATCGAACGCGCGTCGAACTCCGGCGCCGCGCCGCCGTCGGCGCCGCGCAGGCAGTGCCTGAGGATGCCCGCCCTGCCGAGCGCGGCGACCAGGGTGCGGCAACGCATGTCCACGGCCGCACGCCCCTCCGGGTGCGCATCGCCCGCCAGGTTCGCGCGCGCCCAGTCCTCGACCTCGCCCGCGAGGCGCCGGTGCTCCTCGCCGAAGAACGGCCAATGCAGTCGTTCCGCCTGGCTGTCCATCAGTCCCCCTCGAACACGGGCTTGCGCTTCGCCGCGAATGCCTCGAAGGCGCGCCGGAAATCGTTGCTCTTCATGAGGCCCGCCTGGGCACGCGCCTCGGCGTCGATCGCCTCGTTGACGCCCATGTTCCACTCCAGGTGCAGCATCTTCTTGGTCAGCGCGTGCGCGAGCGTCGGACCCGCGGCGAGATCTCCCGCCAGCTTCATTGCCGCCGGCAGCAGCTCGCCCGCCGGTTGGACCGCGTTGAAGAACCCGGTGCGCTCGCCCTCGGCCGCGTCGAACGACCGTCCGGTGTAGAGCAGTTCCGCCGCACGTCCCTGCCCGATCACCCGCGGCAGCAGCGCGCAGGCGCCCATGTCGCAACCCGCGAGCCCGACGCGCACGAACAGGAAGGCGGTCTTCGCCGCCGGCGTCGCGAGGCGGATGTCCGAGGCGAGCGCGATCATCGCCCCGGCCCCCGCGCAGACGCCGTCGATCGCGGCGATGACCGGCTGCGGGCAGGCGCGCATCGCGCGCACCAGGTCGCCGGTCATGCGCGTGAACTCGAGCAGCCCCTTCTCGTCCATCCGCGTGAGCGGGCCGATGATCTCGTGCACGTCGCCGCCCGAGCAGAAGTTGCCGCCGGCGCCGTCGATCACGACCGCGCGCACGCCGCCGCCCTCGTGCAGCAGGCGGAACAGGTCGCGCAGCTCCGCGTAGGATTCGAAGGTCAGCGGGTTCTTCTTCTCGGGCCGGTTGAGCGTCAGGTGCGCGACGCGGTTCTCGACCCGCCAGAGGAAGTGCTTCGCGCGGTAGCCGGTGAGGTCCGGTATCTCGGTCTTCATGCCTGCTCCTCCAGTGAACGCAGGTGCGCCTTGAGGCGGGCGAGCAGCGCCGCCATCGTCGCCATCTCGCGGCGCGACAGTGCGCCGAAGGCCTCGACGATCCAGCGCTCGTGCTCGGCGGCCATCGCCGCGAAGCTGCGCCGGCCGGTGGCCGTCAGGCGCACCAGGATCGCGCGCCGGTCGTCCGGATCCGGAACGCGCTCGACGAGGCCGTCCCTCGCGAGCCCGTCCGTGATGCCCGTGACGTTGCCGCCCGTCACCATCATGCGCTTCGACAGCTCGCCCATCTTGAGGCCGGCCGGCGCGCGCTCGAGCTGCGCCATCAGGTCGAAGCGCGGCAGTGTCGTCGCGTAGCGTTCCTGCAGCAGGCGCCGTGTGCGCGTCTCGACCAGGCGATTGGTCGCCAGCATGCGCAGCCACAGGCGGATGGCGCCGTGGTCGTCGCGCGCGACGCGCGTCTCGGCGTCCATGGCGCGTACCGCCATCAGGTCACCTCGCCGCCCGCGATCGCGAGGCTCTGCCCGTTCATGCTCTCGCTGCCCGGGCTGCAGAGCCAGAGCACGGCGTTCGCAACCTCGGCCGGCTGCACGAGCCGCTGCTGCGGGTTGAAGCTGACCAGCGACTCGCGCGCCTCGGCCTCGCTGCGCGCCGTCTTCTCGCTGATCGCGCGGACCGCGTCGCGCACGATGCCGGTGTCCGTGTAGCCGGGGCAGACCGCATTCACGGTGATGCCGGTCTTTGCGACCTCGAGCGCGAGCGCGCGCGTGAAGCCGACGAGGCCGTGCTTGGCCGCGCAGTACGCCGTGCAGTAGGCGTAACCGCGCAGACCCGCGGTGCTCGCGACGTTGACGATGCGGCCCCGGTTTGCGGCGAGCATCGCCGGCAGCGCCGCGCGCGTGCAGTGGTAGGCGCCGGTCAGGTTGACCTCGAGGATCGCGCGCCAGAAGTCTTCGTCGGTCTTCGCCAGCGGGCGGCTCTTCGCGAGACCTGCATTGTTCACGAGGATGTCGATCGGGCCTGCGGCCTCACGCGCCTCGACGAAGGCGCGCGCGACCTGCGCCGGGTCGGTGACGTCGGCCGTCACGGTGACCGTGGTCCGCCCGATCGCGATGGCGGTCGCGCCCAGTTCGTCGGCGTTCCGCGCCAGCAGCGTCACGCGCGCGCCCGCACCCGCGAGCGCGGCAGCGATGGCCGCGCCGATGCCGCGCCCGCCGCCGGTGACGAGGGCGTGACGGCCCGCCAGGGACTGCGCGTTCGCGGTCATCTACACGGCTCCCGTCATCTGCGCCGCGCGCTCGAGGTTGCGCTCGAGCTGGCGTTTCGCCGAGCGGTACTGCGGCGGCCACCACTGGCCTTCGTAATGCTGCTCCGCCGCGGCGCGCAGCGTCCACGCCGGGTCGGCCAGGTGCGGCCGCGCCAGCGCGCAGAGATCGGCACGTCCGGAGGCAACGATCGAGTTCGCGTGGTCGGCCTCGAAGATGTTGCCGACCGCGATGGTCGGGATGCCGACCACGTTGCGCACGAGGTCCGAGAACGGCGTCTGCCACATGCGCCCGTACACCGGCTTCTGCCAGGGCACGGTCTGGCCGCTGGACAGGTCGAGCAGGTCCGCGCCGGCGCATTGCATCGCCCGGGCGACTTCGATCAGCTCGTCCTCGGTGAGGCCGCCGGGCGCCCAGTCGCTGGAGGAGAGTCGGACCGACAGCGGCGCGTCGCGCCACTCGGCGCGGACGGCCTCCAGCACCTCGAGCGGGAAGCGCAGGCGGTTGCCGATCGCCCCGCCGTACGCATCCCCGCGCCGGTTGGTGAGCGGCGAGAGGAAGCTCGCCAGCAGGTAGCCATGCGCCATGTGCAGCTCGAGCAGGTCGAAGCCCGCCTCGCGGCCGTAGCGCGCGCTCTGCACGAACTGCGCGACGACGGCGTCCATGTCGGCGCGCGTCATCTCGCGCGGCGCCGCGCTGATGCCGTCGAGGTAGGGCAGCGGCGACGGCGCGAGCGTCTGCCAGTTGCCGGCCTCGAGCGGGCGGTCCTCTTCCTCCCAGCCGAGCTGGGTCGAGCCCTTGCGTCCGGCGTGGCCGAGCTGCAGGCAGAGCTTGGCGCGGCTGTGCGCGTGCGCGAACTCGACGATCCGGCGCCAGGCGTCGCGCTGCGGCACGTTCCAGAGGCCCGTGCAGCCGGGCGTGATGCGCCCCTCGGGCGACACGCAGGTCATCTCGGTGAAGACGAGCCCCGCGCCGCCCGTCGCGCGCGCGCCGAGGTGCACGAGGTGCCAGTCGTTCGGCAGGCCGTCCAAGGCCGAGTACTGCGCCATCGGCGAGACGACGATGCGGTTCTCGAGCGTCGTGCCGCGGATCTCGAGCGGCAGGAACATCGGCGGGCGGGGCGGCGAGACGCGGTGATGCCGGGCGAGGTTCGCCTCGACGGTCGCCACGAAACCGGGGTCGCGCAGCTTGAGGTTCGCGTGGCCGATGCGCTGGCTGCCGGTCAGCAGGCTGTACGTGAACTGCCAGGGTTCCATCTTCGTGTAGCGCGCGACGCTCTCGAACCAGCGCATGCGGTTGCGGGCGGCGCTCTGCAGCTTCAGCGCCTCGGTCTCTCGCTCCTCCTGATAGGCAGCGAGCGCAGCGGGCACGTCCGCGGCGCCCGCGGACTTCGACACGAGCGCGATGGCGTCCTCCATCGCGAGCTTGGTGCCGGAGCCGATCGAGAAATGCGCGGTGTGCGCGGCGTCGCCGATCAGCACGCGGTTGCCGTGGTGCCAGCGCCTGCACAGCACGCGCTGGAAGTTGAGCCAGGCGGATCCGCGCAGGTGCGCGGCGTTGCTCATGAGCCGGTGGCCGTCGAGGTACTTCGCGAACAGCCTTTCGGAGAAGGCGATGGACTCGTCGTGGCCGGCCTTGTCGAGGCCGTGCGCGCGCCAGGTTTCCTCGCGCGTCTCGACGATGACGGTCGAGAGCGTGCTGCTGAACTGGTAGGCGTGGATCTGGAACCAGCCGTGTTCCGTCTCCTCGAACGCGAAGGTGAAGGCGGGAAAGGGCTTCGTGGTGCCGAGCCAGATGTAGCGGCACTCGCGCGTGTCGATGTCGGGCTCGAAGACCCGTTCGTGCCGCTTGCGGGTCCGGCTGTTGACGCCGTCGGCGGCGACCACCAGGTCGGCGTCGGCGAACGCCGCGTCGTCCCCGACCTCGTGCTGGAAGTGGTGCTCGACGCCGAGCGCGCGCCCCCGCTCCTGCAGCAGGCCCAGCAGGCGCTTGCGCTCGATGCCGCAGAAGCCGTGGCCGCCCGTGGTCGTGGTCGTGCCGCGGTAGTGGACGTCGATGTCGTCCCAGTGGTGGAAGCTGCCGGTGACGGCGGCGTGCGAGGGCGCGTCGGCGGCGCGGAAGTTCTCCATCGTGCGGTCGGAGAACACCACGCCCCAGCCGAAGGTGTCGTCCGGCCGGTTGCGCTCGTAGACCTCCACCTTCGCCCGCGGCAGGGCCTTGCGGAACAGCAGCGCGGCATACAGGCCCGCCGGCCCCCCGCCCATGCAGACGATGCGCTTCACGGTGGTATTAGAGGCCTCAATAGTTGAGATGTCAACTATATGGGCCCTGAAGGGGTCAGACCCCTGCGCCCGTCAGGGCTGCCGGAGGGCCTTGCGCTGCAGCTTGCCGGTGGCGGTCTTGGGAAGGGCCTCGAGGAACTCGATCACCCGCGGGTACTTGTAGGGCGCGATGCGCTGCTTGACGAAGTCCTGCAGCTCCTTCACCAGCGCGATGTCCCCGGCCCGCCCGGGCGCCAGCACGATGAAGGCCTTGACCACCGTGCCCCGCTCGGGATCCGGCGCGCCGACCACGGCGCACTCGCGCACGGCCGGGTGCGCGAGCAGCGCCCACTCCACCTCGGGCCCGGCGATGTTGTAGCCGGCGGAGATGATCAGGTCGTCCGCGCGCGAGACGAACCAGAAGTAGCCGTCCTCGTCCACCCGGTACAGGTCGCCCGTGACGTTCCAGCCGCCCTTCACGTAGTCGCGCTGGCGCGGATCGTCCAGGTAGCGGCAGCCGGTCGGCCCGGTCACGGCGAGCCGGCCGGTGCTGCCGCGCGGCAGCTCGCGGCCTTCCTCGTCGAGCACGCAGGCGCGATAGCCCGGCAGCGGCTTGCCGGTCGAGCCCGGACGGATCTCGTCGCCCGCGGCGGAAATGAAGATGTGGATCATCTCCGTCGCGCCGATGCCGTCGATGATGCGGATCCCCGTCTTCCCGAACCAGAGGTCGGACACGGCTTTCGGCAGGAACTCGCCTGCGGACACGCAGCGCCTCAGCGACGCCAGGTTGCGGCCGGCGAGCTCGCCCGCCAGGGCCCGGTAGGCAATGGGCGCGGTGAACAGGCAGGTGACGCCGTGCCGCTCGATGGCGGCGAGCACGGCCGCGGGCGCAGGGGTCTCGATCGGCACCGTCGCCGCACGGAAACGCAGCGGGAAGACCAGCAGCGCGCCGAGCCCGAACGTGAAGCCGAGCGGCGGGCTGCCGGCGTAGACGTCCCCGGGCGCGGTCTTGAGCAGGTGCCGGCCCACGACGTCCGCCATCGCGAGCACGTCGCGGTGGAAATGGGCGCAGGCCTTCGGCTGTCCGGTCGTGCCCGAGGTGAACGCGAGCAGGCAGACATCGTCGGCCGCCGTGTCGACGTTGGTGAAGCGGTCGGACGCGGCCGCCATCCGCGCCTCGAGGTCGCCGGCGCCCCAGGCCAGGACCGTGCCGACGCCGCCTGCGGAGGCGGCGTCCGCGAGTTCGGACAGCAGCCGATGGTCCGAGATCGCGAAGGCGGGTCTTGCCTTGCCGATGATCGCCGCCAGCTCCGGCGCGCGCAGCATCGGCATGGTGGTGACCGCGATCGCGCCGGCTTTCATGACCGCGAGCCAGGCGGCATACAGCTCCGGCCCGTTGTAGCCGCGCAGCAGCACCCGGTTGCCGGGCTCGACGCCCGCGCCGGCCAGCACGTTGGCGATGCGGTTCGCGCGCGCCAGCAGGTCGCGGTAGGTGATCGGGCCGGCGTCGGTCAGGATCGCCGCCCGCTCGCCATGGCCTTCGGCAACGGCATCGTCGAGCAGGACGGTTGCGCAGTTGAAGCGCGGCGGATACCGCAATTCCGGCAAGTCGAAGTGCAGCCGCGGCCACTGGTCCTTCGGCGGCAGGCGGTCGCGGGCAAACGTGTCCACGGCGGCGATTCTAGCGAAAAGGGGTCGACGAAAAGGGGACGCTAACCTTTTAAAAAGGGGACGCTAACCTTTTCTCCATTCTCTCCACACTCGCAGACGATTCCGGAATCGCGAAAAGGTTAGCGTCCCCTTTTTAAAAGGTTAGCGTCCCCTTTTTAGGACCCCCTTTTCGCTAGAATCGCGCGATGCCCGCGTATCTGGAGACGGAACAGGAACTGTCGCGGCTGGCGCGGCGGGCGGCAGGCATGCGCGGCGGGCCGCGCCTGCTGATCCTGCCAGGCCTCATGGGCTCGTCCATCGGCCTGCTGCGCAAGAACGGCAGCGTCGACGTCACCTGGTTCGACCCGGTCGAGATCGCCCAGGGGGAGCTCGTGAAGCTCGCCCTCCCGGCGGGCCACAAGTACTGGGCGGTCGGCGTCCTGAAGTTCGCCTACGAACGACTGCGCCTGGTGCTTCGCCTGGCGGGCTTCGACGCCACTTTCCATCCTTACGACTGGCGCCGCGACATCCGCTGGAACGGGCGCGAGCTCGCCGACCGGCTGCTGCGCGAGAAGCGCCAGGACGTCGTCCTGGTCGGGCACAGCATGGGCGGCCTGGTCGCGCGCGGCGCGCTCGCGCACAAGGGCGGCGAGCGCATCGGCCGCGTGGTCCAGCTCGGCACGCCGAACAAGGGGGTCTTCGTCGCCGTGCAGGCGCTGCGCGGCACCTACCCGCTCGTCCGGCGGGTCGCCATGCTCGATCTCAAGCACAGCGCGGACGACCTCGCGCGGGAAATGCTCACCACCCTGCCGGGCCTCTGCGGCCTGCTGCCCGCCGCGTCGCTGTGCAAGGATTTCGATCCCTTCGACCCCGGACAGTGGCCGGAGGGGCCGCGCCCCGACGCCGCCCTGCTCGAGGCGGCGCGCGAATCGATCGCCGCGCTGCCGCCGCCCGACGAGCGCTTCCGCCTGATCGCGGGCTTCGGCCAGGACACCGTGCTCGGCCTCAGGCACACCGGCCGCAAACTGCAGTTCGGCCGCGGTCCCGCCGGCGACGGCACCGTGCCGCTCGCGCTCGCGCACTGGCCGAGCCTCAGGACCTGGTACGTCGAGGAGACCCACGGCTCCCTGCCCGGCAACGCCGAGGTCGGGCGCGCGGTCGCCGACCTCGCCCGCGGCGACGAGACGGCGGCGCTGCCGCGCGTGCTCCCGCAGCGGCGCGGCGTGCCGACGCTGTGGCAGGACGACGCGCGCGCGGCCCCCGAGCCCAAGATCGCCTGGGGCGACCTGTCGGAACGCGAGCAGCGCGAGTTCCTGCACGAGTTCGTCGGCGTGACGCAGCCGTCCACGGCAAAGGCGACGCCGAAACGCGACGCCGTGACGAAGCCGGTCGAACTCGCCTTCATGGAAGGGAGCATCACGCAGACCGGCGCGCTCGCGATCGTGCTCGGCGCGTTCGCGAACGTCGAGCCGGCGGGCGCCGCCCTCGCCGTCGACCGGATGCTGCACGGCGCGATCAGCGACCTCGCGCGAAGGCGGGCGATCAGCGCCGCGGCCGGCGAGGTGTTCATGCTCCCGGTGGGACGCCGCGCGCTGCCGCCGCGGCTCGTCGTGCTGGCGGGTCTCGGCCATTTCGGGCGCTACGGGCCGGACGTGCAGCGCCTCGCCGCTGCGAACGTCACGCGCACACTCGCGCTCGCGGGCGTCGAAACCTTCGCGATGGTGCTGTGGGGCACGGCTTCCGGCGCCGAAGCGGCCGACGCCGCCCGCGCCCAGCTCGAAGGCGTGCTGAGCGCGCTCGCGGACCTCGCGCCCGCGCAACGCCCCAAGCGCGTGACGATTGTCTCGCGCGACGCCGGGCGCATCGCCGATGCGCGTCGCGTCGCCGAGGACCTGCTGCGCCTGCACCCGGCTGCCCCGCTCCTGCGGATCGCGCCGCAGCGCAAGCCCAGGGCGCAGAAGCCCGCGCGCGCGCCCGCCCCGACGGCCACGCCACTCGCCTGGCTGTTCGTCCAGGAGACGGCCGCGCAGCAGCGCGTGGCGCTGCTCGGGCCCGCGCCCAAGGCGACCGCGCTGGTCGCGAACCGCCGCCTCGACCTGCGGCTGCTCGAACGCGAGCATTCGCGCCTGGCGCCGGGCCTGTCCGTCGCCGACCTCGCCGAGTTCGGCGAACGCCTCGGGGAGCTGCTCCTGCCGCCCGAGATCGCCGAGGCGTTGCCCTCGGTGAAGTCCGCGCCGATCGTCGTCGTGCACGACACCGCGAGCGCCCACTGGCCGTGGGAGACGTTGTCGCTGAAGGGCTGGGCGCCGGCCGCCGCGAAGGGCCTGTCGCGGCTCTACGCCGCCGAGGGCATGTCGGTCGCCAAGTGGCGCGAGCAGCGCCGCCGGGCGCGCGAGTTCAACGTGCTGCTGGTCGTCAACCCGACCGGCGACCTGCCCGGCGCGATCGAAGAGGGCGAGCGCGTCGCCGCGATGCTGACGCAGGTCGAAGGCGCGGGCATCACCGCGATCCGCGGCAGCGACGCGACCCGCGCGCGCCTGCTCGCCGAGTTCCGCTCGGGCGATTACGACGCGATCCACTTCGCGGGTCACGCCTGGTTCGACGCGGCCTCGCCGTCCTCGAGCGGCATCCTCTGCGCGGGCGGGCGCGTGCTCTCGGGCGCGGACCTCGCGGCCATGGATTCCGTGCCCGCGCTCGTCTTCTTCAACGCCTGCGAATCCGGGCGGCTGCGCGCGACGGTCAACCCGCTCCGCCAGCTCGACCGGAGTGTGGGCTTCGCCGAGGCCTTCCTGCGCGGCGGCGTCGCCAACTTCATCGGCACCTGGTGGCCGGTGTCGGACAGCGCCGCCTCCGCCTTCGCCGCAACCCTGTACCGCGACCTCGCCAGGGGCGAATCGATCGGCAACGCGCTGCGCTCGGCGCGCGCGGCGGTGCGCGCCCTGCCCTCCGCCGACTGGGCGAACTACCTGCACTACGGCAGCCACGACTTCACGCTCAAGGCGCCGAAGGGCTGAGGCCGTCGTGGCAGCACGCATCGCGTCCCTGCACGTCTACCCGGTCAAGTCCTGCCGCGGCATCGACCTGCAGCGCGCGCGCCTGACCGCGGCCGGCCTCGAGTGGGACCGGCGCTGGATGATCGTCGATGGCGACGGCCGCTTCGTCACACAGCGAGAGAACCCGCGCCTCGCCGCGATCTCGACCGCGATCGGCGCGGGCCTGCGCCTGTCCGCCGCGGGGTTGCCAGCGCTCGCAATCGACCCCGCGCACGGGGGACCGGAGCGTAGGGTGCGGATCTGGAAGGACACCGTGACCGCCATCGATGCGGGCGAGGAAGCGTCCGACTGGCTGCTGGCCGCGCTCGGCGCGCCGCTGCGCCTCGTGCGCATCCCCGATTCGGCGCTGCGCAATGCCGAACCCGCGTTCGCCGGCCCGGGCCCGAACCCGGTCTCCTTCGCCGACGCCTACCCGATCCTCATGATCTCGCGCGAGTCGCTCGAGGACCTCAACCGGCGCCTGCCCGCGCCGCTGCCCATGAACCGCTTCCGGCCGAACGTCGTGATCGAGGGCGTGCCGCCCTACGCCGAGGACGCGATGACCGAGTTCCGCTTCGGGCGGGTCGCGTTCCGCGGCGTGAAGCACTGCACGCGCTGCGCGATCACGACCACCGACCAGGAGACCTGCGTGCGCGACGCGAGCCAGGAGCCGCTACGCACGCTCAAGGGCTATCGCTACGACCCGATGCTCAAGGGTGTCGTGTTCGGCCAGAACTGCGTCATCGCCGCCGGCGCCGGCGAATGGCTCGCCCTGGGCGCCGAGCTGACGATCAGCGAGTGCGAAAGGTGACGCCTGGCTTTTTGCAGGGGGAAAGGGGAAGGGGGTCAGAAATGAATGACAAGTAGCTTGTCATTCTTCCAGGCGATGCGCTGGCATGAATCGCCAACGAAGAATGACAAGCTACTTGTCATTCATTTCTGACCCCCTTCCCCTTTCCCCCTGCAAAAAGCCAGGCGTCCCCCTTTCCGACGCGCTGACCGTCCGTTTACCAGGTGTAGCGCACGCGGTAGGTGACGACCGCCTCGCCGTCGGCGGCGACCTTCACCGGGAATTCGATGGTCTGCGCGTCCTTCTTGGCGTGCGGCTGTGACTGCTCCACAAGCCTCCACGCGCTCCAGCGGTACAGGTTCTCGCGCACCACCACTTCGACCGCCTGGTCCTTGTGGTTGCGCACCTTGATCTCGAAGGCCTCTTCCATCGTCCGGCCTTTCGTATCGATGGTGAAGTCCGTCTGCCGCCGCTCGCCGACCACGTCGAAGGCCGTGCCGAGCCGCACCCGCACGTCCTCGTCCTTCGGCGTGTGCCGGATCGTGTCCTCGCCGATGAACTCCAGGCTCCCGTCCGCCTTGTCCTGCTGCGAGACGCGGATCCGGCCCGCCGGCAACGGGATGCCCATGCCCGAGGCCTTGTCGTTGCGGAACTTCAGGAACACGTCCACCTTCGTGTTCCCGCCCGGGCCGTATTCCGGCTCCTGCACCAGGCCGCCGTAGAACTGCATCCCGGCGGCGCCGTCGTACACGAGCTGCTTGTTCGCGGGCACGCGGGTCACCGCGTCGAACAGCTCGATCTGCTTGGTCGAGTTGTTCGCGATCGTCGCCGGGCGGCCGAGCGTATAGAGGTGGTATTCGAAGAAGGCCTTCTGCTCGAATCCCGGCGGCGCCGCGGCCGCGTCCATGGCGGCCATCTCGTACACCTTCTGCCGCAGCACCTGCGGCGGCGGCTGCGCCCGGTTCACGTCGCCCGCGATCAGCTTCAGCTTCGCGTCCTGGTAACGCGCCCCCGACTGGTTCAGCAGGCTCACCCACGCCCCCACGTCCACGAACCCCGAGTTCGCGTCCGCGCCCTCGGTGAAGATCAGGTTGTAGTCCGCCCACCAGGTGATGCCGCCGGTCTGGAACGACACGCGCACGTCCTGCAGGCCGCCGCGGCCCGAGACGATGTCCCACTCCAGCGTCGGCCGCGTGATCAGCCCGCCCGGCAGCTCGCCGAAGCTCACGTTGCTCCATTCGCGCAGCGCGTGGAGCTGCCCGTCGCCGCCGCGGATCACCAGCCCGTCGTTGGAGGAGACGAGCGTCCCGTCGATCTTGCGGACCCCGTCGCCGCTTCGCTGCTCGACGCTCACCCCGCGGTCGATGTAGCGCGAGAGCAGCTTCTCCTGGCTCACGAGGTCGAACTGGAAGCTCTGCTCCAGCACCTTCGTGCCCTCGGGATCCGTCAGCGACAGGAACTGCACCGTGGTCGGGTCGATCAGCGCCGCGACGTCCGAGAACTGGATCGTCCCCCGGCCGCGCGGAATCTGCAGCTCGCGCTCGAGGCGCACCAGCGCGAAGCCCGGGAGCTGGCTCGCCATCGGCGAACCCATGCCCGGCAGCGGCCGGTACCACTCGGCGGGAATGCCGCCCGGCTGCGCGGAGCTGTAAACCGTGAGCGAGGTCCCGGTCTCCGCGGCGGCGGCGTTGAGCGCGAGCAGGACCCCGGCCGCGAGCAGGCCGGAACGTGAAACGGACCACGACATGACGAGCCCTCCTTGGGCGGCAAGTGCCTAGAATAAACGCAAGCACCCCCGGAGACGGGTCAATGCCGACGGAAATTTCGCCCTGGATCGACCGGCTGAGGCCGCACCGCCTGGCGATCGGCATCGCCACGCTGCTGGTCGCCCTCGCCGTGGCCCTCGCCTGGGTCGCCTGGCGCTGGAGCGTCGCCGAGGACCGGATGGAAATGCTGCAGAAGCAGGCCGACGCCGGCTTCCTGCGGGCGCCCTCGTCCAACCGCACCGTGCGCATCGACCTGCGCAACCCCGGCACGGCCACGATCGGCGGCGGCGAGTTTCCCGAGCGGGTCGACTTCCTGCTGAATGCCCGCTCCGACCGCTATACGCGCTTCCGCGTGAGCCTCCTGCGCGACGACGGCACGCTCGTCCTGCGCGCCGACCAGCTCGTGCGCGATTCGAACCTGGACCTGCGGCTGTCGCTCAACAGCTCGGTGCTGCCGCAGGGCGGGTATGTGCTGCGGGTCGAAGGTCATGCGCGCGGCGGGAAGCTGGAGCGGTTTGCGGAGGCGCGCATTCGCGCGCTGTAGTGCGTCGGCGGGCGGCGCTATCCTTCCCGCAGCGTACTGATCGGCGGATGATTGACGACGCCGCGCGCGGCGAACGTCCCCGCCCCGCCGACGATCACGGCACCCGCGGCGAGCCCGATCACCCACACCCAGGGGTCGATCGTGTACTCGAGGTCGAACACTTCCTTCGCCAGCAGCCACCCCGCCAGCGTCGCGCCGATCGCGGCGAGCACGCCGGACAGCATGCCGAGCGCGGTGAACTCCGAGGCGACGCCGGCGAGCACGACGCGCCGGCGCGCGCCCAGCGTGCGCAGCATCGCGCTCTCGTAGCGGCGCTCGTCGCGCGTGGACTGGATGGCGGCCAGCAGCACGGTGATGCCGGCCGCCAGAGTGAACAGGAACACGTACTGCACGGCGATCGAGGCGCGATCGATCACGTCGCGCACCTGGGCGAGGATCGCGTCGATGTCGAAGATCGACACCGACGGAAAGCGCCGCACCAGGTCGGCGAGCATGCCCCGCTCGTCCAGGCCGAGCTTCATGCTGGTGAGCCAGGTGCCGGCCAGGCCCTCGAGCGTCCCGGGCGTGAACACCAGGAAGAAGTTCGGCCGGAACGTGTCCCACTCCACCTCGCGGAACGAGAGCACCTCGGCCTCGACGGTCTCGCCGGCGACGTCGAAGGCGAGCCGGTCGCCGAGCTCGAGCCCCAGTTCCTCCTGGTACTCGGTCGCCACGGAGACGTAGTGCCGGCCAAGGTCGGCCTCGTTCCACCAGCGGCCGGCGACGATGCGGTTGTCGACCTGCGGCGTCTCGGCGAAGGACAGGTTCTGCTCGCGCTCGGCGAAGCCGCGCCCGCGGTCGGTCTCGACCGCGATCTCCTCGATCGGCTTGCCGTTGATCGCGGTCATGCGCGCGCGGATCATCGGGAAGAGGCGCGGCGCCGGGTGGCCGCGTTCCTCGAGGAAGCGCACGAATTCGGCGGTCTCCCCGGCCGGGATGTTGATCATGAAGAAATTGGGCGTATCTTCCGGCAGGCTCGCGCGCCAGTCCTTCAGGAGGTCGTTGCGCACCACGGCGAGCAGCAGCAGCACCATGAGCCCGAGACCGAAGGCGACGACCTGCACCACGCTCTCGCGGCCGCGCCGCGCGAGGTTGGCGACGCCGTAGCGCCAGGCGATGCCCACCGCGCCGCGCAGCCGCCCGGCGAGCCAGACGAGCCCGAACCCGGCGCCGTAGAGCACGGCGAGCGTCACGCCGATGCCCGCGGCGAGGAACCCGACCAGGCGCGCATCCCGCACCAGCCAGAACAGCACGCCGAGCAGCGCCGCCACCGCGAGCCCGTAGGAGACCGTGTAGCGCAGCTTCGGCGGCTCCAGGTTCCGCCGCAGCACGCGCGCCGGCGGCACGCGCTTGAGCTGCAGCATCGGCGGCAGCGCGAAGCCGACCAGGATCGCGAGCGCCGTGGCCCCGCCCAGGAGGGCCGGCGCGAACGTCGCCGGCGGCAGCTCGCCCTGCACCAGGTCGCCGACCAGCTGCGCGAGCAGCGTCTGCGCCAGCCAGCCGAGCAGGCTCCCGACGAGCGCGGCGATGAGCGCGATCAGCGCGAGTTCGATCACCGTCACCTGCAGAACCAGGCGTTGCGGCGCGCCCATGCATTTCATCAGCGCGACGTTGTCCAGGTGGCGCTGCGTGTACCGCCGTGCCGCCATGGCGACCGCGACGGCCGCGAGCAGCACGGTGATCATCGCCGACAGGTTCAGGAACCGGCCTGCGCGGCGCGTCGAGGACTGCAGCTGCGGGCTCTCCTCGTCCACGCTCTCGAGGCGCTCGGAGGGCCCCTTCCCCGCCTCGATCTCCTCGCGCAGCGCGCGGATCTGCCCGGGCGTGCCCGCGAACAGCAGGCGATACGAGGCGCGGCTGCCCGGCCCCAGCAGCTGGGTCGCCGGCAGGTCGGCGAGCGGGATGAGCAGCGAGGGCGCGAGGTCGACGAACGCCGAGCCCTGGTCCGGGCGGTAGTCGAGGACGCGCGTCACGGTGAAACTCGCGGCGCCGAGGGTCACGGCATCGCCGATGCGCGCGCCCAGCCGCGCCAGCAGGCGCGAGTCGAGCCAGACCTCGCCGCGGCCGGGGAGCGCGTCCGTCTCGCGCGCCGGCGCGAACGGCGCATCCGCGATCTTGAGCCGTCCGCGCAGCGGATAGCCGGGCCCGACTGCGCGGATCGCCGCGAGGCTTGAGTCGGCGCCGAAGAACACCACGCTCGGGAACGAGACGATGCGCGCCGTCGCGACGCCGCGCTCCGCCGCGAGTGCCTCAAAGCGCGCGTCGATCGGCTCCGCGGAACGCAGGCGCAGGTCGGCCGCCAGCACCTCGGCGGCGCGCCGGTCCACGGCCTGGGCGATGCGGTCGGTGAAGAAGCCGACGCCGGTCAGCGCCGTCACGGCCACCAGCAGCGCGGCGAGCAGGACGGCCAGCTCGCCGGAACGCCAGTCCCGCGCCAGCGCGAGCAGCGCGAAGCGCAGCGCCTTCACCGGCCGCCCACCAGGCGCCCGGCGTCGAGCTCGATCACGCGCCCGCAGCGCGCGGCGATGGCGCGATCGTGCGTCACGAGCACGAGCGTGGTGCCGCCCGCCGCGTTGAGGTCGAACAGGAGCTCCATGACGCGCGCGCCGGTCGCGGTGTCGAGATTGCCGGTCGGCTCGTCGGCGAACAGCACCGAGGGCCGCGTCACGAAGGCGCGGGCGATGGCTACGCGCTGCTGTTCGCCGCCGGAGAGCTGGCGCGGGTAATGGCCGAGCCGCGGGCCCAGGCCGACCTGCTCGAGCACGGCCCGCGCCGCCGCACGCGCGTCGCGGCGGCCGGCGAGCTCGAGCGGCAGCATCACGTTCTCGTGCGCGGTCAGCGCGGGCACGAGGTGGAACGACTGGAACACGAAGCCGACGTGGCGGGCGCGCAGCGCCGCACGGCCGTCCTCGTCGAGCGCGGAGAGCTCCACGCCCTCCAGCCACACGCTGCCGCCGCTCGGTTCGTCGAGCCCGGCGAGCAGCGCGAGCAGCGTTGACTTGCCGGCGCCGGAGGCGCCGACCACGGCCACGGTCTCTCCGGCGCCGACGGCGAAGCTGACGTCGTCGAGGATGGTCAGCATTCCCTCGGGACTGGTAACCTGCTTGCGCAAACTCCGGGCCTCGAGAACGGTCTTACGGTTCATGCTTCGCGTGCTTTCCCTGTTCCTGGTGCTGGCCGCCGCCGCCCTGCCCGCGCAGTCGGCGGGGCCGCCGGTCATCCTCGTCCTCGGCGATTCGCTGTCCGCCGGCTACGGGCTCGCGCCGGGCCAGGGCTGGGTCGCCCTGCTGCAGCAACGGCTGAAGAAAGAAGGGTACGGACACCGGGTCGTCAACGCCAGCGTGAGCGGCGAGACGACCGACGGCGGGCTCGCCCGGCTCGACCGGGCGCTCGCGACGCACAAGCCGGGCATCGTGGTGCTGGAACTCGGCGGCAACGACGGCCTGCGGGGGCTGCCGGTCTCGCGCGTCGAAGCCAACCTGGGCCTGCTGATCACCAAGAGCCGCGCGGCCGGCGCGCAGGTGCTGTTGCTGACCGTCCAGATGCCGACCAACTACGGCCCGCAGTACACGAGCAAGTACCAGCAGATCTACGACGACCTGCGCACGCGCTACCAGGTCGGCGTCGCCGCGCTCATGGGGCCGGAGATCGCGCTGGACCTCAGCTACTTCCTCCCGGACGGCATCCACCCGAACGCCCGCGCGCAACCGCTGCTGCTCGACAACGTCTGGGGCCAGCTCACGCCGCTCTTGCGCCGCTAGTCAAACCCGCGTCAAATCGAACGCGACAGCCGGCTCGGGATGCGGGCGTGGTTTTGCAATGCAGCAATGAATGACTCCAGCGCGACGGTCGACCGGTTCTGGCTCCGTGACTACCCGCCCGACGTCCCCGCCGACATCGACCCGGACGCGATCCCCTCGCTGAAGCACCTGTTCGAGGACGCCTGCCGCCGGCACGCGTCGAAGACCGCGTTCAGCAACATGGGCGCGCAGCTCACCTACGCCGACATCGACGAGCGCTCCCGCCGCTTCGGCGCCTGGCTGCAGAAGGCCGCCGGCCTCAGGAAGGGCGACCGGGTCGCGCTGATGATGCCGAACGTCCTGCAGTACCCGATCGCGATCATCGGGGCGCACCGCGCCGGCTGCACGGTGGTCAACGTCAACCCGCTCTACACCGCGCGCGAGCTCGAGCACCAGCTGAACGACTCCGGCGCGACCGTGATCGTGATCTTCGAGAACGCCGCCGCGACGCTCGAACAGGTGCTGGCGCGCACTGCCGTGCGCCACGTCGTGGTGACCGGCATCGGCGACGCGCTCGGTTTCCCGAAGGGCCCGATCACGAACTTCGTGATCCGCCGGGTGAAGAAGATGGTGCCCGCGTACTCGCTGCCGCGCGCCGTGCGCTGGAACGACGCGCTGGCCAGGGGCGGCTCGCTCGCGCTCGACCCGGTGGAGGTCGCCGGCGAGGACGTGGCCTTCCTGCAGTACACCGGCGGCACGACGGGCGTCTCCAAGGGCGCCGTGCTGACGCACCGGAACATGGTGGCGAACACGCTGCAGGTCACGGCCTTCATGCCGGAGCTCTCGCAGTTCGAGAACCCGGCGGTCATCACCGCGCTGCCGCTGTACCACATCTTCGCGCTGACCACGAACATGCTGGTGTTCGGCTACGTCGGCGGCCAGAACGTGCTGATCACCAACCCGCGCGACATGCCCGGCTTCGTGAAAGAGCTGTCGAAGGTGAAGTTCACCTTCATCACCGGCGTCAACACGCTGTTCAACGCGCTGCTCAACACTCCGGGATTCGACCGGCTCGACTTCAGCTCGCTGCGCGTCGCGCTCGGCGGCGGCATGGCGGTGCAGGCGGCGGTGTCGGAGCGCTGGCGTGCCGTCACCGGCCGGCACATCTGCCAGGGCTGGGGGCTCACCGAGTCCTCGCCCGTCGGCACGGCCAACCTGCCGCGCACCTCCGAGTTCACCGGCTCGATCGGCTACCCGATTCCCTCCACCGAGATCTCGATCCGCGACGATGACGGCAACCCGCTGCCGGTCGGCTCGGTCGGCGAGATCTGCATCCGCGGGCCGCAGGTGATGCGCGGCTACTGGAACCGGCCGGAGGAGACCGCGAAGGTGATGCTGCCCGGCGG
>CAZVIF010000014.1:0-77508 GCA_964626745.1 uncultured Steroidobacteraceae bacterium
TTCATGCGCTTCTTGCCTTCCTTCTGCTTCTCGAGCAGCTTGCGCTTGCGCGTGACGTCGCCGCCGTAGCACTTGGCCAGCACGTTCTTGCGCAGCGCCTTGACGCTCGCGCGCGCGATCACCTGGCTGCCGATCGCCGCCTGGATCGCCACCTCGAACATCTGCCGCGGGATGAGCTCCTGCATCTTGTCGACCAGGTCCCGGCCGCGCTGGTATGCGCTCTCCCGGTGCACGATGATCGACAGCGCGTCCACGCGGTCGCCGTTGATGAGCACGTCGAGCCGCACCAGCGGCGCGGCCTGGAAATGGCTGAAATCGTAGTCGAACGAGGCATAGCCGCGGCTCACGGACTTCAGCCGGTCGAAGAAGTCGAGCACGACCTCGGCGAGCGGCAGCTCGTACTGCAGCGACATCTGCGTGCCGAGCTGCAGCATCTTCTTCTGCGTGCCGCGCTTCTCCTGGCAGAGCTTCAGCACGCCGCCCACGTGCTCGGGGGGCACCAGGATGTTGGCGGTTATGATCGGTTCGCGCAGCTCCCGGTAGTCCGGCGGGAGGCGTGCCGGGTTGTCGACCTGGATCACCTTGCCGTCGCTGCCGACGACCTCGTAGACCACCGTCGGCGCGCTGGTCACCAGCGCGAGCCCGTACTCGCGCTCGAGCCGTTCCTGCACGATGTCCATGTGCAGCAGGCCCAGGAACCCGCAGCGGAATCCGAATCCAAGGGCCGTCGAGACCTCGGGCTCGTAGTGCAGCGCGGAGTCGTTCAGCTTGAGTTTCTGCAGCGCGTCGCGGAACGCCTCGTACTGGTCGGACTGCACCGGAAAGAGGCCGGCGAACACGCGCGGCTTGACCGACTTGAACCCGGGCAGCGGCGTCGCGCAGCCGCGGACTTCGCTCGTGATGGTGTCGCCGACCGGCGCCCCGTCGATGTCCTTGATGCCGGCCGTCAGCCAGCCGACCTCGCCGGTCGCCAGCCCCCCGGTCTCCACCCGCTTGGGCGTGAAGCGGCCGATGCGGTCCACCTGCCATGCGCGCCCGGTGGACATGACGCGGATCCTGTCGTTCTTCTTCAGCGCGCCGTTCACGACCCGCACCAGCGAGACGACCCCGACGTAGTTGTCGAACCAGGAATCGACGATCAGGGCCTGCACCGGCGCCCCGGGATCGCCCTTCGGGGGCGGGATCCGCTCGACCAGTCGCTCGAGCAGCGCCGGCACGTTCTCGCCGGTCTTGGCGCTGACCCGGACCGCGTCCTTCGCCTCGATGCCGATGATCTCCTCGATTTCCTTGATCACCCGCTCGGGGTCGGCCGAGGGCAGGTCGATCTTGTTGATGACCGGCAGGACCTCGAGTCCCTGCTCGAGCGCCGTGTAGCAGTTCGCGACGCTCTGCGCCTCGACGCCCTGCGCCGCGTCCACGACCAGCAGCGCGCCCTCGCAGGCCGCGAGCGACCGCGAGACCTCGTAGGAGAAGTCCACGTGTCCGGGCGTGTCGATGAAGTTCAGCTGGTAATCGAGCCCGTCCGCCGCCCGGTAGTTCAGGGTGACCGACTGCGCCTTGATGGTGATGCCGCGCTCTCGCTCGAGGTCCATCGAGTCGAGCACCTGGTCCTGCATCTCGCGCGCTTCCAGCCCGCCGCAGGTCTGGATCAGGCGGTCCGCGAGCGTCGACTTGCCGTGGTCGACGTGCGCAATGATCGAGAAATTGCGTATCTGCTGCTGCATCGGGGGAAGGCGGGGAATCCTGGCCGGACGGGCGCGTCCGGGAATGCCGGATTATAGCAGCCGGCGGCGCGGGCCTCAGGGCCGGGCGAGGCGCAGGACGGCTGCGGGCTCGAGGCGGCCGTGGCAGACGACGCTGCCGTCGCAGGTGAGCACGGGCACCTTGAGCCCGAAGCGCCGGCGCGTGAGCGGGTCCTCGTCCACGTCCCGAACGTCGAACGCGACGCCGAGCGCAGCGAACTGGGCGATGAACTCCTCGCAGAGTCCGCAGTCGCTCCGCGTGTAGACGATGAACCGGCCGGCCGTCATCCGGCGGCGTCAGTCGCGGCGGTTGACGGCTGCGGCCGGCCGCGCCTGCGGCGCCCTTCCGACGGGCTGGATCGACGTGGCGATGTACTTGAGGGTGCGTGGCGGCACTTCGCCGACGGCGGTCACCTGGTGGCCGTCCACCACGGTCGTGAACGCCGAAGCGACGCCGGACCGGGACGTGCCCTGCGCAGGCTTCTTGCCCGCTGCCGGCTGCTGGACGAACACCGAGACCGAGGCGAGACCGTCGGAATAGACGAGATGGTTGACCGGGCCGCCGGCGCCTGCGACCGACTGCAGGCCGCTCATCGACAGCCGGAACCCTGGCGGCACCTGTGCGGCGCGCCAGGCCGGCGCGACCTCGTCGGACTGCGGCGACTGCCGCACCCAGCGCAGCTTGCGGCGGTCGAGCGCGGGCTCGAAGGCGGAATCGGGAATGGCGTCGTCGAAGCGCAGCTTCGTGAATCGCAGCCGCTCGATCACGCGCCCGGAGCCGTCGGAGAGGTCGCTGCGCACCGGCATGTGCGTGTCGACGTCAATCCAGAGGCGGTAACCGAACCGGTATCCGTCCAGCGGCCGGACCGCGACCACCGCGGTCGGCCCGAAATCGTCCAGCGTCTCCCGGCCGACCCAGTCCACCTTGTACCAGGACGACATGCGCCCCTCGAATTGCGGCAGCGCGCCCATGAGGTCGCTGCGGCCGGACCGGCGTTCGATGATGGCGAGGTTCTGGTCGGGCAGGTAGACGACGACTTCGTCGTTCTCGCGCACCAGCTCGCGACCCGCGCCTTCGAGCGAGACCAGGCGCTCGGAAACGACGCCGTCGCGCACACGGTGCGTGATCGCGAGCCGCTCGGTGCGCCCTGCGGATTCCGAGACGAATTCGCCGACGTAGCTCGAGTTGTTGAGCGCGGCGCCCATGCGCGCGAGCCACACCTGGCCGCTCTCGGCCAGCGCCGGCGAGGCGGCCACCCCGAGCGAAAGCGCGATGCCGGCTCGCAGGCTCACGGCCTCGGCGCCTGCCCGGGCGGTACGATCTCGGCGAGCGCGGTTTCGTCGTCGCTGATCAGCCCGGCGCCGACGCTGCGACGCACCAGCGGCGAGGCGTAGCCGTAGTGGGCCACGAGGTAGTTCGCCAGCTCGGCGGGCGCGATCCCGGCGGGCGCCTCCGCCGCCGGCGGGGTCACGTAGGGCTCCGCGGGCGCATCGAACTCGTCCATGACGGGTTGCACCGGCGGCGATTCCGCCTGCGCCAGCACGGCTGCCGGCGCCCCGGCGCCGCCGGGCGCGACCTGCTGCACCAGCATCACGGCGCCGAACGCCACCCCGGCCGCGACGGCGATCCCCGCCGCGCCGCGCCGCAACCCGGCCGCGCCCGGCAGCCAGGCGCGTCCGCCCGGACGAAAGGGCTCGCGCGCGATGGCCGCGCTGACCCGTGCAGCCACCTGGCGGGCAGCCGGCACGTCGCCTTCGCTGCGCAGCACGGCGCCGATCAGCGAATAGCGCGAGAGCGCGCCGCGCAGCTCGTCGTCGCGCTCCAGCCGCTTCAGCAGCAGGGCCGACTCCGGGTCCGGCAGCTCGCCGTCGAGAAAGGCCGAAAGCTGTTCCTTGATCCGATCCGTCATTCAATGTCTCCGATGCGTCCGAGCCCGCCGTCGAACACTTCGCGCAGGCTCCTGTCAATGGCTTCGCGAGCGCGGAATATGCGCGAGCGGACCGTTCCGACCGGGCACTCCATCGTCTTCGCGATCTCCTCGTAACTCATGCCTTCGAGCTCGCGCAGCACGATCGCGAGCCGGAGGTCGTCCGGCAGCGCCTCGATGGACTCGTTGACCGTGCGCCGGATCTCGTCCGTGAGCGCGAGCGCCTCCGGCGTCTCGGCATCCGCCAGCCGGGTCTGCGCCTGCAGCTGCGATCCGTCCTGCAGGTCGAGGTCGTACGACACCGGCCGCCTGCGGCTCGCCACCAGCGCATTCTTGGCGGTGTTGATCGCGATCCGGTACAGCCAGGTGTAGAACGCGCTCTCGCCGCGGAAGGCAGGCAGGGCGCGGTAGGCCTTGATGAACGCCTCCTGCGCGATGTCCTCGGCTTCCGACGGGTTGCGCACGTAGCGCTGCACGAGCTTCAGCACCTTGTGCTGGTACTTCAGCACGAGCGCGTCAAAGGCCGCCTTGTCCCCCTTCTGGACACGGCGAACCAGCGCGATGTCGCCTGCTTCAGCCCGCATTGGCCCGAAGTCCAGCGCTGCGCCTTCGACGTGCACGGCGGATATGACCGGCTGATCCGTGGTTAGTTCGCAAGGTCGTGTTTGGGCAGGGGAAAGCCCGTCCTTTCGTGATGCGACCCCACGGATACTAGCAAGCCAGCCGGATGCGGGCTTTCAGCCGGCGGAATTCGTCCGCCGGAACGGCCCCGGGCACCACCAGCCAGCCGGGGCGACGTCGCCCCGCCCGGAGCCGGAGGTAGACCAGCCCGGGAAAAACGCGGGAAGCCGGGCAAAGCTCGGCCGGCAGCCAGTCCTGGCCGTCCGCCAGTCGCACCCGCCAGACCCGGCCGTCATGGCAAACACCTGCCAGCCGGCAATGCCGCCCGGGCAGTCGTGCCAGGGTCAGCGCAAGGCCTGCGAGCGCGGCCAGGGACAGGGCTGCCGCGAGCCCCGCGGGCACCCGGGCGAGCCACGGCACGAGGGCGGCCAGCACGTGGTACAGCAGCACGCCGGCCGCGAGGCGCGGCGCCGCGGCGGGCTCAAGGCGCAGTGCGAACGATCTCATCGACGAGGCCCGCCCGCGCCTGGCCTGCCGGCCGGTTGCCGCCGAGCAGCCAGTCGACGAGATCCGGGTCCGGCTGCTCGAGCAGCCATTCGAACGCGCTGCGGCGCGACTCGTCGGCCTCCGGCCAGCGCCGCTCGAGCCAGCGGGCCAGCAGCACGTCCAGCTCCTTCATACCGCGCCGGCACCGCCAGCGCAGACGGCCGTGCGCAGCCGCATCCACGATTCAGTCCCCGCCCTCCGCGATGCGCCGCTTGATGTCCGCGATCGCACGCGCCGGGTTCAGGTCCTTCGGGCAGGCCTCGGTGCAGTTCATGATGGTGTGGCAGCGGTAGAGCCGGAACGCCTCGTCCAGTTTCGCCAGGCGATCCGCCCTCGCTCCGTCGCGCGTGTCCACGATCCAGCGATACGCCGCGAGCAGCGCCGCCGGGCCCAGGAACCGGTCGGGGTTCCACCAGAAGCTGGGGCACGCCGTCGAGCAGCAGGCGCAGAGGATGCAGGCGGATGGCCGGTCGATCTTCTCCTGTTCGGCCGGCGGCTGGCGGCGTTCGCCGCCGTCGGGCGGCGCATCGCCGGCCTTGAGCCAGGGTTCGACCGCGGCGTACTGCCGGTAGAAATCCTCGAGGTCGGGCACCAGGTCCTTGACCACCGGCCGGTGCGGCAGCGGGAAGATCCGGACCTCGCCGCGGATGGCGGCAATGGGCTGCGTGCAGGCGAGCGTGTTCACGCCGTCGATGTTCATCGCGCAGGATCCGCAGATGCCCTCGCGGCACGATCGCCGGAAAGTCAGGGTCGAATCCACCTCGTTCTTGATCTTGATCAGCGCGTCGAGGACCATCGGACCGCAACGGTCGAGGTCGACGGCGTAGGAGTCGACGCGCGGCGGCTCGCGTGAATCCGGGTCGTAGCGGTAGATGCGGAACTCGCGCGGTCGCGCCGCATCCGCGGGCGCCGGATGCTGCCGCCCCGGGCGGTCGGCGTAACGGGAATTCGCGGGCAGTCGGAACTGGACCATGGCTCGTTCGGCTCCCGTTTCAGTAAGCCCGGACCTGGGGCGGAATCCGTTCCACGTCGCCGGCCAGCGTTTCCAGCTGTACCGGCCGGTAATCGAAGCGCACGCTGCCCTTCTCGTCCACCCAGGCGAGCGTGTGCTTCATCCAGTTCGCGTCATCACGCGCCGGGAAGTCCTCTCGCGCGTGCGCGCCGCGGCTCTCGGTACGGTTGCGCGCAGAGTGGATGGTCGCCAGCGACTGTCCCAGCAGGTTGTCCAGTTCCAGGGCCTCGACCAGGTCCGTGTTGAAGACCAGCGACCGGTCCGTGATCCTGAGGTCACGGAAACCCTCGCGGCACCGCCCGAGCGCCGCGCAACCCGCGGCGAGCGTCTCCCCGGTCCGGAACACCGCCGCGTCGCGCTGCATGGCGCGCTGCATCTCGTCGCGAAGCGAAGCCGTCGGGCGGGACCCGGACGCGTGCCGGATGGCGTCGAAGCGGTCGAGCAAGGGCTCGATCGCGGCGGCTTTCGGCTCCGGCAGGTTCGCCCCCGGCCGCAGCGTCTTCGCGCAGTGCGCGGCGGCCGCGCGCCCGAACACCACCAGGTCGAGGAGCGAGTTCGAGCCGAGGCGGTTCGCGCCGTGCACCGACACGCAGGCGGCCTCGCCGACCGCCATCAGCCCGGGAATCACGCGCTCGACGCCGCCCGACCGCGTGAGCGCCTCGCCGTGCACGTTGGCGGGGATCCCGCCCATGTTGTAGTGGACCGTCGGCTGGACCGGGATCGGCGCGCGCGTCACGTCGACGTTCGCGAAGATCATGGCCGTCTCGGCGATGCCCGGCAGCCGCTTCGCGATCACCTCGGGGCCGAGATGCTCGAGGTGCAGGTGCAGGTGGTCCTTGTGCGGCCCGACGCCGCGGCCCTCGCGGATCTCGATCGTCATCGCGCGGCTCACGACGTCCCGCGACGCGAGGTCCTTGGCGTTCGGCGCGTACCGTTCCATGAAACGCTCACCGTCCGAGTTGCGGAGAATGCCGCCCTCGCCCCGGACGCCCTCTGTGATGAGGCAGCCTGCGCCGTAGATCCCGGTCGGGTGGAACTGCACGAACTCCATGTCGGCCAGCGGCAGGCCCGCGCGCAACACCATGCCGCCGCCGTCGCCCGTGCAGGTGTGCGCCGACGTGCACGAGAAATAGGCGCGGCCGTAGCCGCCGGTGGCGAGGACCGTCGCCTGGGCAAGGAACCGGTGCAGCGTGCCGCTCGCCATGTCGAGCGCCAGGACGCCGCGGCAGGCACCCTCCTCCATGATCAGGTCGATCGCGAAGTACTCGATGAAGAATCGTGCCCGGTGCCGGAGACTCTGCTGGTAGAGCGTGTGCAGCATCGCGTGGCCCGTGCGGTCCGCCGCGGCACAGGTTCGCTGCGCGATGCCCTTCCCGTAGTGCGTGGTCATGCCGCCGAACGGGCGCTGGTAGATGCGCCCGTCCTCCGTCCGCGAGAACGGCAGTCCGTAGTGCTCGAGCTCGATGACCACGGCCGGCGCCTCGCGGCACATGTAGGCGATCGCGTCCTGGTCTCCCAGCCAGTCGGAGCCTTTCACCGTGTCGTAGAAGTGGTAGCGCCAGTCGTCGTCGCCCATGTTGCCGAGGGCCGCGCTGATCCCTCCCTGCGCGGCCACCGTGTGGCTGCGGGTCGGGAAGACCTTGGTGATGCAGGCGGTCTCGAGGCCGGCTTCGGCGAGTCCGAGCGTGGCGCGCAGGCCCGCGCCGCCCGCGCCGACGACGACGACGTCCATCCGGTGCTCGACCAGCGGATAACTCGTCATGCGGCGCCGCCCGTCGCCAGGGTCCAGATCGCGAAGGCGAGCGCGAGCGCGGCGACGGCATGCAGCAGGCGCAGGAATGCGAGGCAGACGGCGAGCGCGCGGCCGCGCACGTAGTCCTCGAACACGACCTGGAGTCCCTGCATCGAGTGCCAGAGCAGCGCGGCGCCGAACAGCGCCGCCAGCAGCGCCTGCAGCGGCTTCGCGAACCAGCCCGCGATCACGGCATGCTCCAGCGACGGCTGCCGCAGCAGCGCGATCAGGAACCACAGGCCGAGCGGAATCAGCGCAATCGCCGTCAGGCGCTGGTTGCGCCAGTGCCGGGACGCGCTGCCGGCGCGCGCGTTCATGGCAAGCCCGCCAGGAATCGGCCGGCCGGCGTCAGCACGAGCGTCGCGGCAAAGGCGAGCAAAGCGCAGGCAAACAGGATGCGTCCCGACAGCCGGGCGGTGCGCTTCTCGAAACCGTAGCCGGCGTCCCACGCCAGGTGCCGGATGCCGGCGAACAGGTGATACCAGAAGGCGGCGAGTCCGAGCGCCAGCACGATCCGCACCGGCAGCGTCGCGAAGAAGGCGGCCGCGCAGGCATGGGCCTCCGGACCGAGGGCCGCTGCCAGGATCCAGCCCACGAACAGGAACGCGCAGGCCGACAGGTAGAGCCCGCTCATGCGATGCAGCCCCGACAGCACCATCGTGTACATCATCCGGTACACCTGCAGGTGCGGCGAAAGCGGCCGGTCGACGAGTTCTGGCATCGCCAAGCTATTCTGCCAGAAGGGGTCCCCGCTTCCCACGCCCTGATCCGGCCCATTCGTGCACTTCTGCTGCGTTACGATGGCGAGATGCCTGCGGCGCGTTGTGCAGTATTGCCTTCCCACGCGGCCGTCTCGGTCACCGGCCGCGACGCGCGCGCTTTCCTGCAGGGCCAGCTCTCCAACGACATACTGGGCCTCGAACGGCATCCCGGCCTGCTCGCGGCCGCCTGCAACCGCCAGGGCCGGGTCCTGTCGACGATGCGTCTCGCCGTGTCCGGCGACGGCGTGCTGCTGGTCCTGCATGCCGATCTGGCGCGCACGCTCGTCGCGCAGCTGTCCCGGTACGTGCTCCGCGCGGACGTGCGCTTCGCGGACCGCAGCCGGGAACTGGAAGTCGCCGGCCTTATCGACGCCGAGCCTGACGCCCGCTGGTCGCAGGCCGCAGCGGCGGCGAGCGGCCTTACGATGCTGGTCGCGAGCCCGCGCCGGATCCTGCTGGCCGGGTCGCGCGCCGCGCTCGATGCCGCGCTGACCGCGGTGCCCCGCACCGATCCGGGCGACTGGGACCGGGTCTGCATCGCGGACGGCGAGCCCTGGATCACACCCGCGACGGCCGCGCTTTGGCTGCCGCAGATGCTCAACCTCGACCTGATCGGCGGCGTCAGTTTCAGCAAGGGCTGCTACGTGGGCCAGGAGATCGTCGCACGGACCCAGCATCTCGGCCGGCTCAAGCGCCGGACGCTGCGCTACCTCGGACCGCCGGATGCGACGCTCGCGCCGGCGCAGCCGCTCTTCAGCGGGGAGGCGCTGGCGGCCCAGGTGATCGCCAGCGCGCGGGACGCGACGGCGACGCATGCGCTCGCGGTGGTCGAGCTGCGCCACTGCAGCGACCTGCTCGGCGCCAGGCCCGGCGGTTCCGAGCTGGTGCCCGCTGACCTGCCCTACGCGATCCCCGCCCCCGCGCCGGATGACGCATAAAAGGGGACGCACCCCTTTTCTCGTGCGCCAAGGTTTCGCAGTTCGGTCGACTGCCGAAGAAAAGGGGTGCGTCCCCTTTTAATCCTCGTGCCGCAGCTGCGGGAACAGCAGCACGTCGCGGATGCTCGGTGAATCGGTCAGCAGCATGACGAGGCGATCGACGCCCACGCCGAGTCCCGCCGCCGGCGGCATGCCGTACTCGAGCGCGCGGATGTAGTCCGCGTCGTAGTACATCGCCTCCTCGTCGCCGCCCGAACGGCGTCGCACCTGTTCGCGGAAGCGCTCCGCCTGCTCCTCGGCGTCGTTGAGCTCGGAGAAACCGTTCGCCAGCTCGCGCCCGTCGATGAACAGCTCGAACCGGTCCGTCACGAACGGGTCCGAATCCCGGCGCCGCGACAGCGGCGACACCTCGGTCGGATACGAGTGGATGAACGTCGGCTGCTGCAGGGCGTGTTCCGCGGTCTTCTCGAACAGGAGCATCTGCATGCTTCCTGCCCGGTCGTCCTTGCCGGGTTCGAGGCCGAGCTGCGCGCAGGTGCTGCGCAGGTAGGCCGCGTCGCGCAGCCGCCCGCGGTCGAGTCGCGGGTTGGCGGCGGCCACCGCCTCCTCCACCGACCGCCTGGCGAATGGCGCGCCGAAATCGATGCGGCGCCCCTGGTACGTGACGGCGCGCGCGCCGGTCACCGCCTCCGCGACGCCCTGGAACATGCGCTCCACCAGTCCCATGAAGTCTTCGCAGTCCGCATAGGCCTGGTACAGTTCCAGCATCGTGAATTCCGGGTTGTGCTGCGTGGACAGTCCCTCGTTGCGGAAATTCCGGTTGATCTCGTACACGCGCTCGAAGCCGCCGACGACCAGGCGCTTGAGGTACAGCTCCGGCGCGATGCGCAGGTACATGTCCTGCCCGAGCGCGTTGTGGTGCGTGACGAACGGCCGCGCGACCGCGCCGCCGGGAATCGGCTGCATCATCGGCGTCTCGACCTCGAGAAATCCCTGCGCGTCGAGGAAGTCCCTCAGGTAGCGCACGACCCGGCTGCGGGTCCGGAAAGTCTCGCGCGCCGCGTCGTTCACGATCAGGTCGACGTAGCGCCGGCGGTAGCGCGTCTCCGTATCCGCGAGGCCGTGCCACTTGTCAGGCAGCGGCCGCAGCGACTTCACGAGCAGCCGCACCGATTCCGCACGCACCGACAGTTCGCCGGCGCGCGTGCGCATCAGCGGCCCCTCGACGCCGACGATGTCACCGACGTCCCAGCCCTTGAAAGCCTCGTAGGCGGCTCCGAGCGCGTCGGCCTGCAGGTAGGCCTGGACCTGGCCGCTCGCGTCCTGCAGCTTCGCGAAAGACGCCTTGCCCATGAGGCGCTTGAACATCATGCGCCCCGCGACCCGCACGCGCACCGGGTGCGCCGCGAGCCATTCGTCGCTGCGTCCCTCGTAGGTCGCGTGCAGGTCGGCGGCCAGCGCGTCGCGGCGGAAATCGTTCGGGAAGGCGATCCCGGCCTCGCGCAGGCGCGCGAGCTTCGCGCGCCGTTCCGCGATCAGCGCGTTCTCGTCCGTCGGCGGCGACGTGTCCTTGCGGTCCATCGTGTCAGCTTACAGGCCCTGCTTCAGGCTCGCCTCCATGAAGGGATCGAGCGCCCCGTCGAGTACGGCCTGCGGGTTGCCGGTCTCGTGGCCGGTCCGCAGGTCCTTGATGCGCGACTGGTCCAGGACGTACGAGCGGATCTGGTGGCCCCAGCCGACGTCGGTCTTCTGGTCCTCGAGCACGCGCGCGGCGGCGTTGCGCTTGTTGACCTCCAGCTCGTACAGCTTGGCCTTCAGCATCTTCATCGCCGTCGAGCGGTTCTTGTGCTGGCTGCGCTCGCCCTGGCAGGCGACCACGATCCCGGACGGCAGGTGGCGGAGCCGCACGGCCGAGTCGGTCTTGTTGACGTGCTGCCCGCCCGCCCCGCTCGCGCGGTAGGTGTCCATCTCGATGTCGGCCGGGTTCACTTCGATGTTGATCTCGTCGTCGATGACCGGCGAGACGAACACGGACGCGAAGGACGTGTGGCGCCGGTTGCCCGAGTCGAAGGGCGACTTGCGGACGAGGCGGTGCACGCCGGTCTCCGTCCGCAGCCAGCCGTACGCATAATCGCCGTCGATCTCGATCGAGGCGCTCTTGATGCCCGCGACCTCGCCGGGGCTCTGGTCGATGACTTCGGCCCGGAATCCGCGCGCGTCCGCCCAGCGCAGGTACATGCGCAGCAGCATCGAAGCCCAGTCCTGCGCCTCGGTGCCGCCGGCGCCCGCCTGGATGTCGAGGAACGCGCCGCGCGGGTCCATCTCGCCCGGAAACATCCGCGACAGTTCGAGCTTGCGCACGCGCTGCTCGAGCCGGCCCGTGTCCTTCACGATTTCCGCGAATCCCGCCTCGTCGTTCTCGGCTTCGACGATCGCCAGCAGCTCCGCGGCATCCGAAAGGCCGGCGCCGAGCTGCTCGAGCTCGGTGATCGTGGACTCGAGGCGCGACCGCTCGCGCCCGAGGGCCTGGGCCTTGTCGGGCGTGTTCCAGATCGCAGGGTCGCCGAGTTCGTGATTCAGCTCTTCGAGGCGCTCGCGCTTCGCGTCGTACTCAAAGGTACCCCCTCAGCGCCTTCAGGCGCTCCGTGAGGTCTTCGATCAGCCGGCGTGTCGGGGCGGATTCCATGGCGGCGGCATCTTACCAGCAGGAAAGAAGGGGACGCTCACCTTCATTCCTCGCCACGTGCTCGACGAGCAGCTCGGCGTGCGGCGTGCCGCCAAACGTCGACGTCTGCAGGCGATAGGCCAGCGTCAGGCGTGCGCCGGCGGCCGGACGTTGCGCCTCGGGCTCGTCGAAGAAGCCGAACGCGATCGCCTCCACGGGAGGCGTTGCGGCCGCCGCGCGCAGCCACAGCTTGAGGTGGCGGTCGCCCACGGTGCGCGCGTCGACGACGTCGAACTCGCCGTCGAACACCGGCTCCGGAAACGCCTGGCCCCAGGGTCCACCCGATTCGAGCACCTGCGCGGTCTCCAGCGAGATCTCGTTGGCAGCGAGCGCGCCATCCGTTTCCAGCACGTTCTGCATCTGCGACGGCGACAGGCGGCGGCCGACCTCTTGCGCGAATGCGTCCGCAAACCTGGCCAGCGATGCGCGGCCGAGCGTCAGGCCGGCCGCCATCGCGTGGCCGCCGAAGCGCTCGATCAGGCCCGGATGGCGCGATGACACGGCCTCTAGCACGTCGCGGACGTGCAGCCCGGCGACCGACCGCGCTGAGCCGCGCAGCTCATCCGCCGAGGCCGGCGCGAAAGCGACCACGGGCCGATGCAGGCGGTCCTTCATGCGTGAGGCGACCAGGCCCACCACGCCCGCGTGCCAGCCCGAATCGAACAGCGTGAGGCCGGGCGGCAGGTCGCCGTCCGCGATGCGCAGCCTGCGGACCGCCGACATGGCTTCCTCCCGCATCCTGCCCTCCAGCTCGCGGCGCTCCCGGTTCAGGCGGTCGAGCTCGCCCGCGAGCGTCAGGGCCTCGCCGGGATCGTCCGTCAGCAGGCACCGGATGCCGACCGCCATGTCGTCGATGCGCCCCGCCGCGTTGAGGCGCGGCGCGATCTGGTGGCCGAGGTGGCGCGCCGAAAGTTCGTCGAGGCGGCAGCCCGCGACGCGGGAGAGCGCCATGAACCCGGTCGTGGCCGCGCGCGCACGCGCACGTTGCAGTCCGGCCTGCACCAGGATCCGGTTGTTGCGGTCGAGCGGGACGAGATCGGCCACGGTGCCGAGCGCGACGAGGTCCAGCAGGTCGGCCACCGGCGGCATGCGCCGGCCTCGACGGCGTTCCAGCTCGCGGGTCAGCGAGGCCATGAGGTAGAAGGCGACGCCGACGCCCGCGAGGGCGCGACTGCCGAATGCCGCGCCGGGCAGGTTCGGGTTCACGTGGGCCGCGCATTCCGGGAGCGTCGGACCCGGCAGGTGGTGGTCGGTCACCAGCACCTCGATGCCGAGCGCACGCGCGGCCTCGATGCCGGCAAAGGCCGACACGCCGTTGTCCACGGTGATCAGCAGGTCCGCGCGCTCGTCCGCGAGTTCCGCGACCAGCGCCGGCGTCAGGCCATAGCCGTGCCGCATCCGGTCAGGCACACGCATGCCGCAGTTTGCGTGCCCGAGCCGCATGAGCTGGCGCAGGACCAGCGCCGTGCTCGTGGCGCCGTCCGCGTCGAAATCGCCGACCACGAGGATGCGGGAGCCGCGCTCTACGTGGGCGGCGAGCAGCTCCGTCGCCGTGCCGATGCCGTCGAGCGTCGTGACCGGCAGCAGCGAACGAAGCTCGAGCGACAGCTCGTCGGGCGCGGAAATGCCGCGGGCGGCGTACACGCGCCTCAGGACCGGGTGCAGGTCCGCGGGCAGATCTGCCCCGGACCCGGCGGCACGCCGGCGAAGCGTGACGGGCATGGCGCGCGGCAGGTCGCGTGACTTCATCGCCGTTCATGATAGCGGCGCGCCGGCGGCCCGATTGGCTATATTGGCGGCGAAGCCATGCATTTCACCCGCGAAACCGCCGGCGAAGCGAATGCCATCCTTGCGTGCACCGAGGGCGAGGTGAGGCTGCGTGACCGCGTCGTGCGCGGCTCGGTCATCGTCACGCGCGACTCGGTCCTCGACGGATGGCTTCCGTCGCCGCCTGAATCGCTGACGCTCGGCGATTTCGAGGGCCTGCTCCCGCTCGCCCCGGAGGTCGTATTGCTGGGCACCGGCGACCGCCAGCGCCTGCCCCCGCCGGCGCTGTACGCGGCGTTCGCCGCGCGCGGCATCGGCCTCGAGGTGATGGACAATCGCGCCGCCTGCCGTACCTACAACGTGCTCCTCGGCGAATACCGGGACGTCGCGGTTGCGCTGATGTTGCCGGAGGGGTCAGACCCCATCGGCGCGAGGCAGGCCGAAACCTGAAGCCGTGCGTGCTGAAGGGGTCTGACCCCTTCGTTACCGCTTCGGCAGCTGCGTCAGCGGGTCGAGCGGCTCGCCCTCGAGGCGGATCTCGAAATAGAGCATGGGCTGCTGTCCGGGCCCGAGTCCCATGGCGGCGATCTGCTGGCCGGCGCGGACTTCCTGCCCTTCCTCGACCTGGACGAAAGCATTGTGGCCGTAGGCGGTGAGCCAGCCGCGCGCGTGGTTGACGATCACGAGCTGCCCGTAGCCGCGAAGCCCGCTTCCCGTATAGACGACCTTGCCGTCGGCTGCCGCCAGGATCGGCTGGTTCAGGCCGCCGTCGATCCGCAGACCCACGCCGCCGGAGGGCTGCCGCACGACGCCCGCGACCGTTCCGACGTCGACCGGCCAGCGCCAGCTGGGTGGCCGGTGTGCGGGGTCGTCGGGCGAGGCACGGCGCGCGGGCGCCGCAGGCGCCGGCGCCGGCCCCGCGGCGACGACTTCACCGCTGCGCCGTGGCTCCAGGCGCAGCCGGTCCCCGGGATGAATCAGGTAGTCGCGGCCGATGCCGTTCCAGCGCGCGAGGTCGCGATAGTCGAGTCCGTAGCGCCGCGCGATCGAGTACAGCGTCTCGCCGGAGCGGACCACGTGCCACTCGGGAGCGTCGGGGCGGCGGTCAGGTCCGGCGCAGGCGGCGATCGCCGCGAGCAGTGCACCTGCGACCCATCGCTTCAGGTCACACCGCCCAGCAGCGGCACGAAGCTCACGAATCCGAGCCGTTCGCGCAGGAACTGGTCGCCGCGGCGCGTGAAGCGCAGCAGTTCCTGCCTTCCCTCGGGCCCGACCGGTGCGACGAGGCGGCCGCCCTCGCCGAGCTGCTCGAGCAGCTTCTGCGGCAGCGCGTGCGGTGCCGCCGCCAGCAGGATCGCGTCGAAAGGCGCCTGGGACGGCCACCCCTCCGAACCGTCGCCGTGCTTGAATCGCACGTTGCGGATGCCGAGCTCGCGAAGCCGGTCCTTCGCGCGCTCGAGAAGGGGCTCGATGCGCTCGATGCTGTAGATGCGGCCCGCAAGCGGCGCGAGCACGGCGGTCTGGTAGCCGCAGCCCGTGCCGACCTCGAGCACCTTCTCGGGCGTCCCGCCGATCGTCACCGCCTCGGTCATGCGGGCGACGACGTAGGGCTGGGAAATGGTCTGGCCGTGGCCGATCGGCAGCGCGGTGTCCTCGTAGGCGCGGCTCGCGAGCGCCTCGTCCACGAACAGGTGGCGGGGCACGTTGCGGATGCGGTCGAGCACGCGCGGGTCGCGGATCCCCTGCTCGACCAGGCGCTGCACCAGGCGCTCGCGCGTGCGCGCGCTCGTCATGCCGATGCCTTTCTGCTCCGTGTTCACGCAGGCGCTCCCTGCAGCCATTCCCGCAACGAATCCAGCGCCGCATGGCGCGTCAGGTCGACCTGCAGCGGGGTCACGGAAACGCGGCCGTTCGCCACGGCGTGGAAGTCCGTTCCCGGGCCTGCGTCCTGGCCGGCGCCCGCGGCCCCGACCCAGTAGATCTCGCGCCCGCGCGGGTCGAGGCCGCGGACCGCGGGCTTGGCCCGGTGGCGATGCCCGAGGCGCGTCACCTCGAAGCCCTGCAGCCGCTCATAAGGCACGTCGGGCACGTTGACGTTCAGGATCATCGACCGGTGCAGCGGCTTCGCCAGCAGCCGGAGCACCAGTTCGCGCGCCACGCGCGCCGCGGTCGCGAAGTGCGGGCCGGTGCCGGCCTGCGCGACCAGCGACACCGCCACGGTCGGCAATCCCAGGAAGCGGCCCTCGATCGCCGCGGCGACGGTGCCGGAATAGAGCACGTCGTCGCCGAGATTGGCGCCGTCGTTGACGCCGGACACGACCATGTCGAACTCGAAGTCGAACAGCCCCGTCATCGCCAGGTGCACGCAGTCGGTCGGCGTGCCGTTGATGACGTACCAGGTGCTGTCGTCGACCCGCTGCACGCGCAGCGGCACGTCGAGCGTCAGCGAATGGCTCGCGCCGCTGAAATTCCGGTCCGGCGCGACGACCGTGAGGGCGGCGACGCCCTCGAGCGCCTCCCGCAGGAAGCGCAGGCCTTCGGCGCGGTAGCCGTCGTCGTTGGCAAGCAGTATTTTCAAGGCCGCTGGTCCGTCTCCGGTCGCGTGCCCCGCGACCGCGCCGAACTATACTGCAAGCTCCGCCGCCACGGCGCATCGACGGGGGATTCGGTCATCAAGGACGAGGAACGCGAGCTGTTCCGCGCCGCGATGCGCGACGTCAAGCCGCTCGGACCCGCGAAAGCGAAAGCGGCCGCGCCCCGCCCGCGGCGCCGGCCGCGCGCCGCATTCCGCCGCGCGGACGAAGCGCTCGTGCTGGAGGAATCCCTGCGGCTCGACCCGGCCGACCTCGACGTGGAATCGGGGGAGGAGCTGCGCTTCCGTCGCGAGGGCGTGCCGGAGTCCGTACTGCGCCGGCTGAGGCAGGGCCTGTACGCGATCACCGACGAGATCGACCTGCACGGGATGACCCAGGACGAGGCGCGCCAGGCGCTCACAGGCTTCCTGGCCGAAGCCGTGCTGCAGCGCCGCCGCTGCGTGCGCGTGATTCACGGCAAGGGTCGCGGCTCGGGGCAGCGCGGTCCGGTGCTCAAGTCGGCGGTCAACCGCTGGCTGCGCCGCCATGGCGACGTGCGCGCATTCTGCTCGGCGCGCCGCAACGACGGCGGCACCGGCGCCGCGTACGTCCTGCTCGATTAGTCCGTATCGGCCTCGGGCGCGCGCGCGTCGACCAGTTCGCGCAGGACGCTGGTCGCGAACGAGCCGCGCGGCAGGTCGAACTCGAGGATCAGCGCGTCGCCTTCGAAGTCGTGGCGCAGGGCCGCCGGACGCAGGATCAGCGCGCGCCGCTCGCCGCGCAGGCCGACGGCCGACAGCAGGGCCGGCAACGGCGCGACGGCCTCGAGCGCGGCAGCTTCCACGCGTCCGGCTTCTCCGCCCGGCAGGACGCCGCCCGCGCCGCACATTGGCCCCGTCGGGGACAGGTCACCTTCCTCGAGGCGCCTGCGCAGGCCGTCGTCCGGGTGCTCGGCGGCGAACACGGACTGGCTGCCGGTGAGGTTGATCACCTCGCCGGGCAGCAGCCGGTTCCAGGTATTGCCCCGCACCCGGGCGGCCAGGACCGCGTTGAAGGCCAGCGCGCGTGCCGACGACAGCACGAAGGCGCGCTGCTCCCGCCCGCGCTGCAGCCGTCCCGTGTCGAGCCACTGCCGCACGCGCCGCAGGTTGGCGCCTTCGCGACCGAAGCGCTGGGCGCCGAAATAATTGGGCAGGCCGTTTGCCGCCAGCTGCGCGATGCGCCCGGTCACGGCGCCGCGGTCGCCTTTCAGCCCGCGCACGCGGATGCGGAAGTGGTTGCCCGCCAGCGCCCCGCGCCGCAGCTTGCGTGAATGGGGATGCTCGCTCAGCACCCGAAAGCCCTCGCCGGTGTAGCCGACGAAGGACGCGGTGTCGCGCGTCGCCGGCACGGAGAACCACTGGCGAGCCAGGGCCCGCCGGTCTTTCTGGCCGGCAAACCCGATGTCCGCCGGCGGGCGGCCCGCGCGGACCGCGAGCGCGCGCGCGACGAACAGCGTATTGGCGCCGACTTTCTCGACCTGCAGCAGGCGGTGCGACTCGCCGCCGTCGGGCTCGAAGCCGAGCTGTTCGTCCACCACGAAGTCGGCCGCTTCAGTCCGGATCTCGCCCGCCGCCGGCGGCGCGCCCCAGGCGCGGGGCGGGTCCTGCGCGAGCGCGTGCCAGGCAAGCGCCGGATCCGCTTCAGCGCGCATGCGCATCGAGCAGCAGCACGATTGCCTGGGCCGCGATGCCCTCGCCGCGTCCGAGCGCGCCGAGGCCCTCGGTCGTCGTCGCCTTCACGTTCACGCGGTCGGGCGCGACACCGAGGTCGGCCGCGATGTTGGCCACCATCGCCTCGCGGTGGGGGGCGATGCGCGGCGCCTCGGCGACCAGCGTCAGATCGCAGTTGGCGACGGCGAATCCCTGCGCGGCGACCAGGCGCGCGACCTCGCGCAGGAGCGCCCGGCTGTCCGCCCCGGCGAAGCGCGCATCGCCCGGAGGGAAATGCCGGCCAATGTCGCCGAGCGCCGCCGCGCCGAGCAGCGCGTCCATCAGCGCATGCAGCAGGACGTCCCCGTCGGAGTGGGCGACGACGCCGCGGTCGTGCGGGATCGCGACGCCGCCCAGCCGCACGTGGTCGCCCGGCCCGAAGCGGTGGACGTCATAGCCCGTGCCGATCCTCATCGATGCCTCCGCACGGCCGCAAACGCCGCTGCGGCGAACGCGAGGTCGGCCGGCCGCGTCACCTTGACGTTGAGCGGGGATCCCTCGACCAGCCGCGGCCGCAGGCCCAGCTTTTCGATCGCCGCCGACTCGTCGGTCGGTTCGAAGCCCGCGGCAAGCGCCTGGTCGAGCGCCTGCGAAAGAGTGCCCAGCCGGAAAATCTGCGGCGTCTGCGCCCGCCACAGGTGCTCGCGCGGCAGGGTCCTGAAGCTCCGGCCGTCCTCGTCGGCCTGCTTGACCGTATCCGAGACCGGCGCTGCGAGCAGGCCGCCGACCGCGTCACGCCGGCAGGCGGCGACCAGCGCGCGAATGTCCCGGCGCGGCACGCAGGGCCGGGCTGCATCGTGGACCAGCACCCAGTCTTCGGCGGATGCAGTAATGAGGGACTGCAGCCCGTTCAGCACGGAACGGGCGCGGGTCTGTCCGCCCTCGACGGCCACCACCCGCCGGCGGAGGGCCGCGGGGAGGCGCTCGAAGCGCCGGTCGCCCGTCGCCAGCACCACAGCCCCGCCCGCGACGCCGGGCAGGGACGCGAGCGCGCGCAGGCAGTGCTCGAGGAGCGTCGCCCCGGCGATCTTCAGGTAAGGCTTGGGAACCGGGCCGCCGAAGCGCGTGGCGCGCCCCGCAGCGGCGATCACGTACCAGATTCGCGCGGCCACCGCCCGGTTACGGCTGCGTCGAGGCCTGCATCGACTCGGGGCGGGTCCCCTCGCCGTCGGGCGCAAGGTGTGTCGCATCGACGACCTGGTAGAAGGTCTCGTTGGCGGCGACCATGCCGAGATCGTTGCGCGCGCGCTCCTCGAGCGCGGTCAGTCCGAGCTTGAGGTCCGCGACCTCGGCCTTGATCTGGGCGTTGCGCTCGGCGAGCGCCGCGTTGGCGGTGCGCTGCGCCACTACGGCCTGCTCGAGATGCCAGTACTCGCGGATGCCTTCGTCGGAGACCCACAGCCGGTACTGCAGCAGCACGAAGGCGGCGATCAGGGCGGCCAGCACGAGCTTCATGGGGCGGTCAGCCTACCACGTGAAATCGGGTCACGTCGCGGATTTCCGGCGCAGCGGGAACGCGTCGCGCCCGGCGTAGCGGGCGCGCGCGCCCAGTTCCGCCTCGATGCGCAGGAGCTGGTTGTACTTGGCCATGCGATCCGAACGGGACAGCGAGCCGGTCTTGATCTGCGTCGCAGCGGTGCCGACCGCGATGTCCGCGATCGTCGCGTCCTCGGTCTCACCCGAGCGGTGCGAGACGACTGCCGCGTAGCCGCTGCCGGTCGCCATCTCGATCGCCGCCAGCGTCTCGGTCAGCGTGCCGATCTGGTTCGGCTTGATCAGGATGGCATTCGCGACCTGCTCGGCAATGCCGCGCGCGAGGATCTCGGTGTTGGTGACGAACAGGTCGTCCCCGACCAGCTGCACCTTCTGCCCGAGGCGCCGCGTGAGCAGCGCCCATCCGTCCCAGTCGCCCTCCGCCATGCCGTCCTCGATCGTGATGATCGGGTAGCGTTCCACCAGCGAGGCCAGGTACTCGGCGAACTGCGCAGCGCTGAACTTGCGCCCTTCGGACTCCAGCTGGTAGCTGCCGCTGCCGTGGAATTCGCTGCTGGCGACGTCGAGCCCGAGCCAGACGTCGTTGCCCGGGTGGAAGCCGGCCTGCTGGACCGCCTCCAGGATGACCCCCAGCGCCGCCTCGTTGGACGGCAGGTCGGGGGCGAAGCCGCCCTCGTCGCCGACGGCGGTCGCGAGCTTGCGCTCGTGCAGGATCTTCTTCAGCCGGTGGAAGATCTCCGCCCCGCAGCGCAGCGCCTCGCTGAAACTCGGCAGGCCGGCCGGCACGATCATGAATTCCTGGATGTCGAGGCTGTTGTCCGCGTGGGCGCCACCGTTGATGATGTTCATCATGGGCACCGGCAGCACTACGGCGTCGTCGCCGCCCAGGTGCCGGTACAGCGGAATCCGGCGCGCCCGGGCCTCGGCGTGGGCCGTCGCGAGCGACACGGCGAGGATCGCGTTCGCGCCGAGCCGCGACTTGTTCTCCGTCCCGTCCAGTTCGCGCATGCGCGTGTCCAGGGCCGCCTGGTCCGCCGCATCGCGGCCCACGAGCGCGTCGCGCAGCGTGCCGTTCACGTGGGCGACGGCGTTCAGCACGCCCTTGCCCAGGTAGCGTTTCGGGTCGCCGTCCCTGAGCTCGACCGCCTCGCGCTTGCCCGTGGAGGCGCCCGAGGGCACGGCGGCGCGCCCGACCGAGCCGTCCTCCAGCTCCACGTCGGCCTCAACGGTCGGGTTGCCGCGGGAGTCGATGATCTCGCGGCCGCGGATGTCGACGATCCTCATTACAACGACGCCTCGGCGAAGGGGCGCGATTTGACCGCGCGGTCGATCTCGACCAGCAGGGACAGCAGCTCGCGCATGCGCGGCAAGGGCCACGCGTTCGGGCCGTCCGAGAGCGCCTTGTCAGGATCCGGGTGGGTTTCCATGAAGACCCCGGCGACGCCGGCCGCCACGGCGGCGCGCGCCAGCACCGGCACGAACTCGCGCTGGCCGCCGGAGGCCGTGCCCTTGCCTCCCGGCAACTGTACCGAATGGGTGGCGTCAAACACGACGGGCGCCCCGAATCCGCGCATGACCGACAGCGCGCGCATGTCCGAGACCAGGTTGTTGTAGCCGAAGCTGAAGCCGCGCTCGCAGACCATGATGTCCGGGTTGCCGGTCGAGCGCGCCTTCTCGACGACGTTCGCCATCTCCCAGGGGCTCAGGAACTGGCCCTTCTTGACGTTCACCGGCTTGCCCTGCGAGCAGACGTTGACGATGAAGTTTGTCTGCCGCGCGAGGAACGCGGGCGTCTGCAGCACGTCGACGACCGCCGCCACTTCGGCGAGCGGCGTGTCCTCGTGCACGTCGGTCAGGACCGGGACGCCAAGCTGGCGGCGCACCTCGGAAAGCACCTTGAGCCCCTCCTCCATTCCAGGCCCGCGGTACGACGACCGCGACGAACGGTTCGCCTTGTCGTACGAGGCCTTGAAGACGAACGGGACCTTCAGCGAACCCGTGATCTCCTTCAGCGCGCCCGCGATGTCCAGGGTCAGCTGCGGGCTCTCGACCACGCAGGGCCCGGCAATGAGGAACAGCGGCCGGTCCGGCCCGATCTCCGCCCCGGCGAGCCTCACGCGCTTGCCGCCTGCGGCAGCCTGCCCGCCTCGTGCCCGCGCGCCGCGTGTTCGCGCGCCGCCCGCACGAAGCTCGTGAACAGCGGGTGCCCGTCGCGCGGGTTCGAGGTGAACTCGGGGTGGAACTGCACGCCGACGAACCAGGGATGCGAGGGCAGCTCGACGATCTCCACCAGGCCGTCCTCGGAAAACGCCGAGATCATGAGGCCGGCTTTCTGCATGCGCTCGAGGTAGTTGTTGTTGAACTCGAACCGGTGGCGATGGCGCTCGTGGATCGCGTCGCAGCCGTAGATCCTGCGGGCCAGCGTGCCGGTCAGGATGCGCGATTCCTGCGCCCCGAGCCGCATCGTGCCCCCGAGGTCCGAGCGGTCGTCGCGCCTGAGCGTCTCGCCGCTGCGGTCGCGCCACTCGGTGATGAGCGCGATGACCGGGTCCGCCGCAGCGCGCTCGAACTCCGTGGAGTTCGCGCCCGGGAGCCCGAGCACGCCGCGCGCGAACTCGATGACCGCGACCTGCATCCCGAGGCAGATGCCGAGATAAGGCACGCCGTGCTCGCGCGCGTAGCGGACCGCGGCGATCTTGCCCTCGATGCCGCGCTCGCCGAAGCCGCCCGGGACAAGGATCGCGTCCATGCCGGCGAGGCTCGCCGTGCCGGCGCTCTCCAGGTCGGTCGATTCGATGTAGTGCACCTGCACGCGGGTCCGGGTCTTGAGCCCGGCGTGACGCAGCGCCTCGTTGAGCGAGATGTAGGAGTCGCGGATCTGCACGTACTTGCCGACCATCGCGATGTTGACCGTTGCGTCGCACAGCTGGCGCGCCGCGACCACCTGCTGCCATTCCCGGAGGTCCGCCGGCGGCGCGTCCAGCCCGAGCTTGTCGCAGACGATCTGGTCGAGCTGCTGCTCGTGCAGGAGGATCGGGATGCGGTAGATGTCGTCGGCATCGACCGCCGAGATCACGGCGCGCTCCTCCACGTTCGTGAACAACGCGATCTTGCGGCGCTGCTCCGGCGGCAGCGGATCCCGGCAGCGGCACAGGAGGATGTCCGGCTGGATGCCGATGCCGCGCAGCTCCTTGACCGAGTGCTGGGTCGGCTTGGTCTTGATCTCGCCCGAGCCGCCGACGATCGGCACCAGCGTCAGGTGCATGTACACGCAGTGGTTGCGGCCGAGCTCGACACCGAGCTGGCGGATCGCCTCCAGGAACGGCAGCGACTCGATGTCGCCGACCGTCCCGCCGATCTCGACCATGCAGACGTCGGCGTCGCCGGCGCCGAGCTTGATGCTGCGGATGATCTCGTCGGTGATGTGCGGGATGACCTGGACCGTGGCGCCCAGGTAGTCGCCCCGGCGCTCGCGGGCGATCACGCGTTCGTAGATCCGCCCGGTCGTGAAATTGCTGTTGCGGCCCGTGGTCGTGCGCACGAAGCGCTCGTAGTGCCCGAGGTCGAGGTCGGTTTCAGTGCCGTCCTCGGTGACGAAGACCTCGCCGTGCTGGAACGGGCTCATGGTGCCCGGGTCCACGTTGATGTACGGGTCGAGCTTGACCATGCGGACTTTGAGGCCGCGCGCCTCGAGGATCGCGCCGAGGCTGGCTGAGGCGAGCCCCTTCCCGAGGGAGGAGACCACGCCGCCGGTCACGAACACGAATCGCGTCATGGGAGCCCCCGCCGTCCGCCCGAAACGACGGGCAATCAGTCTAGTCGAGCGCTGCGGGAGCCGCCAGAGGAAATGTGACTCGCGTCACGCGGGAGCCGACATAAGTGCGCGCCGAAACCCGCCTCCCGGCCGTTCGTCGCCGTCGCGCCAGCGCCCGTCGGAAGGCGCGATTCGGGCCGCCCCGCGCTCCTTATAGTGCCACCCATGAAAAGGGCACAGGCCGGCTTCACGCTCCTCGAGCTCATGGTCGTGGTCGCGATCGTGGGCGTCCTGATGGCCGTCGCCATTCCGGCGATGGGCAACTTCATCCGCAACGGGCGCATCACGGCCGCCGCCAACGACCTCATGGCGGCGCTGCACTTCACGCGCTCCGAGGCGATCAAGCGGCGCCAGCCGGTGACGCTCTGCACCAGCACCAACGCACTCAACGCCGATGGCAGCGCCAATACGGTGGATCCGGCCTGCGAGGATTCCGAGCTCCTGACCGGCTGGATCGTGTTCGTCGATCTGAACGGCGACGGCGTGCGGGACGCGGGTGATACGGTCCTGCTGAACCACGGACCGATGAACGAGGAGATCACGGCGGCCACCTCCGCCGACCGGTTCGTCGTGACCTACCTGCTGAACGGCTTTGCCGACGATCCGAACGGCGCCAGCATCGCCCTGTGCGACGCGCGGGGCAATGTGCCGACGGCGGGCGAACTGTCCTCCGCCCGCGGCATACGCGTCGCGGTGACCGGTCGCGCCGGGGTCACGCGCGACCTGGACGAGATCCAGGCGCTGGTGGATGACATCGGTACCGTCGGCGGCTGCGAGGCGAGCTGAGTCATGAACGGTCTGCGCAAGCAATCCGGGTTCTCGATGGTCGAGGTGCTGGTGGCCCTCGTCGTGCTGGCGATCGGCCTGCTCGGCATTGCCGCGCTGTACCTCAACAGCCTCCAGTCGGGGCGTACGGCCATTTACCGGACCCAGGCCATCAATTTCGCGGCCGACCTGGCCGACCGGATCCGCATGAACCGCACGGCGCAGGCCGCCTACAACGCGGATTTCGACGATCTCCCGTTGGCGGTGGGCACCTGCACCACGACCGGCGGCTGCTCGGACGCCGACCTTGCGGCCACCGATCTCGCCAACTGGAAAGCGGAGATTGCCGAACAACTCCCCAACGGCGAGGGCCAGGTCACCGTGACCGCACCCGCAGCGGCGGGCGAGCCGGCCACCTACCTGATCACCGTCCAGTGGGCCGAGGTCAACGTGGATGATCCCGTGACCTTCCAGCTCGGGTTCCAGACATGACCACTTCGATTGCATCGCAGCTTCACAGGCAGACGGGCCTCAGCCTCGTCGAGTTGATGGTCGCGATGGCCATCGGCACCTTCCTGCTCGCCGGCGCGATCACCGTGTTCGGCAAGACCCGGGACCTGCACCGGACCAATGACGCCGCGGCCCGCCTGCAGGAAACGGCCCGCTACGCGATGAGCACCATCGAGGCGGACTTGCGCATGGCGAACTACTGGGGCCTCATGAGCCGGGCCGACCTCATCGAGAACGGGCCTGCGCTCGACCTGGCGAACCCGCCCGACGTGGACCCGAGCTACGCGCTGCCGGCGGAGCTGTCCGGCTATGCGGGCACCATCAACGCATGCGGCGACATGTGGGCCGTGAAGCTGCCGGCCTACATCGAGGCAACCGACTCCTACACATTCGGCTGCGCCGCCGAGGGGGACGGCGCCGTGGCAGGCGCGGATACGCTGACCATCCGCCGGGCCTCCACGGAAGTGATCGCAGGCGGCGCGCCCCTGACGGACAGCGCCGGCCGTATCAAGCTGCAAACGAGCCGCGTACAAGGCACTTTGTTCTCGAGCGCCACGCTGCCGGCGGGCTACCTGCCCCCGCTGTCGGAAACGCGCGCGCTGGTGGTGAACGGCTATTACGTCGGCCAGGACTCCGACGATCGCGACGACACCCCTTCGCTGCGCCGCAAACAGCTCGACATGACGGGCGGCGCCCCGACGATCGCCGACCTGCAGATCGTGCCGGGCGTCGAGGACCTGCAGGTCGAGCTCGGCGTGGATTTCGGTTTCAACCCCGACCAGAACGCCGATTACTTCGTGCAGCCGGGCACGGCGATCCCCGCCGGCGACCAGGTCGTCGCCGTGCGCGTGTGGCTGCTCGTGCGCTCGGAACAGCCGGAAGTCGGTTTCACGGACGGCCGGACCTACGACTACGCGAGCCGCACCGGCGCCAACGTGCTCACCCCGGGGGACAGTTTCCGCCGGCTCCTCGTCAGCAAGACCATCGCGCTCAGGAATACACGTCGATGAACGGCATGTCACCCGGTTGCCAGCGGCAGCAAGGCGCGGCGCTCGTCGTCGGGCTGATCCTGCTCGTCGTGCTGACGATCCTCGCCGTCTCCGGCGTGTTCACGGCCAACATGGAGTTGCGCATGGTGCGCAACACCCAGAGCCAGGAGCGCGCGTTCCAGGCGGCGGAGGTCGCCATCGAAGACGCGCTGGCGAACCCGGTGCTCTCGACCAGCGCCGCCTTCAACCAGGGCGACACGGCCGTGCCCAATTCCGATCCGGACATGTACTCGTATCAGCTGCAGTTCGTCGGGCAGACGCCGCTGGGCACCGGGACGACGGGCTACAGCATCGGCACCGCTTTCCAGGCCTACCACTTCCAGATCGAAGCGACCGGCAACGGCCCCGACAACGCCCTGGCCGAACACACCCAGAGTTTCTACGTCGTCGGTCCCGGCACCTGACGCACTGGAGAATCGCCATGTCACGCTCGAACAACCGCATCCTTCTCCGCCACCGGACAGCCGCCGGCCTGCGCGCCGCCTGGCTCGCCGCTTCGGCCTGCTCGCTGCTGGCGGCGCCCGCCGTCGCGCAGCAGCCGATGGTGATCCTCGAGGACGTCCTCGAAACGACGAGCGGCCTCGTAGCGCTCCCCGGCTCGCCGGGCGGCAGCGTCACCGCGCGCGAGTGCCGGGAGTGCGCCAGCCAGCGCCTCACCTTCGGGAAAGGCACCCGCTATTACGTCGGCGACGAGGCCGTGTCCTACAACCGGTTCCGCCAGCTCGCCGCCCTGGCCGACGGCCGTATGTACGTTTACTTCACGCCGGAAACGCGCGTCCTGACGCGCCTGCGCCTCAGCGCGGCGCCCACCGCCAAGTGAGATCATCGCCATGAAACCCATCACCCAGCGATTCCTCGACCTCGCCTGCGGCGTCACGCTCGCGACGCTCGCCTGCGCCGCCGGCGCGGACGAGGCCGAAATCTTCGTCGGCACCGGCAACGCCGTCACCGGCGAGCGACCCAACATCCTGTTCATCATGGACACCTCGGGCAGCATGACGGGCAACGTGACGACGCAGGTGCCGTTCAATCCGGCGACCGACTTCCCGGGCTCCTGCGCCGACGATCGCGTGTATTTCCGCAGGGACGGGAGCACGAGCAACCCGCCGGACTGCACCAATGCCAACTCCGTCCCGCTCGCGGCGTTCAAGTGCGACGCGGCGATCACGTCGATGGCGCTGTCCGGCTACTACATCGCCGACCGGGCGGCCCAGTGGCGCAGTAACCGGTGGCAGGCCATCAACGGCAACACCGGCGCTTCGGTGTGGGTCGAGTGCCGGGCTGATGCCGGCGTGCACGGCAACGGCGTCAACACTTCGAACCTCTGGGCGCGCGACGGCAGCGGCGGACCGTGGACCAGCAACTCGGCCGCGGCCATCACCTGGACCCTCAACAACTCGAACCGCAGCTACGTGTTCTATTCGGGCAACTACATCAACTGGCTGCGCAACGGCAGCACCATCACGCAGACCCGCCTCCAGATCATCCAGCAGGTCGCTTCCAGCACGATCACGCAGCTGGCGGCGCAAGGCGCGGTCAACGTGGGTCTCATGCGCTTCAGCAACAACGAAGGCGACAACAGCGGCTGCGGCCAGAGCGCCGCACAGGGCGGCATGGTGCTGCGCGAAGTCGGCCCGGTCGAGACGCAGGCCCCGCTCATCCTCGCGGACATCGCGGCACTCACCGCCGACGGCTGCACGCCGCTTTCGGAATCGATGTACGAAGCCTACCGCTACCTGAGCGGCGGCGGCGTCACCTACGGCATCAACTCGCGCAAGTGGCCCGGCAATTCGCCGTCGGCCGGCGCGCTGCCGAGCATCGCCAGTTCGCGCGAGGACGCGCCGAACCAGAACACCTACAAGAGCCCGCTGCTCGAGTCCTGCCAGCGCAATTTCATCGTGCTGCTGACGGACGGACTGCCGACGGCTGACGGTGCTTCCAACGCGGCAATCCAGTCCTTGATCGGTCGCAACTGCGCGGGCACCGAGAACTCGACCGGCGGCCTCTGCCTGGAGGAAATCGCGGAGTACATGTACAGGAACGACCTGCGTCCTTCGGTTCCGCAGATCCAGAATGTCACGACCTACACGATCGGCTTCGCGCTGACGGGGACATCCGGTGCCGCCGCGGTCGCCAAGCTGACCAATACCGCAGCCGGCGCCGGCGGCGTGTTCTATGAAGCCAAGGACACGGCGACGCTCACCACTGCGCTCACCAACATCGTGCGCAACATTCTCGCGTTCAACACGTCATTCACGGCGCCTGCCGTGTCGGTCAACGCGTTCAACCGCACGCAGAACCTGAATGACCTGTACGTGACGGTGTTCCGGCCCAGCGAGACCTACGCCTGGTCCGGAAACATCAAGAAGTACGAGCTGGCCGCCAACGGCACCATCATGGACGCCACGGACTCGCCGGCCGTCGAAGTCACGACCGGCTTCTTCCGCACCACGGCGCAGAGCTTCTGGACGACCGGCGTGGACGGCGACGACGTATCGCTCGGCGGCGCGGCCAACGAGTTGCCGCCCCCGTCGGGCCGCGTCGTCTACAGCGATATCAACACCTCGGTGGCGCTCACCGCGGCGGCCAACCAGGTGGTGACCGGCAATGCCGGGATCACGGCCGCCATGCTCGGTCTGACCGGCGCCGAGGCCCCGGGCCGCGATCCGCTGATCAACTGGCTGCGCGGCCAGGACATTCTCGACCAGAACGGGGACGGCTCGACGACCGATGCCCGCTACCAGATGGGCGACCCGATGAACGGCCGTCCGGCGACCGTCATCTACGGCGGCACGCTGGCGGATCCCGACCCGAACGACGGCGTGGTGTTCGCCGTGACCAACGAGGGCTACCTGCACGCGATCAGCACGGTGGACGGCAGCGAACTGTGGGCCTTCATGCCGCAGCAGCTTCTGGTCCGCGCAAGCGACCTCTTCAACAACGAAGCGGTGGACGACCGCGTCTACGGCCTCGACGCCAACGTGCGCGTGATCCGGAACGAGGTCAACGAGAACGGCGTGATCGAGCCCACGCTCGGCGAGCGCGTGCTGCTGTACTTCGGCATGCGCCGCGGCGGCAGCGACATCTATGGCCTCGACGTGACGGATCGCGATGCGCCGACGCTGCTGTTCCGCATCGGCCCGAACGAAACCGGGGCGAAGCGGCTGAACGGCGCCGGCCAGAGCTGGTCCATGCCGGCCGTCGCCAAGGTCAACATCACCGGGGCATCGCAGAACACCCTCCAGCAGGTGCTGGTGTTCGGCGGCGGCTACGACACGGTCCAGGACAACGGTCCCTTCGTCGCCGCGGACAGCGTCGGCAACCAGATCTTCATGGTCGACGCCCTGTCCGGCAACGTGCTCTGGTACGCCGGTCCTTCCGCCGACGCCGGCGCGGACCTGCGTCACGCCTCGATGAACCACAGCATCCCGGGCGACGTGCGCGTGTTCGACCTGACCGGAGACGGGTTTGCCGACCGGATGTACGCCGCCGACATGGGCGGCCGGGTGTGGCGCTTCGACATTCACAACGGCCAGACACGCGCGAACCTCGTCACCGGCGGCGTGTTCGCCTCGCTCGGCAACGCGCACCTCTCGTCGCATCCGATCGAGACCACGCGGCGCTTCTACAACGCGCCGGACGTCGCCTTCCTGTCGTACGCCGGGCGCACCTGGCTCAACGTCGGCATCGGCTCGGGGTACCGCGGGCATCCGTTGAACCAGCAGACGCAGGACCGCTTCTACAGCCTGCGTGACCACCAGCCGTTCGCCCGCCTGACCCAGGCGCAGTACGACGCGGCGACGGTGATCACCGAGGCCGACGTGAACCTGATCGACATCACGGACGACATCGCGCCGACGATTCCGGCGGGAGCCTCGGGCTGGCGACTGGACCTGCGGCGCCCGTCGGCGGCCTGGACCGGCGAGAAGTCGCTGTCCGAGGCGCGCACGATCGAGAGCATGATCCAGTTCACGACCTATGAGCCGAACAACGACTCGACGTCGAACAGCTCCTCCTGCGCGCCGGGTGTCGGCACCAACCGGCTGTACACCATCAGCGCGTACACCGGCGCCCCGGTGTTCGACCGCGAGAACCCGGAAGATCCGCCGGATTCCGCGGACGACCGCGAGACCGAGCTCGCCCAGGGCGGCATCGCGCCGGAAGTGGTCTGGCTCTTCCCCAGCCCGGACGACCCGACCACCTGCGTCGGCGCGGAGTGCCGCCCGGACCCGGTGTGCCTGGTCGGCCTCGAGAATTGCGGCGTCGGGGTCAACCTCGCTCCGGTCCGCACCTTCTGGCGGCAGACGGGCGTCAACTGATGCAAGCGCCCGGCCGCCGCCGGCGGCCGGGCTGCATCCTGGAGCGGTGCCATGACAACGAAGATGAAGCAGCGCGGCATGACCCTGATCGAACTGGTCGTGGTGATCATGATCGTCGGCATACTGGCCGCGGTCGCGATCCCTTCCTATCGCCAGTACGTGATGCGCAGCCAGCGCGCGGACGCCAAGGACGCCCTGCTCGCCCTCGCCACCCAGCAGGAGAAGCACTACCTGCAGTGCAATGCCTATGCCGAGATCCTCGACAACGCGACAAACTGCGCCGCTGGCGAGATCCAGGCGGCTGACGTCAGCAAGAACGGCTGGTACGAACTCGAGGCAGATGCGCCGAACCCGGCGACCGGGTTCACCGTGACTGCCACGGCGATCAACGGCGAGAACCAGTGGCAGGATACGGAATGCCGCAGCTTCACCGTCGACCAGGCGGGCGTTCGCAGGGCGTTCGACGAAGACGACACCGACAATACGGAAGAGTGCTGGCGTTGACGCCTTCCAGACCCGCTAGAGGATCCTTGGCCGGCCTTCCCAAACGGGCCTGAGGGCCGCGACGCCGGCCGGCGCGGCGAATTCCGCGTCGATCCACAGGTCGCCCACCGCGGCAAGCCGCCCGCCCACGAACACCAGCGGCAGGCGATCCCGCATCCACGGCACGATGCCGGCCTCCTGGCAGAGGTCCTTCAGGCGCTTGCGCGGCCGCGCCGGGTGCGGCTGCAGCGCCTCGCCGCCGGCGCGGAAGCGGATCTCGGCACCCTCGCAAGCGTCCTGCCGCAACCCGCCCTCACGGCCTGCGACCAGGCGGAAACGACCGAGCCCGGCGCCCAGCTCGAGCGGCATGCCCACGGGTGTCGGCGGGCGCAGCGCGGGCAGCGGCGCCAGCGCATACAGGCGGCCGCGATAGCGCCGCACTTCGCCCGCGTCCCAGCGCAGTGACGGCGTTGCATCGGGGCGCGCGACGAAGAATCCGGCCAGCGCGGCAGCCAGCCGCGCCGCCGGCGGCGGACGCAGGCCCTCGCGGCGCAGCCACCAGCGCAGCAGGTTGACCTGCCGGTCGCGCGGGAGCCGCTCGAGGCCTGACAGCGTCAGCCGGCCGTCATCGAGAACCGCCGCCGCATCCCCGGCCGCGAGTTCCGCGAGCAGCCGGGACGCCTCGGCCAGGTGGCCGGCGCTGCGGGCCACGGTCGCGGACGCGGCCGGCCAGCGCGCGCGGATCGCGGGCAGGACGCGCTCGCGCAGGTAGGCCCGGTCGAAGCGCTGCGCCGCATTCATCGGATCATCTCGCCACGAGAGCCCCGTCTGCGCCGCGTACTCCGCCAGCTCCGACCGGTCGACGCCGAGCAGCGGGCGCAGCTGCCAGCCGCGCCCGAGCGGTGCGCGCGCCGGCATCGCGGCGAGCCCCGCGACGCCGGCGCCGCGCAGCAGCTGGATCAGGACCGTCTCGAGCTGGTCGTCGCGATGATGCGCCGTCACCAGGCGCTCGCCGTCGGAGAGCCGCGCCGCGAGCGCCGCGTAGCGGGCCTCCCGCGCGACGGCCTCCACGCTCTCTCCGCGCCCCGGCACGAGGTCGAGCCGGATCACTTCGAGCGCGATGCCCGCGGCCTGGCAGGCCGCGCGGCAGGCGGCGGCCCATTCGGCGGATTGGGGCTGAAGTCCATGGTCCACGTGCAGGGCGCGCAACGCCAGCAACTCGCGCGCCGCGATCGAAGCGAGCGCATGCAGCAGCGCCGTCGAGTCGAGCCCGCCCGACAGCGCAACCGTGATGCGCGCTTCGCGCCAGCGGGGATCCGCGGCATCGAGCAGGCTCGCGAGGCGCTCCGCGCCGAAAGGCATGTCAGGACCCGCCGAAGACTCCGAAGCCGCGCAGGCGCTTGCGGCGATCCTCGAGCAGGCGCTCGGGCGTGAGCCCGGCAAGTTCGCCGACGTGCCGGGCGAGCGCCTCGCGCAGGCCCTCCGCCATGGTCTGCGGCTCGCGGTGCGCGCCGCCGAGCGGCTCGGCGAGCACCTCGTCGACCAGGTTCAGCTTCGAGAGCCGGTCGGCGGTGATGCCCATGGCCTCCGCCGCCAGTTCGCGGCGGTCCGCGCTCTTCCACAGGATGGAAGCGCAGCCCTCGGGCGAGATCACGGAGTACACGCTGTACTGCAGCATCACCAGCCGGTCGCACACGCCGATCGCGAGCGCGCCGCCCGAGCCGCCTTCGCCGATCACGCAGCTCACGACCGGTACCTCGAGCTGCGCCATGTCGAACAGGTTGCGCGCGATCGCCTCGCTCTGGTTGCGTTCCTCGGAACCGACGCCCGGATAGGCGCCCGGCGTGTCGATCAGCGTCACGATCGGCAGCCGGAACCGCTCGGCGGTCAGCATCAGGCGCCGGGCCTTGCGGTAACCCTCGGGCTTGGGCATGCCGTAATTGCGCCGCACGCGTTCCTTCGTGTCACGGCCCTTCTGCTGCCCGATCACCATCACCGGCCGCCCGTCGAGCCGCGCGACCCCGCCCACGATGGACTGGTCGTCCGCGTACATGCGGTCACCGTGCAGCTCCTGGAACTCGGTGAACACGAGCGGCAGGTAGTCGAGCGTGTAGGGCCGCTGCGGGTGCCGCGCGAGCTGCGTGATCTGCCACGGCGTCAGGTTGGCGAAGATGCTGCCGGTGAGCATGCGCGCCTTGCTGCGCAGCTTCTCGATCTCCTCGCCCGTGTTGAGCTCGGAATCCTCGGCGAGGAAGCGCAGCTCCTCGATCTTCGCCTCGAGTTCGGCGATCGGCTGTTCGAAGTCCAGGAACTGCAGCGGCATCCGCACAGTATACCGGCGCCCCTCATCACGCGCGCTTCGCCGGCGGGACTCCCCTCGCTCGCTCAGGGCGGCGACCGCATTCGCACGCACGGGTGTCCCGCCGGCTCGCCCGCGTGCGATGCGCCTCGGTGGGTCACGTGCGCGTGGCGCGCCCGTGGTACGCGCGCCGGCAGGGTGGGGTTCCCGTACGAGCGACTTGCGGTCGCCGCCAGGAGCGAGTACGGGAACCCCGCCCTGCCCAGCGCGCGCACCGCTGTCACGTCACTCCGTGTGCGGGCCGTACGAGAAACGGAGGCCGTCGCGCCCGACCAGGCGCGCCAGCTCGTCCACGAAGTCGCGCGACGGCCGCACCGACCACTCTTCCGGCAGCGTCAGCGTGCCGCGTGCCTCGCCGCCGATGTAGTGCAGTTCCACGGCGCAGCGCCCCCCGCGACCGCGCCGCAGGATCTCCTCCAGGCGGTCCTGGATCCGCCCGTCACCGCCGCCTGCCGGCAGGCGGATCTTCAGGCGGCGCGCCTCGCGCTCGCGCAGCTCGTGGATGGGCGTCAGCTTCTTCGCGGTGATGCGCCAGTCGTCGATGAACTCGTCGTAGCGCAGCAGGCCTTCGACCACGAGGATCGCGTCCTTCACGATGACCGCGCGGTGCTGCTGCCACACGTCGTCGAACAGGCTCGCCTCGATGCGTGCGCTGCGGTCGTCGAGCACCAGCGTCATGCGCGCGCCGCGCCGGCGCATCTCGAGCACGAGGCCCGCGACGGTCACCGGCCTGCCGCCCCCGAAGCGCGGTTCCCCGGTCGGGCGCGGGCCGCCGAGGTCGACGATGCGGGCGGGCGCGACCTGGCGCAGTTCCTGCTCGAACTCGGTGATCGGGTGGCCGGACAGGAACAGTCCGAGCGTTTCCCGTTCTCCCGCGAGGCGCTCCGACTCGCTCCATTCCGGCAGCGAGGGGAACACGATCGCGGGCGGCTGGCTCTCGTGCGCGGGCCCGGCCAGCCCGCCGAACAGGTCGTCCTGCCCCGCCGCGGTCGCCCGGGTACGCTGCTCGCCGAGCTGGATGGCGGCCGGCAGCGCGGCGGCGAGCGAGGCGCGCGTGCGGCCGAAGCCGTCGAAGCAGCCGGCCTTGACCATGGCTTCGAGCGTGCGCTTGCCCGCCAGCTTCAGGTCCACGCGGCGGCAGAGGTCGGCGAGGTCGCGGAACTCGCCGCCGCGCTCCCGCTCGCCGACGATCGCGTCCACGGCGCCCTCGCCCACGCCCTTGATCGCGCCGAGGCCGTAGCGGATCGTGCCCGGGCCCGCGACCGTGAACGCGAAGCTCGACTGGTTGACGTCGGGCGGGAGGACCTCGATGCCGAGCCCGGCGCACTCGTCGATGAACGACACCACCTTGTCGGTGTGCTCCATGTCGCAGGAAAGCACCGCCGCCATGAAGGCCTCGGGGTGGTGCGCCTTGAGCCAGGCGGTCTGGTACGCGAGCAGCGCGTAGGCGACCGAGTGCGACTTGTTGAATCCGTAGCCGGCGAACTTCTCGATCAGGTCGAAGATGTAGCCGGCGCGGGCCGCCGGCACGCCCCGCTCGACCGCGCCGTCGACGAAGGCGGAGCGCTGCTTCGCCATCTCCTCGGGTTTCTTCTTCCCCATGGCGCGGCGCAGCAGGTCGGCGCCGCCGAGCGTGTAGCCGGAGAGCGTCTGCGCGATCTGCATGACCTGTTCCTGGTACAGGATCACGCCATAGGTCGGCTTCAGGATCTCGGCGAGACTCGGGTGCAGGTAGTCGATGGTGCCGGCGGCGCGGCCGTGCTTGCGGGCGATGAAGTCGTCCACCATGCCCGATTGCAGCGGCCCCGGCCGGAACAGCGCGACCAGCGCGACGATGTCGTCGAAACGGTCCGGCTGCAGCTTGCGCACGAGGTCGGTGATGCCGCGCGACTCGAGCTGGAAGATCGCGGTCGTGCGTCCCGAGCGCAGCAGCCTGAATGTCTCGGGGTCGTCCAGCGGCAGCCGCCCGAGGTCGAGCGGCGGCTCGCCGGCGGCCAGGCGCTTGGCGTTGATGAGCTTCAGCGCCCAGTCGATGATGGTCAGCGTCCGCAGGCCCAGGAAGTCGAACTTCACCAGCCCGACCTGCTCCACGTCGTCCTTGTCGAACTGGGTCACGACGCTGGTGCCGCCGGATTCGCGGTACAGGGCGGTGAAGTCCGTGAGCGGCCCCGGCGCGATGACCACCCCGCCGGCGTGCGTGCCCGCGTTGCGCGCGAGCCCTTCGAGACGCCGCGCGAGGTCGATGAGGTCGCGCACTTCGTCCTCGGCGCCGTAGCGCCGCTTGAGTTCCGGCTCCTTCTCCAGCGCGTCGTCGAGCGTGATGCCGAGCTCGAACGGGATCAGCTTCGCGACGCCGTCGACAAACCCGTACGGCAGGCCCAGCACGCGACCGACGTCGCGCACCACCGCTTTCGCCGCCAGCGAGCCGAAGGTGATGATCTGCGAGACGCGGTCGCGGCCGTAGCGGTCCGCGACGTAGTCGATCACGCGGTCACGTCGCGACATGCAGAAGTCGATGTCGAAGTCCGGCATCGAGACGCGCTCCGGATTCAGGAAGCGCTCGAACAGGAGATCGTGGCGGATCGGGTCGAGGTCGGTGATCCCGAGCGCCCAGGCGACCAGCGAGCCAGCGCCCGATCCGCGCCCCGGCCCGACCGGTATCTCGTGCTCGCGCGCCCAGCGGATGAAGTCGGCGACCACGAGGAAGTAGCCCTCGAAGCCCATGCCGGCGATGACGCCGAGCTCGCGCTCGAGCCGCGCGTGGTACTGCGCGGAATCCCCGACCCCCGGTCCGATGCGCCTCGCGAGGCCCTCGGCGGCGAGATGGCGCAGGTAGTCCGTGGCGTTCGTCCCGTCAGGGACGTTGAAGGCCGGCAGGAACACGTCGCCCTGCGCGAGCGGCAGCGAGCAGCGCCGCGCGATCTCGACGCTGTTCTCGAGCGCCTCCGGCAGGTCGGCGAACAGCGCCGCCATTTCGGCCGGGGACTTCAGGTACTGCTCCGGCGAGTAGGGACGCGGCCGTCCCGGGTCGTCGAGCCGGTGCCCGCCGTGGATGCAGACCCGGGCTTCGTGCGCCTCGAAATCCTCGCGGGCCAGGAATCGCACGTCGTTGGTGGCGACGACCGGCGACGGCTGCCGCGCGACCAGCGCGAGCACGCCCCCGATGTAGGCCTCCTCCCCCGCCCGGCCGGTGCGCTGCACCTCGAGATAGAAGCGGTCGCCGAAGACGTCCTGCCAGTGGCGCAGGAGCCTGCCCGCTTCGGCCGTGCGCCCCGCGGCAAGCGCGCGGCCGACGTCGCCCTGCAGGCCGCCCGACAGCGCGATCAGCCCTGCGGTTGAAGCATCGTCGAGCCATTCGCGCTCCAGCAGCGGGCGGCCGCGCGCCTGACCCTCGAGGTAGCTGCGCGACACGAGCCTGGCCAGGTTCCGGAAACCCGCGGTGTCCTGGGCGAGCAGCGTCAGTAGCACGGGCTCGGCGCGCTCGCCCGCCTCCGCGATCCACAGGTCGGCGCCGATCACCGGCTTCACACCGCGCTTGTGCGCCTCGCGGTGGAACTTGACCATGGCGAACACGTTGCCGTGATCGGTGAGCGCGACAGCCGGCATGCCTGCCTCGGCGACGGCCTGCATCAGGGCAGGAACGCGCACGACGCCGTCCACGAGCGAGTACTCGGTGTGCAGCCGCAGGTGGACGAAGCTGGCAGGCATGCGGCGATCTTAGCCTGCCACCGGCGCGAAGCTGCGCCTGTGGATGCGGCAGGGGCCGATGCGGGCGAGGCTGGCCAGGTGGTCCTCGGTCGCGTAGCCCTTGTGACGTTCGAAGCCGTAGCCGGGATAGATGCCCGCCATGCGCGACATGTGAGCGTCACGCGAGACTTTCGCCAGGATCGATGCGGCGCTGATCTCCCGCACGCGGGCATCACCCCCGACGATCGCTTCCAGCCCGCAGGCGAGGCCCAGCATGGCGCCGTCCGGGCACCGGTCGCCGTCGACGCAGACGCGCTCCGGCCGGATGGCGAGGCCCAGCAGCGCGCGGCGCATCGCGAGCAGGCTCGCCTCCAGGATGTTCAGCACGTCGATCTCGCCGGCATCGGCCCAGCCGACCGCCCAGGCGGCCGCTCGCACGCGGATCGCGGCGGCCAGGCGATCCCGCTCCGGGGCCGGGAGTTGTTTCGAATCGCGCAGGCCGGGAATCGGCCTGCGCGGGTCCAGGACGACCGCCGCGGCGAACACCGGCCCGGCCAGGGGTCCGCGCCCGGCCTCGTCGACGCCTGCCGTGAGCCCGCCTGCAGCCCGTGGCCGCATGCGCCCAGGAGGACTCACGATGCACCGCCGCGGGCCAGCGCCAGGACCGCGTCCGCCGCCTGCTCGCTGGCGCCGCGCCGTAGCGCCCCGTGCAACTCGGCAAACAGGGCCTCGAGCCGGTGGACCTCCTCGGGCGAGTCCAGCCAGCGCTCGATCGCCTCGCCGAGACGCGCGGGCGTCACGTCGCCCTGGGCGAGTTCCGGCACGACCTCCCGGCCGGCCAGCAGGTTGGGCTGGGCGAAGAAGGGCGCCTTCAGGAGTTTCAATCCACGCAGCAGGAACGCGGTGAGCCCCCCGAGACGATAGGCGACCACCATCGGCCGCTTGCAGAGCAGCGTCTCGAGCGTGGCCGTACCCGAAGCGACGAGCACGACGTCCGACGCCGTCAGGACGGCCTGCGTGCGGCCCTCCACGATACGGACCTTGACGCCCGGCGCGCAGCGGTCGAGCGTGGCTTCGAAGCTGGCGCGTGTCTGCGGCCCGGCAAGCGCCGCGAGGAACGCGAGGTCCGGCCGGCGCGCCGCCAGCCAGGCGGCCGTCCGGGCGAAGTCCTCCCCGAGCCTCGCGACCTCGCCGGCCCGGCTGCCGGGCAAAAGGGCGACCACGCGCGAATCCGGCGCGATGCCGAGCGCATGGCGCGCGCCGCCACGGTCAGGGACCAGCGGCAGCTGGTCGGCGAGCGGGTGACCCACGAAGAGGGCCCGCAGGCCCGCCTGATCGTAGACTTCCGGTTCGAACGGCAGCAGGCAGAGCACCAGGTCCAGGAAGCGCGCCATGCGGCCTGCGCGGCCGCGCCGCCAGGCCCAGACCTGGGGGCTCACGTACTGCACCGTACGCAGACCCGCCGCGTGCAGCGACGCTGCGAGTCCCAGGTTGAACTCCGGCGCGTCGATGCCGACGAACACGTCCGGCCGGAGTGCCAGCATCGCCGAGCGGACGCGCCTGCGCAGCGACAGCAGGCGCGGCAGGTGGTGCAGGACTTCGAACAGCCCCATGACGGCGAGTTCTTCGGCGTCCGCGAGCCGCTCGCAGCCGGCCGCCTGCATGCGCGGGCCGGCCACGCCGACGAAGCGCGTGCCCGGCGCGCGCGCCTTCACGGCCTCGATGAAAGCAGCCCCGAGATTGTCGCCCGAGGACTCGCCGGCCACGACGCCGATGGTGAGCGGGAAAAGGGGACGCACCCCTTTTTGAGTGAGGCCTTGCCCACCTTCAGCGTCCGCCCTCGTCATCGTCAATGGACCCTTGCAGTCAAAGGTGTGCATCCCCTTCCTGAAAAAGGGGTGCGTCCCCTTTTCCCGTCAGCGGATGATGCTGCGTTCGCTGGCGCCGAGGAAGTCCACGAACGGGGCGAGCTCGGGCTGCGACGCGGCGAGCGCGCGCAGCTGCTCCATGGCCTCGGCCAGCTTGAGCCCCGAGCGGTAGAGGATCCGGTAGGCGTTCTTGATGTTCGCGATCTGGGCCGCGTCGAATCCCCGGCGCTTGAGCCCCTCGCTGTTGATGCCCTTCGGCTCGGCCGGCGAGCCCGCGACCAGCAGGTAGGGCGGCACGTCGCGCGTGACCGCCGCGTTGTTGGCAAGGAAGGCGTGGGCGCCGATCTTGGTGAACTGGTGGACGCCGGCGTAGCCGGAGAGGATGACCCAGTCGCCGAGTTCCACGTGCCCTGCGAGCGCCGTGCAGTTGGACATGATGCAGTGGCTGCCGACGATGCAGTCGTGCGCGACGTGCGAGTAGGCCATGAACAGGCAGTCGTCGGCGATCGTGGTCTCGCCGCGGCCGCCGACCGTGCCGCGGTTGATCGAGCAGAACTCCCGGAACACGTTGCGGTCCCCGACCACCAGCCGGGTCGGCTCACCCGCGTACTTCCTGTCCTGCGGCGCATCGCCGATCGACGCGAACTGGAACACGCGCGTGTCCCGGCCGAGGACCGTCGGGCCCTTGACGACCGCGTGCGGCCCGATCCAGCTTCCGGCGCCGATCCGGACGCCCGGACCGATCACCGCGAATGGCCCGACCTCGACGCCCTCGGCGATCTCGGCGCCCGGGTCCACGACCGCGCGCGGGTCGATCAAGGCTTGACCTCCGGGGCGACCATCATGGTCGCCGAGGCGACTTCCGCGCCGTCGACCTCGGCCACCGTGGAGAACTTCCAGATGCCGCGCATCGCGCGGTCGAAGGTCGCCTTCAGCGCGAGCTGGTCGCCGGGCACGACGGGCTTCCTGAAGCGCGCGCCGTCGATGCCGACGAAGTAGAAGCGCGAATTCTCGTCCGGCACGACGCCCGCGGTCTTGAAGGCCAGGATGCCCGCGGCCTGCGCGAGCGCCTCGAGGATCATGACGCCCGGCATGGTCGGCCGCCCGGGGAAATGCCCGGAGAAGAAGGGTTCGTTGATCGTGACGTTCTTGATCGCGTGGATGCGCTTGCCGGGCACGCACTCGACGACGCGGTCCACGAGCAGGAACGGATAGCGGTGCGGCAGCTGCGCGAGCACCGCCTGGATGTCCATCGGGAAGCCTTCGCTCATCCGTCCCCCTGTTCGTCCCCCGGTCCGCGGCGGCCCGCGTCGAGCCGGTGCAGGCGCGCAACCGTCCTGCGCCACCTGCCGGCCTCGATCGCCGGCATGCCGGACGAATAGACGCCCGGGCCGCGTAGCGAACGGGTGACCAGCGAATAGCCGGTCACCACGACCCCGTCGCCGATCTCCAGGTGGCCGGCGATGCCGACCGCGCCGCCGATCATGCAGCGGCGGCCGATGACGGAACTGCCGGAAATCCCCACGCAGCCGGCAATCACGGTGTGCTCGCCGATGCGGCAGTTATGGCCGACCTGCACCTGGTTGTCCAGCTTGACGCCGTCGCCGATGACGGTGTCGCCGATCGTGCCGCGGTCGATGGTGGTGTTGGCACCCACCTCCACGTCGTCCCCGAGCCGCACGCCGCCGACGTGCGGCACCTTGACGTAGCCGTCGACGTCGGGCGCGAACCCGAACCCGTCGCTGCCGACGACGGCGCCGGCCTTGAAGCTGCAGCGGGCGCCGGCGACGACGCCCCGCAGCAGCGTGACGCCGGCCTGCAGGCGGCAGTCGTCGCCGAGCCGCACGTCTTCCTCCAGCACGCAATTCGGTCCGATCCAGCAGCGCTCGCCGACCACGACGCCCTCGCCGATGACCGCATTCGGCCCGATCCAGCACGACCCCGGCACCCGGGCTCCCGCCGCGACCTGCGCGCCCGGCGCCCGGCCGCCGGCCACGCCGGCCGCCGGGTGCAGCGCCTGCGCGATTCGCGCGTAGGCGGCGTAGGGCCGCGGGCTCACGAGGGCTGCAACGGGACAGTCGGCGAGCAGCTCGCGCGACAGCACGACGGCGCTCGCCTGCGTCGACGCGAGCTGCGTACGGTATTTCGCGCCGGTGCAGAATGTGAGCTTGCCGGGCGCCGCCGACGCCAGCGCCGCGACGCCGTCGACCCGGACGTCGGGGTCCCCGGCGAGCTCGAGGCCGAAGCGCACCGCGATCTCGCCGAGCGTCATCGCCATTGCGGCCCTCCCCCGCGCCGGCCGATCCTCAGGGCTTGGGCGTCGTCGCGGCGGCCGGCGCCTTGGCCTTGATCGCGGCCACGAGCTGCGGCGTGATGTCGATGCCCTCGGCGGCGTAGAGCACGCCGTCGCTGACCACGAGCTGGTAGCCGTTCGCGCGGGCGTAGGCCTGCACTTCCTGCAGCAGCGCGCGCTGCATGCGCCCGACTTCCTCGTTGCGGCGGAGGTTCAGGTCCTCCTGCAACTCGTTGAAGCGGCGATTGACGTTCAGTTCCAGGTCACGCACCTCGCGCTCGCTGCGCACGCGGTCGGCCTCGGACATCACCGCGGCCTCCTTCTGCAGCTTGTCGACCTTCTCCTGCAGCGACTTGCGCTGCGCCGCCACGTCGCGCTGCCGCGGCAGGAATTCGCTCTCCAGCGCCGCCTGCGCGGCCTTGGCCTGCGGCGATTCCTCCAGCAGCCGGCCGAAGTTGACGAAGCCGATCTTGAGGGCCTGCGCCTCGGCGGCAACGGCCGCGGTCGCGAGCGCCGCGACCAGCGCGCAGGAAACGAGTGTCCGGGTCATGTGTGTCATCTTGCCTCGATGTTCAGAATGCTGAACCGATGGTGAACTGGAAGCGCTCCACTTCGTCCGGGTAACGGACCGCGTCGCCCTTGAACTCGTTCAGCGGGAATCCGTAGCTGAACCGGAAGATGCCGAGCGGCGCGAACCACTGCACCGCGATGCCCGCGGATTGCTTCAACTCATTGTAATCGAACTCGTAGTCGACCGGCGTGATGCCGTCCCGGCCGACGAAGGCGATGCCCGTGCCCTGGGAGAACACGTTGCCGATGTCGTAGAAAGCGCTGATGCGGGTGCTGGCCCGCCACTTGTCCGGCACGGGGAACAGGATCTCCGCGCGGCCCACGACCTTGAGGTTGCCGCCGTAAGGATTGCCGAAGCTGTCCTTCGGCCCGAGCCGGCTCTCCGAGAACCCGCGCACCGTGTCCGGGCCGCCGGCGAAGAACTGCCGGTACGGCGGCAGCGACGTCGTGTCCTTGCCGAGCGCGTCGCCCCAGGCGAGTTCCGAGGTCAGCGCGAGCGTCCACTGCCGCCACATCGGGATCAGCTGCAGGTAGTTGTAGCGCACCGTGTAGTAGTCGACCTCGCTCCCCGGCGCGGTCACGGAGGTGCTCAGCGAATGCTGCAGGCCGCGGTCGGCGAAGATCGCCCGGTTGCGCGTGTCGTAGAACCAGCTGCCCACCAGCTCGAAGGTGTTGAACTTGGTCCCGAACAGGATCGTCTCGATGATGGTCGGCGGGTCGTCCGGATCGACGGCCGGGAACTCGCGCTCGATCACGCGCGTGTACGGATTGCCGTTGTTGCGCACCCAGGTCACGGCCTCGCGCGCGCTGCTCTGCGGGTTGACGATGAGGTCCGAGCGCTGCGCGACCAGGCCGAATCGAACGCCCTGGTATTCGGAGATCGGGTAGCCCCACTCCATCGTCCCGGACATCGTCGTCGTCGAGAAGTCGGAGGCGGCCGACACGAACTGGGTGACGTCGCGGTACTGGACGCCGAGGGTCCGCGCCACGCCGTCGATGTTCGTATAGGGGTCGGTGTGCGAGATGCTGTACTGCTGCGAGTACCGGCCGGCGACGAGGTCCACGGCCACGCGCTCGCCGGTGCCCATGAAGTTCGAATGCACGAAGCTGCCGTTCAGCATGAACGACTGCGATTCGGAGTAGCCGATGCCGCCGCTGAACTGGCCCGGCAGGCCTTCCTTGATGTCGAAATCCACGTCGACCAGGTCCGGGGTCCCGGCCACGGGCGTCGTCTCGAATTCGACCCTCTCGATGTACGGCAGCCGCTGGATGCGCTCCTTGGAGCGCTCGAGCAGGGCGTTCGACAGGTAGGAGCCCTCCATCTGGCGCGTTTCGCGTCGCAGGACCTCGTCGTCGATGGCGCTGGTGTTGATGAAGTTGACGCGGCGCACGTAGGCGCGGTTGCCCGGGTCCACGAAGAACGTGAGGTCGATGGTCTTCGTGTCCTCGTGCGCCGTGGGCACCGGGTCGATCTTCGCGAAGGCGTAGCCGTCCGCGCCGAGCCGGAAGGAAATCAGCTCCTGGGTCTGCGTGATCATCTTGCGGGAGTAGGTCTGCCCCGGCCGGACGAGCAGCAGCCGCTGCAGCTCCGCCTCCGGCACTTTCATCGTGCCCGCCAGCTTGACCTCGCCGACCTTGTAGACCTCGCCCTCGTGCAGGTTCATCGTGATGAAGATGTCGTCCATCTCCGGCGCGATGGCGACCTGCGTCGACTCCACTTCGAAATTCGCGTAGCCGCGGTCCTGGTAGAAGGACGTCAGCGTCTCGATGTCGCCCTGCAGCGATTCGCGCGAATAGCGGTCGTCCTGCTTGTACCAGGACAGCCAGTTCGGCGTGCGCAGCTCGAAGGCGTCGAGCAGCTCCTCGTCGTCATAGGCGGTGTTGCCGACCAGGTTGATCTGCCGGATGCGCGCGCGCTTGCCCTCGACGATGTCGATCTTGATGCGGACCTTGTTGCCCGGAACCTCTTCGACCTTGGGGTCGATCCGCACGGCGTACTTGCCGCGGCTGAAGTACTGGTCGGTCAGGAAGCCGCGCACCTCCTCGAGGACGGAGCGGTCGAAGGTCTTGCCGGTCGCGAGGCCCACGCTGCGCAGGGACTGCTGCAGGTCCTCGGTCTTGATGTCCTTGTTGCCCGCCAGCTCGAAACTCTCGATCGACGGCCGCTCGCGCACGACCACGACGAGCGTCTCGCCGTCGCGCCGCATCTCGATGTCGCTGAAGAAGCCGGTCCCGAACAGCGCCCGGATCGCCTCCTGGACGCGCCGCTGGTCGAGACGGTCGCCGATGTTGACGGGCAGGTAGTTGTAGACCGTGCCTTCGGAAATGCGCTGCAGGCCCTCGACCCGGATGTCGCCGACGGTGAATGCCGCCTGCGCCTGCGCCTGCGCCGCGGCCGGCACGCCCCCGGCGAGAAGCACACCGACGACGAGCCGCCGCAGCAAGCCCCGTTCCGCGACGCGGCCCGTCATCCGAACAGCCGCGAGAGGTCGTTGTAGAACGCGACGCCCATGAGCAGCACCAGCATCGCGATTCCGACTTTCTGACCGACCACCTGAGCCTCCATCGACAGCGGCGCGCCCTTGGCCATCTCGGCGAGCTGGAACACGACCTGCCCGCCGTCCAGCACCGGCACGGGCAGGAGGTTCAGCACCGCGAGCGAGATCGACACCAGGGCCAGGAAGCCGAGATAGTAGGTGAAGCCCTCGGCCGCCGTCAGCCCGGCGTACTGGGCGATGTTGATCGGCCCGGAGATGTTCTTGGTCGACACGTCGCCGGTGACCATGCGCCAGAGGAAACGCACGGTCAGCGCGCTCTTGTCCCAGGTCTCCCGCACGGCCGGCGCGACGGCGCCCAGCGGCCCGTAACGCTCGACCGTCAGCATCGCGTCCGGGAAATTCCCGCCATCGACGGCGGCCGCGCCGAGGCCGATCCGGCCGATGGTGCGCCCTTCCTCCTCGACCGCTTGCGGAACCAGTTCGAACACGAGGCGCTCCTCGCCGCGCATCGCGACCAGCCGCGTCGGCAGCCCGGGACGCTCGCGTATCAGGTTGACGAACGCGACGTAGTCGTCCACTGGCGTGCCCTGGACCTCGATCACGCGGTCGCCCGGCCGGATGCCGGCCTGTGCCGCCGGAAGGCCTTCCACGAGATCGCCGACGACGACGGGCTGCGGCGGATACCAGAACGAGAATCCGAGGCCGCGCATCAGCGCGCCCGGCTCGGTCAGCGCCCGCCGTTCCGACTGGGGCACGCTGACCGCGAGCTGCCGCTCGCCGCCGCCCTCGCCGCGCACCAGGAGCGGCACGCGGCCATCCGCCACGATGCCGTCGAGGATGCCGAGGATCGCCGCCTGGCGCGTCGGCGTCGGTTGCCCGCCGACCGCGGTGATCTCGTCGCCGGGCCTGAGGTCGGCGCGCGCAGCGATCGTGTCGGGGGCGACCTCGCCGACGACCGGCTTCAGGCCCGGCACGCCGTGCAGGAACAGCAGCCAGTAAGCGGCGATCGCGAACAGGAAATTGGCGGCGGGTCCCGCTAGCAGCACCGCGATCCGCGCCAGCGGCGGCCGCCGGTTGAAGGCGCGGTGCGCCTCGCCGGGCGCCACCTGACCGTCGCGCTCGTCGAGCAGGCGAACGTAACCGCCGAGCGGGATGGCGGCCAGCACGTACTCGACCCGGTCGGCATCGCGGCTGACGCGCTTGAGGAGCGGCCGGCCGAAACCGATCGAGAATCGCAACACCTTGAAACCGAGCCGGCGCGCCACCCAGTAGTGGCCGAACTCGTGCACCGTCACGAGCACGCCGATCGCGACGATGAAGGCGACCACCGACGTGAGGAGTCCTGCGCTCATGCGCCTGCCGCCTGCTTCGACGCGCCCGCGAGCGCCCGCTCCGCGCGCGCGCGCGCCCAGGCATCGGCGGACAGCGCGTCGGAGAGGATTCGCACCGGGCGAGTCTCATGCTGATGCAACACGCTCTCAATGACTCCGGCGATGCCGGCAAAGTTCAGCCTGCCGCCCAGGAAGGCGGCGACCGCCACTTCATTCGCCGCGTTGAGCACGGCCGGCATCGTACCGCCGGCGCGGGCTGCGGACTGGGCGAGACCGAGACACGGAAATCGTTCAAAATCAGGATCTTCGAATGACAACTTGCCAACTTGCAGGAGGTCTACTGCGGCGACGCCCGACTCGATGCGGCCTGGCCAGCCCAGCGCATGCGCAATCGGCACCCGCATGTCCGGCTGGCTCATCTGGGCGAGGACCGAGCCGTCCGCGAATTCCACCAGCGCGTGCACGATGCTCTGCGGGTGGATGACGACGCGCACCGCGTCCACGCCGACGCCGAACAGGTGACAGGCCTCGATCAGTTCGAGCCCCTTGTTCATGAGCGTCGCCGAATCCACCGAGATCTTCGGTCCCATGCGCCAGTTCGGATGCGCCACGGCCTGCTCGGGCGTCGCCGTCGCGAGGTCCTCGCTGCGCGTGCGCAGGAACGGGCCTCCGGACGCGGTGAGGACGACACGGGTGACGCCGGCCGGCGCAAGGCCGGTCACGCTGCCCGCGGGCAGGCACTGGAAGATCGCGTTGTGCTCGCTGTCGATCGGCAGGATCGTCGCGCCGGAGCGCCGCGCGCAGTCGAGCAGCAGCGGACCGGCGAGTACCAGCGCCTCCTTATTGGCGAGCAGGACCTGCTTGCCCCCGCCCGCGGCCGCCAGGGTGGAGGCGAGGCCGGCGGCGCCGACGATCGCGGCCATCACCGCGTCCACCTCGGGCAGCGTCGCGAGGGTCGCGAGCGCATCGGCGCCCGACAGCACGCGCGTGGGCAACCCGGCCGCCGCCACGCGCTGGGCGAGCTTCGCCGCCGCGGCGCGGTCGACCAGCGCCGCGCAGGCGGGCCGGTGGCGCTCGACCTGGGCAAACAGCGACTCGTGGTTCGAGTGGGCGGCGATCGCGACGATGCGGATGCGATCCGGATGCCGCGACGCGACGTCGAGCGTCGCCTCGCCGATCGTCCCGGTGGAACCGAGTACGGCCAGGCCCTTCATGCGACCAGCCCCAGCCAGGCGAACCCCAGCGCCAGCAAGGGCACCGACGAGGTCAGGCTGTCGATGCGGTCGAGCATCCCGCCATGCCCCGGCAGCAGGCTGCCGCTGTCCTTCAGGCCCTGCTGGCGCTTGAACATGCTTTCGAGCAGGTCGCCGACGACGGAAACGAGCACGGCCGCGACGCACAGCGACAGGAACGCCGGCATCGGCAGCTCGAACCACGCGCGGCCCGCCAGTGCCACGACCATTCCCGCAACGAGGCCGCCGAGCACGCCCTCCCAGGTCTTGTTGGGGCTGACGACCGGCGCGAGCCGGATCCGGCCGAACTGCTTGCCCGCGAAATAGGCGCCGATGTCGGCCGCCCACGCGAGCAGCAGCACGAACACCACGAGCTCGCGGCCGAAGTCTTCCTGCACGTAAAGCCGCGCGAGCGCGAGCCAGGTCGGCGCCAGCGCCCAGAGTCCGGCGACAGCGGCGAGGCCGGCAGCCCTGAACCCGGGCGCGAGCGTCACCCAGGCGAAGAGTGGTATCCAGCCGAGCATCGTCAGCAGCATCGCGCGCTCGAACTGGCCGGGATCCGCCGTCGCGTACCAGAGCAGCGCCATCAGTGCGGCGCAGGCCGCGACGTAGCCGGCCCTCGCCGTGGCATTCGAGATCCCCGCGAGCTGCGACCACTCCCACGCGCCGGTGAGGATGATCAATGCAAGCGCAAAAACCGCCATCTCGCGCGGCAGCACCACCAGCACGAGCGCCAGGACCACGACCAGGCCCAGGGCGGTGAGGATCCTCTGCCCCAGCATCAGCCCGCCTCCGCCTGGCCCGCGACGCGGCCGTAGCGCCGCTGCCGCCCGCCGAATTCGGCGAGGGCGGCGGCATAACAGCCGGCGTCGAAATCCGGCCACAGCGTGTCGGTGAACCAGAGTTCCGTGTACGCCAGGTCCCAGAGCAGGAAGTTGCTCAGGCGCCGCTCCCCGCCGGTGCGGATGAGAAGATCCGGGGCAGGCCGCCCGGCCGACGCGAGGCAGGCCCCGAGCGCCGTCTCGTCGATGTCCTCGGCGCGCGCGCGCCCCGCCGCGGCCTCCGCAGCCAGCCGGCGCGCCGCCTGGACGAGGTCCCACCGCCCGCCGTAGGCGACCGCGACAACGAGATCGAGCCGCGCATTGCGCGCGGTCCGCTCCTCGGCCGCGCCCATGCGCTCCACCAGCGCCGGTGCGAGCCGCGCCCGGTCACCGATGAATCGGATGCGCACGCCGTTGGCGTCGAGTTCGGCCACCTCGCGATCCAGCGACTCCAGGAAGAGTTGCATGAGCAGGCTCACTTCGCCCGCCGGCCGCTGCCAGTTCTCGCTCGAGAAGGCGAATAGCGTGAGCGCGCCGACGCCGTGGCGCACGGACTCCTCGATCATGACCCGCACCGAGCGCGTCCCGGCGCGGTGCCCGGCCGCGCGCGGCAGCGCGCGCTGCTGGGCCCAGCGGCCGTTGCCGTCCATGATCACGGCGACGTGGCGAGGCACCGCATGCCCGCCTTCAGCTTGCGGGTCGCGCAATGCCATTTCAGACCTGCAGCAGCTCTTTTTCTTTCTCGGCCAGCACGGCGTCGATGTCGTGCACGTGCCGGTCGGTCAGCTTCTGGATCTCCTCCTGGGCGCGCCGGTGGTCGTCCTCGGAGATCAGCCGCTCCTTGAGCATCTCCTTCAACTCGTTCATGAGGTCGTGGCGCACGGCCCGAACGGCGACGCGCGCGCTCTCGGCCTCGTGCCGGGCGACCTTGGTCAGGTCCTTGCGCCTCTCCTCCGTCATCGGCGGCAGCGGCAACCGGATGATCTGACCTGCCGTGTTCGGCGTCAGGCCGAGGTCGGACTTCAGGATGGCCTTTTCCACGGCCGGGACCGCCGACTTGTCCCAGGGGGACACGACCAGCGTCCGAGCGTCTTCGACCGAGACGCTGGCGACCTGGTTGATCGGCACTTCGCTGCCGTAGTAGTCGACCTTGAGGCCGTCCAGCAGCCCGACGTTCGCGCGGCCGGTGCGCATCTTCCGGTAGTGTTCCTTGAGCTGCGCGACGCACTTGCCCATGCGCTGCGTCGCGTCACGACTCATTTCATCCTGCATGACTCGACTCCCCCGCCTACAGGCCGTTCGCCACCAGCGTGCCCACGTCCGCGCCGTCCACGATCCGCATCAGGTCGCCCTCGTTGTTGAGGTTGAAGACCCGCAGCGGCAGGCCGTTGTCGCGGCACATCACGATCGCGGTCGCATCCATCACGCCGAGGCGGTCGTCGAGCACCTTGTCGAAGGACAGGCGCCGGTACCGTTCCGCCCGGGGGTTGCGCACCGGGTCGTCGCTGTAGATGCCGTTGACCTTGGTCGCTTTCAGCAGCAGGTCGGCGCCGATCTCGATCGCGCGCAGCGAAGCGGCCGTGTCGGTCGTGAAGAACGGGTTGCCCGTGCCAGCCGCGAAGATCACGCAGCGCCCCTTCTCGAGGTGCCGCACCGCGCGCCGGCGGATGTAGTCCTCGCAGACTTCCTGGACGCGCACCGCCGACATCACCCGGGCATAGTTGCCCAAGGACTCGAGCGCATCCTGCAGCGCGAGGGCGTTCATCACGGTCGCCAGCATGCCCATGTGGTCGGCAGTGACCCGGTCCATGCCCGCCCGCGCCAGGCCCGCTCCGCGGAAGATGTTGCCCCCGCCGATCACGACCGCGACCTGGACGCCGCGCGCCAGCACGTCGCGGATCTCGCCGGCGATCCGTTTCAGGATGGCGGGGTCGATGCCGTAATCGGCATTGCCCAGCAACGCCTCGCCGCTGATCTTGAGCAGGATCCTCTTGAGCGGCTTGCCGGGCTGCGTTTCCGCCATGCGACCCCCTCTTTCCGTCAGGCCCTGCCTTTCGCGGCCTCGACCTGCGCCATCACCTCGGCGGCAAAATTCTCCTGCTTCTTCTCGATGCCTTCGCCGACCTCGTAGCGCAGGAAGCCGCTGACTTCCGCCTTCGCGCTGGCCAGCAGCTGGCCGACGGTCGTGTCGGGATCCTTCACGAAGGGCTGGCCCGTGAGGCAGATCTCCGCCAGGTACTTGCGCAGCCGACCCTCGACCATCTTCTCGACGATCGCCGCCGGCTTGCCCTCGGTCGCCGCCTGCGCGCTGAGGATCTCGCGCTCCTTGGCGACGATGTCGGCCGGGACCGCGGAAGGCGACACGAACTGCGGGTTCGCCGCCGCCACGTGCATGGCCAGGTCGCGAGCGAGCGTCTCGTCGCCGCCCTTCAGCCCGACCAGCGTGCCGATGCGCGTGCCGTGCACGTAGGCGCCGATCCGTTCCGGCGCGTGCAGGATCGCCGCGCGACGCACGTCGATCTTCTCCCCGATCTTCGCGACCAGCTGCCGCCGGGTCTCGTCCACGGTGGCGCCGTCCGCGAGCCGCAGCGCCGCGAGCGCATCGGGCGCGGTGGCCCCGGCCGCCAGCGCCGCGGCGGCCACGCCGGCGGCGAATGCCTGGAACTCGGGCTGGCGCGCGACGAAGTCCGTCTCGCTGTTGACCTCGACGAGCACGGCGGAACGCCCGTCGCCGGCCGACAGCGCGACGATCGCGCCTTCGGCCGCGATCCGGCCCGCCTTCTTGTCGGCCTTCGCGAGGCCGGACTTGCGCATCACTTCCGCGGCTGCGTCGAGGTCGCCGCCGGTTTCGAGGAGCGCCTTCTTGCACTCCATCATCCCGGCGCCGGTGCGCTCGCGCAGCGCCTTGACCGTCTCAGCGCTGATGCTCATCTCAACCCCCGTTCTTGTCCGACTTGCGGGCGGCGGGCCGGCGCTTCGCCGGCGCCTTGGCGCGTCCCGCATCCGCCGGTTCGTCCGCGACCGTTTCTTCCTCGGCCGAGTCCGTCGACGGCATCGTGGCCGCAGAGGCCGTCTCGGCCGTCGGCCGGCCGCGCGCAGGCGCGCGCCGGCGCACGTTGGCCGGCTTGCGCGGCGCCCGTGCCTGCGCCTTCCGGCGCGGCTGCCCCTCCTCGTCGAGCTCGACGAACTCGTCCTCGCCGGCCGGCAGCGCGGGCACGGCCGCCTTGCCGTCGAGCGCCGCGTCCGCGACGCCCGCGGCGTAGAGCTGGATCGCCTTCATCGCGTCGTCGTTTCCGGGGATGACGTAGTCGATGCCGTCCGGGCTGCAGTTGCTGTCCACGACGGCGACCACCGGGATGCCGAGCTTGCGCGCTTCGTGGATCGCGATCTCCTCGTGACCGACGTCGACAACGAACAGCGCGTCCGGCAGCGAATTCATGTCCTTGATGCCGCCCAGGCTGCGGTTCAGCTTGTCCATCTCGCGGCGCAGCGTCTGCGCTTCCTTCTTGCTGCGGCGCTCGAGCGCGCCCGAGTCGCGCAGCTCCTCGAGCTCGTGCAGGCGCTTGATCGACTGCCGGATGGTCTTGAAGTTGGTGAGCATGCCGCCCAGCCAGCGCTGGTTGACGTACGGCATGCCGCAGCGGGTCGCCTCGGCCTGGATGGCGTCGCGCGCGCTGCGCTTGGTGCCGACGAACAGGATGCGCCCGCCGTCGGCGACGACGCCCTTCACGAAGGCGGCCGCCTCGTTGTAGAGCGGCAGCGTCCGCTCGAGGTTGATGATGTGGATCTTGTTGCGTTCGCCGAAGATGAACTGCGCCATCTTCGGGTTCCAGAAGCGGGTCTGATGACCGAAGTGAACCCCCGCCTCAAGCATCTGCCTCATGGACAGACTGGCCATGCTCTACTCCTTATCGGGTTAGCCCTCCGCGGACCCGCATGCGGCAACCGGTCAAGGGACCCGGCACCCCGCCGCACGTGACGATCCGCGTGTGGATTTGGTTGAGAAAAAACGCCGCGCTTTATACCATCTTTGTCCCGTCGAAACAATGCGATAGACGCTTTCCCCGGAGCCCCGGCAACCCACTCCATGTTGATGCAGAGCCATACCCGGTCCCTGGTCAAGACACCCGCGGAACAGGACGCCATGCGCCTGGCGGGGCGCCTGGCCGCGGACGTCCTGGACATGATCGGGCCGCAGCTCAAGGCCGGCATGACGACCGGGGAGATCGACCGGATCTGCCACGACTACATCGTGGACGTCCAGAAGGCGATTCCTGCCCCCTTGAATTACAAGGGTTTTCCGAAGTCCATCTGCACCTCGGTCAACCACGTGGTCTGCCACGGCATCCCCGGGGACAAGGTCCTGAAGGCCGGCGACATCCTCAACGTGGACGTCACGGTCATCAAGGACGGCTTCCATGGCGATACAAGCCGGATGTTCATGATCGGCGAACCCTCGATCCAGGCCCGGCGGCTGTGCGAGGCGGGTTTCGAGGCCATGTGGCGCGGCATCCGCACGATCCGGCCGGGGACACGCCTCGGTGATCTCGGCCACACGATCCAGGCTTTCGTCGAAGGACAGGGCTACTCGGTCGTGCGCGAGTACTGCGGTCACGGCATCGGCCGCGTCTTCCACGAAGATCCCCAGGTCCTGCATTACGGCGAACCCGGCACCGGCCTGCGGCTCGAGGCCGGCATGACCTTCACCGTCGAGCCGATGGTCAACGCCGGGCGCAGGCACGTGAAGCTCCTCGGCGACGGCTGGACGGTGGTGACCAAGGATCACTCCCTGTCGGCCCAGTGGGAACACACGGTGCTGGTGACGCCCGACGGCTTCGAGGTCCTGACCCTCGGCGCGGCCGACCGCAAGTAGCGTGGCGTCCACCATCGACGCGTTGAACACGGTCGAGGCGTTCCGCGCGGCCCTCACGGGGGGCGATGCCGAGCTGGCGCGCCGATTCCGGGCGGGCGAGCCCGTGGAGGCGCTGGTGCGCGAGCGCGCCCGGCTGGTCGATTCGCTCGTCACCCGCGCCTGGCAGCTGCACGCCGGGGCGGCCGGTGTGGCCCTCGCGCTGGTCGCGGTCGGCGGCTACGGCCGCGGGGAGCTGCTGCCCTGCTCGGACGTCGACGTCATGGTCCTGCTGCCGCAGGCCGAGGAAGCCGCCTGGACCGCGCCGCTCGAGCGCTTTCTCACCTTCCTGTGGGACATCGGTCTCGAGACCGGCCACAGCGTCCGCACCATCGACGACTGCCAGCGCGAGGCGCTCACCGACCTGTCGGTCGCGACGACCCTGTTCGAAGCACGCCTGCTCGCGGGTCCGGCCGCGCTGTTCGAGGCCATGCGCCGCGCGCTCGCGCCCGACCGGCTGTGGTCCTCGCGCGACTTTTTCGAGGCCAAGCTCGCCGAGCAGGCCGAGCGGCATCATCGTTTCCACGGCACCGCCTACAACCTCGAGCCCAACGTCAAGCAGGGCCCCGGCGGCCTGCGCGACATCCAGACGATCGCCTGGGTCGCCAAGCGGCATTTCCAGGCTGAAACCCTCGGCGAACTCGCCGGGCACGGCTTCATCGCCGCACGCGAGCTCGCGCAGCTCGAGTCCGCGCAGGCCTGGCTGTGGCGGGTGCGATTCGCCCTGCACCTGGTCAGCGGTCGGCGCGAGGACCGGCTGCTGTTCGACCACCAGATCCGCCTCGCGCGCATGTTCGGCTACGAGGACGCGACCTACACGCTCGCCGTCGAGCAGTTCATGCAACGCTACTACCGGACCGCCATGCTGGTCTCCTGGCTGAACGAGCTGCTGCTGCAGCAGTTCCGCGAGGAGATCCTCGCGGCGCGCGACGCGCCGGCGCTGCCGCTCTCCGAGCACTTCCGCGAGCGCGACGAGTGCCTCGAGGCCGTCTCGGACGACGTCTTTGCCCGCCATCCCTCGGCGCTGCTCGAGCTGTTCGTCGTGCTGCAGCAGAACCCGCGCCTCAAGGGCGTGCGCGCGCGCACCATCCGCCTGGTGCACGACAACCTGTGGCTGATCGACGAGGAGTTTCGCCAGAACCCGCGCAACCACCGTCTGTTCCTCGAGATCCTGCGCGCGCCGGCCGGGGTCACGCACGAGCTCCGGCGCATGAACCTGTATGGGGTGCTGGGCCGCTACATACCGGCGTTCGGACGCATCGTCGGGCGCATGCAGTACGACCTGTTCCACGCCTACACCGTGGACGCGCACACGCTGTTCGTGGTCAGCAACCTCCGGCGCTTCGCGCTCGAGCGCTACGACCACGAGTTCCCGAGGCTCGCGCAGATCTTCCGCGCGCTGCCGGATCCGGAGCTCGCCTACCTCGCCGCGATCTTCCACGACATCGCCAAGGGACGCGGCGGCGACCACTCCGAGCTGGGCGCCGTCGACGCCGAGGCCTTCTGCCTCGAGCAGGGCCTCTCCCGCTATGACGCGCGCCTCGTCGCCTGGCTGGTGCGCAATCACCTGAAGCTGTCCGTCACGGCGCAGAAGCAGGACATTTCCGACCCGCAGGTGGTCAACGCCTTCGCGCGCGAGGTGGGCGACCAGGTGCGCCTCGACTATTTGTACGTGCTGACTGTCGCGGACGTGCGCGGCACCAACCCGAAACTGTGGAACTCGTGGAAGGCGACGCTGTTCGAGGAGCTGTACGAGCGCGTCCGCACCGCCCTGCGCCGCGGCCTCGAGTCGCCGCTGGACCGCGAGGAGCTCATCGCCGGCGCCCAGTCGCAGGCGCGCGAGCGGCTGGCGGCCGCGGGCGTGGCGCCGGAGAGCGCCGAGCGCGTCTGGAAGACGCTGACCGACGCCTACTTCCTGCGGCACTCGGCGGCCGAGATCGCCTGGCACACCGGCCAGCTCGCCGCGCGCGCGCCGGGGGACGCGACACCGCTGGTCGCGGTGGCAGAGCACCCGGAGCGCGGCGGCGCGACCGTGGTGCTCGTCTGCACGCACGGGCGGCGCCACAGCTTCGCGCGCGCGACCGCGGCGCTCGACCAGCTGGGCCTCAGCATCCAGGACGCGCGCATCACGCCGACCGCCGACGGCGGCAGCCTGGACAGCTACCTGGTGCTCGAGGACACGGGACTGCCGATCACCGACCGCGAGCGCATGGCGGGCATCGAGCGTCACCTGCAGCGCGCCCTCGCCGAGCGCAGCGGCCAGGCGCCGCCGGTCGCTCGCCGCCTGCCCCGGCAGGTGCGCATGTTCACGACGCCGACCGAGGTCAGCTTCAGCGCGGACCCGGACAAGGGACGCACGCTGGTCGAGGTCGTGACCGGTGACCGGCCGGGCCTCCTGTCCGAGATCGGTCAGGTGTTCTGGGACCAGCGCGTGGAACTGCACGGCGCCAAGGTCATGACCGTGGGCGAGCGCGCAGAAGACGTCTTCACGGTGACCGACGAGACCGGGCGGCCGCTGTCGGCGGCCCGTTGCCAGTCGCTGGCCGATTCGCTCACGCACGCGCTGGACGCGCGGATCGCGGCCGCCTGAGGCGCCATGGACCTCCGCCGACGCATCGAGGACGCATTCGAGGCCCGCGCATCGCTCGCGCCGGGCAAAGCGCCGCGCGAGCTGCTCGCGGCCATTGACGAGTGCATCGAGCTGCTCGGCAGCGGACGCGCCCGGGTCGCCGAACCGGACGGCGCCGGCTGGCGCGTCAACGAGTGGCTGAAGAAGGCGGTGCTGCTGCACTTCCGCACGCACGAGAACGTGGTGCAGGCGTCGGGGCCCTTTCGCTGGTACGACAAGGTGCCGCTCAAGCATTCAGGCCACGACGCGGAACGTTTCGCCGCCGACGGCGCCCGCATCGTCCCAGGCGCCATCGTGCGCGCAGGCGCCTACGTGGCGCCGGACGCGGTGCTCATGCCCTCGTTCGTGAACGTCGGCGCCTACGTCGGCGCGGGCACCATGGTGGACACCTGGGCGACCGTCGGCTCCTGCGCGCAGGTCGGGCGCAACGTCCACCTGTCGGGCGGCGTCGGCATCGGCGGCGTGCTCGAGCCGCTGCAGGCGCGGCCCACGATCATCGAGGACGACTGCTTCATCGGCGCGCGCTCCGAAGTCGTCGAGGGCGTCGTCGTGGAGCGCGGCGCGGTGCTCTCGATGGGCGTCTTCATCGGCGCGAGCACCCGCATCTACGACCGCGAGACCCGCGAGGTCAGCTACGGCCGCGTGCCGGCCGGCGCGGTCGTGGTGCCGGGCAGCCTCCCCGCGCCCGACGGCTCGCATTCGCTCTACTGCGCGGTGATCGTCAAGCGCGTGGACGCGCAGACGCGCGCGAAGACCTCCATCAACGAACTTCTGCGCATGTAGCTGGCACAGGCGCGTGCCGCGCGCGCACGAGCCGTTGCGGGACCCCCGAGTGCGCGAGTGTCCGTTCTTCCGAGCGCACGAGGGGTGTCCCGCCGGCGACGTGCGCGCGCCGTCGATCGCGCCAGGATTCGCGCGCGTCAGCCTGTCCGGGTAAAGTCGCCCGGATGTCAGAAGCGCTCGAGCTCACGAAGCAGCTGATCCGCTGTCCGTCGGTCACGCCCGAGGACGCCGGTTGCCAGGCGATCCTCACGGCGCGGCTGCAGGCCGCCGGCTTCGAGGTCGAGCCGATGCGCTTCGGCGTCGTCGAGAATTTCTGGGCGGTGCACCGCGGCGGGCCCGGTCCCGTGCTGTGCCTCGCCGGCCATACCGACGTCGTGCCGGCGGGGCCGCGCGAGAAGTGGCAATCCGGGCCCTTCGAACCCGTCGTTCGCGACGGCCTCCTCTACGGCCGCGGTGCCGCCGACATGAAGAGCGGCGTCGCGGCGATGGTCACGGCCGCCGAAGAGTTCCTGCGCGGGCGTCCCGGCTACCCGGGCTCGATTGCCTTCCTGGTCACGGGCGACGAGGAAGGCCGTTCGGTCGACGGCACGCGGCGCGTCGTCGAGCGGCTGCGCGAGCGGGGACAGCCGCTCGACTATTGCCTGGTCGGCGAGCCGTCCAGCCAGCAGGCCTTCGGGGACACGATCCGAATCGGCCGGCGCGGGTCGCTGTCCGGGCGGCTCCGGGTGCTGGGCAAGCAGGGCCACGTCGCCTACCCGGACCGGGCGTCGAACCCGATCCACGCCGTGCTGCCCGCCTTCACCGAGCTGGCGGCGCACCGGTGGGACGACGGCAACGCGCACTTTCCGCCGACCGGTTTCCAGCTCAGCAACCTGCAGTCGGGCACCGGCGCGACCAACGTCATCCCGGGCGAGCTCGCGGCGACGTTCAACCTGCGCTGGTCGCCGGTGCAGACCCTGGACGGGCTGAAGCTGGCGGTGGCGGGCGTCCTCGACCGCCACGGGCTGCAGTACTCGATCGAGTGGCTGGAGGCCGCGCTGCCCTACTACACCGCGCCGGGCCGTTTCACGGCGCTCGTGGCCGGCGCGGTCGAGTCGGTCTCCGGCGTGCGGCCGGAACTGTCCACCGGCGGGGGCACCTCGGACGGCCGCTTCTTCGGCGCGCTCGGCGCCGAGGTGATCGAGTTCGGCCTCTCGAACCGCACCATCCACCAGGTGGACGAGTGCTGCGCGGTCGGCGACATCGAGCGGCTGCACCGCGTCTTCGGCGAAGTCCTCAGGCGGCTCTTCGCAGGTTGATTCGCACGCCGGCCGCGGTCAGCAGCGCGGCGAGGATCAGCACCCAGGCGGGCATCGAAAGGCCGAGGAAGGACCAGTCCACCTTAGCGCATTCGCCGCCGGCCTGGAAGACCTTCAGGATCACTTCGGTCAACGGGAAGATGTCGAGCATGAAGTCGAGGTCCGCCCCGCAGGCGGGCACCGAGCCTTCGGGCTGCATCTGGATCCACACGTGCCGCCCGGCGGTCGCGAGGGTGGCGATCCCCGTCACGCCGATCAGCGCCGCGAACAAGGCCCCGGCCCGCCCCGGACGGGAGAACAGCGCGGCGAGCGCGAAGGCGCCGCACATCGCCGCCATCGTCACGCGCTGGAAGATGCACAGGTGACAGGGCACGAGGTCCAGCCCGTACTGCGCGTAGAACGCGAACGCGACGGCGACGGCCGAGGCGAGCGCGAGGATCGCGTTGCCCTGGCGCCGCGTCGGCATCAGGCCCCGGTCCGGCTGCGCGCGGCGGAGTCGCGGATCTGCCGCTCCGCGTCGTCGAGCGAGAGGTGCCGGATGTCCTTGCCGTGGACCATGTACACCGTGTACTCGCAGATGTTCTTGGCGTGGTCGCCGATGCGCTCGAGGGCGCGGACCACCCACATGATCTCCAGCGCCCGGCGGATCTGGCGCGGGTCTTCCATCATGAACGTGATGTTCTGGCGCTGGACCGCCTCGTACTCCTCGTCGACCTTGCGGTCGCGGCGCGCGACCTCGAAGGCCTCGTCGGCGTCCAGCCGCGCGAAGGCGTGCAGCGCGTCGTGCACCATGCCGGTCACCAGCCGGCCGAGGTGGCGGATCTCGCGGTAGTTGTCGGAGGGCTTCTCCATGGTCGCGAGCCGCGCCGCGATGTAGCCGACCTTCTCGACCTCGTCGCCGATGCGCTCGAGGTCCGTGATCGTCTTGATGATCGCGACCATCACCCGCAGGTCCGAAGCGGTGGGCTGCCGGGTCGCGATGATGCGGTTGCACTCCTCGTCGATCTCGACTTCCATGCGGTTGACCTTGTAGTCGTCGCGCGCGACCTCCTCCCCGAGCGCGCTGTCGCCCTCGATCAGCGCCGTGACGGCGCGCTCGAGCTGCTGCTCGACGAAGCCGCCCATCTGCATGACGCGCGTGGTCACGCGCTCCATGTCCTCGTTGAAGCGGCGCGAGGTGTGCTGGCCGAGATCCGCGGATTCCATGAACCTGCTCCTGCCGGCGGCCCGGGCCCCGGCTGCCTTCCATCTTACTAGTGTTGCGTGTCCCTCGCGGCTGCCGCGCGGGCCGCCCCGGCATGCCGGACGTCCGCGCCGCTCACCAGGAACACGACGTGCTCCGCGACGTTCTTGGCATGGTCGCCGATCCGCTCCAGGCTCTTGAGGGCGAACACCGTGTCGAAGACGGGCTTGAGGAGCCGGGTCCGCTCCATGGCGACCGTCATGAGCTGGCGCAGGGCCGCTTCGAATTCCTGGTCGATCTCCCGGTCGAGCCGGGCGACTTCATGGGCGACCGCCGCATCGCCGCGGTCGAGCGCGTCGACGGCGACCCGCATCGATTCGGAGGCGAGCTCCGCCATGTGCCGGAGCGGCCGGTGCATCACGCGCGACGGCCCGGTGGCGCCGCGCCCGGCGCTGGCGAGCGCGAAGCGCGCGATCTTCTTCGACTCGTCGCCGGCGCGCTCGAGGTCCGTCACGGCGCGCGACACCGCGAGCACCGTGCGCAGGTCGCTGGCCACCGGTGCCTGGCGCGCCAGCAGCCGGAAGCTCTCCGCCTCGATTTCCGACTGCCAGGCGTTGATCTGCTGCTCGCGCTGCAGGACCAGCTCGGCCGCCTCGCGATCGGACTCGAGCAGCGCCCGCACCGCGGTCTCGACCTGCTGCGAAACGAGCATGCCCATCCGGTGCGCGCGCCGCCGCAGTTCCGACAGCGCGCCGTCGTATGCCTTGACGGTGTGGCCTTCGACGATTTCGTCCACGCGGCGGCGCCCGGGTCAGCCGTAGCGGCCGGTGATGTAGTCCTCGGTCGCCTTCTTCGAGGGGTTGGTGAAGAGCTTGCTCGTGTTGTCGAACTCGATCAGCTCGCCGAGGTACATGAAGGCCGTGTAATCGGACACGCGCGCGGCCTGCTGCATGTTGTGCGTGACGATGATCACCGTCACCTGGTCGCGCAGCTCGGCGATCAGCTCCTCGATGCGCGCGGTCGCGATCGGGTCGAGGGCCGAGGTCGGCTCGTCGAACAGCAGGATCTCCGGGTTGGTGGCCAGCGCCCGGGCGATGCACAGGCGCTGCTGCTGGCCGCCCGACAGCGAGAGCCCGGAGCCGTCGAGGCGATCCTTGACCTCGTCCCAGATCGCGGCCCGCCGCAGCGCCTTCTCCACCTCCTCCTCGATGCGCAGCTTGCTGCGCATGCCGCGGACCCGGAGGCCGTAGGCGACGTTCTCGAAGATCGACTTCGGGAACGGATTCGGCTTCTGGAACACCATCCCGATGCGCATGCGCACCTCGATCGGGTCGACGGTCTTCGCGACCAGGTCGAAGTCGTCGGGATACAGCATGATGCGGCCTTCGTAGCGCGTGCCGGGCGTCAGGTCGTGCATGCGGTTGAAGCAGCGCAGGAAGGTCGTCTTGCCGCAGCCAGAAGGACCGATCAGGGCGGTCACGCGTTTCTCGCGGATCTCGATGTTGAGCCCCTTCAGCGCCTGGACCGGGCCGTAGTGGAACGAGAGGTTCTCGGCGCGCGACTTGACGACGACGCCCTCCTCGGAAGCCGATGCGCGCCCGGCTTCGATCTCGGGCCGCGGCGTGGCGGTCCGACCGTCGGCGGCATGGGGCGGCGGCGCATGCCGCGGCCCGCCCTCGGGCGTGCCGGGCGAGGTCTGCTCGGTGCTCACCAGTTGATCCTCTTGCGGAAGCGGTAGCGGACGTAGATCGCGAGCCCGTTCATCAGCAGCGTCATGGCGAGCAGGATCGCGCCGGCCGCCGCCGCGTTGACCTGGAACTTCGGGTCCGGCCGCGAGACCCAGTTGAACATCTGGATCGGCATCGCGGTGAACGCTTCCTTGAGCCAGGCGAAGGACAGGAAGGGGAACTCGCCGCGGAACGGCGACTCGGGCAGGAAGGCGATGAACGAGAGCGCGCCGATGGTGATGAGCGGCGCCGTCTCGCCGATCGCGCGCGACAGGCCGATGATCATGCCGGTCAGGATGCCGCCCGTCGAATACGGCAGCACGTGGTGCGCGGTCACCTCCCAGCGGGTGGCGCCGAGCGCATAGGCGGCCTCGCGGATCGCGCGCGGAACGGCCCGGAGCGCTTCGCGCGTCGCCACGATCACGATCGGCAGGATCAGCAGCGAGAGCGTGAGCCCCGCGGTCAGGATGCTCTGGCCGAGGTCGAACTGGTAGACGAACAGACCGAGCGCCAGCAGGCCGTAGATGATGGACGGCACGCCGGCGAGGTTCGTGACGTTGATCTCGATGACCGCCGTGAACCAGTTCTTCGGCGCGTACTCCTCGAGGTAGATCGCGGCCGCGACGCCGACCGGCATCGTGATGGCGGCAGTCACCAGCATGATCAGCGACGTCCCGACCCAGGCCGACAGGATCCCCGCCTGCTCCGCCTTGCGCGACGGGAAGGACGTGAAGAAGTCCCACGTCAGCCTCGGGGCGCCGTCCCGCACCAGGTCCAGGAACAGGATCACGAGCACCAGCAGCGCCGAAAACATGACGATCAGGCCGACCATGACGAAGACCTGGTCGAGGATCTTCCGCCGGCTGACGTCGGACCGGATCTGCTCGATGGTCGCTCCCGCGGCGGCGCCCAATTCAGTACGCCTCGCGGAAGCGGCGGGTCAGCGTGAAACCCGCGATGTTGAACACCAGCGTCATGATCATCAGCACGAGGCCGGCCGCGAAGATCGACTGGTAGCCGATGCTCTCGTGCGGCAGGTCGCCGAGGCTCACCTGCACGATGAACGCCGTGATCGTGGCCGCGGATTCCGTCGGGTTCCAGGTGAGGTTCGGCTGCAGGCCCGCCGCGACCGCCACCACCATCGTCTCCCCCACCGCGCGCGAGATGCCGAGGATGTAGGCCGCCGCGATGCCCGACAACGCGCCCGGCACGACCACGCGGGTCGCGGTCTGGAAGCGCGTCGCCCCCATCGCGTAGCTGCCCTCGCGCATGTAGTTGGGCACGGCCCGCATCGCGTCCTCGCTGACCGAGGCGACGTACGGGATGATCATGATGCCGATCACGAGGCCCGCCGACAGCATGTTGAAGCCCGGCAGGCCCGGGATCAGCGTCTGCAGGAACGGCGTGACGACCAGCAGCGCGAAGTAGCCGTACACGACCGTCGGCACCGCGCCCAGCAGCTCGAGCGCCGGCTTGATCGCCTCGCGCAGGCGGAACGGCGCGAACTCGCTGAGGTAGATCGCGATGATCGTGCCCGCGGGAATCGCGACGGCGAGCGCGACCAGCGTGGTCACCAGCGTGCCGGCGACCAGCGGCAGGATCCCGTACCGCGCCTCGGCGAACAGCGGCGTCCACATCGTGTCGGTCAGGAAATCGACCAGCGGAACGTGCTCGAAGAACGGCAGCGACTCGACGACCAGCACGAACACGATGGCGAGCGTCGTGAACACGGCGACCAGCGCCGCCAGGAGCAGCGCCGCCTCGACGACCCGGTCGCGGATCTTGCGGTAGGCAAGCCCCGCGCGCCCTGAAGGCGCGCTTGCGGCGATCTGCTGGTTCATCGGCTCCCCGCCGGCCCCGGCCGGACGCTTCTGTCCCCGACACCGCGGGGCGGGATCGCCGATCCCACCCCGCTCTTGTTCTTCGGAGCCTAAAGGCTAGACGCGCGGCCCCGGGTTGGCAATCGTCAGAGCTTGGCCTCGCGCGCCAGAAGCTCCTCCACCTTCAGGCCGACCTCGGGCACTCCGCCGAAGCCCGTGCCGAGCTTGCCGTCGCGCAGGTGCTGGGCGCCGAGCTCGTAGGCGCGCTTGGGCAGGGGTACGTACTTGACCTCCTCGATCAGGCCGACCCCCTCGGTCAGGTAGAAGTTGACGAACTCCCGGACCTCGGGCTTCTGCGCCGACTTCTCGGCGACGTACAGGAACACCGGGCGCGACAGCGGCTCGTAACGGCCGTTGATCACGTTGTCCAGCGACGGCGTGACGGGCTGGCCGGCGCGGTTCACGACCGGCACGGCGCGGACCCGGTTGCGATTCGGCTCGTAGTAGGCGTAGCCGAAGTAGCCGAGCGCGTTCTTGTTGTTCGCGACGCCCTGCACGAGCACGTTGTCGTCCTCGCTCGCCGTGAAGTCGCCGCGGCTCGACTTGGCCTTTCCGACGATGGCTTCGGTGAAGTAGTCGAACGTGCCGGAATCGGAGCCTGGGCCGAACAGCGCGATCGGCTCGTTCGGCCACTTCGGGTTCACCTGGTTCCAGCGCGTGATCTTGCCCTGGGCCGCCGGCTCCCAGATCTTCTTCAGCTCGTCCACGGTGATCTGCTTGAGCCAGGTGTTATCCGGATGCACGACGACGGTCAGCGCGTCGTAGGCGACCGGCAGCTCGTAGTACTTGATGCCGGCCGCGCGGCAGGCTTCCATCTCGGCCGTGAGGATAGGCCGGGACGCGCCGGAGATGTCGGTCTCGCCGCGGCAGAACTTCTTGAAGCCGCCGCCGGTGCCCGAAACGCCGACCGTCACCCGCACCTTGCCGCGCTTGCTGATCTGGAACTCCTCGGCTACGGCCTCCGTGATCGGAAAGACCGTGCTCGAGCCGTCGATCTTGACCACCTGGGCGTCGGCCTTCGGGGCCAGGGCCAGGCTCGCGAGCGCAAGCGTCGCGGCGCTGAAGAGAGTGATGGTTTTCATGGCGTGTCGTGCTCCTTTGCCTTGCTTCGCAACATTAGGGCCGGTCTGTGACAGTGCTATGACGGCCCGTGCGTCAGAACTTGAAGTTGAGGTCCACCTGGTAGCGGTCATAGCTGCGCTCCGTCGCGCCAGGCGCGTCGATGAACCGGTTGTTCATGAAGTAGGTGCCGTTCAGCAGCCAGTTCTTGGCCGGCGCATAGCCGAACCGGAACACGCTGCCGTCCACGTCGGTGACGCCGCCGCCGAAGTCGGAATCGACGAACTGGCCGAAGTGGGCGTCCTTCTCCATCACGCCGTAGGCGTAGCCGAAGTCCCAGGTGTTCGGGTTGCCGGCCTTGCCGAAGTTGAAGCCCGCCATCCAGCCCGTGTCGAGGTCATCCGCTTCCTGGTTCTGGATGGCCTGCGCGAAGACCTGCACCGGCTGGCTGCCGATGTTGAATTCCGCCTGTCCGACCACCTCGAACATGTTGTAGTCGTTGAGCAAGCGCCGGCAGCCGTCTGCGTCCGTGAACGTCGTGTTGCCCTGCGGCCCGCCGAAGAAGGCGCCGTTGTTGGTGCAGGGCAACGTGGTGCTCAGCGTCGTGATCTCGCCCTGCACGGCGCCGACGTCGAAGTAGCCGAGCGCGCCGGTCAACTTCACGTCGCCCAGGTTCCCGGTCATCCCGAGCTGCCCGCCGATCAGCGACGCGTCCCGCGCCGCACTGCGCTCCGACAGCCAGTAGCCGAAGGCGTGCGCGAAGAACGGCCCCGTCGCGTAGCGCGCCGAGATGCCCTCGGGCGTCATGTCGCCGTCGAAGAAGTAGCCGTTGGCCTTGAACCAGGGCTGCGGCATCTTGCCGAAGCTCATCCCGAAGCCGGTCGTCGGCTTCCAGTCCACGTAGGCGAGGTCCAGCGCGATCTGCTTGCGTGACCAGCCGTCGCCGAGCGTCTGGTTGGTCGAGCGCGGGTCGTTTGATCCGCCGCCGGTCGCAAGGCCGATCGTGCCTGTCAGCGTGTCGTTGATCTTCGCCGTCATCGCGAGGCGCGCGCGGATCCGGTGCCGCGTCTGGTCGCTAGTCGCCTCTTCCGGGTCCACGAACTCGTGCCGGTAGCGCATGTCGGCCTTCCAGCTGAGGCGCGAGGCCCACTCGGCCGCCTTGGCGATGCGCTCGGCCTCGGCCACCTTCGGCCCGTCCTGGGCGAGCTGCTTGCGCGTCGCCGACGCGTTGTCCTTCAGGTACTCGGAAGTGGCCTCGAGCCTGTCGTTCGTGGCCTTGAGGTCCGCGTTCTCGGTGCGCAGCTGCGCGTTGTCCTGCTCGAGGCGCCCGACGCGCTCATTGAGCGTCGCGAGCTCCTGCAGGATCCGGTCCAGCGTCGGCTTTTCCTGCGCGAGCGCCGGTCCCGAAAGGACGAGCGCCACGGCCCCGGCAATGAAGCATTTCTTCACGTCCAGGCTCCCGGTTGGTGAGGTACAGCGGACGCTTCAAGGGGCGCCCGCGCCGGGATTCTGGGCGTTGATTATGACGCTTTTGTGACAGGCGCCGCGCGCACCAGCAGACGCCGGCCCGGGAACAGGGCAGTGAACGTCGAGCCGCGTCCTTCGCGGCTTTCGATCTCGAGCCGGCCGCCGTGTCGCTGCAGCGCGTGCTTGACGATGGAGAGCCCGAGCCCGGAGCCGCCCTTGGCCCGTGCCCGGCCGCGGTCGACGCGGTAGAAGCGCTCCGTCAGGCGCGGCAAGTGCTCGGCCGCGATGCCGATGCCGGTGTCCCGTACCGCGAGCGCCGCCCCGCCCCCGACGCGGCCCCACCGGATCGTGATGGTCCCGTCGGCGGGCGTGTACTTGACCGCGTTCGAGATGAGGTTGGACGCGATCGAGTGAATCTCGCTCTCGCTGCCGCGCAGCGCGCAGCCGTAATCGATGTCGAGCTCGAAGCGCGGCACGTCCGCCGCCGCGGTGCGCGCATCGCGCACCAGGCGCTCCAGCAGCGCTGGCACGTCCACGGGCGTCATGGGCGCCTCGTCGGTGCTCGCTTCAAGCCGCGACAGCTCGATCAGGTCCTCGACGATCTCGCGCATGCGCAACGCCTGGCGCCGCATGTCCGCCACCGGTTCGCGCCATTCCGGGCCGATCTGCTCGTCGTCCGCCAGCTCGTCCAGGTAGCCGGAGATCACCGTCAGGGGGGAGCGCAGCTCATGCGAGGCGTTGGCGACGAAATCCTTGCGCATCTGCTCGAGGCGCACCTCGCGCGTCACGTCGCGCACCAGCATCAGGAACTGGGCGCCGGCGGGAATGACGAACAGGGCGAGCCAGGCTTCGCCGCTCTGGACCCGGATGACGACGCCCTGGGTCGCCCCGGGACGCTGCAGGTAAGCGGCGAATTCCGGGTCGCGGACCAGGTTGGCGATCGGCAGGCCGATGTCCACCTTGCGGCGCAGGCCGAGCAGTTCGGCCGCCTTGCGGTTGAACCAGCGGATCTCTCGCTGTTCCGACAGCAGCACGACGCCGTCGGGCAGCGCGGCCGAGAGGCGCCGGAACTCGCGGAACTGCTGCGTCACGCGCCGCTTGTGGAACTGCTTGCGCCGGTAGATGCGGTTGATGATGGCGATCACGTCGCCCCACACGCCGCCGATGTCCGGCGGCTCCTCGTGCGCGCGCAGCTTGAGCCAGCGCTGCAGTCGGAACAGGTTGAAGAACTGCCAGGCGAGGATGCCGCCCAGCACGATCGTCAGCCAGAGCGCCAGGTCGCCCGTGACCAGGCCGATCAGCACGGCGACCGCGATCGCCGCCGCCAGGCGGACGAGCGCGAACGACCAGGCCTGCCACACGGCGCTACTCCCGCTGCGCGGAGAAGCGGTAGCCGGCGCCGCGTACCGTCTGCACGAAGCGGTCGTAGCCGGAGGGCTCGAGCGACTTGCGCAGGCGCCGGATGTGCACGTCCACGGTGCGCTCCTCGACGTAGACGTTGCCGCCCCAGACGCGGTCCAGCAGCTGGCCCCGCGAATAGACCCGGTCCGGGTGCGTCATGAGGAAGGCCAGCAGCCGGTACTCCGTCGGGCCGAGCGACACGGTCTTGCCGTCCGCTGCCACGCGATGACCCGCCTGGTCGAGGGTGAGCCCCTCCACGGCAACGCGCTCCGCCTCGCCGGTCGGCGCGCGGCGGCGCAGCACCGCCTGGATGCGGGCGACGAGCTCTCGGGCGGAGAAGGGCTTGGTGAGGTAGTCGTCCGCGCCGGTCTCGAGGCCGGCCACCTTGTCGGCCTCCTCCGCGCGCGCGGTCAGCATGATGATCGGGACGTCGCGCGTGTTGGCATCCCGGCGCAGTGTGCGCACGAGGTCGAGCCCGCTCATGTCCGGCAGCATCCAGTCCACCAGCACGAGGTCGGGCCGCCGGTCGCCGATGCTCGCGAGCGCGGCCTGGCTGTGCTCGGCGAGCGCGACGTCGCAGCCGGCACGGCGCAGCCCGAACGCGATCAGGTCGCGGATGGGCTGCTCGTCCTCGACCACCAGGATGCGGGTGTCCGTCATGCGCAGGCGGTCAGCGTGCCGGCTCATTGTTGTGGAATTATGACACCGGCCGCCCTACCGCCTGTGCACGACCTCGTCACGCAGGTATACGGGCAGGCCCTGGGTCGCCGGCAGCGCCCGGCCCGCCCCGCAGTCGACCGCCGCGATGCGCGCGATGTCGCCCGCGTGCGGCAGGATCGCCGGTTCCAGGCCCGCGAGCGCCCCGCCGAGGCGCGCGACGAGCCCAGGGTGTGCCGCGAAGCCGTGGCCGGCGCCGAACCAGGCGCTGCCCTCGGGCGGCGTCACGTCTTCCGGCCCGGAGAGGTGTTCCGCGCCGATCAGCGCCGGCGCTGCGCCCGCGCAGTCGAAGGTCGCCCAATAAACCTGCCCCATGCGCGCGTCCATGCAGGCGAGCACGCGGCCCGCGCCGGCGCCGCGCGCGGCCGCAGCGGCAACGGCCGCCAGGTTGCTGACGGGCAGCACGGGTCTGTTGCTTCCGGACGCGAGCCCCTGGGCGATGCCTGCCGCGATCCGCAGGCCCGTGAACCCACCGGGACCGCGCCCGAAGGCGATCGCGTCGAGTTCGTGGAGCTCGAGCCCCGCCGCACGCAGGAGTTCATCCGCCATGGGCAGAAGCCGCTCGGCGTGCCCGCGGCCCGGCACCTCGAAGCGTTCGTCCACGTCGCCGTCCCGGTAAAGCGCGGCCGAGCAGGCCTCCGTCGCCGCGTCGAGCGCCAGGATCTTCATGCGGACACGGCTTCGGGTGCGCCGAGCCCCACGAGCGCCAGGCGACGGCGCAGGAAGGACGCCGCCTCGTCCGTGTCGCCGACCACCGGCGCGGGCGGCAGCGATGCGATGAACAGCCGCCCGTAGCCGCGCGTGCGGATGCGCGGGTCGCAGAGCATGACGACGCCGAAATCCTCGCGATCACGGATCAGCCGGCCGAAGCCCTGCTTGAGCGCGAGCACGGCCTGCGGCAGCTGGAACTCCTGGAACGGGTTTCCGCCGCGACGGCGCACGCCTTCCAGGCGCGCCTTCAGCAGCGGGTCCTCGGGCGCTGCGAACGGCAGCTTGTCGATGACGACGAGCGCCAGCGCATGGCCGCGGACGTCCACGCCTTCCCAGAAGCTCGCCGTGCCGAGCAGCACGGCATTGCCCAGTTCCCGGAATCGGCTGAGCAGCGCTTCGCGCGGCGCCTCGCCCTGCACCAGCAGCGGATAGCGGTCACGGAATCCCGGCCGCGCCTCCAGTTCGCGCGCCGCCTCCTCGAGCGCCCGATGGCTCGTGAACAGCAGGAAGCTCCGGCCGCCGGCGGCCTCCACCAGCGGCAGCGCGGCCTCGACGACGCGCCGCGTGTATTCCCGGCTGGCGGGATCGGGCATGCCCTCCGGCAGGCAGATCCGCGCCTGGCTCGCGAAGTCGAACGGGCTCTCGATGCGCACGGTGCGCGCCGACGTCGCGCCGATGCGGCCGAGGAAATGCGAGAAATCGTCGCCGACCGCCAGGGTCGCCGAGGTGAAGATCCACGCCCCGCCGCGGGCGCGCATCAGGTCGCCGAAACGGGACGCGACCTCGAACGGCGTGAACGCCAGCGTGAACCCGCCGCGCGTCGGCTCGACCCAGCGCAGGCCGGCATCCGGGCCCGCGTCCAGGATCGCGTCGAGCACGTCCGCCAGCTTGCCGGCCCGCCGGGCAGCCTGGCGCAGCCCCGGATCCTCCGGATCCGCCGACTGGACGTCGCGGGCCGACGCAGCGAGCGTCTCCCGCGCGCGCTCGAGCGCCGCGACGAACGCGTCGGGCAACTCGCCCCACTCGATGCGTTCGCGGCCGCCCGCGATCGCGGCGCCCGCCTCGCCCACGGCCGCCTCCAGCGCCGCCAGGCGCTCGCGCGCTTCCGTATCGGCGCGGCCGAGCCGCGCCAGCTCGGCCAGGGCATCGCGCGCGAGCAGCGCGGCCTGGCGTGCCGAGAACTCGCGTCCGAAGAACTGCGCGGCGATCTCCGGCACCTGGTGCGCCTCGTCCAGGATCACCGCCTCGGCGCCGGGCAGGAGCTCGCCGAAGCCCTCGTCCTTCATTGCCAGGTCCGCGAGCAGCAGGTGGTGGTTGACCACGACGATGTCCGCGGCCTGCGCCTCGCGCCGCGCGGCGACGACATGGCAGCGCGCATACGCCGGGCACGCGTTGCCGAGGCAGTTCTCGCGCGTCGAGGTGAATGCGCCCCGCGCCGGATCCGCGTCGCGCAGGCTCCTGACCTCCGCCAGGTCACCGGTCGCAGTCTCGCGCGACCAGCGGCGGATGCGCGCCAGGAGGCGCGCGTTGGGCGCCGGCACGCCGGGCAGCTGCGGCAGCGTCTCCGCCAGTTCCAGGCGGTGCAGGCACAGGTAGTTCGCGCGGCCTTTCAGCAGCGCGAGCCGTGCGGGCCGGCCGAGCGCGCGCGTCACCGTCGGCAGGTCGCGGTTGAACAGCTGGTCCTGGAGCGTGCGCGTGCCGGTCGAGATGATGACCTGGCGGCCCGACAGCAGCGCCGGCACGAGGTAGGCGAACGTCTTGCCGGTGCCCGTGCCGGCCTCGATCGCGACCGTGCCCTGCGTCGCGAGCGCCTCGCCCACCCAGTCGGCCATGAGCTGCTGCTCGCGCCGCGACTCGAAGTCGGGAATGACGCGCGCGAGCGGTCCCTGCGGGCCGAGCAGGCGGCCGTATTCGCCCGCCCCGTTCACGGGCCCCGCGCGAGTGCGATGTAGGCGTCGACCTGCTTCTCCAGCACCGGGAGCGTGACGCCGCCCTGCCCGAGCACGGCGTCGTGGAAGGCACGCACGTCGAACTTCCCGCCCAGCGCCTCCTCGGCGCGGCGCCGCAGCGCCTTGATCTTCAGCTCGCCGGTCTTGTACGCGAGCGCCTGCCCCGGCCAGGCGATGTAGCGGTCGATCTCGGTGCGGATCTCGTGCGCCGAGAGCGCCGTGTTCTCGGTCATGAAGTCGAGCGCCTGTTGCCGCGACCAGCCGAAGGCGTGCATGCCGGTATCCACGACCAGGCGCACGGCGCGCCACATCTCGTAGGTCAGGCGGCCGAAGCGCTCGTACGGCGTGCGGTAGATGCCCATCTCCACGCCGAGGTACTCGGAGTAAAGCCCCCAGCCCTCGCCGAAGGCGTGCGGATAGAAATTGCGCCGGAATGGCGGCACGTCTTCCAGTTCCCGCGAGAGCGCGCCTTGGGTGTGGTGGCCCGGCGCCGCCTCGTGCAGCGACAGCGACGGCAGCACGTAGAGCGGCCGGTTCTCGAGCGCGTACGTATTCACCCAGTACTCGCCCGCCGCGCCGATCGGGCCGGGGTTGTAGCGGCCGCCCGTGTAGTTCGGGGCGAGTGCGGCCGGCACGGGCTTCACCGTGTAGGGTGCGCGCGGGATGCGGCCGAAGAATTCCGGCATGCGCCCGTCGATCTCGCGCGTGATCCAGGCGGCCTGCCAGAGGAGCTGCTCGGGCGTTTTCGCGTAGAACTGCGGGTCGCTGCGCAGGAACGCCAGGAAGTCGGCGAAGCTGCCCTCGAATCCCACCTCGCGGACGATGGCCTCCATCTCGGCGCGGATGCGCGCGACCTCGGCGAGGCCCGTATCGTGGATCTGCCGCGCCGTGGCGTCGGGCAGCGTCGTGAAGTAGCGGACCAGGTCCGCGTAGTACGCCTCGCCCTCCGGCAGGTCGGTGGCACCGATCGTCCGGCGCGCCGCGGGGCGATATTCGTTCTCGAAGAACTCGCGGAACTTTCCGTAGGCCGGGATGACCTCCTGCTCGATCGTCACGCGCCCCGCGGCCGCGAGTCGCCCGCGCTCCGCTTCAGGCACTGATGCGGGAAACTCCGCGAACGGGATCCAGAACGGCGAGTCCTCGGCTCTTGCATACTGGGCGGAGGCGATCACGCTCGAGATGCCCGGCAGGATCTCGGCCGGCAGCACGAAGCCGTCGGCGATGCCCTGGCGCATGTTCGCGATGTTCTCGTCGAAATAACGCCCGACGTCGGCGAGCCGCGCCAGGTAGTTCTCGTAATCCTTCGGGGTGCGCGGCGCCTGCAGGTCGTGCAGCTGCAGGATGTCCGCGTAGAAGCCGCTGTCGCTGTTGAGCGGCGCGCGCCACTCGCGGTACCGGCCGAGCGCGATGCGCTGCGACACCATGAACTCGAAGAGGTCACGGCTCACCGCGTCGAAGTCCGTCAGCGCGCCGCGGTCGATGGCGCGCAGCCGCGCGAGGAACTCGCGGTCGGCGGCGAGGCGCCGCGCCTGGTCGGCGGGGGTCACGCCCGGCAGGCGGTCGTCGTAGGTCCGGACGCCGTCGGCCGTGGCGGAGAGCGGATCCTCGCGCCAGGTGAAAGCCCGCTCGTCGGCGAACAGGCGCTCCAGGTCGCTGCGAGCATCGGCCGACCAGCCGGCCTGTGATCCTCCGGCCCCCAGCAGGACCCAGGCCAGCCATGCGAATCGCCTCATCGTCAGACCCCTTCGGAAAAATTCGTGAGACAGGCGGCAGTCTCACGGCAAATATCTGGAATATCAACGGGTTTTGTGCCTCTTTAACTGCAGGGGATGGCCAAATTCGGCGGGTCGCCTGCTAATATTCCAGCCCCGTTCCAGCGAGATTCCGATGGCCACTGCTCCTGACCGATCGGCAGCGCCTGCCCAGGCGCCGGAAAGCCTGCGCCACTGGGTCCTGCAGGTCGCCGCACACACCCGGCCGGACCAGATCCACTGGTGCGACGGCTCGGAGGGGGAATACCGGGAACTGCTCCGCCAGATGCAGGCTTCCGGAGACCTGCTGAAGCTCGACCCCGAGAATTTCCCGAACTGCTACCTGCACCGCTCCAATCCCTCGGACGTCGCGCGCGTCGAGCACCTGACGTTCGTCTGCACGGAGGACCGCGAGGACGCCGGCCAGAACAACCACTGGATGGCGCCTGCCGAGGCGCGGCGCAAGATGGAAGCGCTGTTCGCCGGCTGCATGCGCGGTCGCACGATGTACGTGGTCCCGTACTGCATGGGACCGATCGAATCGCCCTACTCGCGCTGCGGCGTCGAGATCACGGACAGCGCCTACGTCGCCGCCAACATGAAGCTGATGACGCGGATGGGCGACGCCGCGCTCAAGCGCATCGCGCGCGACGGGAAGTTCGTGAAGGGCCTGCATTCCATCGGCCAGCTCGATCCCGAGCGCCGGTTCATCATGCACTTCCCGGAGTCGCTCGAGATCCAGAGTTTCGGCTCGGGCTACGGCGGCAACGCGCTGCTCGGCAAGAAGTGCCATGCGCTGCGCATTGCCAGCTGGCAGGCGCGTGACGAAGGCTGGCTCGCCGAGCACATGCTGATCGTCGGCGTCGAGAACCCGCAGGGCGAGACCCATTACCTCGCCTGCGCATTCCCCTCGGCCTGCGGCAAGACCAACCTCGCGATGCTGATTCCGCCGGACTCGATGCCCGGCTGGAAGATCTGGACGGTCGGCGACGACATCGCCTGGCTGCACCCGGGGCCGGACGGGCGGCTGTGGGCGATCAACCCGGAGGCGGGCTACTTCGGCGTGGTGCCCGGCACCAACGAGAAGACCAATCGCCACGCCTACGAGATGATCCGGCGCGACACGATCTTCACCAACGTCGCGCTCACGCGCGAAAACCAGCCGTGGTGGGAAGGCCTCGACGAGGGCCGGCCGGCCTTCGACTGGCAGGGCCGGCCGTACGATCCCGCCAACGGCCCCGCAGCGCACCCGAACTCGCGCTTCACGGTGTCGGCGAAGCAGAACCCGAGCTATACGCGCGAAGCCGACGCCCCGTCCGGCGTGCCGATCACCGCGCTCGTGTTCGGCGGCCGGCGCCGGACCCTCGCGCCGCTGGTCTACGAGGCGCACGGCTGGTCGCACGGCGTGCTGGTGGGCGCCGGCATGGCCTCCGAAACGACGGCCGCAGCGACCGGCGACGTCGGCGTCGTGCGCCGCGACCCGATGGCCATGAAGCCCTTCGCCGGCTACAACTTCGGCGACTACTGGGCGCACTGGCTCGCGATGGCGAAGCGCGTGAAGAAGCTGCCCGGCATCTACCACGTCAACTGGTTCCGCCGCGACGGCCAGGGCCGCTTCCTGTGGCCCGGCTACGGCGAGAACCTGCGCGTGCTCGCCTGGATCATCGATCGCTGCCAGGGCAAGGCCGCCGGCGTCGAGACGCCGATCGGCACCGTGCCCTCGCGGGACGTCCCGTACTTCGCCGGGCTCGACATCGACGAGGCGACCCTCGCGGAACTGCTCGCCGTCGAGGCCGGCCCCTGGCGCCAGGAAGCCGACGAGATCGGCCAGTACCTCGAGAGCTACGGCGATCGCCTGCCCGCCGCGCTGCGCGAGGAAGTCGCGCGGTTGAAATCACGCCTGTCGTGAGGATTGCCGGAGGGGTCTGACCCCTCCATAAAGGGGTGCGTCCCCTTTTCTGAAGGTGAGCGTCCCCTTCGTCAGCGCGCCAGGTCCGGGCCTTCTTCGCAGACGAATTCGACGGTGTGGTACGACTGCGGCTCGGGCACGCGGCCGAGGCCGATCACGCCCCTTCCCTTCAGCGGAATGGCGTCGCGGCGCACGAAGGCGTCGTCGCCGTTCTGGCCCTGGACGAACGTGCCGTTGGTGCTCTGGTCCACGAGCATGAAACGGTTCTTGCCGGCCTCGATGCGCGCATGCAGCCGCGACACCAGGTTGCCCTTGATGACGAGGTCGTTCTCCTGGCCGCGCCCGAGCGTCGCCGCGGAGCGCTCGCGCGGGTCGAGCACGAGTTCGGCACCGAGGTAGCGCAGCCGGATCCGGAACTGCTTCTGCAGCTCGGTGATCGTCGCGATCGCCGGCAGCATGCTGGTCGTCTCGCCGTGCTGCCAGAGCACCTCGAAGATCGTGACTTCCTCGTGCTGGCCGCGCGGCACGGCGATGTCCACGCGGCGCGCGACCGCCTTCCACTGCTCCGACAGCCGCTGCTGGATCGCGTCCGTGATGATGATCTGCCCGGCCTTGGCCTGGCTCGTCATGCGATTGGCGGTGTGTACGGCGACGCCGAAGACGTCGCGGGACTCGAGCACGACCGGGCCGTAGTGGCAGCCGATCCGGATCGCGATCTGCTGGCCCTCGACCTCCAGGTCCGGGTGACCGGAGATCGCCGCCTGCATCTCGACGGCGGCATCGATCGCGGCGTCGCAATCGGCGAAAGTCGCCATGACTTCGTCGCCCATGGTCTTTACGACCGACCCGCCATGCTGCTCGGTCGCGCGGCGCATGATCTCGATGCACACCGCGACCTTGTCCCTGGCCGCGAGGTCGCCGAGCACCTCGAATAGCCGCGTGCTGCCCACCACGTCGGCGAAGAGGATCGCGAGTTCCTGGTCCTGGCCCATCCCGCTCCGGCGGCGCGCCGCTGGTTACATAATTCGGATTATAGGCGGGAAAGTGGTGCAGCGCCCAAGAGCGCCCGGCCGCATGCTCGGCGCCTGTTCCGCAGGGAGGCGGACCATGGCGCTGAGCCTCGAACGCGCGATGCAGGCCGAGATCCGCCACCTGGTGGCGCGCTCGCTCGGCCGGCACGCCTTGTTCCCCGATGCCGCTTCGCGCGCCCTGACGCAGCGACGCCTGGCGGAGGTCTGCATCCGCCACCGCCTGCAATGCCTGGTCTGGTGCGTGACGGACCGCCGCCTGCACGTGGTGCTGCGCGGCCGGGCCGGCGCCAGCGCCCTCGCCAGCGAGGAACTCGCCGGCTCACGCTTGCGCTACGGCCACTGCCTCTCGACCGTCGTGAACGCCGACCTCTACCTGCTCGAGGTGGCGCGCCATGCGCTGCTCGCGCCCGTGCGCGGCCGCTTCGTCCGGCGCGCGATCGACTGGCCGCACTCGAGCGCGCGTGAAGCCTGCGGCTTCGGCCCCGCGCCGTCCTGGCTCGACTGCGCACCGTTGCACGACCTGCTCGGCCCGCGCGACGGTCGCGGCGCCGAGCGCTTCCGCCGCTACCTCGAGGACGGCTGATTAAGGGAACGCGAAAGCTCAAAAAGGGGACGCTCCCCTTTTTGCGAGTCGCAAGACTCAGCAGACAGTGCGCGAAGTTGTAAAAAGGGGTGCGTCCCCTTTTTGAGCCGTCGCGGCACGCAGCGCGCCGCCGATCAGCGCCGGCGTCGCGCCCTCCCGCGTGACGCCCTCGGACAGCGCGTGCCGCCAGGCGCGCGCACCCGCCTGGCCGTGGAACAGCCCCATCATGTGGCGCGTGATCGCGCGCAGCGGCGTGCCGCGCGCCGTCTCCCGCTCCGCATAGCCGCGCATCCGCTCGACGATGTCCTCAGCCGCGGGCATTTCATACCCGTCACCGTAAACCGCACGGTGCAGCGCCGTGAGCAGGTACGGGTTGTGGTACGCCTCGCGGCCTAGCATCACGCCGTCCGCGTGCGCGAGCTGCTCCGCCGCCTGCGGCACCGTGCGCAGCCCGCCGTTCACCACCACCGTCAGCGACGGGAACTCCGCCTTCACGCGCCACGCGCGCCCGTAGTCGAGCGGCGGGACCTCCCGGTTCTGCTTGGGCGTCAGTCCCTTCAGGATCGCCTTGCGTGCATGCACGATCACGACGCCGCAGCCCGCCTCGGCGATCGCCGCGATGAAATCGCGCAGGAACGGCCAGTCGTCCCGGTCGTCGATGCCGATGCGGCACTTGACCGTCACGGGCACTGCGACCGCGGCCCGCATCGCGCGCACGCAGTCGGCGACCAGGCGCGGCCGGGCCATCAGGCAGGCGCCGAACGTCGCCTGCTGGACGCGGTCGCTCGGGCAGCCGACGTTGAGGTTGATCTCGTCGTAGCCGAAGCCGGCGCCGATGGCTGCCGCTTCGGCCAGCATCGCCGGCTCCGCGCCGCCGAGCTGCAGGGCGACCGGGTGCTCGGCGGGATCGAACTCGAGCAGGTAGCGGCGATCTCCCTTCACGATCGCCTGGGCCACGATCATTTCGGTGTAGAGCAGCACCCGCGGCGAGAACTGGCGCAGGAAGTACCGGCAGTGCCGGTCGGTCCAGTCCATCATGGGCGCGACGGAAAGCCGGCGATCAATCGAATCGCCGCTCTTCTCGACCGAAATGCCTATTTTTTCAGGGTTTTTCACTCGTGCCGTTTCTGCGGGATTCCTGCGGATTTCGGGGAGTTTACCGGTTGCCGAGGGGACATAAAGGAGACAAGAATGGCTTGTCCCCTCGGAATTCATCATGGCAACGATCAAAGCACGGAAACAGGCGAACGGGTCGACGCGCTATACCGCGATTGTTCGCATTCGCCGTGGCACGACAGTACTGCACCAGGAAAGTCGCACATTCACGCATCGCACGGCCGCGCTGAGCTGGGCGAAGCATCGCGAAGTCGCTCTCGAAGATCCCGCCGCGCTGACGCGCCATCGGCACGGTGCACCGACGCTCGCAGAATTGATCCATTGGTATATCGAGACGTTCGAGACAATTTCGCGCTGGCAACGCAGCAAGCAAACTCATCTGGAGTTCCTAGAGCGGCATTCGCTAGGCAAGCTCGAGGCGCTTACCCTCACTTCCGCCGACCTCATTCGGCACGTGCAATTGCGTCGCGCGGACGGCGCCGGACCTGCGACCGTGCTCAACGACCTGATCTGGATCGGCGTTGTTCTTAGGGCTGCCAAGAGCGTCAAGGAGCTTCCTGTGAGGCCTGAGATCGTGCAGCAGGCGCGGACCGCCTGTCGCGAGTTGCGCCTCGTCGGCAAGCCCAGAAGGCGCACACGGCGGCCGACCACCGAGGAACTCAAACGGCTGCGGGAGCATTTCAAGAGTCGCGATCGGCGCGCCACGATTCCCATGCAGGCAATCATGGATTTCGCTATCGCCTCTGCGCGACGAGAGTCCGAAATCTGCCGCCTCGAATGGCGCGACAACGACAAAGCCACGCGAACCGGCATGGTCAGGGACGCCAAGCACCCGACAGCCAAGGATGGGAACCACCGACGATTCAAGTACACGCCCGAGGCTTGGGCGCTCGTCAGCGCCCAACCCCAGACGAGCGAATACATCTTTCCCTACGACCCCAAGAGCATCGGGACTGCGTTCACGCGAGCCTGCAAGCTGCTCGGGATTCAAGACTTGTGCTTTCACGATCTGCGGCACGAGGCTACCAGCCGCCTGTTCGAACGCGGCTACCAGATTCACGAGGTTGCCCAGTTCACGCTGCACGACTCCTGGAACGAGCTCAAGCGCTACACGAACCTGAAGCCCGAGAATCTGCGGGACATTGTGCTTACGGAAACAGGCGACGCAAACGCGCGTCCGCGCAAGTCACGCCGTGCTGCTAGCCCGCCTTCTGGCGACGCGCATCAATCAGCTCAGCGAGATCTGTGGCACTGACGAGCCACGGCGACTTCTGCCCGCCCAGACGAAACACTTTGCAAGGCAACTGTTTCGCAGGCGCCCGGCGGCGAGCCTCGGCGCAGCTCAGACCAAAGTATTTCGGCGCCACGTGCTCGAGTGGGATGTTGGCCTCGCCGAATTCTGCCAGCAACCCGAAATACGTGCTGTTCACGATCCTGGCCCGCGGAGTTTGAGTCGTGCAATCAACACTGCATCATCATTCGCGACTGTTGAAGATGCGGTTTCCCTGCTTTCTTGCTGCAAACAGGCCAAGGAACGAGCGCTCGCCCCCGGAGGCGCCGAAATGGGGTAGTCAGAACCCTAAATGGGGTTGAATTGACGAGATAACCCTATTTATCGGCCGCGACTCACCTCGTTGGAGCAAGCAATCGCTCTTGCCGGCGATCCCGCATGCCCTCGGTTAAGGCCACCGCCATCCATTCGCGCTCCGTTCGAGGCGGCGGCAAGCCCGAAACGAAACGCTCGACCTCGTCCGCAAGCCCTGCTCTGCCCTCCGCCAGTAGTGCTTTCTGGACTCCCCGCCAGTGCCGAATTACATCTCGGCGGGTGTCGAGAATCCGGCTCTTACCCGGCTCGACCCGCAGGTTGCCGGCATGCAGCGCTGCCGCAACGGATTCAACGCGCCCGTGCATGTGGGTTGACCGACCCGCGCGCATCGCCCGATAGATGCCGTCGCTCTTCCGAGGTTTGATGACACCCCGCACTGCTCGCTCCGTCGCGTTCGCCGCGATGCCCTGCGCCCTCAGCTGCCTGGCGAACTGTCGCCGCCATTCCCGCAAGGTCTCCTTGCGAATGTTGATCCGCCTCCCCTGCTCACTCATGGCCTTCACGACCAGGTGGACATGCGGGTGGGGCTGGTCGGTGTGCAGCACCAAGG
>CAZVIF010000015.1:0-71507 GCA_964626745.1 uncultured Steroidobacteraceae bacterium
ACCTGGGCCTCGCCGAGCCCGGGCTCGACCGCATCATCCGCGCGGGTTACCGGCTCCTGGGCCTGCTGACCTTCTTCACGGCAGGCCCGAAGGAAGTGCGAGCCTGGACCGTGCGCGCCGGCAGCACGGCGCCGCAGGCCGCGGGCGTCATCCACACCGACTTCGAGCGCGGCTTCATCCGCGCGGAAACCATCGCCTACGACGACTACGTTGCCTGCAAGGGCGAAGCGGGGGCGCGGGAGGCGGGCAAGCTGCGGCTGGAGGGCAAGGATTACGTCGTGCGCGAGGGCGACGTGTTCCACTTCCGGTTCAACGTCTGAAAGGGCCGCCGGCGGCCTGCGGAGAACGCCCATGATCCGCCTGTTCGTCACGATCGCCCTTGCCGTGCTCGTCGCCGCGGGCTGCACCTCGCTCGGCGGCAAGGACCCCCTGCAGGTCACGGTGGCCGGCATCGAGCCGATGCCGGAGAAAGGCGAGGGCCTCGAGCTCCGGCTGCTCGTCAAGCTGCGCGTGCAGAACCCAAACTCCACTGCGATTTCCTATAACGGCGCTTACGTGAAGCTCGAGGTCCAGGACAAGACCTTCGCGACCGGCGTGAGCGACGCGGGCGGGGCGATCCCGGGATTCAGCGAGGCGGTGGTCGAGGTGCCCGTCACCGTCTCGATGCTGCGCATGGTGCGCAACGTCCTCGGCATGAAGGACGAGGCGGCCGCGGACCGCATCCGTTACTCGATGAGCGGCAAGCTCGGCTACCACCGCTTCAGGGCGGACGGGGAGTTTTCCCTGGCGCCGCCTGCGCCTGCACCCGAGGCGCCGGCCGACCCCGCCTGACCCGCCGGCGCGGACGCGGCGCAAAGACGCAGCGAACCCTTGCGACATCCGATCCCCTCAGACCGGTTCGCTGACATCGCCGCCCTTGCCGGCGAGCCCGCGCGCGGGCTCGCGGAAGCGGAGGTCGCCGAGCGACGCGCCCGCTTCGGCCCGAACGCGATCGTCGGGCAGGCGGGCGGCGGGTGGCGGGAGCTGCTCGCGGAGACCGCGCGCGATCCGATGATCTGGCTGCTGCTCGGGACCTCGATCCTTTATGCGGCGATCGGCGACCCGGGTGACGCGGCCGTCCTGGCGGCTGCCGTGGTTCCGCTCGCCGGCATGGACGCCTGGCTGCATCGGCGCACCCGGGTTTCCACCGAGGGGCTGAAGAGCCGGATCGCGAGCCGCTCGACGGTCGTGCGCGATGGCAGGCCTGCGGACGTCGCCGCGGCCGACCTGGTGCCGGGAGACCTCGTGCGGCTCGAGGCCGGGCAGTACCTCCCGGCCGACGGACTGTTCGTGCGCTGCGACGGCGTGCAGGTCGACGAATCGGCGCTGACCGGCGAATCCATACCGGTCCGCAAGACGCCGCTCGCCGCGCTGCGCAGCCCGGCCATCGACGTCGTCCATTGGGGATTCGCGGGAACCCGGCTGCTCGCCGGAGAGGCGTCCCTGCGTGTCGTGGGCACCGGTCCTGCCACCGTGTACGCCGAGATCGTGCGCGGCGCGCTGGCGCAGACGCGCGGCCGCACCCGGCTGCAGGAGGCGATCGACCGGCTCGTCCTGCGGCTCGTCGTCGCCGCCGTGATCCTGTGCCTGATCCTCGGCGCCGCGCGGCTGATGCAGGGCTACGGCCTCGCGGATGCGCTGCTGAGCGCGGTGACGCTCGCGGTGGCGGCGATTCCGGAGGAGTTTCCCGTCGTCTTCACGTTCTTCCTCGGCGTCGGCATCATGCGCCTCGCGCGGCGCCGGGCGCTGGTCCGTCGCGCGATCGCCGTCGAAGACATCGGGCGCGTCACCTGCCTGTGCATGGACAAGACGGGCACGCTGACGGAGGGACGGCTGCGCCTCGCGCACAGCGTCCCGGCGGCCGCGGCGGGAGAGCCGGAATTGCTGCGGATCGCCGCGCTGGCCGCGCGCGATCGCACCGGGGACCCGCTCGACGACGCGATCCTGCAGGCCGCGCCGGAGCGCCCTGCGCCGGGCCCGCAAGTCGCCCTGTTCCCGTTCACCGAGGAACGGCGTCGCGAGACCGCCGTGTACCGCGACTCCGCGCAGGCCGGCGGGCTCCTGGCCGTGTGCAAGGGCGCGCCGGAGACGGTGCTGGCGCTGTGCCGCGTCGAATCGTCGCAGGCCGCCGAGTGGCGCCGCCGCGCGGACGAGCTGGCGACGTCCCACAAGGTGATCGCCTGCGCGTCGCGCGGCCTCGATGCCGGGGAATTCTCCGGTGACGAGCCGGAGCGTGAATTTGCGTTCGCGGGACTGCTGGCCTTCGAGGATCCGCTGCGCGAGGGTGCAGCCGACGCCGTGCGCCGCGCGCACGCTGCCGGGATCCGGCTGGTCCTGCTGACCGGAGACCATCCTGCCTATGCGATTTCGGTCGCGCGCGAGGTCGGCATCGACGACGGCCGCTCCGCGGCCGTACACGGCGATGCCCTGGCGGATGCGGTCCGCCGGGAAGGCGCCGGTTTCCTCGCCGGGTTGCGCGTGGTGGCCCGGGCCCTTCCTGCGCAGAAGCTCCTGCTCGTGAAGGCGCTCCAGGCGCAGGGCGAGGTCGTGGCCGTCACCGGCGACGGCGTCAACGACGTTCCGGCGCTGAAGGCCGCGGACGTCGGCATCGCCATGGGCGAGAGCGCCACCCAGAGCGCGCGCGAGGCGGCCACCATCGTGCTGATGGACGACGAGCTGCGCACGATCGTCAACGCCGTGGCGGAGGGGCGGCAGCTGTTCCAGAACCTCCGGCTGAGCTTCGCCTACCTGCTTGTCATGCACCTTCCGCTCGTCGCCCTGGCCGCGCTGGTCCCGCTCGCGGGATTTCCGCTGCTGTTCCTGCCGATCCACATCGTGTGGCTCGAACTGGTCCTGCACCCGACCGCGATGCTCGCATTCCAGGCGCCGGCCCGGCGGCCGCCCGAAGACGACCCGCCCGCGCGCCATGCCCGTTTTTTCGGGCCGCGTGAGTGGTTTGCGATCTTCGCGTCCGGATTGCTGGCGTCGGCGGCCATCGGCTCCGGGTTCCGGGTCGCGCTCGCCGCCGGCGGGATCGTGCATGCCCGCACGCTCGCGCTCGCCGCGCTGGTCGTGCTGTCGGTTGCTTCGTCGGCGCTGCTGACGCGGCTCGCGACGAACGCGGCGCGCGCCATCGCGGTGCTGACGATCGTCTCCGCGGTGGTCGTCACGGAGTGGCCGGCCGCTGCATCGGCGCTGGCGGTGCAGCCGCTGCGGCTCCAGGACTGGCTGATCGCGGCCGTCGCGGGCCTCGCCGCGGCCGCCCCGGCCGCATGGCTGCGTCCGCGCGCCATGCCTTGACACCCGGGGGCACGGTCCCGACAATCCCGCCTCCCCGGGGTACCTTCCCGCCGCGTGGCTAGGTAGCTCAGCTGGTTAGAGCACGGGATTCATAACCCCGGGGTCGAGAGTTCGATTCTCTCCCTAGCCACCATCTATTCATCCGATTTGAGACGGGAGGCCCCGATGCCGCGACGGACGGGGCTGCGCTGACCGGCGCCAGCCACTAGCGTGGGCGCCGGAATCCACCAGGAGAGCCGAATGACCGTGTTCCTTCGCCGGATGGCCGCTACCTGCGGCCTCGTGTTCCTGGGCCTCGCCGCCGCAGCGGCCGGCGCCCAGGAGGCGTCCGCCGCCGCGCCGGCCGGGACCGAGGACGAGCGGCTCGCCGCCTTCTTCGAAGAGGTCTTCCAGCGCGGACTCGAAGACAGCCCGATCTTCCAGTCGTACCTCGGCATGAAGGGCCCGGACTACGGCAAGTGGGACGACTTCACGGACGCGGAGAGGCAGCGCCAGGACGGGCTGACCCGCAAGGACCTCGAGCGCCTGCGCTCGGAGTTCGACTACGCGAAGCTCACCGACAAGATGAAGGTCAGTTACCGGATCTTCGAGGAGCAGCAGGAGACCGCGATCCGGAACTTCAAGTGGCGCTTCCACGGCTACCCGTTCCAGACGCAGTCGAACCCGGCGACCACGCTCGTGACCTTCCTGCAGAACGTGCACGGCATCGAGACCGTGGCCGATGCGGAGGCCTACGTCTCCCGGCTCAACGCGCTCGAACAGGCTTATGCGCAGTCCATCGAGGGCATCGAGGAGTCCGCCCGCCGCGGCGTCGTGCCGACCTCGTTCTCCTTCGACCCGGTGATCGCGGACGCGCGCAATGTCCTGACCGGCGCACCGTTCGACGACAGCGGCAAGGACTCGGCGATACTCGCCGACTTCCGCGCGAAGGTCGGGAAGCTCGACGCCCCGGACGCCGAGAAGCAGCGCCTGCTCGACGCCGGCATCGCCGCGATGCAGGGCCCGATGAAGCGCGGCACGCTGGCGATGATCGCCGCGATCGAGGCGCTGCGCCCGAAGTCGCCCGGCCCGCACGGCGTCTGGGCGCTGCCCGACGGCGCCGCCTACTACGAGTCGCAGGTCCGGTTCTGGACGACGGTGCCGGACCTCACGGCCGGCCAGATCCACGACATCGGCCTCGCCGAGGTCGCGCGCATCCGCGGCGAGATGGAAGCCATCATGAAGAAGGTCGGCTTCCAGGGCGACCTGCCAGCGTTCTTCGAGTACCTCCGCACCGACCCGTCCAACTTCTACCCGAACACGGACGCCGGGCGCCAGGCTTACCTCGACCAGTCGAAGGCGTACATCGACTCGATCTACGCCGACGTCGGCAAGTACTTCAACGTGCTGCCCAAGGCCCCGCTCGAGGTGCGCCGCGTCGAGGAGTGGCGCCAGGACACTGCGCCGATCGCGTTCTACAACCAGCCGACGCCGGACGGCAGCCGCCCGGGCATCTACTACGTCAACCTGAAGGACATGGCCGGCAAGCAGAAGCACGAGATGGAGACGATCGCCTACCACGAGGGCGCGCCGGGCCACCATTTCCAGATCGCCATCCAGCAGGAGCTGGAGGGCGTGCCGACATTCCAGAAGTTCGCCTACTTCGGCGCATACGTTGAGGGCTGGGGCCTGTACTCCGAGCGCCTCGCGAAGGAGGAGGGCCGGTTCACCGATCCGCTGCAGGACTTCGGCCGCCTGCAGAACGAGATGCTGCGCGCCGCGCGCCTCGTCGTCGACACCGGCGCCCACGCCAAAAAGTGGACCCGCGAGCAGATGATCGAGTACATGCTCGCCAACAACCCGATGAAGAAGGAAGAAGCCACCAAGGAAGTCGAGCGCTACATCGACAACCCGGGACAGGCGCTGTCCTACAAGATCGGCATGATCAAGATCCTCGACCTGCGCGAGCGGGCGAAGCGCGAGCTCGGGCCGAAGTTCGACATCCGCGACTTCCACGACGTCGTGCTGAAGAACGGCGCGGTGTCGCTCACGATCCTCGAGCAGCTGGTCGACGATTACATCGCAGCGAAGAAGGCCGCCTGACGCCGGTGCGGCCGCCTACCGCCGCGCCGCCTCGTAGACGTTGCGGCCGTCGACGACCGTCATGACGACCTTCGCCTCGTTGATCGCGGACGCGGGCCCGGCGAACAGGTCGCGGTCCAGCACGACGAAGTCGGCACGCTTGCCGACCTCGATCGAGCCCTGTTCCTTCTCGAGGCCCATCAGCCAGGCGCCGTTGATCGTGTAGGCGGCGACCATCGTGGCGAGATCCACGCGCTCGGACTCGCCGAGCACCGCGCCCGAATTCGTGTACGGGTCCTGGCGCGTCACCGCGGCCTCGATCGCGTGCAGCGGGTTGAGGTCGGTGACGAAATAGTCGCTGCCGGCCGCGATGCGCGCGCCGCTCCTCGCCATGCTGCCGATCGGGTACATCGCCTGCGTCCGCGCCTCGCCGATCATCGGCACATCGAGCTCGATCGCGGCAGGGTCGGGGTAGGCCCAGAGCGGCTGGAACGTCGCCGTCACGCCCAGTTCCGCGAAGCGGGGCAGGTCGTCCTCGTGGATCAGCTGCAGGTGCACGATGTGGTGGCGGTTGTCACTCATGCCGTTGGCCTTGCGCATCGCCGCAAAACCGTCGAGCGCCCTGCGGATGCCGGCGTCGCCGGTCGCGTGCACGTGGATCGCGAGGCCCATCGCGTCGAAGCGCGCGAAGTATCGGTCCACGTCCGCCTGCGTGTAGAAGCGCGGGCCGACGCCGAGCGCCTCTTTCGCGTAAGGCTCGAGCAGCGCGCCGGTGCCGTACTCGATCACCCCGTCCATGTAGACCTTGACCGAGTCGACGTCGAGGCCCGGACGGCGCCAGCGCTCGCGGCCCTCGAGGAAGGCGAAAACGCCGTCGTCGAAGGTCCCGGGCTGCCAGGCGATCGGCGAGAGCGAGGCGCGCGTGCGCAGCGTGAGCTCGCCGGCATCCGCGAGGGCGACGACCGGCTCGATCAGCGCGGCGTCGAGCCCCGGCTCGATCACCGAGGTGATGCCCACGCTGTGCGCAAGCCGGATCCCGGCCCGCACGGACTCCAGCCGCTGTGCCGCCGTCCGTCCCGGCAGCTTGCTTTCCACGAGCATCATGGCCGCGTCGCGCAGGGTGCCGCTCGGCTCGCCGGCGGCGTCACGTTCGATCACGCCGTCCGCCGGGTCCGCGGTCGCCTTCGTGATTTCCGCGAGCGCGAGCGCGCGGCTGTTCACCCAGGCCGCGTGCCCAAAGCTCGAGACCAGGTAGACAGGCCGGTCCGGGAACAGCGCGTCGAGCACGTCCTTGCCCGGGTTGGCGTCCGGCCAGAGCCATTCGGACCAGCCGCCGCCCGCCACCCAGCGGTCCGGCCCGTAGCCCGCGAGCTGCGCGCACTCCTGGAGCCGCGCCTCGACCGCCTCCTGCGACTCGAGGCGCAGGAGGTCGCAGTCGTCCTTCGTCGCGACGCCGATCAGGATGTGGATGTGCGAGTCGTGGAAGCCCGGCAGCAGCATGGCGCCGCGGAGATCGGTGACCTCCGTGCGGCGACCGGCCAGCCCTCGGATCTCCTCGTCGCTTCCGACGGCGACGATCCGGCCGTCGCGGACCGCGACGGCTTCGGCCCGGCTGCGGCGCAGGTCCACCGTGTAGACCGAGCCGCCCACGAAAATGCGGTCCGCCGGCGGCTCGCCGCTGCAGCCCGCCGCCAGGCTGAAGACCGCCGCGAGGAGCGCGATCCGGGCAGGGCGTGGTCGGCGCATGCGCGGGCCGCTAGAGCGCAGGGCGCAGTCGCGGCACGGTCGCGTTCGCGTCGGTCAGGAGCTCCGCGGCCGCCTTCGCGATGATGGCGAGACCTTCGTCGACCACCGCGTCCTCGGCCGTGATCGGCACGAGGATGCGCACGACGTTGCCGTAGACCCCGCAGGACAGCAGGATCAGGCCGAGCTCCCGGGCACGGGCGGTCAGCTTCTTCGTCAGCTCCGCAGCCGGACGGTGCGGGTCGCCGCCCTCGCCGAGCTCGAAGGCGATCATCGCGCCGAGACGGCGCACCTCGACGATCTCGGGGTGGCGCGCCGCCAGCGCGTCCAGCGCGCGGCCGATGCGCTCGCCGAGGCGCTCGGCGCGTTCCAGGATGCGTTCCTCCTCGAACACCTGCAGCACGGCCAGCGCGGCCGCGCAGGCGACCGGGTTGCCTGCGTACGTGCCGCCGAGACCGCCCGGCCCGCAGGCGTCCATCACGTCGGCGCGGCCGACGACCGCGGACAGCGGAAAGCCGCCGGCGATCGACTTCGCCAGCGTGTAGAGGTCGGCTGCGACGCCATAGTGCTCCATCGCGAACATGCGGCCGGTGCGGCCGGCGCCGCTCTGGATCTCGTCCGCGACCAGCAGGATCCCGTGCCGGTCGCACAGCTCGCGCAGCCGCACGATGAATTCTTTCGGCGCGACGTAGAAGCCGCCTTCGCCCTGCACGGGCTCGACGACGATGGCGGCGACGCGGTCCGCCGCGACGTCGCACTTGAAGATCTGGGCGAGCGCGCGGAACGAGTCCCCCACCGACACGCCGTGCAGCGCGTTCGGGAACGGCGCGTGGTAGACCTCGGCCGGGTACGGGCCGAAGCCGGCCTTGTACGGATCGACTTTGCCGGTCAGCGCGAGCGCCATGATCGTGCGACCGTGGAATCCGCCGGAGAAGGCGATGACGGCCGGGCGGCCCGTCGCCGCGCGGGCGATCTTGACCGCGTTCTCGACCGCCTCGGCGCCGGTCGACATCAGCACCGACTTGTTCGGTCCCTTGCCGGGCGCGAGCGCGTTCAGCTTCTCGCAGAGCGCGACGTAGGGCTCGTAGGGCGTGATCTGGAAGCAGGTGTGCGTGACCTTGTCGAGCTGGGCGCGCACGGCCTCCAGCACGCGGCGGTGCCGATGGCCCGTGTTGAGCACGGCGATGCCGCCCGCAAAATCCACGTAGCGCCGGCCCTCGCCGTCCCACAGGAGCGCGTTCTCGGCGCGCTCGATGAAGACGGGGTGGACCATGGACACGCCGCGCGCGATGGCAGCCTGGCGCCGGGCGACCAGTGATTCATTGCTGGACAAGACACTCTCCCGTCAGTGGATGGGCTCGTCGAACTCGTCGTCTTCGACGATCTGCTCCCAGGTCGTGGTCTCGGACTCGAGCGAAGATTCCGCCGGTTTGTCGCCTTCCATGTCCGTGTAGCCGAACTCGTCGGGCTCCACGTCGTCGAGCGGGCCGCCCCAGTCCTCGGGTTGCGCGGCGCCGTACACGGAAAGCGCGCGCCACTCGTCGAGGTCGAGCTCGTCGAGGCCGCCGTCGAACTCCTGGATTTCGATCGTGCCCGCGTCCTCGTCGAGCGCGACCACCTGGAACAACGCGCCCTTGTCTCGGTGCGCGTACCAGTTTCCGACGATTGGCGGGAGTCGGTTACCCATGTCGGTATCCTACGCCCGAACAGCCGCCCGTTCCAGAGACTACAATCGGGGAAAATACGCAAACGGAGACGACGCCATGCCGACACCCGCGATCGTGGACTTCAGGCGCAGCATGAAGGGCGAGGAATCGGCCGTGGCCGCCGAGAAGGTCGTCAAGGGCGAGCCGAAAACGGTGGTGCGCAACTATTTCACCGATCCGACGAACCAGTTCTTCGCCGGAACCTGGTCGAGCAGCATCGGCAAGTGGAAGGTCGAGTACACCGAGCACGAGTTCTGCCACCTGCTCGAGGGCCGCGTGACGCTCACCTCCGAGGAAGGCAAGCGCTGGCAGTTCAACGCCGGGGACGCCTGGGTGATCCCCGCCGGCTTCAAGGGCACCTGGGAGTCGATCGAGCCGGCGCGCAAGCGCTACGCGATCTTCGAGGCCGCGAAGCCCTAGCCCAAAAAGGGGACGCTAACCTTTTCAAAAGGGGACGCTAACCTTTTCGCGGTTGCCGCCCGATCTCCAGGCAGGCGCAAGGCCGCGAAAAGGTTAGCGTCCCCTTTTGAAAAGGTTAGCGTCCCCTTTTTGAGGTTTGCTACCACTCCATGCCGAAGGTGACGCCGACCGTCCGCGGGCGGTTCGGCCACACCAGCTCGTTGAAGAGCCCGTAACCGAAAAGGTTGTCGGCGTCCGCGTTCTCCCAGCCGCGCTCGAAGTACAGTTCGTCGAAGGCGTTCTCGATCCAGAGCGTCGCGTACCAGTTCGAGGTGCTGCGGTAACCGAGCCGGAAGTTGAACTCGTTCCAGGAGTCGACGGTGGCATCCGGGATGTTGTCCGGGCCGCCGTACATCTTGGAGCGGTACACGGCCTCGGTCGTGAAGAAGCCCTCGCCGGAGGCGATCGGGGTGCGGTAGGTGAGGACGGCCGAGGCGCTCACCTCCGGGGCGAACGGCAGGTTGTTGCCGTCGCAGTCCCCGCAGGCGCCGACCTCGATGATGTCGTCCGCGTCCGTGATCTCGGTGTCGAGCAGCGACAGGCCGAACATCGCGTCCCAGTTCGCGTTCGGCACCCAGCGCAGGTCGAGCTCCATGCCCATGCCCCGCGCCTCGCCCACGTTCGCGACCTGCGAGGAACCCTGGTCGAAGTACACGAGCTGCAGGTCCGTGTAGTCGTACAGGAACAGGGCGACGTTGGCCTGCAGGGTGTTGCCGAGCAGGCGGGTCTTGGCGCCGACCTCGTAGCTGTCCACCTGCTCGGGGTCGAATTCCAGCGGCGTCGTGCCGTCGGGCGCCGAGCCGTCGTCGTTGATGTCCTGCCCCTGCAGGTCGTAGCCGAAGGTCGCGAAGCCGCCGGACTTGTAGCCCATGGACGCCGTCGCGTACAGCGACACGTCGTCGCTGACGTCATAGGCGAGCGCGATGCGCGGCGTGAAGTCGCTCCAGTCGGCCTTGTCGCTCACCGTGCCGTTGGTGAAGAACTCGAAGTTGAAGTTGTTGCCGAGCGCTCCGCCTGAATCCAGGACCCGACTCTCCATCTCCTTCTCGTCGAAGGTGTAGCGCGCGCCCGCGGTCAGCTCCAGGCGGTCGCTGATGGCCCAGGTGAAGTCGCCGTACACGGCCCAGCCGCGACTCTCGACGTCCACGTAGCTGCGCTCCACCTTGCCTTCGAGGATGTCGGCCGGGTCGATGTCGTCTTCCCAGTAGGCCTCGAAGTTCGGGTCGTCGCATCCCTCCGCCGGACCGTCGAAGTCCGGCGCCTCGGTGACGCTGATGGCGCGGCAGAGGGCGTCCTCGTCGTAGATGTAGTCGAATACGCCGTCGATGGTCTCCTCGTAGACGCTCGCGCCCACGAACCAGGTGACCGGACCGTCGCCCGGCGAATTGAGCCGGAGCTCCTGGCTCCAGTACTCGACCGCGTTGACCTGGCGGTAGTCGTTGACCCGTTCCGGGCCGCCGTCGTAGTCCTCGAGGTAGTGGAAATTGAACTTCTTGTAGCCGGTCAGCGAGGCGACGGTGTAGTCGTTGCCCAGCGTCCAGTCGAGCAGCAGGCGCGACTCGAACACGTCCGACTCGTTGATCCCGTCTTCGCCGAGGTCGATGTTGACCTCGTCCTCGGACAAGCCCGCCGCCGGCACCCAGTACACGGACGGGTCCTGCTCGCGGTCCTCGTAGGCGGCGATCAGCGTCGCATCGAGGGTCTCGCCGCTCCTGCGCAGCGACACGCGGCCGGCGCTGACCTCGTGGTAGCCGAGGTCGTCGCCGCCCGCGAGGTTGGTCAGGTAGCCGTCGTTTTCCAGGAAGTAGCCTGCCACGCGCATCGCCCACTGGTCGCTGAGCGGGATGTTGACCATGCCGTTGGCTTCGATCTCGGAGAACTCGGCGAGCGAGAGCTCCGCGCTGGCGCCGAACGCGCTCTGCGGCTTGTTGGTGAACGTGCTCACGGCGCCGGCGATCGAGTTGCGGCCGAACAGGGTGCCCTGCGGGCCCTTGACGACCTCGACGCGCTCGACGTCGAACATCGAGGTCATGACGCCGCCGGTGCGGCCCGCCCAGATGCCGTCCTCGAACATGGCGACCGAGGGATCGCCGCCGATGCCGAAGTCGTTGGTCGAGATGCCGCGCATGGACAGCGCGTCGGTGAAGCCGTCCGCCGTGTTTCCGCTGAAGCCCGGCGTGAAGTCGACGATGGCGCGGATGTCCGCCATGCGGCCCTCGCTCAGCATGTCGCCGGTGAAGGCGGACACCGAGAGCGGCACGTCCTGCAGGGACTGCTGGCGCTTCTGCGCCGTGATCACGATCTCCTCGAGCCCGACGACCGCGGGCTCCGCCGCCGGCGGCGATTCCTGCTGGGCCTGCAAGGCGAGCGGGCAGGACAAAGCGAGGGCGACAGCCGCGCGGACTGACGCCGGGTAGCGGTGATTCATACGCGATCCCCCGGATGGTGCGAATGCACCAGGTACCGGATCCGAGGATACCTGCCTCCGGCGCGTCAGTCCAAGCGGTCGATGATCCCGGACAGGGTCTCGAAGATCCGGTCCACGTCCTTGCGCTCGACGATGAGCGGCGGCGACAGCGCGATCGTGTCGCCCGTGATGCGGATCAGGAGCCCGGCGTTGAAGGCCGCGACCAGCGCATCATAGGCGCGGGCGCCGATCGCGCCCTCCCGGGAGGCCAGCTCGATGCCGGCGACCAGGCCGTAGGCGCGCAGGTCGACGACGTGCCTGCGGCCCCGCAGCGCATGGACGGCGTCCGACCAGTAGGGCGCCATCGCCTTCGCGCGCTCGAAGAGCTTCTCCCCGCGGTAGATGTCGAGGGCCGCGAGGCCCGCGGCGCAGGCGATCGGGTGCGCCGAGTAGGTGTAGCCGTGGAACAGCTCGATCGCGCCCGCGGGTCCCGACATGAACGCGTCGTGGATCTCGCGCCGGACGAGCACCGCGCCCATCGGCACGGCGCCGTTGGTGAGTCCCTTCGCGCAGGTGATCAGGTCCGGAACGACGTCGAACTCCTGGGATGCGAACGGCGAGCCCGTGCGGCCGAAGCCGGTGATGACCTCGTCGAAGACGAGCAGGATGCCGTGTTTCGTGCACAGTTCCCGCAGGCGCTTCAGGTAGCCTTTCGGCGGCAGCAGCACCCCGGTCGATCCGGCGATCGGCTCGACGATCACCGCGGCGATCGTCGAGGCGTCGTGCAGGGCGACGAGACGCTCGAGGTCGTCGGCGAATTCCGCGCCGTGCTCGGGCAGCCCCTTCGAGAACAGGTTGCGCGACGGGTCGTGGGTGTGGCGCAGGTGATCGACGCCCGGGAGCAGCGCCCCGAACCACTTGCGGTTGTTGACCATGCCGCCGACCGAGATGCCGCCGAAGCCGACGCCGTGGTAGCCGCGCTCGCGGCCGATCAGGCGGGTCCGGGCGGCCTCGCCGCGGACGCGGTGGTAGGCGATCGCGATCTTGAGCGCGGTGTCGACCGACTCCGAACCGGAATTCGTGAAGAAGACGCGGTCGAGGCCCTTCGGCGAAATCCCGGCGAGCGCGCTCGCGAACTCGAAGGCGATCGGATGGCCCATCTGGAAGGGCGGGGCGTAGTCCATCACCGCGATCTGCCGGGCGACCGCCTCGGTGATTTCCTTGCGCCCGTGGCCGGCGTTGACGCACCAGAGGCCGGAAGCGGCATCCAGGACCTGGCGGCCCTCCGGCGTCCAGTAGTAGAGACCCTCGGCCCGCGCCAGCAGGCGCGGGCTCGCCTTGAACTGGCGGTTCGCCGTGAACGGCATCCAGAACGCTTCGAGGTCGGCGGGGACGGCGACAGGCTTGGGAATTGCGTTCATATAATTGACACTTTCGGGAAGAAAAGCCGATATTACGCGGCTTCGTGTTTAAAATCATAGACAAAACGGGGTCACCATGGCGAACGACGTCGCCGCACGGCTGAAGGCCGTCCGGCAGATGCACGGACTCTCACAGCGCGAACTCGCCAAGCGCGCAGGCGTCACGAACGGCATGATTTCCCTGATCGAACAGGGGCGGGTGAGTCCCTCGGTCGCCTCGCTCAAGAAGGTGCTCGACGGCCTGCCCATGGGGCTCGCGGAGTTCTTCACGATGGACCCGGCCGGCACGACCCAGGTGTTCTACGGCAAGGACGAGCTGGTCGAGCTCGGCGAGGGGCCGGTATCGCTGCAGCTCGTCGCGGCGCACCGCCCGGGCCGGCGCATGACGGTCCTGCGCGAAGCCTACGAACCGGGGGCGGACACGGGCTCCGAAATGCTGAGGCACGCGGGCGAGGAAGGGGGCGTGGTCGTGGCGGGCCGGGTCGAGGTGACCATCGGCGGCCAGACGCGCGTGCTCGGGCCCGGGGACGCCTATTATTTCGCGAGTGCAGTGCCGCACCGCTTCCGGAATCGCGGGCGCGAGCGCTGTGAGATCATCAGCGCCTCGTGCCCGCCGACCCTCTGAGGACACCGTCGTGACCCGTGAACAGAAATCCGTGGACTGGCAGGCGCTCGCGAAGGCGCTGAAGCCGCGCACCGAGGCCTTCATCGACGGCAAGTACGTGCCGGCCGTCTCCGGCGCGACCTTCGACTGCGTCAACCCGGCAAACGGCCTGGTGCTCGCGCAGGTCGCCGCCTGCGACGCGTCGGACGTCGAGGCCGCCGTCGCCAGCGCGCGCCGCGCGTTCGAAGGCGGCGCCTGGTCGCGGCTGGCGCCGGCGGCGCGCAAGAAGGTGCTGCTGCGCTTCGCGGAACTGATCCGCAAGCACCGCGAGGAGCTCGCGCTCACCGAAACCCTCGACATGGGCAAGCCGATCTCCGACTCGATGAAGGTCGACGTCCCGGCGGCCGCGAACTGCATCTCCTGGTACGCGGAAGCGATCGACAAGGTCTACGACGAGGTGGCGCCGACCGCACACGAGGCGCTCGCCCTCATCACGCGCGAACCCGTCGGCGTCGTCGGCGCGATCGTGCCCTGGAACTTCCCGCTGCTGATGGCCTCGTGGAAACTCGGACCGGCGCTCGCGACCGGCAACTCCGTGGTGCTGAAGCCCTCCGAGAAGTCGCCGCTCACGGCCCTGCGCGTGGCCGAGCTGGCGATGGAGGCCGGGCTGCCGGAGGGCGTGCTGAACGTCGTCCCGGGTTTCGGCAACACGGCCGGCGAGGCGCTCGCGATGCACATGGACGTCGACTGCATCGCCTTCACCGGCTCGACGCGCACCGGCAAGCGCATGCTCGAGTACTCGGGCAAGTCGAACATGAAGCGCGTCTGGCTCGAGTGCGGCGGCAAGGCGCCGAATGTCGTGCTCGGCGACGTCGCCGACCTCGAGCGCGCCGCGACCGCCGCCGCCTGGGGCATCTTCTTCAACCAGGGCGAGATGTGCTCAGCCGCCTCGCGGCTGGTGGTGCACGAGTCCGTGAAGGACGCGATGCTCGAGAAGATCGTCGAGATCGGCAGGACCCTGCAGCCTGGCGACCCGCTGGACCCGAAGACGCGCCTCGGCGCGATCGTCGACCAGGTGCAGCTCAACACCGTGCTCGGCTACATCGAGTCGGGCAGGGAGGAAGGCGCCGAGGTCCGCCTCGGCGGCAAGCGTGCGCGCCGCGAAAGCGGGGGATTCTTCGTGGAGCCGACCGTGTTCGCGGACGTGAAGCCCGGCATGAAGATCGCACGCGAGGAGATCTTCGGGCCGGTGCTGTCGACGATCACCTTCAGCGACGTCGAGGAGGCGGTGAAGATCGCGAACGACGTGAGCTACGGCCTGACCGCTGCGGTCTGGAGCCGCGACATCACGACCGCCCACCGCGTCGCGAAGCGGCTGCGCGCCGGCACCGTGTACGTCAACTGCTACGACGCGGACGACATCACCGTGCCGTTCGGCGGCTTCAAGCAGTCCGGCAACGGGCGCGACAAGTCGCTGCACGCCATGGACAAGTACACCGAGCTCAAGACCACCTGGATCGACCTGTCATGAAGGTGACCGTCGCCGCGATGCAGATGGCCTGCGGCTCCGACCGCGAGGCGAACATCGCGAACGCGGAGAAGCTGGTCCGCGCGGCCGCAAAGCGGGGCGCCAATGTCATCCTGATCCAGGAACTGTTCGAGACGCCGTATTTCTGCAAGGACCACCTCGCGAAGCACTTCGAGCTGGCGCTGCCGATCGCCGAGAACCCGGCAATCCGGCGGCTCTCGAAGGTGGCCGCCGAACTCGGCGTGGTGCTGCCGCTGTCGGTGTTCGAGCGCGCGCAGAACGCCTACTTCAACACGCTCGTCATGGTGGATGCGGACGGCGCGGCGCTCGGCATCTACCGCAAGTCGCACATCCCGGAGAGCCCGGGCTACCACGAGAAGTTCTATTTCTCGCCCGGCGACACCGGCTTCAAGGTGTGGCCTACCCGCTTCGGCACGCTGGGCGTCGCGGTGTGCTGGGACCAGTGGTTTCCGGAGACCGCGCGGGCGATGGCGCTGATGGGCGCCGAGATCCTCCTGTACCCGACGGCGATCGGCTCGGAGCCGCAGGATCCGGCGCTAGACTCGCGCTGGCACTGGCAGCGCACCATGCAGGGCCACGCCGCAGCCAACATCATGCCGCTCGTGGCCTCGAACCGCATCGGCACCGAGCGGGGCGAGAAACTGTCGATCACCTTCTACGGTCACTCGTTCATCGCCGACCACACGGGCGCGGTGGTCGCCCAGGCCGACGACGCCAGCGAACAGGTGATCACGGCGAGCTTCGACCTCGAGGAGATCCGCAAGTACCGGCACTCCTGGGGCGTGTTCCGCGACCGGCGACCGGACCTGTACGGGCCGCTGCTGAAGCTGGACGGTGGCCGGGGCTGAGGACGCCCTCGCGGGCCGCATCGCCTGCGTGGACCTCGAAACCACCGGCGGGCACGCGGGGCGCGACCGGGTCATGGAGGCGGGCATCGTCCTGCTCGACGGCGGCGCGATCGTCGAGGAGTGGTCGACGCTGGTGAACCCCGGCGTCCGCATCCCCCACGCGATCCAGCAGTTCACGGGCATCACCGAGGCCATGGTCACGGAAGCGCCGCCGTTCGCGAAGGTCGCCGACGACATCGCCGCGCGCACCGACGGGTGCCTGTTCGTCGCGCACAACGCGCGCTTCGACTACGGCTTCCTGCGCAGCGAGTTCCGGCGCCTCGGGCGGCGTTTCCGCGCGCCGGTGCTCTGCACGGTGCGGCTTTCCCGCGCCCTCACGCCGGACGAACGCGGCCACAACCTGGACGCGGTGATGGCGCGCCATGGCATCGGCTGCGAGGCGCGCCACCGCGCGCTCGGCGACGCGCGGGTGCTGGCGGAGTTCATCGGCGTCGCCCGCGCGCGCTGGCCGCGCGAGGTCCTTGCGCCGCTGGTCGCGCGCCTGACCGGGACGGCGCAGCTGCCGCCGCAGCTCGACCCGGGGATCGCCGACGAGCTGCCCGAAAGCCCGGGCGTCTACCTGCTGTACGGCGAGGCCGACGCGCTCCTGTACGTCGGCAAGGCGGGCAACCTCGCCATGCGCGTGCCGGCCCACTTCACGGGCTCGCGGGCAAGGCTCGACCGCGAACTGGCGGAGCGGGTGCGGCGCATCGAGTGGATCGAGACGGCCGGCGAGTTCGGTGCGCTGCTGACCGAGGCGCGGCTCATCAAGTCGCGCAGGCCCGCCTTGAACCGGCGTTCGCGCGACGCAGGCGCCCTGTGGGCGATCCGCCTGCGCGAGGACGGCGCCATGCCGCTCGCCGACATCCGGGAACTCGACGCGATGGACGACCCCGGCGCGAGCTACGGCCTGTTCCGCAGGCGCGTGGACGCCGAGCGCGCGCTCGAGGGTCTCCTGCGCGAGCACGAACTCTGCGCGCGCTGGCTCGGGCTCGAGCCGGGCGAAGGTTCCTGCATCGGCTTCCAGCTCGGCCGCTGCCGGGGCGTGTGCGCCGGCCGTGAGTCGCCCGCGCTGCACGCCGTCCGCGCGAAGCTCGCGCTCGCCGGCCTCAGGCGCCGTGACTGGCCATTCACGGGACCGATCGGCATCCGCGAGCGCGACTGGCGCGGCGTCGAGGAGACCCACGTCTTCGACCGCTGGTGCCATGCCGGCGAGCCGTTCGACCCCGATGTCTACCGGATCCTGGCCGGCTTCCTCGACCGGCCCATGCGCGGCGCCGAGATCGTGCAACCGGGCGGCGCCTGATGCGTGCGCCATTCTTCGTGACGTCCGCCGCCGGCACCGCAGACCTGCTGGCCGCGGAACTCGCGGCGCTCGGCATCGCGGGCGCGCGCGAGTTCCAGGGCGGCGTCGCCTGCGAAGGCGGGCTCGTCGACGCCTATCGCGCCTGCCTCGAGTCGCGCATCGCGTTGCGCGTCCTGTGGCAGGTCGCGCGCTTTCCGGTCGCCGACGCCCCCGCGCTCTATGCGGGCGTTGCCGCGGTCGACTGGGCCGCCCACATGGACGCGTCGGGCACCCTCGCCGTGGACTTCTCGGGCGCCGTCCCCGGCATCACGCACACGCAGTTCGGCGCGCAGCGCGTGAAGGACGCGATCGTCGACCAGTTCCGCGAGCGCACCGGCACGCGACCCTCGGTGGACCGCGAGTCTCCGACGCTCCGCATCAACGCGCACGCGGCGCGCGGCGCGATGACGCTGGCGATCGACCTCTCCGGCGAGAGCCTGCACCGGCGCGGCTACCGCGGCGGCGCCGGCGCCGCGCCTCTCAAGGAGAACCTCGCGGCCGCGATCCTGGTGCGGGCCGGCTGGCCCGCGATCGCGGCGGCCGGCGGCAGTTTCGTGGACCCGATGTGCGGCTCGGGGACGCTGCCGATCGAGGCGGCGCTGATCGCCGCCGACATCGCGCCGGGCCTCCTGCGGCCGGGCTTCGGCTTCGAGCGCTGGAAGCTGCACGATGCCGACGCCTGGGCGTCGGTGCGCGCCGCCGCCGAGGCGCGCCGCCAGGTCGCGCTCCTGACGCCGGGCCGGATCCGCGGCTTCGACCGCGACCCGGTCGCGATCCGCGATGCGGAGGCAAACGCCGCGCGCGCCGGGCTCGACCGGCGGCTGTTCTTCCAGCGCTGCGAACTCGGGAAGCTGCCCTCGGCGCCGGCGCCCTCGGGCCTCGTCGCGGTGAACCCGCCCTACGGCGAGCGCATCGGCGAGAGCGACGAGTTGCGCGGGCTTTACGCGCTGCTCGGCGAGCGCCTGCGCGACGGCTATCGCGGCTGGGAGGCCGCGATCTTCACCGGCAACCCGGCACTGGGCCGCGAGCTCGGCATCAATGCGCGGCGCACGCACCGGATGATGAACGGGCCGATAGAGTGCCGGCTGCTGCGGATCACGGTTGAGCCCTCGCAGTTCGTCCAGGCGCGCGAGCCCGGGCGGCTGCCGGTGATCGACGCCGAGTCGGCGCGCGCACGGCCTGGCGCGCAGATGTTCGCCAACCGCCTCGCGAAGAACCTCGACCGGATCGCCGCCTGGGCGCGGCGCGAGAAAGTTTCGTGCTTCCGCGTGTACGACGCGGACATGCCCGAATACGCCTTTGCGATCGACCTGTACCAGTCGGATCCCGCGGGCAGCGCCGGTCGCTGGCTCTACGTGCAGGAGTACGCGCCGCCGGCGACCGTGGACAAGGAACGGGCGCGCGCCCGCCGCGAAGAGGCGATCTCGGTGCTGCCGGAAGTCACGGGCCTGCCGCCGGAGGCGATCTACTGGCGCACGCGCCGGCCGCAGAAGGGCAGGGCGCAGTACGAGGCGATCGCGGAGGTGGGCGAGCGCGTCGTCGTGGACGAGGGCGGGCTGAAGCTCCTGGTCAACTTCACCGACTACCTCGACACGGGGCTCTTCCTCGACCACCGCAAGACGCGCGCGCGCATCGGCAAGCTCGCGGGCGGCAAGCGATTCCTCAACCTCTTCTGCTACACCTGCGCGGCGACGGTCCATGCGGCGGCGGGCGGCGCGACGTCGACGACCAGCGTCGACATGTCGCGAACTTATCTCGAGTGGGCGAAGCGGAACCTGGCCGTGAACGGCCTGGCCGGCGCGCAGCACGCCTTCGTCCAGGAGGACTGCCTCGCCTGGCTGGCGGAGGAGCGCGCGGAGCGCTACGACCTGATCTTCCTCGACCCGCCGACCTTCTCCAACTCCAAGCGCATGGACCGCGAGTTCGACGTGCAGCGCGATCACGTCGACCTGATCCGCGCGACGATGAAGCGGCTGGCCCCGGGCGGGTTGCTGCTGTTCTCGACCAACTTCCGGAAATTCAGGCTGGACGCAGACTCACTGAAGGACCTGCAGGTCCGCGACATCACCAAGTCGACGATTCCCTTCGACTTCGCGCGGGACGCGAAAGTGCACGCCTGCTTCGAGATCCGGCACGCGTAAGCCGTGCAGCGTGCCGTGCGCATGCTTCGCCGGCGGGTGGTGACGCGCGCTTGGCCGTGCGGGGTTCCCGTACTCGCTCCTGGCGGCGACCGCAAGTCGCTCGTACGGGACCCCGCCCGGCCGGCGCGCGCGTGACGCGTCGCGGCACATCGTGCGCGTTGCCGGACGCGGCGCGTCGCGCGTGCACGAGTCCCGGCGGCTTGTGCGCGTGACGGGCTACGAGAGTTTTTTGACGGCCTGGATCGCGATTGAGGAGAGGCCTTCGCCGCCCGCGGCGACGTAGCGGCGGATTTCCTCGCGCATGCGGGGCTCCCAGAACTTCTTGAGGTGGCCTGCGACCTGCTCGGCCGCGGCGGCCGGGTCGGGGTCCGAGCCGAAGAAGTTCGAGATGTCGTTCGCCATCGTGACGAGGCGCTGGACGTTCATCGCGGGTCCGCGCTCAGCCGACCGACGCGGAGGCGCCCTTGCGGGAGGTGCGCTGCGACCCCACGCGCGCCTTCCAGGCGTCGGGCTGCGTGACCTTCACGACCTCGACCGCGGTCACCTTGTACTCCGGGCAGTTGGTCGCCCAGTCGGAGTTCTCGGTGGTCACGAGGTTCACGCCCGACTCCGGGAAGTGGAAGGTCGTGTACACGACGCCGCGCGCGATGCGCCGGGTCAGCCGCGCATGCACGACGATCTCGCCCGCGCGGCTCGCGACGCCGACCAGGTCGCCGTCCCTGATGCCGCGCGCCTCCGCGTCGTCCGGGTGCATCTCGAGGACGTCTTCCTTGTTGAAGATCACGTTCTTCGTGCGCCGGGTCTGGGTGCCGACGTTGTACTGGTACAGCACGCGGCCGGTCGTCAGCAGCAGCGGGTAGCGGCTGGTCGAGCGCTCGGCGGTCGGCACGTACTCGGTGCGGTAGAACTTGCCCTTGCCGCGCACGAAACTGCCGACGTGCATGGTCGGCGTGCCCTCGGGCGCCGCGTCGTTGCAGGGCCACTGGATGCTGCCGAGGCGATCGAGCTTCTCGTAGCTTACGCCCGTGAACGTCGGGGTCAGCCGCGCGATCTCGTCCATGATCTCGGACGGGTGCGCGTAGTGCATCGGGTACCCGAGCGCCTGCGCGAGGCGCATCGTCACTTCCCAGTCCGCGAGGCCGGCCAGCGGCTCCATGACCTTGCGCACGCGCGCGATGCGCCGCTCCGCGTTGGTGAACGTGCCGTCCTTCTCCAGGAAGGAGGCGCCGGGCAGGAACACGTGCGCGTAGCGCGCGGTCTCGACCAGGAACAGGTCCTGCACGACCACGCATTCCATCGCGGCCAGCGCCGAGGTCACGTGGTGCGTGTTCGGGTCGGACTGCACGAAGTCCTCGCCCTGGATGTACATGCCCTTGAAGCTGCCGTCGAGCGCCGCCTCGAACATGTTCGGGATGCGCAGCCCCGGCTCGTCGCCGAGCGTCACGTTCCAGGCCGACTCGAACTGGCCGCGCGTGATCGCGTCGGACACGTGGCGGTAGCCGGGCAGCTCGTGCGGGAAGGAGCCCATGTCGCAGGAGCCCTGCACGTTGTTCTGGCCGCGCAGCGGGTTGACGCCCACGCCCTCGCGGCCGAGGTTGCCGGTCGCCATCGCGAGGTTCGCGATGCCCATGACCATGGTCGTGCCCTGGCTGTGCTCGGTCACGCCGAGGCCGTAGTAGATCGCGCTGTTCGGGCCGGCGGCGTAGAGCCGTGCCGCGCCGCGCACCAGGTGCGCCGGCACGCCGCTGATCGACTCGGTCGCTTCCGGCGAATGCCGCGGGTCGGCGATGAAGTCCTTCCATTCCTGCCAGGACTTCGGCTCGCAGCGCTCGAGGGCGTAGGCTTCCTTCGCGAGTCCCTCGGTGACGATGACGTGCGCGAGCGCGTTGATGATCGCGACGTTGGTGCCGGGCCTGAGCTGCAGGTGGAAAGCCGCTTCGATGTGCGGCGTGCGCACCAGGTCGGTCGCGCGCGGGTCGATGACGATCAACTTCGCGCCCTGGCGCAGGCGCCGCTTCAGCTGGGAGCCGAACACCGGATGGCCGTCGGTCGGATTGGCGCCGACGACGATGATGACGTCCGCCTTCTGCACGGACGTGAAGGCCTGGGTGCCGGCCGACTCGCCGAGCGTGTGCTTGAGGCCGTAGCCGGTCGGGGAGTGGCAGACGCGCGCGCAGGTGTCGACGTTGTTGGTCAGGAGCGCGGCGCGAACCAGCTTCTGCACCAGGTAGGTCTCCTCGTTCGTGCAGCGCGAGGAGGTGATGCCGCCGACGGAGTTGCGGCCGTATTTCTGCTGGATGCGGCGGAACTCGCGCGCCGTGTACTGGAAGGCCTCTTCCCAGCTCACCTCGCGCCAGGCGTCCGTGATCTTGGCGCGGATCATCGGCTTGGTGATCCGGTCCTTGTGGGTCGCGTAGCCGTAGGCGAAGCGGCCCTTGATGCAGGCGTGGCCCTGATTCGCCTGACCGGAGCGGTTTGGCACCATGCGCACGACGGTTTCCTGCTTCATCTCGGCCTTCAGCGAGCAGCCGACGCCGCAGTAGCCGCAGGTCGTCGCAACGGCCTTTTCGGGTTGTCCGAGAGCGGCGATCGACTTCTCCGACAAGGCGGCGGTCGGGCAAGCCTCCACACAGGCGCCGCAGGACACGCACTCGGAGGCGAGGAAGGGCTGGTGCTCGCTGGCGGAGACGCGCGACCCGAAGCCGCGGCCCTCGATCGTCAGGGCGAGCGTGCCCTGGGTCTCGTCGCAGGCGCGCACGCAGCGCGAGCAGACGATGCACAGGTCAGGGTTGAAGTCGAAGTAGGGGTTGCTGACGTCCGGCGCGACGCCGCGCTGGGTCGCGCCTTTCGCCCAGCGCGAGTGCGTGATGCCCGTGACCTCGGCCGCGTCCTGCAGCTCGCAGTGGCCGTTCGCCGGGCAGTCCTCGCAGTCGAGCGGGTGGTCGGAGACGTAGAGTTCCACGACACCGCGGCGCAGCTGCTGGATGCGCGGAGAATTGGTGCGTACCTTCATGCCGGGCGCGACGGCGGTCGTGCAGGAGGCCGGGAAGCCCTTGCGGCCCTCGATCTCGACCAGGCACAGGCGGCAGGAGCCGAAGGCCTTCAGCGAATCCGTGGCGCAGAGCTTCGGGATCTGCGTGTCGGCGAGCGCGGCGGCGCGCATGACCGAGGTGCCCGCGGGCACCGTCACCGTCGCGCCGTCGACCTCGAGCGTGACCGATTCCTCCGACGGCGCAGGCGGCGTGCCGAGGTCGCGATGGTCGATCGAGTACATCTAGCCTCCTCGCGTCCGGGCCCTGAAGTCTTCCGGGAAGTGCTTCATGGCGCTCTGCACGGGGAAGGGGGTCATGCCCCCCAGGCCGCACAGGGACGCATTCAACATCGTATCGCAGAGTTCCTCGACCAGGGCAAGCTGCCGGTCACGGTCCTCGCCGCGGCCCACGGCGGCCAGGGCCTCGGCGCCGCGGACGGAGCCGATCCGGCAGGGCGTGCATTTGCCGCAGGACTCGTGGGCGCAGAACTCCATCGCGTAGCGGGCCATCTCGAGCATGTCGACCGTGTCGTCGAAGGCGACCACGCCGCCGTGTCCGAGCAGCGCGCCGATCGCGGCGAGCGCCTCGTACTCGAGCGGCGTGTCGAACTGCGAGGCCGGCAGGTAGGCGCCGAGGGGGCCGCCGATCTGCACGGCGCGGATCGGCCGCCCGCTCAGCGAGCCGCCGCCGTAGTCCTCGATCAGCTCGCGCACGGTCAGGCCGAAGGCGCGCTCCACGAGCCCGCCGCGGCGGATGTTGCCGGCGAGCTGCAGCGGCAGCGTGCCGCGCGAGCGCGCTTGCCCGTAATCCTTGTAGGCGGCCGCGCCATTCGCCAGGATCGTCGGCACGCTCGCGAGCGTGATGACGTTGTTGACGATGGTCGGCGCGCCGAACAGGCCTTTCTCCGCGGGCAGCGGCGGTCGCACGCGGACCTCGCCACGGCGACCCTCGAGGCTCTCGAGCATCGAGGTCTCCTCGCCGCAGACGTAGGCGCCGGCGCCGAGCCGCATTTCCAGGTCGAAGGCGAGGCCCGAGCCCATCACGTCCGCGCCGAGCAGCCCGGCCGCGCGCGCTTTCGCGATCGCGGCGTCCAGGATCCTGTACGCATGCGGGTACTCGACGCGCAGGTAGACATAGCCCTTGGTCGCCCCGACCGCGACGCCGGCGATGGTCATGCCCTCGATCAGCGTGAACGGGTCGCCTTCCATCAGCATGCGGTCGGAGTAGGTGCCGGAGTCGCCTTCGTCGGCATTGCAGGTCACGTACTTCTGGCCGCGCGGCTGCTTCGCCACGGTCTGCCACTTGATGCCGGTCGGGAAGGCCGCGCCGCCGCGGCCGCGCAAGCCGGATTCGAGTACCTCGTTCACCGCCGCCTCGGGCCCGAGCTCGAGCGCGCGCGCGAGCCCGCGGTAGCCGCCCGCGGCGCGGTACGCCTCGAGGTCGAGCGGGTCGATGCGGCCGACGCGCGCGAACGTGAGGCGCTGCTGCGTGGCGAGCCAGGGGTGCTGTTCGATGTCGCCGAGCCGGAGCGGATGCGCGCGGCCGTCGAGCAGGCCGGCCGTAAGCAGGGCGGGAACGTCGGACGCGCGCACCGGGCCGTAGGCGACCCGCCCCGAGGGTGTCTCGGCCTCGACGAGCGGTTCGAGCCAGTACAGCCCGCGCGAGCCGTTGCGGCGCAGGCGGACTTCCGTGCCCATGGCGCGGGCCTGCGCCGTGAGCGCCCGCGCCGTCGCCTCCGCGCCCAGCGCGAGCGCGCCGGCGTCGCCCGGCACCCAGACCGTGACGCTCATGGCTGCACCTTCGCGCCGGCGTCGAGGAGGGCGTCGAGGCTCTCGCGCGTCACGCGGCCGTGGACTTCGTCGTCCAGCATCGCCGCCGGCGAACAGGCGCACAGGCCGAGGCAGTACACGGCCTCCAGCGTGAACCGCCCGTCCGCGGTCGTCTGGCCGAAGTCGATGCCGAGCCGCGCCTTCGCGTGCGCCTCGATCATCTTGCCGCCCGCCGCCTGGCAGGACTCGGCGCGGCAGACCTGCAGCACGTGCCGGCCCGGCGGGCGCGTACGGAAATGGTGGTAGAAGGTGACGACGCCGTGGACTTCCGCGCGCGACAGGTTGAGCCCGCGCGCGATGGCGGCGACGGCGCCCTGCGGAATGCAGCCGAACTCGGTCTGCACGTCGTGCAGCACCTCGATCAGCGGCCCGTCGCGGTGGCGATGCCGCTCGACGATCGCGAGGACGCGCTGCTCGTCGGCCGTTCCCCCCGATGCGGCGGATACGCTCACTGCAGCCGCTCCCGGTGCGCGTACACGTTGAAGGAATGGCCGCGCAGGAATCCGATCAGCAGGATCCCGGTGCGCTGCGCGAGATCGATGGCGAGCGAGGAGGGCGCGCCGACCGAGGCGACCACCGGGATGCCCGCGACCGCGGCCTTCTGCAGCAGCTCGAAGCTCGCCCGCCCCGACAGGAACAGCACGCAGCGCGAGAGCGGCAGCTCGCCGGCGAGCAGGCGGGCCCCGACGAGCTTGTCGAGCGCGTTGTGGCGGCCGACATCCTCGCGGACGTCGAGCAGCCGGCCCCCGGCGTCGAACAGGCAGGCGGCGTGCAGGCCGCCGGTCTCGCGGAACACGTCCTGGCCCGCGCGCGCCCGCTCGGGCAGCGACTCGATCAGCGCGGCCGGCACCTTCAGGGCGCCGTCCACCTGCGGCGAGCGCAGCATGCGCTCGACGGCGGCGAGGGAGGCGTGGCCGCAGACGCCGCAGCTCGAGGTGGTGTAGAAGTTCCGCTGCAGCCGGGCGGCGTCGAAGACCGCGCCCTTGGAAAGCTGGATCCGCACGATGTTTCCGTCCAGCCCGCACAGGCGGCTTCCGGCGATGTCCTCGCGCGAGCGGATGATGCCCTCGCCGTGCAGGAAGCCCGCGGCCAGCTCGATGTCCTGGCCGGGCGTGCGCATGGTGATGGACATCGCGGTGCCGGGCCCCGGTTCGCGCGCCTGCGCGACGCGGATCTCGAGCGGCTCCTCGACGACGACCAGGTCCTGCCGCGTCGAGAGGCGCGCATCGCGCATCGCGTCGATGGAAACCTGGCGGACGGCGTCGAGGTGGTGCTGTGCGTTCATCGAATCCGGAATGCTAGCACTCGCTGCGCGCCGTGGCCTGCGGCCGGCGCCCGGTGCGGCGCCGCCCGGGCGCCGCGGCGGCGGCCGAGTGCTCGGGAGGCGGCGGCAGCACCGGCAGGTTCTTCTGGTCCTTGAGCCCCGCGACGATCATGCGGCGCATCTCCGCGTCCGCCGCGGCGTCGGTCTCGACCTGCACGTAGGACGAGAGCCGCCTTTCCACCTGCTCGGCGGCGCGCGCCTGCAGGTCCTTCGAGCCCTGCTTGACCCAGGTCTCGCGGTTCTCGCGGTCGATGACCGGGTCCGTCAGGTACAGCTCCTGCGGCCAGTACTTCAGCGTGTGCGGCGAGGTGATCAGGTGGTCGTGCGCGCGCACTTCGTCGACGAGGCCGCCCGCCGGGATGTCCTCGAGCACCTGCGTCTCGCGCACGAAGTTGAGGCACTGCCCGCAGACTTCGTTGTCGAACAGCAGCTTCGGCAGGCTGAAGGTCAGCACGAAGTCGAGCATGCCGGGGCCGGATACGGAGTTCACGCCGGCGAGCGCGGCGAGCAGCGCGCTCGACATGGTCTCGGCGCCCGCCTGCGCATCCAGGAACTTGCCGTCCGAGAGCGCCATGTAGGCCTGGGTCGGCAGGCCGAGCGATTTCGCGACGGCGACGTAGGCGACGTTGAGGCGCTGCGCCTCGATGGCCGCCATCGGTGCGCTGGCCGCGCGCATGTGGAAGGTCGCGGGCGCGCCGCCGAACAGCACCGGCGCGCCCGGCTTGATCACCTGCGCCATGGTGATGCCGGTCAGCACGTCCACGCAGTGGAACACGAGGGCGCCCATCAGCGTGACCGGGGCGATGAGCCCCATCAGCGTGACCGGCACGATCTCGATCGGGATGCCGGCCTCCACGCAGTCGAGCAGGTTCTGGCAGGAATCCTCGCCGAAGCGGAAGTTGCCGGTCGCGGTGATCGTGAAGATCGACATCGGGCGGGCGACGAGGTCCGCGCGGTCGCGCCGGAAGAGCTGCATCATCTCGGCCATGCGCGGTACGCCGTGCTCGCCGAATGCGCCCGAGACCACCGGTTTCTTCGTCGTGGTCAGCACCATGTAGAGCCGCCAGGCGTCCGAGACCTGCGGTTCGATGTCGTGGTTCGTGGAGAACGCCGTCGCGAGATAGGGGATGTGAGGCAGCCCGTCGCAGAGGCGGGCGTACTCGATGAAATCGGTCGAGTTGGCCAGCCGAGTCTCGCCGGTCCGGTGGTCCATGATCTTGAGCCCGCTCGAGCCCGGGATGAAGTGCACGTTCCAGCCGCCGATCTCGGCGTGCGGGTCGCCGTCGCGGTTGTAGAGCGTGAAGGACTTTGGCGCCGTGGCGATGGCGCGTTCCACGACCTCGACCGGGAAGCGCACGCGGCCGTTCGCGTCGGTCGGCAGGCCCGCGTCGACGAGGCGCTGGCGGAGCTTCGCGCCGCGGATGTCCATGCCGGTCTCGGCCATGATGCGCTTCGCTTCGGCGAGCACTGCGGCGATCTGTGCGGGTTCGAGGATCTGGATGGTCGGTCTCATCGCGCGGCTGCTCTCGTTGACGCTGCGGGCGAGCTTATTGTACGATCGTTCAACAATGAATGCACGTATCGACCCTGACCGCTTCGCAAGCCCGGATCTTCGCACGGAAGACGACTTCAGCCTGCCTGGCTGGGCTTACTGGGACCCCGAGTTCTTCGAGCTCGAGCGCCAGGTGGTGTTCCGCAAGAGCTGGCACCTGGTCTGCCACGTCAACGACGTGCGCGCGCCCGGCGACTACCTGACCTTCCGGTTCCTGAACGAATCGATCCTGACGGTGCGCGGCACGGACGGGGTCGTGCGCAGCTTCCACAACGTCTGCCGCCACCGCGCCGCACGGCTCTTGGACGGCGAGCAGGGCAATTGCGGCAAGCGCATCACCTGCCCGTACCACGCCTGGACGTATGCGACCGACGGCCGGCTGGTCGGGCTGCCGCAGCGCGCCGGCTACCCGGGCATGAACACGAACGACTACGGCCTCGCCGAGGTGGAGCAGGAGATCTGGCGCGGCTTCGTGTTCGTGCGCTTCGCGCCGGGCCTGCCCTCGGTGGCCGACCAGATGGCGCCCTACGCGGGGGAACTCGCGGACGCGCCTCTCGAGGAACTGGTGGCGCTCGGCCCGCCGCGCGAGGCCACCCGCCACGTGAACTGGAAGAACGTCGCGGACAACTACTCCGACGGGCTGCACATTCCCGTCGCGCATCCGGGCCTGTCGCGCGTGTTCGGCAGGAGCTACGCCATCGAGGCGCGCGAGTGGGTGGACAAGATGTCCGGGCGCCTCGTCGAGCAGCCGTCCAAGGTCCCGTCCGAGCGCATGTACCACAAGCTCCTGCACGACCTCGGGCTCGCCGGGTCGGCGCAATGGGCCTATTACAAGCTCTGGCCGAACGCGGCGATCGAGGTCTATCCGGACCAGGTCGACTTCATGCAGTTCGTGCCGGTCTCGCCGACCGAGACCCGGCTCCGCTACATCAACTACGGCGTACCGGACGGCCGCCGCGAGATGCGCGCCCTGCGTTACCTCAACTGGCGCATCAACCGGCTCGTCAACCTCGAGGACAAGGACCTGATCGAGCGCGTGCAGGCCGGCATGGCTTCCTCGAGCTACACGGTCGGCCCGCTCGGCGAAGGCGAGGTGTGCCTGCGCAGCTTCGGGCGGCGCATGCGCGCGCTGTTCCCGGAGACCCGCGAGGGGACGCCGCCGCCGAAAGGCTGGAGCTTCCGGCGCCAGGCGCCGCGGCCGCAATGAGCACCGCCGCGCGCAAGCCCCGCTACGAGCGCCAGGTCGCGAGCGACCGGCGCGAGGCGCTGGTGGACGCGGCGATCGAGAGCCTGAAGCGCTTCGGGTACGAGGGCCTGTCGGTGCGCCGCATCGCGGCCGAGGCCGGCGTCTCCATCGGCCTCATCAACCACCATTTCCCGAACAAGGACACGCTGGTCGCCGAGAGCTACCGGACGTTCAGCCGGCGGCTGGCCGCGGACTTCGAGGCCGCCGCCGCGGCCGCGGGCCCGGACCCGCGCGCGCGGCTGCGCGCGTATCTCGACGCGTTCTTCTCGGGCCCGAACCTCAACCCGCAGGTGCTGACGGCCTGGGTCGTGTACTGGAGCCTCGTGCAGGTGTCGCCGGAGATGAAGGCGGTGCGCGACGAGGAGGGCAAGGGCTACAGCGCGGTGCTGGGCCAGTTGCTGTCCGACCTCGCGAAATCCCGCGGCGGCGCGCCCGTCGACATCGGCCTCGCCGTCACCGGCCTCACGGCGCTGCTGGACGGGCTGTGGCTGCAGCTCTGCCTCGATCCCACCACCATCCGCCCCGACGAAGCCGCTGCGCTCTGCGACGACTGGGTCGACCGGCTGGTCAGGCCCCGGTCGGCGGGATGATGCAGCCCTTGTTCATGACGTCGTTCGGGTCGAAGGCGCGCTTCAGCCGCTCCAGGATGTAGTAGGAGCTGCCGTACTCCTCGCGCACCCATGGCGTGCGCGCCTTGCCCATGCCGTGGTGATGCACCACGGATCCGCCGAACTTCAGCGTTTCCTCGCAGATGATGCGGTTGATCGCGGTGCGGTAACGGACGACCTCCTCCTCGGGCGGGCACTTCACGTCGTAGTAGTAGACGAAGTACATGTTGGTGCCGTTGATGTAGGCGTGCGAACTGTGCCCGCCCGCCATCGTGATGTCCGGCATCTCGGCCCGCAGCCTGCGGAGCGCGTTCTCGTAGATGTCGCCGATCGAGCTCCAGTCGGCGGAGATCTCCGTGGTACGGCCGATCGACCGGGTCGCGAGGATCTCCCGGCGCTCGTTGGCGATCTTGTCCGGTCCCCAGTTGAGGTCGGCGAACCATTCCGCGAGGTGGCGCGGCTCGACGGGCCGGCACTCCGGGAATTCCGAGACGATCTCCCGGATGCCTTCGACCGTCGCCTTGACGATGCCTGCCGGGCCTTCGGCCATGAACAGGAGCACGCAGTCGTCCTTGGCCGCGAACTTCGAGAAGTGGAACGCGCCGTCCGGCGGGTCGTAAAGGCGCGCGACCGACGGGCGGTAGCCGGCGACCATGACCTTGCGCAGGGCCTCGAAGCCGCGCCGCATGTCCTTCAGCGTCCAGCCGACGAAGGCGTCGTTCGCGGGCAGCCAGGGGAAAAGCTTCACCGTGATCTCCGTGATGAAGCACAGGGCGCCCTCGTTGCCGATCACGACGTGGCGGATGTCCGGCCCGACGGCGCGGCGCGGCACGTTCTTGATGCGCGTGACCGTACCGTCCGCGAACACGGCCTCCAGGCCGGCGACCATGTCCTCGATGCCGCCGTACAGCGTCGAGAACTGGCCGATGCTGCGCGTCGCGACCAGGCCGCCCATCTGCGCGATCGGTTTCGACTGCGGCGAGTGGCCGGTCGTCACGCCGAGCTTGCGGCACTCGTCCTCCAGGACCTGCAGGGGAACGCCGCACTGGACGGTCGCCTGCATGTTGTAGGGGTCGACCTTCAGGATCCGGTTCATCCCCGAGCCGTCGAGCACGATCGAGTCGGGAACCGCCGTCTCGAGGCCGCCTTCCGTCGCCGTGCGCCCGGTGCGCGCGATGACGTTGATGCCGTTCCGGTTCGCGAACTCGAGCACGCCGGCGACGTCGTCCGTGCTTCGCGCTTTCACGACCGCGGCCGGCACCGGTCGCGAGTAGACGCCGTGCACTTCCTCGTACAGCCGCAGCCGGTCGAAGCTGCTGCGCTTCAGTTCCTCCGGGTCGGTGACGACGTTCGGGGCGCCGACGATTCCCTGCAGCCCACGGACGATGTCGGTTCTGCTCAATGCCATGTTGCGGTCCTCACTGGAAGATCGGCCAGGTCCGTTCGAGGACCGGATCGGTGGCGTCGCGCAGGCCCCGGAAGACCTCGCGATCGAGCCGTTCGTAGGTGGCGACGTTCGCGTCCTGCGGCCGGAAAGTGTCGCGAGGCTTCTCCATGCCCGCCGCGGCGCGCTCGAAATCGGGGTAAAGGCCGGCCGCGACCGCGGCGCAGACGGCGGAACCGAGGCTCGCGCCGCCCGGGCCGCGCGCACGCGACGCCGTGAGGGCGAACACGTCCGCGAACACCTGCATGCAGAGGTCGCTGGCGGCGCCGCCGCCCGAGAGGACGACCTCGCGCAACCGGATGCCGAGCTCGCGGGACATGGCCTCGACGTGGCCCTTCATCGTGAGCGCGATGGCCTCGAAGATCGAGCGATAGACGTGCGCGCGCGTGTGGCGCGCGTCGAAGCCGAGCATCACGCCCTTGCGGAAGGGCCTGTCGGTCGGCGCGAGCCAGTCGAGCACGGTGACGAGCCCGTCGCTGCCGGCTGGGACCTTGCGCCCTTCCGCCTCGAGGACGTCCTCGCGCAAGACGCCGCGCGCCGCCGCGGCGGCCGCGAATTCCGGGCCGAGCAGGTCCATGAACCAGGTCAGCGTCCACATGCCGCGACGGATGCCGTGGCTTTCGTAGAGGTAACGGCCCGGGATGCAGCCGAAGTTGGTCCAGAACGCGCGCGCGTCCGGGCGGTTCTCGGCGCCGTGCACCATCGCGGCGATGTACGTGCCGAGCGAAACGAGCGCCGTGTCGGCATCGAGGGAACCCGAGCCGAGCGCCTCGACGGCCTTGTCGTTGGCGGTGACCACGACCGGCACGCCGGCGGGCAGACCGGTGGCCCTCGAAGCCTGCGCCGTGACGCGGCCGGCGACGCTGCCGGGCGGGAGCAGCTCGAAGAGCTGCTCGCGGCGCAGCCTGAATTCCCGCAGCACGGCCGGGTCGTCGACCCATTGCCAGCGGTCGGTATCGATCGGCCACTGCAGGCGGATGCTGTTCGACGCCGTGTCCCGGAATTCGCCGGTCAGCCGGTGCGTGAGGTAGCCGGACGAGGTGGTGACGTACGCGACGCCGGGGTCGTCTGGCAGCCAGGGCTGGTAAGCCCGCGTGTCCATCCAGCTCATGACCGGGCGGGCCAGCGAGCCGTCCGCGCGCAGGAAGGCCTTGCAGCAGCGGATCGTGCACAGGCCGATGGCGACGATGTCGTGCCGGTCGCCCCGGAAGTTCGCGAGGGCCTGGCGCGAGGCCGCGGCGAGCGAGTCCCACAGGTCGTCGTCCGGGTGCTCGACGATCCCGGGCTGCGGGCGGCTCGCAGGCCTGAGGGGTGCGCGTCCCTCGGCGACGGCAGTGCCGCGCGAGTCGTAGATGACGACCTTGGTGCTCTGCGAGCCGCCGTCCACGCCGACGACATAGCGTTCCCGGGTCGCCATCGTGCGGTCAGCGCACCAGGTAGCCGCCGTCGACGACGAGCAGGTGACCGTTGACGTAGTTCGAGGCCGGGCTCGCCAGGAAGACGAGGGCGCCCATGAGATCCACGGGCTCGCCCCAGCGTCCCGCGGGGATGTGGTCCAGCACGCGCTGGTTGGTCACCGGGTCGCTGCGCGTCTTGCGCGTGATCTCGGTGGCGTAGTAGCCGGGCGCGATGCCGTTGACCTGGATGTTGTGCATCGCCAGCTCGTCGCAGTAGGCCTTCGTGAAGCCCGCGAGCCCGTGCTTGGTCGCGGCATAGGCGGACGACCAGCGGCCGCCGAGGAACGAGAACAGCGAGCAGACGTTGATGATCTTGCCGCTCTTCTGCGGAATCATCCGCTTCGCGGCCTCGTGTCCGAGCTCGAAAGCGGCCGTGAGGTTGACGGCGACCGTGGCGTCCCACTGCGGCCGGCCGAACTCCAGCACCTCCGCCATCGGGCAGATGCCGGCGCTGTTGACGAGGATGTCGATGCCGCCCAGGCGCTCGGCGCAGGTCCCGATGACGCGCGCCGCGACGCCCGGCGCCGTGATGTCGGCCTTCAGGAATTCGTAACGGCGTCCGGCGGCTTCGACCAGGCGGCCGGTGGCGCCGTCATCGTCCATCAGGCTCGGCACGAAGACATCGGCGCCTGCCTTCGCCAGCGCCAGCGAAAAGGCCTGGCCGAGGCCCGTGTTGCCGCCGGTGACGATGGCGCGCCTGCCCGCGAGCGAGAAAAAGTCCATCGAGAAGTCGCCGATCGCCATGCGGTTCATCCCTTGTGCGGCACGACTTCGACGCCCGGTTCCTTCGGCGAGTGGTCGACCATCGCAGCCGGGAACCCGGTGCCGAGCACCTTGACGCCGCAGGGCTCCTCGTAGCGGCGGATGATGTTCGGCGAGTGCTCGCGCGCGCCGTAGCGCGCGACGCCCTCCTTGAAGATCCTGAGGACCAGCGGAGAGAGCTCGAGCGGAACGCCGTGTTCGGCCGCCAGCCGGTCGAACAGTCCCACGTCCTTGACCACGAGGTCCATCGTGAAATTGATGTCGCGACTGCCGTTCAGGATCACCTGCGACTCGGTCTCGTGCACGAACGAGTTGCCGGAGGAGATGCGGATGCCCTCGTAGGTCGTGTTCATGTCGAGGCCGAGGACCTTCGCCGTGGTCAGCGCCTCGGCGAGGGCCACGAGGTGGGCCGTGCACAGGTAGTTGGTCAGGACCTTCAGCATCGACGCGGAGCCGAGCTCGCCGGTGTGCAGGATCCGGTGGCCGAGCATCGAGAGCACGGGGAGGGCTCGCTCGAAGGCCGGGCGAGGCCCGCCGGCGAAGATCGAGATGTTGCCGGATGCCGCCCGGTGGCAGCCGCCGGAGACCGGGCACTCCAGCGCGGTCGCGCCGGTCGCCTCGACCCGGGCGGCGAGCCGCCGTATCTCGGCCGCATCGGTCGTGCTCATCTCCAGCCAGACCTTGCCGGGGCCGAGGCCCTCGAGCAGGCCCTGCGGCCCCTCGACGACCGCGGCGGACGCCGCGGGCGAGGGCAGGCAGGTGATGACGAACTCGCAGGCTTCGGCCATCTCGCGCGGCGAGGCGGCTCGCCGCGCGCCGCGCGCCACGAAACCGTCGACGGCAGCCTCGTTGAGGTCGCGGACGACCAGGTCGACGCCGTGACCCAGCAAATTGTTCGCCAGCGATGCCCCGAGGTTGCCGAGGCCGATGAGGCCGATCGCCGACGCCGGCCTTTCCGCGCGATGCATCTGGCAATAGTGCCCGATTTTCAGTACAAGGCGGTACCTCGGGGGAGAAATCCGCATGGCGACCGCAGCGCCGACGACCGCAGGCGGCGAGACGTCCACGCCCGTCCAGCGCTGGTACGTGCTGATCATGATGGTGCTGGTCTATACGCTCAGCATCGCCGACCGCTACGTCATCTCCACCGTCCTCGAGCCGATACGCCTCGAGCTGCAGCTCACGGACTCCGGCATCGCCTTCCTGACCGGCGTCGCGCTAGCGCTCTTCTACGTGACCATGGGATTCCCGCTGTCCTGGCTGATCGACCGCGGCAACCGGCGCAACATCATCGCCGTCTGCCTAGTCATCTGGTCCGCGATGACCGCCTTCAGCGGCCTGGCGAAGAATTACGCGCAGCTGCTGATCAGCCGCATCGGCGTCGGCATCGGCGAGGCGGGCGGCACGCCGGGGGCCAGCTCGATCATCTCGGACTACTTCCCCGCGGCGAGGCGCCCGATGGCGCTCACGGTGTTCTCGCTGGGCGCCCCGATCGGCGCCTGGCTGGGCGCGGACATCGCCGGCATGATCAACGACGCCTACAACTGGCGCACCGTGTTCCTCGTGCTGGGCATTCCCGGCATCGCCGTCGGCATCCTGATCTTCTTCACCGTCCGGGAGCCCCGGCGCGGGCGGCTCGACCACAAGGGCGGCGACCACGTGGGCGCTTCGTTCGCCGAGAGCATGCGGTTCCTGTGGTCGCAGAAATCGGCCGTCCACGTGATGGTCGCCAGCGCCGTGACCGCGCTGTGGGGCTGGGGCCTCATGTGGTGGACGCCCACCTTCCTGATCCGGAATTACGCGATGACGCCGGGCGAGGCGGGCGCCATCGTCGGGCCGATCCACCTCATCGGCGGGGGGCTGGCGACGCTCCTGACCGGCTGGTGGATGGCGCAGCCTTCCATGCACGACCCGCGCCGCATCGTGCGCATGATGGGCGCCTTCATCGGGGTGGCGACGATCGTCTCCTTCGTCATCTACTGGACGGACGACCTGGCGCTGGCCCGGCTGCTCTTCTGGATCTTCATCCCGTCGATCTACTTCTACATCGGCCCGTGCTTCGGCCTGCTCACGAACCTCTGCGAGCCGCGCATGCGCGCGCAGTTCTGCGCGGCGACGCTGTTCCTCGCCAATGTCGGCAACCTGATCGTCGCGCCGCAGGCGGTCGGCTTGCTCAGCGATTCCTTCGCGCCCGGGGGAGTCGCGGACGGCGCGTCGCTGCGGCTCGCGATGCTGTGCCTGGCCCCGACCGGGCTGTGGGCCACCTGGCATTACTTCGCGTCGGCACGGAACATCGTGCAGGACCAGGAGCGCGCGACCGGGATCCGGCCGGCGTAGCCGGCGGCGGCTTCAGGCGGGCGCGAGCGGCCCCAACGCGGCGCGCAGCTCCCCGAGCCAGGGCTCGTAGTTCCGCCACTGGTCCATGCCCTCCCGCGTGATCGGGCGGCGCACCTGCTCGGAACTCGCCGTGTGCACGCGCCGGTCGGTCCGGTGGAACTCGACGCAGGCCGGTTCGAACTCGAGGCCGAGATGGTCGAGGATGCGCCGGACGCTGCCTTCGAGATCGTCGATGACGTCCTCGTGCTGCACGCGCAGCACGCGGCCCGGCAGGACCGCGTCCCAGTGCGCCATGATGCGCACGTACATCGCGTAGTAGCGGCCCAGGTCTTCCAGGCTGTAAGTGAACTGCTGGCCGCTCGCGAACAGCTGCTTGAAATTGCCGAAGCAGCAGGCCATGGGCTCGCGCCGCGCGTCGATGACCTTTGCGTTGGGCAGCATCAGGTGGATCAGGCTCACGTGGCGGAAGTTGTTCGGCATCTTGTCGATGAAGAACGGCTTGCCCGCGGCGCGGTAATACCGCGTGTCGCGCAGGTACGACTCGCCGAAACCCCGAAACTCATCCGCCTGCACCAGCGCCAGCGAGTCGGGGTAACGCCTGCCGCCCGGGTGCCGGTCCAGCGCGGCGGCCAGCCGCGGGACGTCGGCGAGCTCCATCGTGCCTTCGATCTGCGAATGCGAGGCCAGGATCTGCTCCAGCAGGGTAGAACCCGCACGCGGCAGGCCGACGATGAAGACCGGCGAGGGATCGGGGCAGCCCCAGCCTTGGCGCTCCGCAAAGAACCCCGGCGTGCAGAGCTCGATCTGCCGCGCGATCGTGCGCTCCAGCACGTCGATCCTGAAGGTGCTTTCGGCCTTCTTGAGGGCGTTGCCGCGGGCGTAGAAGCGGAACGACTCGCCATATTCCCCGCGGTCCTCGAGCGCCTTGCCGAGCGCGAAGCAGAGGTGGCAGCGGTCGACCGGCGCCGTGCGGACGGCCTCCACCTGCTCGCGCATGCGCGCGATCTGCTCGTCGGTGAAGCGGTAGGTCTTGAGGTTCGCGAGGCTCCAGTACGCGTCGCCGAAATCCACGCGCTGCCGCGCGGCCTCGGCGTAGGATCGCTCCGCTTCGTCGCGCATGCCCTGCGTCTTGAACGCGTGCCCGAGAGAGAGCTGCAGCTCCGCGTCGCCGGGCCGTGCGCGCAGCAGCTCGCGATACAGGTCGATCGCCTGACCGGTGGCGCCCTGGCCCATGAGCACGCTCGCCAGCGTCATCCGGTAAGCGAGGTTCCCGGGTTCGGCGGCGACCAGCAGCTCGATCTGCTCGCGCGCGTCCTTGTGCCGATGCAGCGCAACCAGGGCGAGCACGTAGTCGTGGCGCGCGGGCCGGTAGTCGGGCTTGGCGGCCAGCACGGCTTCCAGCAGGGTCGCGGCATCCCTCGAGAACTCGTTCCGATGCGCGACCTGCGCGAGCACGCGCATCGCCTCGAAGTCCGTCGGCGCCCGGCGCAGGTAGCGGCGCAGGAGCTCCTCGGCATCGCGCAAGTTCCCGTCCGCCAGCATGCTGCGCGCGGTCACGACTTCCGGCGCCAGCGAGCCGAGTTTCGCCACATGCTGTGCCGCAATGGCGGATTCGGCGTGGTTGCCGACCATCCGGTGGAGCGAGGCGAGCATCCGCCAGCTGCCCGGCAGGGCGGGGTTCAGCTCGACCGCGCGCGAGAAGGCCCGGATGGCTTCGGGCGCCTGGCGCAGGAAGGCGTGGCAGTGGCCGCGCTCCTGGAACAGCCGCGGGTAGGCGGGATACGCGTCCTCCAGCCTCTCCAGCGTCGCCAGCGCGTCCTGCAGGCGTTGCAGGTGGCGCAGGGCAACGGCGCGCATGTAAAGCAGGTCCCGCTGCTGCGGCGCGCCCGCGAGCAGCCGATCCGAGGCGGCGAGCGCTTCCGCGAAGCGGCCCTGTTCGATCGACTGCTGGATTTCGCGCAGTTCCTGCTGCATGGCGGGATGATGAACGAACGGCCGCCGCAAAGAAAACGGGCCGGCGGGTCGCCCCGCCGGCCCGGATCCCGGCTTCAGGCGGTCAGTTTCCGCCGAACTCGTAGCCGAAGCGCAGTCCGATCGTCCGTGGACGCATCGGCACCTCCGCGAGGATGAACTGGGCCGCCGTCGAGAACATGCTCGCGTTCTCGTTCGTCACGTTGACGGCGTAGAGCTCCGCGTTCCAGTTGTCCTTGGCGACGCCCGCCGCCAGGTCGAAGGTCGTCCAGTCAGGCATCTCGAAGCGGTTGTTGTTGATCGCCGACGAGAACGACGAGTCCTGGTACTGCACTGCGGCCCCGACATATGGCGCGTAGTCGCCCCGCACCCACTCGTAGCGCGCGCGGATGTTGAATTGCAGCGGCGGCGAATTGGCGAGCTCGGTACCCGTTTCGCCGTAGATGTCCTCCACGCTGACCACGTTGGTGCAGTTGCCGCCCGTGTCGAAGGCCAGGCAGGACTCCGTGATCGGCTGGCCGAAGTTCGGATCGCCTTCGATGTTGTTCGTCACCTGCGGCGAGTTCTTCAGCTGACCGTCGTTATAGGAGCCTGCAGCCACGATCGTCAGGCCGTCCATCGGCATCCAGGCGAGGTTGACCTCGATGCCGTCGACCTCGTACTCCGGGCCGTTCAGGGTGGCGGTGAGGTTCGGGAAGCCGAGCTGCGGCGCGTACAGGATCGTCTGCGCGTCTTCCCACTTCTCGCGGTAGATCGCGCCGTTGAACTGCACGCGGCCGTCCGCCAAGGTCGTCTTCCAGCCCAACTCGTAGTTGGTCAGGTCGTCCGAGTCGTAGGACAGGGGGAAGCACCACTGGTTTTCGCCCGTGTCGGGGCTGCGCAATCCGCAGGCCGAGCCGCGGTTGAAGCCGCCGGGCCGGTAGCCTTCGGACCAGGTGCCGTAGAACAGAACTTCTTCCGTGACGCGCCAGGTCAGGTTGGCCCGGCTGCGGAACCCGTCCGCCTTGTCGGTCTGCTTCTCGAGGTTGGTGCCGTAGGCGTTCTGGCAGGGACCCGTCGCGCCGCTGCCATACGTCTTGCAGAAGAAGCTGCCCATGTTGGCGCCGACGAACGAATTCTCGATGTCGTAGTAGCGAGTCCCGGCCGTCAGGGTCAGGTTCTCGAGGATGTCGAAGTCCACCGACGCGAAGGCCGCGATCTGCGAGTAGTCGCGGGTGAAGTCGTTGAAGAAACCGGTTCGCGGCGAGCGACGGTTCGGGTTGTTGAGCGTCGCATCCGCAAACTTGGGGTCGTTGCGAGGATCCAGGTACAGGAAGCAGTCGCCCACCGACACCCCGGTGTCCGGGCACTCCGGCATCGTCTTGTAGTTGAAATCCGTGACCGCGTTCAGTTCGCGGTCCTCGTAGAACACGCCCCCGACGAAGCGCGTGCGCCAGTCGACCGGGCTGCTGAGGCGGATTTCGTGGCTGAAGTTGGTGTTCTCCGTCGAGTCGAACCAAACGCTCGACGGCGAGTAGCACTTGTTCACCGACGCACCGGAGTATCCGGTGCACTGGTAATAGGTGCCCCAGACGCCGCGCGCGTAGTTCGTGTAATCGTTGACCACATCCGAGTCGCGCGTCAGGTAACCGCCGGCATAAACAAGGTCCAGGGATCCGACCTTGCCGTTCACGGTCAGCGCGGTGGAGATGAAATCCTCGTCCGTGTAACCCTTGTTGAAGATCGTAGTCTCGAGCTCATCGAGGTCCTGGCCGTCGGACCCGGTCGGCAGCTGGTAGAACACGCCTTCGACGTCGATCCGCTGGTAGGCCACGGAGAGCAGCGCCTCCCAGTCCTCGTTGACCTGCCACTTCAGGCCGGCGCGGGCGCCCAAGTAGTCCACGTCGTTGATGTCGTCCTCGACGATGGCGCTGTTGTCGATGACCACCGAATCCGCCGGTACGACTCCGCCGGTGCGGAGCGCGAAGCCGAGGTCCGTGCCGCGGCGCGTGAACGTGCTGAACACGTTGTCGATGTAACCGCCGCGGTGGTCCTGGTACGCCACGAGGCGCAGGGCCATGGAATCTCCCATCGGGATGTTCACCACGGCTTCGACGTTGTAGCCGTCGCCGCCGTCTTCCGTGGTGTTGACGCCGGCCGACACCCTGGACGACATCTCACCGAGCTGCGGCTTGTTGGTGATGAAGCGCAGCACGCCCGCCTGGGCGCCCGCGCCGAACAGCGTGCCCTGCGGGCCGGTCAGCACCTCGATGCGCTCGAGGTCGGCGGCATACAGGTCGAGGTTGCGGCCCGGAACCTGCGTCGAGACTTCGTCCAGGTACACCGCGACATTCGGCCAGGTGCCGTTGGTGCCGGATCCCTGCGTGCCGAGCGCGCCCACGCTGAGGCCGCGCATGTAGATGTTGCTCTGGCCCGGTCCGACGCTGGCCGTGGAGACGCTGGGCAGGAACTTGATGTACTCGTCCATCGTTGCGACGTTCAGCTGCGCGAGCGTGTCGCCGGACAGTGCCTGGATCGCCAGCGGGACGTCCTGAAGGTTCTCGGTTCGGCGCTGTGCGGTGACGACGATTTCCTCGAGTGAGCCGGTCGCCTGCTGGGCCAGGGCGGCCGGCGCCGGGCTGGCGGCGAGAACCGCGGCAACCGCCGACGCAATTTTGTGATTCATGGACTTGTCGACCCCCTAAGTCTGCGTGTTGTCTACGCAACGCCCCCCCCGAATCGGGGGCTGTCACCCTTGTTCGTCGTTGCATCGGCAAAGTGCCCGGCAACTGCAATTCCGCCCGAACATAGCAAGCCGCGGGCCAGATAGTCCACTCCGGCGCGCAATCGTCACAAAACTGCAATGACGGGCGGGGGCATTGCATCGGGCGTCGCGAATGCGCCACGCTCCGCAATTGGCGGCGATCAATGCGACCGCGAGGAGCCGCAGACGCATGAATGAGGGGGGGACCGCCGGCGGGCACCGCAGCACCGGCCGCCGGCGCGCCGCGGCGACGGAATCCGCGCCGCCCCCGACGCGGTCGCGTGCCTACCGCCGGCTGGTCAATCCTTTCGCGCACCCGCGCATCTACAGCGACGACCAGGTGGCGGCGATCCACGACGCGGCGCTGTCGGTGCTCGAGACCAAGGGCATGAAGGTGCTCTCGGCGTTCGGCCGCCGGCGATTCAGGGATGCCGGCGCGACGGTCGACGAGGACACGCTCGTGGTGCGCATCGACCGCGGCCTGGTGGCGCAGGCGCTCGCCGCCGCGCCGGGCGGGTTCACCTTCCACACGCTGGACCCGGAGTTCAACGTGCCGATCGGCGGTCGCAGCGTCTGCTTCGCGCCGACCTCCGGCCCCCCGAACATCATGGACCTGCAGGGCGGGCGCCGCGCGGGAACGCTCGCGGACTTCGAGAACCTCACGAAGCTGTGCCAGAGCTTCGACGTGATGCACTCGCTCGGCGGCGCGGTCGAGCCGCAGGACGTCCCGGTGCACCTGCGGCACTACGCGACGACGCGGTCGATGCTGCTGCTCGCCGACAAGGTGCCCTTCATCTATTCGCGCGGCTCGAAGCAGATCGCGGACTGCTTCGAGATGCTGCGCATCGCGCACGGCGTCAGCGCGGAGGCGTTCAAGGAACGCCCGTACGTCTGGACCGTGATCAACACCAATTCGCCGATGCAGCTCGACATCCCGATGGCCGAGGGCATCATCGACTTCGCGGCCTCCGGCCAGGTGCTGATCATCACGCCGTTCACGCTCGCGGGCGCCATGGCGCCGGTGACGATCACCGGCGCGCTCACGCTCGCGCATGCCGAGGCGCTTGCGGGCATCACGCTCGCGCAGTCCGTGCGCCCGGGCACGCCGATCATCTACGGGAGCTTCACCTCGAACGTCGACATGCGCTCCGGCTCGCCGGCCTTCGGAACGCCGGAGTACGCCAAGGCCGCGTTCGGCGCCGGCCAGCTCGCGCGCCACATCGGCCTGCCGTGGCGGTCGTCGAACGCGACCGCCTCCTGCGCGCCGGATGCGCAGGCCGTGTACGAGGCGCAGATGAGCCTCTGGGGCGCGCTGATGGGCGGCGCCAATTTCATCCTGCACGCCGCCGGCTGGGTGGAGGGCGGCCTTTCGACGTCGTACGAGAAGTTCATCCTCGACGTCGAGATGCTGCAGATGTTCGCGGAGCTGTTCCAGCCGGTCGGCGCGGAAGCCTCCGACATGGGCGTCGATGCGATCGCCGAGGTCAACCATGGCGGGCATTTCTTCGCCTGCGCCCACACGATGGAGCGCTACCGCACGGCCTTTTACTCGCCGCTCGTCTCGGACTGGCGCAACTACGGCACCTGGGAAGCGGACGGCGCGAAGACGGCGACCGAGCGCGCCAACGCGATCTACCAGAAGACGCTCGAGCGTTACGTCGCGCCCGTGCGCGATCCGGCGATGGTCGAGGCCCTGAACGCATTCATCGAGCGGCGCACGTCGGAAGGCGGCGCGCCGCTGGTCGGCTGAGGACGAAGATGCGGAATCACGTGCGGGTTGCGGTGATCGGCGGCGGTGTCGTGGGCGCGAGCGTCCTCTACCACCTGACGAAGGCTGGCTGGAAGGACGTCCTGCTAATCGAGCGGGCGGAGCTGACGTCCGGTTCGAGCTGGCATGCCGCGGGCGGGATGCACACCCTGAACGGCGACCCAAACGTCGCCCGCCTGCAGCAGTACACGATCGACCTCTACCAGGAGATCGAAAAGATCTCCGGCATCTCCTGCGGCGTCCACGTGAGCGGGGGCCTGCTGCTCGCCGGCACGCCGGAGCGCGTCGACTGGCTGCGGATGGCGGTGGCGCGCGGCCGCTACCTCGGCATGCACCTCGAGCTGATCTCGGCGGCGGAAGCGAAGAAGCTCCATCCGCTGCTCGAGGAGAAGCATTTCCTCGGCGCGATCCACGACCCGATCGAAGGCCACGTCGATCCGTACGGCGTGACGCACGCCTACGCGAAGTCCGCGCAGATCGGCGGCGCCGAGATCGTGCGCCAGAACCGCGTCGTCGACACGAAGCAGCGGCCGGACGGGACCTGGGACGTCGTCACCGAAAAAGGCACGGTGCACGCGGAGCACGTGGTCAACGCGGGCGGCCTGTGGGCGCGCGAGGTCGGGCGCTTCGTCGGGCTCGAGCTGCCGATCCTTGCCATGGAGCACCAGTACTTCATCACCGAGGACCTGCCGGAGCTGAAGGGACAGCCGGAGCTCAAGCACGTCATCGACTTCGAGGCCGAAATCTACATGCGCCAGGAACGGCAGGGCCTGCTGCTCGGCTCCTACGAGCGCGCGGGCGTGCCCTGGTCGCCGGAAGTGACGCCGTGGGATTTCGGCCAGGACCTGCTGCCCAATGACCTCGAGCGCATCGCGCCGAGCGTCGCCCTCGCGGCCGAGCACTTCCCGATCCTCGGGAATGCCGGGGTCCGCAAGGTGGTCAACGGACCGTTCACTTTCGCGCCGGACGGCAACCCGCTGGTCGGTCCGGTCCGCGGCCTGCGCAATTACTGGGTCGCCTGCGGCGTGATGGCGGGCTTCTGCCAGGGCGGCGGCGTCGGCCTCTCGCTCGCCAACTGGATCGTGGAGGGCGACCCGGGCGCCGACATCTGGGCGATGGACGTCGCGCGCTACGGCGCCTGGGCCAACCGGCCGTACACCAACGCCAAGGTCCGCGAGAACTATTCCCGCCGCTTCCGCATCCGCTTCCCGAACGAGGAGCTGGAGGCCGCGCGGCCGCTGCGCACCACGCCGATCTACGACAGGCTCCGCGACGAGAACGCGGTGTTCGGCGACTACTGCACGCTCGAACACGCGCTCTGGTTCGCCCCCAGGGGCACGTCCGCCGTCGAGCACGCGACGTTCCGGCGCTCCAATGCGCACGCGCACGTCGCGGCGGAGTGCCGCGCCGTTCGCGAGGGCTGCGGGCTCATCGAGATCTCCAACTACGGGAAGTTCGAGGTCCAGGGACCCGGGGCCGCCGGCTGGCTCTCGAGGCTCATGACCTGCCGGGTGCCGGACGTCGGCCGCATCGCGCTCGCGCCGATGCTGAACCAGCGCGGGCGATTGATCGGCGACTTCACGCTCTGCCGCCTGGCGGAGGAGCGCTTCTTCGTGGTCGGCACCTACGCGGCCGAGGTCTTCTACCTGCGCTGGTTCGAGCGGCAATCGCCGCCGTCCGGCGTCACGGTGCGCGCCTGCGCGATGGAATACCCCGGGCTCTCGGTCGCCGGCCCGAAGTCGCGCGAACTGCTGCAGCCGCTCGTCGGCCAGGACCTCTCGACCGCGGCATTCCCGTTCCTGTCGTTCGGGCAGATGGACGTCGGCATGATCCCGGCACTGGTCGGCCGGGTCTCGTTCACCGGCGAACTAGGCTACGAGCTGTGGGTCGCGCCGGAGTACCTGCGCGCGCTCTACGACCTGCTGCACGAGGCGGGGAAGGCACACCGCCTCAGGAACTTCGGCGGCCGCGCACTCAACGCGCTGCGCCTGGAGAAGAGCTTCGGCACCTGGGCACGCGAGTTCCGGCCGATCTACGGGCCGTTCGAGGCCGGCCTCGGCCGCTTCGTGCACCTCGACAAGCCCGACTTCGTCGGCAAGGCTGCCGCCGCCGCGGAGCAGGCGGGCGGCGGCGTGCGCAAGCTCATCACGCTGGTGGTGGATGCCGACGACGCGGACGCGATGGGTGACGAGCCGATCTGGCACGACGACAAGGTCGTCGGCTGGGTGACCTCGGGCGGTTACGGCCACACGGTCGGCAAGTCCCTCGCGCTCGGCTATGTCGAGAACGCGGTCGCCGGCGAGACCGCCGGATTCGCGGTCGAGCTGATGGGCGAGCGCCGCCGCGCGCTCCGCAGTCCCGGGGCCCTCGTGGACCCGCAGGGCCTGCGGATGCGCAGCTAGGACGTCAGAACAGCCCGGTGATCTTGCCGTCGTCGGTGACGTCGATGTTGTTCGCCGCCGGCGTCACCGGCAGGCCGGGCATCGTCATGATGTCGCCGCAGATCATCACGATGAACTCCGCGCCGGCCGCCAGGCGCACTTCGCGGATGTTGACGACGTGGCCGGTCGGCGCGCCGCGCAGCTTCGGATCCGTCGAGAAAGAGTACTGGGTCTTCGCCACGCAGATCGGGTAGTTGCCGTAGCCCGACTCCTGGAGCTGCCTGATCTGGCCGCGCACCTTGCTGTCGGCGGTGATCTCGGCCGCGCCGTAGATCTTGGTCGCGACCGCCTTCATCTTGTCCCAGAGCGTGTCCTTCTCTTCGTAGGTGAACTTGAAGTAGTTCGGGTGCTCGCACAGCTCGACGACTTCCTTCGCGACGTCGACCGCGCCCTTGCCGCCCTCGGCGTAGTGCCGCGCCAGGATCACCTTCACGCCGTGGTGCGTCGCGCGTTCCCGGAGCCACTTTACTTCCGCTTCGCTGTCCTCGGCGCGGTGGTTGATCGAGACCAGGCAGGGGAGGCCCCAGACGTCGCGCACGTTGTCGATGTGCTTGTCGAGGTTCGAGATGCCGGCCTGCAGCGCCTTCAGGTTCTCCTTGCCGAGATCCGGGACCTCGACGCCGCCATGGAACTTGATCGCGCGCACCGTCGCGACGATCACCGCGGCAGCGGGCTTGAGCCCCGCCTTGCGGCACTTGATGTCCACGAACTTCTCCGCGCCGAGGTCGGCGCCAAAGCCGCCCTCCGTGACGACGTAGTCGGCGAGCTTGAGCGCCGTCTTGGTCGCCATCACCGAGTTGCAGCCGTGCGCGATGTTCGCGAATGGGCCGCCATGGATGAACGCCGGGTTGTTTTCGAGCGTCTGCACCAGGTTCGGGGCGAGCGCGTCCTTCAGCAGCGCCGCCATCGCGCCGTGCGCCTTGATGTCGCGCGCGTGGATCGGCTTCTGGTCGCGCGTGTAGCCGACCACGATCTTGCCGAGCCGCTCCTTGAGGTCCTTGAGGCTGGTCGAGAGACAGAAGATCGCCATCACTTCGGAGGCGACGACGATGTCGAAGCCGTCCTGCCGCGGGTAACCGTTGCCCGGGCCGCCGAGGCCGACGGTGATGTCGCGCAGCGCGCGGTCGTTGCAGTCCACGACCCGGCGCCAGGTGATGCGCCGCACGTCGAAGCCGCAGGCGTTGCCGTGGTGGATGTGGTTGTCGATCATCGCCGCCAGCAGGTTGTTGGCGAGCGCGATCGCCGAGAAGTCGCCGGTGAAGTGGAGGTTGATGTCCTCCATCGGCACGACCTGGGCGTAGCCGCCGCCCGCCGCGCCGCCCTTCATGCCGAATACCGGCCCGAGCGCCGGCTCACGCAGGCAGATCATGGCCTTCTTGCCGATCCTGTTCAGCGCGTCGCCGAGACCGACCGTCGTCGTCGTCTTGCCTTCTCCCGCGGGCGTCGGAGAGATCGCGGTGACGAGGATCAGCTTGCCGTCCTTCCTGCCCTCGAGCTGCGTGCAGTAGTCGAGCGAGACCTTGGCCTTGTAATGGCCGTAGGGTGAGAGGTGTTCCTCGGGAATGCCTAGCCGCTCTTTCGCGAGCGGTACGATCGGCTTCATCCTGGCTTGCTGGGCGATCTCGATGTTGCTGAGGCTTCCCTTCGACGGCGGCATGGTTTCGTGTCCCGGCTTGAAAAAAAGAGTGCGTAGGATGCCTGCAAGGCGTCCATATTTCCATTTGGACGGTTGTCTAGCGGCGGGAGGGCCGCAAATCGGCCAAGGTTACGTAATTCCAAATCGCTTGAGCTGGAACAATGACTTGGAAGTCGGGCGGATGAATTTCAGTTAGGTATGACGTAAAACATCGCGTCGTGTTCAGACGACGTCTCCCCGCTTTTGAGTAGCGGGTAGGTTTAGGGTCTAACCCAGGCCGGGAGGTTAGACGTGAAGAAGCGGTTTTCGGAAGAACAGATTATCGGCTTCCTGCGGGAAGGCGATCGGGGCGTGCCGGTTAAGGAGCTGTGCCGCAAGCACGGCTTTTCGGACGCGAGTTACTACCTGTGGCGCAGCAAGTTTGGGGGCATGGATGTGTCCGACGCGAAGCGCCTGAAGGCGCTTGAGCCGGAGAACGCCAAGCTCAAGAAGCTGCTGGCGGAAGAGGTGCTGGAGAAAGAGGTCATCAAGGAGGCGCTTAGAAAAAAATGGTAACCGCTCCGGTGCGTCGCGAACTGGTGCGGTGGATGCAAATGCGAGGGCTGACGGAGCGGCGCGGCCTGGCGGTTGCGGGCATGAGCGCGAGTTCACTGCGGTACCAACCGCGGCCGGATCGCAACGTGGCTTCACGGGCGCGCATCGTCGCCCTGGCGCAGCGCTATAGTCGTTATGGGGTGGGCATGATCCATCTGAAGCTGCAGCGGGCCGGCGAAGGGGTCAACTACAAGCGGGTCGAACGGTTGTACCGGCTCGAGCAGCTGCATATCCGGCGTCGCCGGCGCAAGAAGATCCCGGTGTCGGAGCGCCAGCCCCTGATCCGGCCAGGCGCCGCCAACGAGGTCTGGTCGATCGACTTCGTGTTCGACCGGGTGGCTTCCGGCCGCACGATCAAGTGCCTGGTGGTCGTCGATGACGCGACCCACGAAGCGATCGCGATCGTGCCCGAGCATACGATCGGTGGCGATCACCTGACTCGGATCTTGGACGGCATCTGTGCCCAGCGGGGCACACCCTCGGTCATCCGCACCGACAACGGTCCGGAGTTCATCGGCCGGGCCATGCTGAACTGGGCGCATCGCCGCGGAGTCACTCTGCGGCTGATCGAGCCTGGCAAGCCGAACCAGAACGCCTATGTCGAGTCGTTCAACGGCCGACTGCGCGATGAATGCCTGAACGAGCACTGGTTCGTCTCGCTCGCTCACGCTCGCACGGTGATCGAGGCTTGGAGACGGGAATACAACGAGGAGAGACCGAAGAAATCACTGGCCGGGCTGACGCCCGCTCAGTACGCAAAGCAACTGGCCATGCGGCCATCTACAATGCCGGCAGACTCCAAATCAATCCGCTACTGAAAGCGGGGGGACGTCGCAGACCTAATAGACGTTAGGTCTCGTCCATCTCTTGCATTCTACGAAGTGGTACTTTAGTATCACTTTATGCGCACCGAACTCGTGACTACCCTCAAGCGCCAGGCCACGGAGCTGCTGTCCGAGCTCGAGCGCGACCGCCAACCGATCCTGATCACGCAGCATGGCGTGCCCAGTGCGTATCTGGTTGATGTCACGACTTATGAATCCTTGCAGCGCCGAATGAGCTTGCTTGAAGGTATCGCTCGTGGAGAACGAGCCATTGAGGAAGGCCGTACCGTCTCCCATGCCGAGGCAAAGCGGCGCATGGGGCGATGGCTGAAGTAATCTGGACTGAGCCGGCCCTAAGTGACCTGGATGCAATCGCAGACTACATTGCACTAGAGAATCCGGATGCAGCGCGCGCCTTGGTGCAGCGTGTCTTTCACCATGTCGACCAGCTTTTCGACCATCCTCGAAGCGGCTCGAAGCCTCCAGAACTGCGAGGCTGGAGATACCGACAGATTGTCGAGCCACCGTGTCGGGTCTTCTACCGAGAGGACTCCAACCGCGTCTTCATCCTCTACGTAATGCGAGCAGAACGCCTCCTCCGACCGACGCAGTTGCGATCCCGTGATGAAGACGAGACGTGACATCAACTTCGAAGTGCAACGCTGATTAGTTTCCGAGCAGGATCTGTTGCGGGGTCCTGTAGCCATGTCGCTTCCTTGGTCTTGAGTTGAGGGCTCTGGCGATGGCATCGCAGCCACGCTGGGTAAGGTGCGCCATGTCGGAGTGCTTGGGCAGGTACTGGCGGATCAGGCCGTTGGTGTTCTCGTTGGTGCCGCGCTCCCAGGCGTGATGCGGATTGGCGAAGTAGAACGGCACGCCGGTGGCCCGCTCGATGCCGGTCTAGCCGTGGAACTCGGTACCGTTGTCGGCGGTGATGGTCTGGAACAGATGCGGATGCCTGCGGATGAGCTCGATGGTCGCGGCGGAGGTCTGCTCCTTGGTGCGGGCGGTGAGCTTGCCGATCTGCAGGTAGCCGCTTTTGCGTTCCACCAGGCTGACGATGCAGTGCTTGGAGCTTTTCCCAAGCACGGTGTCGATCTCCCAGTGCCCGAGCTGGCGGCGCTCAGCCACCCGGCGCGGCCGCTTCTCGATCATGCGCTTGCCGGCGCGCCGGCCCCGGCGCTCATAGGTCCCGTAGCGCTTGCGCCGCTGCTTCATGGCGCAGCGCAAGTACCGGTAGAGCTCACCGCCCAGGCGCAGGTCGCGCCAGATGTGGCGATAGATGGTCTCGTGGCTGATCGAGAGCGCCCCGCTCGCACCCAGGTGCCCGGCGATCTGCTCCGGGCTCCAGCACCGCCGCAGCAGCCGCCATACCCGTTCGAGCTGCCCGGGCCGGAAGCGCGGTTGGCTGCGTGCGCGCCGGCGCCGGCCGCTCGCCCGCTCGATCGCCTTCTCGACCTTGTAGCGACCGTCCGTGGGGTGGGCGTTGCGCCGCACCTCGCGCCAGATCGTGCTGCGGTGCCGCCTCAGCATCCGGGCAATCTGCGGGTTGCCGAGTCCTTGCCTTCGCAGGGCCGAGAGCCTATATCTCTCCTCGGAAGTGATCTGGTGGTAGCTCATGGAACATTCCCTTTTCTTGGCGGAAACGAGAATCTCCAACTCTGCCAGATCGCTTCTTTCACCTCGCCGGTTGCACTTAGTTTATGAATCCGCGACATCCAACTATGCGCAGGAGCGGTCCGTGAATGCGTTGAGCATACGGACCGCCACTTGCCGGCAATGCTAACGAGCGCCTGCGTTGCCGGACTGGGATACCTTGACATGGCTGGCGGCTGTACACCTGCCAATGCCCGAATGGTGCATGCCTCGGACCATCATGACGCGCTCGAAGTTCGACGTGCGGGATTGCTTGTCGTGATCAACTCGAACTGCCACGCATTGCATGGAGTCCGCGCTGAGATCGCCGCGCTGAAGGAGGTTACCGACGCCGAGCCTCCGGAAGCACGAGCACATCTTGCTGGCCACGCGGGTCTTCTCGAGAAGCACCGCGCTATGATCGAAGCGCTCGTCATCGAGTCTGAAGGCTTGCGGAGCGAGGTGAAGCAGTGGTGCATCCATCCAGCAATCCCGCATGGCATGCGACAATGCTTTCTACGCAACCCGGACGCTGGGTACGGAGCTGGCCCGGTCGCAGGCGCGTCCGCACTGAGCGGGAGTTGATCATTCATGCACCCTGAACTGCGCTCGGCGTTCGACACGGAAATGCGACTCGCGGCCCAGGCCAGCGGCACAGGTGACCTGGATGCGGCTTTCGCCCATCTCGAGCGCGCGCACGTGCTCGGCCAGTGGTACGCAGGGACCCATGCGCGCGCCCACCTGGGGATGCTGCGCATCGGCTGGCGGCGGCGCGACGCGCGGGAGATTCTCGGGCAACTCATTCGCATCCCCGGCGGGATCATCGGATCGGCGCTCGGCCGGGTGCCGCGCGGCAACACCGGGGGCGCGAACGTCAGCGCATTCCGGCAGATGCCGATCGCATCGGACCTGAGGGAGCTGTTGCGCCTCGACGGTCGCTCGCGACTGGAGTGAGGTCCGACGTTTGCCGCTTCAGCCGCCGGCGACCGCGGTCGTGAGCACCATGCCGATGAGCACTGCGACGATTCCGCCCCACTGCAGCGGGGTCGGGCGCTCCTTGAGCACCACCCAGGCGAAGGCGATCGTGACGACCGGGTAGGCCCCGGCGAGCGGCGTCACGAGCGACGCCGGCCCGTGCTTGTAGGCGATGGCGACCAGCAGGCTTCCGAGCGCCATCGTCGACATCGGTCCGACGGAGCGCAGCCACTCGCTGCGGGTGACGGTATGCGCGGCGCCCTTCGCGAGGCCGTAGACGCCAAGCGTCATCAGGCCGCCCAGCGCGATGAAGAGTGCGAGGTTCGCCTCGTGGGCCGCCGGAAAACCGTAGGAATAACGGATCAACGTGCCGCTCACGCCCCAGATCGCGAGCGCTGCGCCGGCCAGGAACTTCCACCGGTTGCCGGTGGCGGTCTGCGAATTCGAAGGCGACCAGGCGAGGGCCAGGCAGCCGAGCAACACGGCCGCGACGCCGAGTCCCTGCGGCAGCGCCAGGTCCTCGCCCAGGAAAGTGCGCGCAAAGATCACCGTCAGCGCGGGGTAGGCGGCAGACAAGGTGCCGACGATGGAGACGGGGCCGTAGGTGAGCGACTGGTAGTAGAAGATCCAGGCGATGCCGTCGAGCACGTAGGCGAGCAGCCCCCAGAAGGCGAACTCGCGGCCTTCAGGCGCGAAAGCGGGCGGAGCGTCGCTGGCGAGCCAGAAGCCCAGGTTCACGATCGCGTTCGCGATCGCGTAGTAGAGGCAGAAACTCGCCGCGGAAACCTCGCCGATGTACTTCTTGACGAGGCCCTGCGCGAGCCCCCATGCGAGGAAGGCACCGAGCGTCGGTGCAAGCCAGGGTAGTTGGCCGATCGTGTTCATCAGCCCGGAGGCGCTACTTCGACAACGCGCCGGCGGGCACCGGGGCATCGCCCGGCGCCCGGGCAATCCTGCCGCCGATCATCACGAATTCGACTCTTTCCAGCGCCTTCATGTCCTCCAACGGATTGCCGTCAACGGCCACGAGGTCCGCCAGCTTGCCGACCTGGACGGTGCCGAGGCGGTCGTCCCAGCCGAGCAGCTCCGCGCCGACGCGCGTCCCTGCCTGGATCGCCTGCATCGGCGTGAGTCCGGCCTCGACCAGTACCGTCATCTCGCGCACGAACACGACCGGGTCGGTCATGTAGCCGCCGAGGTCCACGCCGACGGCGACCTTGACGCCCTGCTTGTGCGCGCGGCCGACCGCGGCGAGGAATCTCGGCCGCTCGTTTGCGGTGTAGTCGTCCTGCTTGTCCTGCGCGCGCAGCTTGTCACCCTCGGCGTAGTAGTCGCCTATATAGATTGTCGGCACGAAGAATGTGCCTTTCTCCGCCATCATGCGGATGGCTTCGTCGTCGATGAAGGTGCCGTGCTCGATCGAGCGCACGCCGGCGGCGACCGACTGCTTGATGCCCTCGGCGGCGTGAGCGTGGGCGGCAACGGGGACGCCATGCCGGTTCGCCTCCTCGACGGCGGCCCGCAGTTCCTCGGGACTGAAGGCGACGTTGCGCGGGTTGTCGCCGACCGACTGGTAGGCGCCCGTCACCAGCAGCTTGATCCAGTCGGAGCCGAACTTGATCTCCTCGCGCACCGCCTTGCGCACTTCATCCGGGCCGTCCACCACGAGCCCGTCGGCGATCACCCGCTGCTCCGGCGAGATGTAGTTGACGTCGCCGCCGCCGCCGGTGATCGACAGGTAGTGGCCGGCGCCGGTGAGCCGCGGACCGATGAAGATGCCGTTGTCGATGGTCTTCCGGATGTCCTGGTTCGCGTAATGGACGTCGGCATCGCCCATCACGCGCACGGTCGTCCAGCCCGCGAGAAGCTGGCGCTGCAGCGCCGCGAGCCCCATGAGCGCCTTGTACGCGGACGACGCCTGCAGGTGCGCGTTCTGGTAATCGTCGGCGTACATGAGCGGATGCTCGTGGCAGTTGATGAAGCCGGGCATGAGCGTCTGCCCCGGCAGCTCGATGACGCGGGCGCCGGCCGGGATCACCGAGCGGTCGCCGATCGCGACGATCCGCTCGCCGTCCACGACCACGACCGTGCCCGTGCGCGCGCGGTCGGCGATGCCGTCGATGACGCGATCCGCAACCAGCGCGACCGGGGCGGCGGCCGCCTGGCCGGCGGCGAGCAGGGCGATGAGCGTGACAGTCGCGGTCTGGCGCATGCGGGTCTCCTGATTGCTGGCGCTGCGGTGCCTCATCATAATCGCCGGAAGGGGGATGCGTGATCGATCTGGCTCGCTTGCGGCGCGACCGCCTCGCCAAGGTGCAGCGCGCGATGGCCGCTCACGGCCTCGGCGCGCTGGTGCTCACGGACATCGTCAACATCCGCTATTGCACGGGCGTCGCGGTCATGCCGCTGTGGACGGCCGTCAACATCGCCCATTACATCGTCGTCCCGGTGACCGGCGACCCGGTCATCTTCGAGTATGGCGGCGCCGAATTCCGGCAGCGCCCGTACTGGCCTGACGTGCGGCCCTCGATGTTCTGGCAGGCACGGGTCACGGACGCCGATTCGCCCGGCAAGGCGGCGGCGTGGGCGCGGCAGATCCGGGGCGTGCTCGAGGAAAGAGGTCTCGCGGGCGAACGGATCGGCGTCGACGTGCTCGACTACAACGGGTTCGCCGCGCTGCAGGCGCTCGGCCTCGAGCTTGCCGACGCCGACCGGGCGATGTCGGCGGCGCGCATCATCAAGCTGCCCGACGAGGTGGAGCTGATGCGCCATGCCTGCGCGGTGGTCGAGACCGCGCTGGCCGGGATGGAGCAGGCGATCCGCCCCGGGATTTCCGAGAACGAACTGCTCGCGATCTTCTGGCACCGCATCCTCGCGCAGGGAGGCGAGCACTGCTTCACCCGCCTGCTGGTCTCCGGACAGAAGACCAATCCCTGGCTGCACGAGGCGGATGGCAAGCTCGTCGAACCGGGCGACCTGGTCGCCATCGACACCGACGCGATCGGTCCGGAAGGCTACGTTGCCGATTTCTCTCGCACGTTCCTGTGCGGGGACACGCCGAGCGCGGCGCAGAAGGAAGCCTATCGGGTGGCCCACGACTTCGTGCGGGGCTGCAGCGAGCTGATCCGGCCGGGCCTCGCATTCTCCGAGTTCGTGGCGCGTTGTCCGCCGTTGCCGGCGGCGTATCGCGAGCAGGCCTACGGCGTGATCGTGCACGGCATCGGCGTGGACGACGAATCCCCGAACATCCCGCTGCCGGGAGATCCCTACACGGAGATGCCGGAAGGGGAGTTCAGGGAGAACATGGTGCTGGCCGTCGAGTGCTACGCCGGCAAGATCGGTGCCCGCGACGGCGTCAAGCTCGAGGATGAGGTCTGGGTGTCTGCCGCCGGTCCTGTCGTGCTGTCGCAATATCCGTATGATGCAAAGTTGCTGGGAGATTGACGGTGGGTGAGATCAGGGTTCGGTTTCTGTCAGGATTCATGATCGCCGGTTTCTCGCTGCCGCTCGGCGCGGCGGAGCCCCGCTCAGGACTCGATTTTTTCCTCGGCCGCTGGACCATTCAGGGCATCGAGGCCTCGTACTCCGAAACCTGCGAGTGGCTGCCAGGCGGGGGCTTCCTGGCCTGTCGTGCGGAAGATCGTTCGGAAGGCGAGCCGTCGTATGCGCTCAGCATCTTCGGATATTCCGAGCTCGACGGACATTACACCTATCATGGGTTCGGAGGCTCGGGCGGAGTGCGGACACTCCAGGGCTTCGTGCAGGACGGCGTCTGGCGGTTCCAGGGGCAGTCGGGACGCGCGCCTGCCTGGCGTCGCTGGCAGGTGACGATCACGCCGTCCGAGCGGGGTTTCCACTTCCGCGAGGAAGTCTCGGAACGGTCCGGACCCTGGGAAGTGGCGGCGGCATTCGAATACCTGCGTCTCGGTCCGATGGAGCCGTAAAGCGGTGACGACGAGAATACTGGGCGTCGTTCTGGTCGCGATGAGTTTCGCGATCGCCCCGTCAAGGGTTATCGCCAGGGATGTGACGTTCGGTCCCGGCGACCCGGTCGTCAGGGAGGCGGATCGGCTCGACCCGAAGCGGCCCATCGCCGTCGAGATGCAAGCGAGTGTGCCCGACGGATTCACGGCCGCCGCCGTCGGCGACCTCATCATTTCGCGGCCGATCTCGCAGCTTGCGCCTCAGATGCCGGGCTTTGCCGCCGTCATCGGGATCCTGCGCGGCACAGACGTCGCGTTCGGCAACCTCGAGACCACGATCTTCGACCCCCGGACCTTCGACGGCGCCCCGTACTCCTGGGACGGCGACTGGACCAACGCATCCCTGCCGGCGGTCGCCTACGACCTGAAGGCGATGGGCATCGGGCTCGTGGGACGCGCCAACAACCACAGCCAGGACTGGGGCCTCGACGGCATGCGCGAGACCGCGAAATGGCTCGACGACGCCGGCGTCGTCCACGCGGGCGCCGGCGAGTCGCACCGCATGGCGCGCGCGCCCGCGTATTTCGAGAGCCCGCAGGGCCGGATCGGGCTCGTGTCGATCGCCTCGACGTTCCGGCCGACGAGCGAATCGCTGCCGCCGGCGGCGACCGCGCCGGGCCGGCCGGGTCTCAGCGCGCTTCGCGTCCGTGAAACGGTCGCAGCGCCGAAGTCCGCGATCGAGGCGCTCGCGAAGGCGCAGTGCGCGCTGTACGGCAAGCACTGCGACGGCGCGCCGAAGGAGGGCAGCCTGTTCGGAACCTCGTACCGCCAGTCCGACCGCCCGGCACGCGAGCACGCGATGGACCCCGGCGATCTCGCCGAGATCCATGCCGCCATCCGGGCCGCCCAGCTCAATGCCGATTTCGTGATCTTCGCGATCCACGCGCACGAATGCTCGCTCGGCTGCGACGGCGAGAACGCGCCGCGTGGTGCGGCGGGTTTCCTCAAGGAACTGGCGCGTGGCGCGATCGACTCCGGCGCGGACCTGTTCGTGACCACGGGCAACCACAACCTCGGCCCGATGGAGATCTACGACTCGCCCGGACGCGGCAAGCGGCCGATCTTCTACGGGCTCGGCAACTTCCTCTGGAGCGACGTCCAGGAGTTCCTGCCCGCCGACCTGTTCGCCCGGAACCGCGATCTGCTCGACAAGACCTGGCAGCACCCGCAGCGCGCGACGGAGTACGACCTGACCGCGCCGCTCAATGCCGGCTACTTCGCCAACGAATTCACCTTCCAGAGCGTGATCGCCGAGGTCCGTTTCGCGGGCAACGAGCTGTCCGAGATCGTCCTGCACCCCGTCGAACTCGGCTACGGCGACCGGCTGACGACGAGCGGGATCCCGCGACTGGTGACGGACCCGGCGGCCGCGCGCGAGATCACCGGGCAGATCGTGCAGCAGACCGCCCTGTTCGGCTTGCCTGAACTGGGGCTTCGCCACGATGGAGCCCGCGCCGTCATCACGGTCGGGCGTTAGCCCGCCCCGGTCGCTCGGGCGACGACCCGCCGCACCCAGGGCGCCACGAGCGTCACCGCCGCGAACGCCACCGGCCAGGTCGTCGCGCAGCTGCGCAGCCACTGGGCCGCGAAGCCGGGCTTCAGGCCCTGGCTGGTCGCCAGCACGAAGGCCGAGACGATGGACACCATGATGACGGACAGGATCGCTCCGAACAGGAGCGGGGCAAATCGGGGGTGGATGCGCATGTTGTACTCCTAGGAAGTGATGAGGTTCGTGATCCAACCGGCCGCGTACAGGCCAAATCCGAAAACCAGGTGCATGACCAGGCTGTGGAAGGCGCGGCGCGCCGAGAATCCGTGGCCCATGGCCGGCTGCATCAGGAACAGCGGGGCGACCACCGTGACCGCGCCCACGATCAGGGCGGGGGCGAGCCGGGGTTGCCGCATCCAGTCCATGCCCCAGACACCGAGCAGGATTCCCGCAAAGGCGATGCCGATCAGGTAGTGCGCGACCCAGCCGAGCAGGCGTTCGCCGCGGACGGCGGGGGCGGCCGCGATGGATGCGTGGCGGAAGCGCCCGCGCGACAGGTGGGCGATCCACCGCCCGACGAGGCCGAAGTCCGGCGGCGCGATGTCGAAGAGGCCCCTGCGGGCCAGGGACCAGAGGTCGGTCACCGCCGTCGCACCGGCGCCGACCAGCAGCATGCTTGCAAGGATGTCCATGGTGTCTCCTTTCGCTTGTCTCCAAGCGCTGGAGATTGCACGATGCCACTTGAAGTCCACTTGAGGTCAAGAGGGTGCGAAACCTCGACATCGCGCAGGTCGCCCGGCAGTCCGGCGTGCCTGCCTCGACGCTGCGTTTCTACGAGGAGAAGGGCCTGATCCGGTCCATCGGCCGGCGCGGCCTGTACCGGCTCTTCGACCATGGCGTGCTGGAGCGGCTGGCGCTGATCGCGCTCGGGCGTTCCGCAGGCTTCACCCTGGACGAGATCAGGCGCCTGTTCGCGCCCGACGGCCGCCTGCGCATCGACCGGCGCATGCTGGCGGCCAAGGCGGACGAACTCGGCGAGACGATCCGCAAGCTCGCGGCGATGCGGCGCGGCCTGCTGCATGCCGCGAAGTGTCCGGCCCCGAGCCACCTGGAGTGCCCGACTTTCCGCCGGCTGCTCGGCTATTCTGGGCGCGAGCGCATTCCCGCAAAGAGGGGCCCATGAAGAGAAAATCGCATCGCAACCGGGATCTGACTCGCGTTTACACCCGCGGGCAGTAGCCATGCCCGAGTGGCTGCACGCGGAATACCGCGACCTCGACGACGTTCCCCGGGCGATGCTGTGCACGAGTGCGCGCGGCACCTACTACTTCCTGTCCCGGTTCGATGCCGCCCGCGGCAGGCACTCCGATGCCTACGAGGCCTATCGCATCCGCCCGCCGGCCGAGGGCGATGCCTGCCAGTCCTGGTTCGGGCTCGAGGCTCGCGCGGAGGAGCGGCTGCCGGACATCCCGGTCGGGCGCTTTCCATTCGATTCCGAGGCGCGCCGGTTTCTCGCGTACGACGTGATCGCATCCGTGCTGGGCGAGGGTCCGGCAGCGGATGACGCGACGTCGAGCTGCCTGCGCCGGCAGTTCGAGACCGCCTGGAAGCTCGCGAGCTACCACCTGGACGGCCTGACGGACGCGGAGTGCCAGTGGCGGCCCGCGGACCGGGGCCTGCACGTCGTCCGCAGCGCGGACGGCCAGTGGCGCGGGGAATGGCCGGAGCACGAGGGCTACGATCTCGGCCCGCCCAGCATCGCCTGGCTGACCTGGCACATCGGCTTCTGGTGGTCGATGGCGCTGGACCACTCGTTCGGCGCGCGCACCCTGGAGCGCAAGGACGTGACGTGGCCCGGGTCGGCCGACGGGGCGTGTCGCTGGATCGCGGAGTTGTCCGAGCGGTGGCAACGCCAGGTCGGCGGGCTCGGCGCCGATGAACTCCAGTCGAGCGAGCGAACGCGCTGGCCCTTCGCGGGTCGCCCGTTCGCCGACGTCGTCGCCTGGGTCAACATCGAACTGACCAAGAATGCGGCGGAGATCGGCTATGCGCGCTTTCTGCACGCCAGGCGCCATGCCTGACCGGGCCCTGCGGCTGTTCGCGCTGCTCGCGGGTTGTCTCGCATTCGCGGCGCCCGCGCTCCCGGGGGCAGCGGCGCCGGTGTCGGTGGCCGCGGTCGATACCGAGTTCTCGGCCTGGTCGTCCGCAACACCCGGCTGCGCCGTGGGCGTCGCGGAGGATGGACGCATCGTGCTCGAGCGGGCCTATGGCATGGCGGATCTCGAGCACGCCGTACCGAACCGCCCCGACACGATCTTCGAGGCGGGATCGGTCTCGAAGCAGTTCACGGCGGCGGCGGTGCTCCTGCTCGCCGAGGACGGCAAGCTGTCGCTCGACGACCCGCTTCGCAGGCACTTCCCGGAGCTGCCGGAGTACGCGTCGTCCATCACCGTCCGGCAGATGCTGCAGCACACGAGCGGCCTGCGTGACTGGGGCAGCGTCGCCTGGATCGGCGGCTGGCCGCGCGGCACGCGGGTGCACGCGCACGAACATGTGCTCGACATCCTCGCCCGGCAGCAATCACTGAACTTCGCGCCCGGGTCGCGCTGGTCCTACAGCAACTCGGGTTACAACCTGGCAGCGATGCTGGTCGCGCGGGTCGCCGGCGAATCGTTCGCGGACTTCTCGCGCAAGCGCCTCTTCGAGCCGCTCGGCATGACGCGCACGTCCTGGCGCGATGACTTCACGCGCATCGTCGCGGACCGCGCCGTCGCCTACGCGAAGACGGGAGACCGCTACGTGCTCGACATGCCGTTCGAGAACGTGCACGGCAACGGGGGGCTGCTGACGACGGTCGGCGACCTGCTGCGCTGGAACGCGAACTTCGAGTCGCAGAAGGTCGGCGGCCCGGACTTCGGGCGCGTGCTGCAGGCGCCGGGGCGGCTCACCAGCGGCGAGGAAACCGGCTACGGCCTCGGCCTCGGCGTGGGACGCTACAAGGGCGTGCAGGAGATCAGGCACAGCGGTACCACGGGAAGCTACCGCGCCTTCCTCGCGCGGTATCCGGAACAGCGGGTGTCCGTGGCCGTGCTGTGCAACGCGGGCGACAGCGCGCCCAGGCAGGCGCTGCACGACGTGGCCGATCTCTACCTCGCAGAGTCGCTGAAACCGGACTCCGCGCCCACGCCGGTGAAACTGTCCGCCTCCGAGCGCGACGCGCTCGTGGGTCTGCACCGCAACATCGACCGCGGCGACGCCGTGCGCATCGAACGGGACGGCGACGGGCTGCGCCTCGGCGACGACACGCCGCTCCTGGCGCTGTCACCCCTGCGCCTGATCGACGGTGAAGGCACGACGCTCGAATTCGACGGCGAGGGCGGCATGCTGATGGACGAGGGGGGCGGCGCGCCGGTCGTGCTCGAGCGGGTACCTGCCGCGCAGCCGACCTCCGGCGACCTGGAGGCGCTTGCCGGCAGCTATGCCAGCGACGAGGCGGAGACGACTTTCATCGCGCGGCTGCGCGACGGCGCACTCGAGCTCGCGCAACGGCCCGCGACGGTCTATCGTCTCGCGCCGCTCTACGCGGACGCCTTCGACAGCGAACTCGGCACGATCGTCTTCCGGCGCGGCGCGACGGGCGCCGTTTCCGGGCTGAGCATCGTCCAGGACCGGGTCTGGGACCTGCGCTTCCGGCGCGAAGGCGGCGCCGCGGTGCGGCGCGTGCTCGTGTTCGGCGATTCCAACACCTGGGGCTGGATCCCGGTCGAGCGGGGCATCCCGACCACGCGGTACGCCCCCGATCAGCGCTGGCCCGGCGTCTCCCAGGCCGCGCTGGGCGACGGCTTCGAGATCATCGAGGAAGGATTGAGCGGACGCACGACGGACCTCTTCGACAGCGACCCGACAGTGAAGGAATTGTCCGGGGCCGGCCTGGATGGCAGTGCCTACCTGCCTGCCGCAGTCGCCTCGCACCTGCCGCTCGACCTGGTCGTCATCATGCTCGGCACGAACGACCTCAAGACCAAGTTCGACCGCTCGCCGGAGGCCATTGCGCTGGGTGTGCGCGGGCTCGTCGAGCGGGTCCGCAGGATCGACCGCGGTGCCTGGACCGAGTATCCGGCGCCGCGGGTGCTCGTGCTCGCGCCGCCGCCGCTCGTTCAGACGGAGAGGTTCCCGGCCGCGATCCTCGCTGGCGGCATCGACAAGTCACGGGCGCTCGCATCGCACCTGGAAGCGGTGGCGGCGGCAACCGGTGCCGAGTTCCTCGACGTCGGCTCGATCACGAGCGCCGACGGCGTCGACGGCATTCACCTGAGCGAAGCGGCGCACCGCAAGATCGGGCTCGCGGTCGCGGACAAGATCCGCGCGATTCTCGAATGACGCCCACGGTCGAAAGGATCTGGTCGTACGCCTGGGCGAGCCCGAACACGGCCCTCGGTCTCGCGCTCGGGTTGCTTGCGGGCCTGGTCGGCGCGCGCTGGCAGGCAAGACAGGGCGTCCTGGAGTTCTCCGGCGGCGCGCTGGGCCGGTTCTTCGCGACGCCCCGGCTTGCCTGTCCTTTCCATGCCGTCACGCTCGGCCACGTGATCCTCGCGACCGACGCCGCCACGCTCGACTGCGCGCGCGAACACGAGCGGGTGCACGTGCGGCAATACGAGCAGTGGGGGCCCTTTTTCCTGCCGGCGTACTTCGCGTCGAGCCTCTGGCAGCTCGCCTGCGGCCGCCGCTGCTACCGCGACAACTGGTTCGAGCGCCAGGCCTATGACCGTTCTTGACCGGCGCCGTTTCCTGGAACTGTGCGCGGCGGCGGCGCTCGCTCCCGCAGCGCACGCGACGCCTGCATTGCGCGTCGTCGTCGCCGGCGCAGGCATCATCGGCGCCTCGGTCGCCTGGCATCTCGCGAAGGCGGGCGCCGAGGTCACGGTCATCGACCGCCGGGGTCCCGCGACGCACGCGAGCCGTGGTTCCTTCGCCTGGATCAACGCCACGTGGTCCAAGCAGCCCCGGCACTACCACGCGCTGAACCAGGCCGGCGTCGCGGGCTGGAGGCGGCTGCAGCCCGAACTGGGCCTGCCGGTGCGCTGGGGCGGTTCGCTCGAGGGCATCGCAGACCCGGCGCTGGAAACGGGGCTCGCCGAGCGCGTCGCGGAGCAGCGCGCCTGGGGCGAGACCACGAGGCTGGTCGCGGGTGCGGAGCTTGCGACGCTGGAACCCAACGTGGAGTTCGGCGGGTTGCGCCAGGTGGTGTATTCCGGCAACGACGGCGCGACCGACCCGGTAGCCGCGACGCGCGCGTTCCTCGAGGCCGCCGTCGCGCTCGGCGCGCGCGTCGAGCATCCCTGCGAGCTGACCGGCGTCTCCCTGGCGGCAGGTCGCGTCGTGGCGGTCCGTACGAGCCGCGGCGACATCGCCGCGGACCGGCTCGTGCTCGCGACCGGCGCCGCGGCCGACACGGCCCGCCGCTTCGCGGACTGGGACTTGCCGCAGCGCGAGGCACCGGGCGCGACCGCGATCACGGCGCCGGTGCCGCGCCTCGTGAACCGGGTGTTGTGGCTGCCGGGCGTGCACCTGCACCAGCGCGACGACGGCCGCATCGTGCTGGGCGAGGAGGCAGGTCCGCCGCCGGGCGAGGCGCATGCGTCGCGCCTGCTGGGGCGCCCCGACGACTTTCCCGCGCGCGAGGTCGCGCTGCAGCACGCCGAGCGCATGCGCGCCGCGGCGCTGCGCTTCGTGCCGGGCCTGCCAGGACTCGACTTCGAGGACGTGCGCATCTGCTGGCGGCCGATGCCGATCGACGGCTATCCGGTGCTCGGCGCCTCGCCCGCGCGGCCCGACGTCTACCTCGCCGTCATGCACAGCGGCGTGACGCTCGCGCCGGTGGCGGGCGCGCTGGCCGCGCAGGAGATCCTGGGCGGGGTGCCCGCCGCCGAGTTGGCGAACTTTCGGCCCGATCGCGAGTTCAAAGCGGGCACCGGCCATTGATCCGACGGGAACGCCCATGAAATCCGCCGCCGCCCTGGTGCTCCTCGCCGCGCTGGCGTTCCCGGCCGTGGCCGCCGTCGATCCGGTCGAGGGACGCGACTACCAGCGCATCAACCCGCCCGTCCCGACCTCGGACCCGGCCAAGATCGTCGTGACGCAGTTCTTCTCGTACCAGTGCCCGCACTGCTTCAAGTTCGAGAAGCCGCACGCGGCCTGGGCGGCGACGCTGCCGGCGGACGTGAAGGCGGAGCGCGCCGCGGTTTCCATCGGCCACGCCGGCTGGGTGCCCGCGGCGCGGGCCTTCTACGCGCTGTCGGCCATGCAAAAAGTCCCGGCGATCGACGACGCGTTCTTCGGCGCCATCCACCGCCAGCGGCTCGGCTTGACGGACGACGCCGGCATCGCGGCCTGGATCGCGAAGCAGGGGATCGATCGCGCGGAGTTCGAGAAGATGAGCGGCTCGTTCGGCGTGCAGCTCCAGATGCGGCGCGCGGAAGAGCTGTCGCGCAAGGTCCGGCTGCCGAGCGTCCCGGCGCTGCTCGTCGAGGGCCGCTACCTCGTGCCAGTCAGCGACGACGGCGACTTCCGCGACCAGCTCGCCGTGGTCGACGCGCTCATCGCGCGCGTGCGCCGCGAGCGCGCCGGGCCTACTCCGGCGTCCCCTTAGCCGTGCGCCGGTAGGCCTCCCGGAACGGCAGGCCTTCGTCCACGGCCAGCGCATTCGCGCGCGCGGTCGCGTGGATGTCGTCGTCCAGGCGAATGCGTTCGGGACGGAACGCCAGGCCCTCCAGCACCACCGGCACGAGGCCGAGCACCTGCGCCGCGATGTCGATGCCGCGGAACAGCGGCGCCTTGATGAGCTGCAGGTCGCGGTGGTAGCCCGACGGCAGCCGGGACGAGATGCCGATGACCTCGACGAGGCAGGCGAGCGCGGTCGCGGAGCGGCCGCGGACCAGCTCCAGCACGTCGGGGTTGCGCTTCTGCGGCATGATCGAGGAGCCCGTCGTGAGCTCGGGGGCGAGCGCGACGTAGCCGAACTCCCGCGTGTAGAAGAGCAGCAGGTCGGATGCCAGCCGTCCGAGGTCCTGCAGCAGGAGCGTGATCTCGAGCAGCAGCTGGGCCTCGGCCTTGCCGCGCGAGAGCTGCACCGCGGTCACCGGCTCCTGGACCTCGGCGAAGCCGAGCCGCGCCCGCGTCGCCTCCCGCGACACCGGCAGGCCCGGCGTGCCGTATCCGGCGGCCGAGCCGAGCGGATTGCGGTTGATGCGGCGGACCGTCTGGCGGATGCCCGCCGCGTCGTCCCGGACTTCGGCGGCGAATCCGCGCGCCCAGAGCCCGACGCTGGAAGGCATGGCCTGCTGCATGTGCGTGTACCCGGGCAGCGCGACGTCGCCCTGCCGCGCCGCGAGCGCGTCGAGCGCGCCGGCGACCGCTTCGGCGCCCTGCGCGAGGCGCTCCGCCACGTCGCGCAGGTACAGCCGCAGCGCCGCCAGCACCTGGTCGTTGCGCGAGCGGCCGAGGTGGATGCGCGCGCCGGCCGCGCCGATCAGCGCCGTCAGCCGGCTCTCGAGCGCGGTCTGGCCGTCCTCCTCCTCGAGCGTCACGCGCCACTCGCCGCGCGCGTGCGCCTCGCCGAGCGTCTCGAGCCCGTCGCGGATCGCCTGCAGGTCGCCAGGCTGCAGCAGCTTCGCTTCGCCGAGCATCTCCGCGTGCGCGATCGACGCGCGCACGTCGTACGCGACGAGCCGGTCGTCCAGCGCATGGTCCTCGCCGGCGGTGAAGGCGAGCACGCGCGCGTCCAGGGGCGCGCCCTTGTCCCAGAGCCGGCTCATGCGGCGATCGCCGCGCGGCCGCGGCTGGCGAGCAGGCGGTGCAGCACGGCGCGCTGCACGACGAGGCGGTTGTGCGCCTGCGGCAGCACGGCGCTGCGCGGCCCGTCGAGCAGTTCGTCGGCGACGGCGACGTTGCGGCGGACCGGCAGGCAGTGCATGAGCCGGCAGTCGGGGCGCGCTTTCGCGAACCAGGTTTCGCGCAGCGTCCAGCCGTCGAGCGAGGCGCGCAGCCGCGCCTCCGCGGCGGCGTCGCCGTAATGGGCCGTCGAACCCCACTCCTTGGCGTAGACGACGTGCGCGCCGGCGAGCGCCGCCTCACGGTCGTCGGTCTCGACGAGGCTGCCGCCCGTGGCGGCCGCCGCGTCGCGCGCCTTCTTCATGATCGGTTCGGGCAAGGCGTAGCCCTCGGGCCGCAGCACGACCACTTCCATGCCGCGCAGCGCGGCCATGTGCACGGCGGCGGCGGGCACGGCCAGCGGCAGCGCGCGCGGATGGTTCGCCCAGGACAGCACGAACTTGCCGCGGCGGGGCACGCCGAGGTCGTCCAGCGTCTTCCAGTCCGCGAGCGCCTGGCAGGGATGGTTGACGGCCGACTCGAGGTTGACGAGCGGCTTGTCGCAGAGCGCGGCGATCTTCGTGAACGTCGGCTCGGCGAGGTCCGCCGCCAGGTCGCGGCCCTCGGCGAACGCGCGCACGCCGAGCGCGTCGCAGTAGGACGCGAGCACCGGGATGCCCTCGCGGATGTGCTCGGCGGCCTTGCCGTTCATCACGACGCCGTCGCCCGTCTCGAGATCCCAGCTGCCGCTGCCCGGCGTGATCACGAACGAGTGGCCGCCGAGCTGGGCCATGGCCGCCTGCATCGAGGCGAGCGTGCGCAGCGAGGGGTTGAAGAACACGAGCCCGAGCGTGCGGCCGGCGAGGGCGTCCGGCTCCGGTTTCTCCTTCAGGCGCGCGGCGAGCGCGAGCAGGTCCACGACCGCGTCGCGGCCGAGATCGGCGAGGTCGAGGAATCCATTCATGGGGCGGCGCGGCTCCAGAACAGGCCCGGCAGGGCGAGCATCTTCGAGAATCCGCGCGCGTCCTCGGGCGTCCATTCGCCGGCCGCCTCGCCGTAGACGCCCCGGCTCGCCTTCATGAGCGAGTGGGGGGACTCGACGCCTTCCACGAACGCGGAGCCGGGGCGCAACAGCACGGTCACGGTGCCGGTGACGCGAGCCTGCGAGGAAGCGAACAGCGCCTCGATGTCGCGGCAGACGGGATCGAGGTTCTGCCCCTCGTGGACGAGGTCGCCGTAGGCGGCGGCCACGAGGTCCTTGACCCGCTGCTGGCGCGCGCCGAGCACGAGCTTCTCCAGTTCGCGGTGCGCTTCGATGAGCACCGCGGCCGCCGGCGCCTCGAAGGCGACGCGGCCCTTGGTGCCAATGATCGTGTCGCCGAGGTGAATGCCGCGGCCGATGCCGTACGGCCCGGCGGCCGCCTCGACCGCCTCGATGATCGCGACCGGGTCGAGCGCCCGGCCGTCGAGGGCCGCCGGCACGCCCCGCTCGAATGCGATCGTGATGCGTCGCGGCGGGCGCGGCGCGTCGAACGCGCCGGGCGACAGCACCCAGGCGGACTCCGGGATGCTGCCCGCGGAAGTCAGCGTCTCGCGGCCGCCGATCGTCACGCCCCACAGGCCGCGGTTGATGGAGTAGGCCGCGCCGTGCGGCGGCACCGGCAGGCCGCGCGATTCGAGCCAGGCGAGCTGTTCGGGCCGCTTGAAGGCGCGGTCGCGCACCGGCGCGAGGATCTCGATGCCGGGCGCGAGCGTGCGCAGGGCGACCTCGAAGCGCACCTGGTCGTTGCCCGCGGCGGTGCAGCCGTGCGCGACGGTGGTCGTCCCGAGCGCCTTGGCCTGTTCGGCCACGACCTGGGCCTGCACCGTGCGCTCGGCGCCGACGCACAGCGGATAGAGCTGGCCGCGGCGCACGTTGCCGATGAGCAGCCACTTCAGGACGCGCTCGAAGTATCCGCGGCGCGCGTCGACGAGGCGGTGGGCCGCGGCTCCGAGCGCGAGCGAGCGTGCCTCCAGCGACGCCGCCGCGGCGGCGTCGATGCCGCCCGTGTCCACGGTGACGGTGACGACCGGCCGGCCGCAGGTTTCCGCGAGCCAGGGCACGCAGAAGGACGTGTCCAGGCCGCCGGAGAAAGCGAGGAGGATGGGCGCGGCGGCGCCCTCGGCGCGTTCGGACATCGGGGCCTCAGGCTCGGAGCTTGTCGTGCAGGCGGGCGAGCAGCCGGCGCTGGGGCGCCGCGCCCGCCGTGGCGACGAAAATGGTGTCGTCTCCGGACAGCGTGCCGACGACCTCCGGCCAGTCGGCGCGGTCGAGCACGATGGCGACGCTCTGCGCGGCGCCGGCCGTCGTGCGGATCACCGCGAGGTTCGGGCCGGCCGGCCTGATGCTGCGCACGAAACGGGCGACGGCGGCGAAATCGTCCACCACCGGCGCGGCGTCATCCGGCAGCACGTAGCGGTCGCCGCGCTTGGCGACGCCGAGCTCGCGCAGGTCGCGGCTCACGCTCGACTGCGTGGCCGGGAAGCCCGCCTTGCCGAGCAGGCGGACGAGGTCCTCCTGCCGGCCGACTGGCGACCCGGTGATGATGCGGCGCAGTGTTTCGCGGCGTGCATGCATAAATGTGCAGCAATCATGCATAAATATGCAACCAGGGTCAAGCCGTCGCGCCGCCCCCCGTCGCGGGCGGCGAACCGCTCGCCGCAGGCCGGTTGCGAAGGCGGTTCCGGCTCCTTAGGCTCGGCCGCACCCATCACCCCGGAGCCGCCGAAGATGCGCCGTAACCTGACTGCACTGCTGATGCTCGCCTGCGGAATCTTCTCCGCTTCGTCCCCGGCTGAGACGCCTGCCGCCGATGCCGGCGTCCTGGCCGACCGCATGCTCGCGGCCATCGGCGGCCGGGCCGCCTGGGCGGCGCTGCGCAACACCGTCAACGACTCCCTGCAGTTCCGGCTCGAGGAGCCGACGGTCGTGCGGGCGGTCATCCGCATGGACTTCACGCAGCCGCGGTTTCGCGTCGACACGACGGCGCCGGGGTTGACGCTCGCCCGTGTCGTGGATGGCGAGCGCCACTGGCGCCTGAACCGCGCCGGCGCGGTGGAAGGCGTGCCGGTCGACATCCTGGCCGAGGACCGGCGCTGGTACGCAGGCCACGTGTACCGCACGATCCATCGGGTCGCGGCGCGCGACCCGGCGCTGGGCTTCGCGGTGAACGGTGCCGGCCGGCTGGAGGTCCACGAGGGCGGGTCGCGCATCGCCTGGTTCGCGCTCGACGTGCGCGGCGAGCCTTACGCGTTCGGCGCGCACGACGACGACGTCGGCAGCATCAGCGGTCCCTGGAGCTTCGTCCGGGACGGGATTCACCACCCGACCTGGGTCGCTCGGCCCGACGGCAGCTGGCGCGCCGCGGTGCAGGCGCTCGAGATCAACGCGGAGCTGAAGGATTCGGACTTCGCACGCCCGTAACGAGAAAAAGGGGACGCTAACCTTTTAAAAAGGGGACGTTAACCTTTTCCCCCGCTATGGCGAGCTTCTGATGGAAGCGGACCTACCAGAGGGGAAAAGGTTGGGGAAAAGGTTAGCGTCCCCTTTTTAAAAGGTTAGCGTCCCCTTTTTGTCGTTACGGCATCAGGTCGCGCAGCCGGAACCACGCCATGGCGGCGACCAGCGTCGGGCGGCGGAACAGCTTGCCGCCCGGAAAGTCCTGGTGCTTCAGCCGCGCGAACACGTCGAACCGTTCCGCCTGGCCCGCGATCGCCTCGGCCGCGACCTTGCCCGCGACCGGCGCGAGCAGCATGCCGTGGCCGGAGTAGCCCTGCAGGTAGTACACGTTCGGCGCAAGCCGCCCGAAATCCGGCGCGCGGCTCATCGAAATGTCGATCATGCCGCCCCAGGCGTACTCGATCTCGACGTCGGCGAGCTGCGGGAACACCTTGAGCATCCGCAGCCGCGTCGCGCGCCCCGTGCCGAGCGGGTCGACCCCCGAGTAGCTCACCCGCCCCCCGAACAGCATGCGGTGGTCGGACGAGACGCGGAAGTAGTCGATGATCCAGTTGAGGTCGGCGACCGCGATGCGGTCCCGCAGCAGCGCGGCCGCGCGCTCCGCGCCGAGCGGCCGGGTCGCGACCACGTAGGACGCGACGCCGATGCCGCGGCGCCCCAGGCGCCCGGAGAGCTCCTCGTGGCCGACGTTGGCGCAGAGCGCGACGAACGGGGCGCGGACGCTGCCCCGGTCGGTGCGCACCCTGACGGTCGACCCGTGCTCGATCTTCGTGACGCGGCTGTGCTCGTGCAGGCGAACGCCCGCGGCCACCGCCGCCCGGCCGACGCCGAGCGTGAAACGCAGCGGATGCAGGTGGCCGGCGCCGGTGTCCAGAAGCCCGGCGAGGTAGCGCTCGCTCTGGACCCACTGGCGCACTTCGTCGCGCTCCAGGAATCGCAGCTTGCGGTAGCCGTAATCGCTTTCCTGTTCGCGCTGCCACTCGAGGAGCTCCGCGCGCTGGCGCGGCTTGATGCCGACGTGCATGTGGCCCCAGACGAGGTCGCAGTCGATGCGGTGCTTTTCGACCAGGTCGCGCGCCAGGTCGACGCCTTCGATGCTGATGTCCCACAGCCGTTTCGCGTCGGCGCGCCCGAGCTGCGCGACGAGCTTCGCCATGCCGCAGGCGTAGCCCGGGATGATCTGGCCGCCGGACCTTCCGGAGGCGCCGTAGCCGACGCGGTTGCCCTCGAGCAGCACGACCTTGTAGCCGCGTCCGGCGAGGTGCAGGGCGGTGGAGCAGCCGGAGAGGCCGGCGCCGACGACGCACACATCGGCCTCGACGTCGCCCTCGAGCGGCGGCGCGTCCGGGCCGCGGCCGGCCGTTGCCTCGTACCAGCTGTCGGCGGGCTTCAGGATCACGCCTGTTCCAGGTAGAAGCTGTAGTCGAGCGCGGTCAGGCGCGAGTTGAAGTCCTGCATCTCGCCGCGACGGGTCAGCTCGTAGAGGGTGACGAAGCGCTCGCCGAACCACTCGCGCATGAACGGGCTCGCGCCGAAGCGCGCGAGCGCCGTCGGCCAGTCGGCCGGCAGACGCGGGGCCGTGAGCCGCTGCGTGTAGGCGTTGCCGGTGAGCGGGTCGGGCGGCACGAGCCGCTTCTCGATGCCGTGCAGCATGCCGGCGAGCAGCGTGGCGGCGACGAGATAGGGGTTGGCGTCGGCGCCGGCGACGCGGTGCTCGAGGCGCCGGTCCACCGGGCCCGAGACGGGCACGCGCACCGCGACGCCGCGGTTGTTGTGTCCCCAGGTCGCGTTCATGGGTACGTACAGCTCGGGCCGCAGGCGGCGATAGCTGTTCGCATTGGGCGCGAAGACCGCCATGCCGTCCGCCATCGTGTCCAGCAATCCGGCCGCGGCCTGTTTCAGCAGGTCATTGCCGAGCACGTCGTCGGAGGCGAAGACATTTCGGCCTTCGCGGTCCAGGACGCTCACGTGCAGGTGCATGCCGCTGCCGGGCGCGTCGGCATAGGGCTTGGCCATGAAGGTCGCCTCGACGCCGTTCTGGTGCGCGACGCCCTTGACGATGCGCTTGAAGCGGATCGCCTGGTCGCAGGCCTCGCGCGCGTCCGCGACGTGGCGCAGGTTGACCTCCCACTGGTTCGGGCCGCACTCGGCGAGCGCGGCGCCGGTCGCCACGCCCTGCGTCTCGCAGGCGGCGGCAATGGCCTCGAGGATGTCCGACACCGACTCGAGGTCGGCCATGGAATTGACCTGCGTGCGGGTCTCGCGCCGGCCCGTGTAGCGCGAGCGCGGCGGCTGGGCGTGGCCCGTGGCCGTGCGCTCGACGTCGACCAGGTAGAACTCGAGCTCGACGGCGACCACCGGGCGCCAGCCGCGCGCGGCATAGCGGTCGAGCACCGCGTCGAGCACGTGGCGCGGGTCGCCGTAGAAGGGGCCGCCGTCGTGGTCGAGCATCTGCACCTGGAGCTGGGCGATGCCCCCGCCCAGCCAGGGGGTCGGGAAGAGCGTGCCCGGCACCGGCACGCAGGCCCGGTCGGCGTCGCCTTCGTCGAACCCGAGGCCGGTTGCCTGCACGGTGCCGCCAAGCACGTCGAGGGCGAACATCGAGCCCGGCAGGAACATGCCGCGCTCGTAGATGCCGCGCAGGTCAGCCCGGTCGATGCGCTTGCCGCGCAGGACGCCGCAGAGGTCGGGCAGCAGCAGGTCGAAGAACCGCACCCCCGGATGGGCCGCGAGGAAGGCTTCGGCATTGGAGAAGACGTCGCGGACCAGGGCCATTTGTCACCGGGCGTTTAAGATCTTGTATCGCGAGCCGGGAATGGCCGCGAGGCAGGATAACCAGCCCCCCTGGCCCCGGGCAAGGATCACGCGGTGCAACATAATCCGGAAAAAATGACCCCTTGGGGGCTGGCAGAACGGGCTGGCGGCCCCGGATACCCCGGGGCGCGCCCCCCGGGTGTTGTGAGACAATGAGGCCGGTCGAACAGGCCTCCATACCGGGGGCCGTTCAAAATAATTAACAGATGCACATGCGCAAGCCGATCATCGGAATACCGGCCGACCGCCGACTTTTGAACTCGCACTGGTTCCATTGCGTGGGCGAGAAGTACATCAACGCCGTGGTCCAGGCCGCCGACGCCGTGCCGGTGCTGGTACCCGCGCTGGGCGAGCGATACCTGCGCGAGTGGCTGGCGTCCTTCGACGGCATCCTGTTCACCGGCAGCCCCTCGAACGTGGAGCCGCGCCATTACCAGGGCCCCCAGTCCGACCCGGGCACCTGGCATGACCCGGAGCGGGACGCGACCACGCTGCCGATGATCAACGGCGCCCTCGCGGCGGGGCTGCCGATCTTCGGCATCTGCCGCGGTTTCCAGGAGATCAACGTCGCCCTCGGCGGCACGCTCGCGCAGAAGCTGCACGAGCTGCCGGGCCGGCTCGACCATCGCGAAGACAAGGAACAGCCGCTCGAGGAGCAGTACGGCCCCGCGCACGAGATCGAGCTGGTGGAAGGGGGATTGCTGCACCAGATCGCCGGCCGGCGCACGCTCGAAGTCAACTCGCTGCATTCGCAGGGCGTCGAGCGCCTCGCGCCGCGACTGGTCACGGAGGCGACGGCGAGCGACGGCGTGATCGAGGCGTTCCGCATCGACGGCGCGAAGACGTTTGCGCTCGCCGTGCAATGGCACCCGGAATGGAAGGTGATGGAAAACCCGTTCTCACGCGCGCTGTTCGCGGCCTTCGGGCAGGCGGGGCGTGAGCACGCAATGAGGCGGTCCCGATGAGCGAAATCCAGCAGTTCCTGAAAGACCACGGCATCACCGAGGTCGAGGCGCTCGTGCCCGACATGGCCGGCGTCGCGCGCGGCAAGGTGATGCCGGCGGAGAAGTACGCGGAAGACGAGGGCATGCGCCTGCCGGAGTCCATCTTCCTTCAGACGGTGACGGGCGAGTATCCGTCGGACGACAGCTCGATCCATCCGTCCGAGATCGACATCGCGCTGACCGGCGACCCGAAGACGATCCGCGTCGTGCCCTGGGCGGCGGAGCCGACCGCGCAGGTGATCCACGACTGCTTCTACGACGACGGCCGGCCGGTGCCGATGGCGCCGCGCTACGTGCTGCGCCGCGTGCTCGACCTCTACACCTCCAAAGGCTGGCGCCCGGTGGTCGCGCCGGAACTGGAATTCTTCCTGGTCGAGCCGAACACCGACCCGGATTATCCGCTGAAGCCCCCGATCGGCCGCTCCGGCCGCGCCGAGATCGGCCGCCAGGCCTACAGCATCGCCGCCGTCAACGAGTTCGACCCGCTGTTCGACGACATCTACCAGTTCTGCGAGGCCCAGGACCTCGACATCGACACGCTGATCCACGAGGAAGGCGCGGCGCAGATGGAGATCAACCTGAACCACGGCGACGCGCTCGATCTCGCCGACCAGGCTTTCCTGTTCAAGCGCACCGCGCGCGAGGCCGCGCTGCGGCACAAGATGTACGCGACCTTCATGGCAAAGCCGCTGGCCGGCGAACCGGGCAGCGCGATGCACATCCACCAGAGCATCGTCGATGCCAGGACCGGCGACAACATCTTCAGCGACGCGGAGGGCAAGCCCTCGGCGCTGTTCGAGTCGTTCATCGCCGGGCTGCAGAAGTACCTGCCGTCGTCGATGTCGCTGTTCGGCCCGAACGTCAACAGCTACCGGCGCATCACGCGCTACCACTCGGCGCCGATCAACGTGCAGTGGGGATTCGACAACCGCACCGCGGGCCTGCGCGTGCCGGTGTCCGAGCCGCAGGCGCGGCGCGTCGAGAACCGCCTCGGGGGCGCCGACGCGAA
>CAZVIF010000016.1:0-26438 GCA_964626745.1 uncultured Steroidobacteraceae bacterium
CCCCGGGGGCGGCCGGCGCGCCCGCGGCAGGCGCCGCGCCCGGCGCGGCGGCGGCGGCGGCGGCCTCTTCGACGACCGGAGCCTCCTCCTCGACGCGCGGCATGTGGATCGAGGCGACCGGCCCGTCGCGGCCCGCGAGCAGCTCGACGAGCTCCACGCCCGCCGGCAGCTTGAGGCCGGAGAGCTTGACGACCTCGTTGATGGCGAGACCGGAGACGTCGACCTCGACGTATTCCGGCAGGTCCTTCGGCAGGCACACGACTTCGACGTCGTTGCGCACGTGCGAGAGCACGCCGCCCTGCTCCTTGACGCCCTTCGACTCGGCGCCGCCCTTGAAGTGCAGCGGCACCTGCATCTTGATCTTCTCGTCCTCCAGCACGCGCTGGAAGTCGACGTGGACGATCTGGTTCTTGTACGGGTGGCGCTGCACGTCCTTGAGGACCGCCGCCTGCTGCGAGCTTCCGACCTTGAGCGCGAGGATGGTCGAATAGAAGCGCTCGTTGTCCATCAGCTGCGCGAGCTTCGTGTGGTCGACGGTCAGCGAGCGCGCGTCGCGCTTGCCGCCATAGAGGATCGCCGGGACCTTGCCGGAATGACGCAGGCGGCGGCTCGCACCCTTGCCCTGGTCTTCCCGGAACTCGGCGTCGAGTTCGAAGGAAATCTTCATGTTCATTGCTCCAGTTTTCAGTCTACGTACAGCGAACTGACGGATTCCTCGTCGCGAATCCGCCGCATCGTCTCCGCGAGCAGCTCTGCGACCGAGAGCACGCGGATCCGTTTGCACTTCCCGGCGGCCTCGCCGAGCGGGATCGTGTCCGTCACGACCAGCTGGTCGAGCGCGGAGTTCTCGATCCGCTCCACCGCCTTGCCCGAGAGCACCGGGTGCGTGATGTAGGCGATCACGCGCTCCGCGCCCTCGTCCTTCAATGCCTGCGCCGCCTGGCAGAGCGTCCCCGCGGTGTCCACGAGGTCGTCCACCAGGATGCACGACCGCCCGCGCACGTCGCCGATGATGTTCATCACCTGCGACTCGTTGGCGCGCTGGCGGCGCTTGTCGATGATCGCGAGGTCCGCGTTGTCGAGCCGGCGCGCCAGCGCCCTCGCCCGGACCACGCCGCCGACGTCCGGCGACACCACGATCATGTTGTCGTACTTCTGCTTCCACACTTCGCCGAGCAGCACCGGCGAGGCGTACACGTTGTCCACGGGCACGCCGAAGAATCCCTGGATCTGGTCCGCGTGCAGGTCCACCGTCAGCACGCGGTTGACCCCGGCGCAGCCGATCATGTCCGCGACCAGCTTCGCCGTGATCGGCACGCGCATCGCGCGCTGGCGCCGGTCCTGGCGCGCGTAGCCGAGATACGGGATCACCGCGGTGATCCGCCCGGCCGAGGCGCGCTTGCAGGCGTCCGCCATGACGAGAAGCTCCATGAGGTTCTCGTTGGTCGGCGGGCAGGTCGACTGCACCAGGAAGACGTCCTTGCCGCGGACGTTCTCCATGATCTCGACCTGGATCTCGCCGTCGCTGAACCGCCCCACCATGGCGCGGCCGAGCGGCTGCATCAGGTGCCGCGCGATCTCCTGCGCAAGCACCGGGTTTGCGTTGCCCGTGAACACCGCCATCGTGGACTGGTCCACGCGCCTCTCCCTAACTGGCTGGGGTGGAAGGATTCGAACCTTCGCATGACGGAATCAAAATCCGTTGCCTTACCACTTGGCGACACCCCAGTTTCAAACCTTCCCGCTCACGCGGGACAACTCCGCCGCCAGGCGTTCCTGAAGAGGCGACCGGTCGAGGCCCCGGGCCACGAATCCGCGCCACCCCGCCGGCAGGCCCTCGAGCGCCGCTTGCGCGGACCCGCGATCGGCGAATGCCGCGAACACGCAGCTGCCGGTGCCCGTCATCCGCGCGTCGCCCCGTTCGGCCAGCCAGGCCAGTGCCCGGCGCACCTCGGGACTGCGCCCGGCCACCACCGGCTCGCAATCGTTGCGTCCACCTGCCTTCAGGAAGCCGCGAATTGTCGTCTCGGGGGTTTTCCTTGTCAATTCAGGAGCCTGAAACACCTCGGCCGTCGGGATGCCGACCCCCGGAAACACGATTGCGAAGTGCCTTGCGGGCAGTTCCAGGGGGGTCAGGCGCTCACCGACACCCTCGCCCCAGGCACTGGTCCCGCGCACGAACAGCGGCACGTCGGCCCCCAGCTCCAGTCCGATGGCCGCCAGTCGGTCGACGGGCAGGCGCAAGCCCCAGATTTCATTGAGGGCGACCAGTGTCGTGGCGGCATCCGAACTGCCCCCGCCGAGGCCACCCTGGACCGGGATGCGCTTGTCGAGGCGGATGTCGACGCCGTGCAGGCCTTCCCCCTCCGCGCGCAGGCGGCGCGCGGCGGCGAGGCACAGATCCCCGCTTGCCGGCACGTCTGGGGGGCCCGCGACACGGCGAATCTCGCCGTCGGTGCGCGGCTCGAAACACAGCGAATCCGCAAGGTCGATGAGCTGGAAGACGGTCTGGATCTCGTGGTAGCCGTCCGGGCGGCGGCCGGTCACGTGCAGGAACAGGTTCAGCTTCGCCGGTGCAGGCCAGGGCGCGGCGCTCATGGCGGCAGGCGCCAGTCCGAGACGACGACGCGCAGGCGCAGTCCGGGCGTGCTCATTTCCATGCGCGCCGGCAGGGCGAGGCGGCCAACCCCCGCGTAGCGGTCGAAGCGCACCTCCCAGCCCGCCTGGGTGAGCGCGGCCAGCCGCCGGTCCGCGCCCAGCGTTTCCTCGGCGGGCGCGTGCGGCGCGGGCACGCCGAGCAGCCAGTAGCGCATCTCGGCGGCAGGCAGGGTGCGGTCCGGACCGAAGTAGCGGGCGAGCAGCGCCTGGCTGTCCTCGACCGTTGCGCCCTCGCCGCGGACGACGACGTCGACCTGGTCGCCCTGGATGCGGATCTTCATCGCAGACCCGCCCATCGGGCCGGACAGCTCGACCTCGGCCCGCTCGCCCGACTGCACCCAGTCGAAGCCGCCGGTGAACCCGTCCTCGCCCGCGGCGACGGCGATGCGCCCGTCGAGCGACCAGCGGTCGAGCGCCTGCAGCGCCGCGCGTTCGGCGGGCCAGTCGAGGTCGCCGCCGGCCGGCGGCAGCGTCGCGCAGCCGCCCGCCAGCAGCAGGACTGCCGCCGCCGCACCGCGCGAAATCACGGCGAGCGGCGCTCGATCGCGCGCTTGAGCGGCGCGCTGTCCGGATGGTCGGAAAGCGCCTCGTCCCAGACCCGCTTCGCGTCCTCCGGACGGCCCATGCGCCACAGGGTCTCGCCGAGGTGCGCCGCGACTTCGGGATCCTCGGACGCGCTCCACGCCCGCTCGAGCCAGGTCATGCCGGCCTCGAGCTGGCCCGACTGCACGAGCGCCCAGCCCATCGAGTCCTGGATCGCGTAGCTGTCGGGCTTCGCCGCGATCGCGCGCTCGATCAGCGTCTTGCCCTCGGCGATCGACGGGGTGCGGTCCACGAGCGTGTAGCCGAGCGCGTTCAGGACCGTCGGGTCGTCCGGCCGGCGCTTCGCGACCGCGCGCATGTCCTGCACCGCTTCGGCGACCCGGTCGAGGCGCTCGAGCAGGAAGCCGCGCGAGAGGCGCAGGCCGTCGTCGGGCAGGAGCCCGAGCGCGCGGTCGAGGAGCGCGATGGCGTCCTCGCCGCGACCCACGTCGACCAGGATCGTCGCGACGCCCGAGACGACGTCCACCACCGATGCGGGAGATCCGTCCTGGAAGTCGTCGAGCAGCATCTCGGCGAGGTACGACGCGCCCTGGTCGCGCAGCAGGCGGAAGGCGCGCAGCTGCGACGCGAGCGCCCGCGGCCCCGAATCGATGCCCTGGTACAGGCGCGCGGCCAGCGCCGCGTCACCGCGTTCCTCCGCGATGCGCGCGCGCAGCCAGCGGGCGGCCTCGGCCTGCTCCGGGTCCCGGTCCGCCTGGTCGACGAGCCGATCGGCCTCATCCAGCCGCCCCTCGTCGAGCGCGATCGACGCGAGCGCCGACGCCGCCTCGCCGGCCACCGGGCTGCCGTCACGGCGCAGCGATTCGAACAGCCCGACGGCCTCGTCGCGACGGTCCTCGCCGAGCAGCAGCCACGCGTGCGAGAGCTGCATGAGCGGGTCCCCGGTCGCCGCGAGCCGGCCGGATAGCGCGAGCGCCTCGGCGCCGCGGCCGAGCGTGGCGAGCGCGCGCGCGCGCGCGAATTCCGCCTGCGGCCAGTCCGGCCGCAGCGCGAGCGCGCGCTCCGCCGCTTCCAGCGCGCGTGCGCCGTGCTCGGCTCGCTGCCACAGCATGCTGGCGGCGTACTGCGCCTCGGGCAGCGACGCGTCTCCCGCGGCGAGCGTGTCCATCACGCGCGCGGCCCCGGTCTGGTTGTCCTCGGCCGACAGGATGCCGAGCAGCACGAGGAATCCGCGCGCGCGGTCCGCGTAGGACGTGTCGAGCAGCGCCGCAAACTGCTCCGCCGCCGCGGCCTCGTCGTGCAGCCGCAGCAGGCCCGTCGCGAGGTAGCGGCGCGCGACCTCGCTCTCGGGCGCGAGCGCGAGCCAGCGCCGCGCGGATTCGACGGCGCGCTCGAGCTGCAGGTTCTCGTAGGCCGCGCGCGTCGCGCGCTCGGCGACGGCCGCGTCGGGGCTGGCATGGGCTGCGCAGGCGTAGAGACGGGCGGCCGCCGGCCAGTTGCCGCGCCCGAGCGCGCGCTCGGCGCCGATCGACAGCGTCCAGGCGTCGCCGCGCGGGCAGCGGTCGCCTGTGGCGCCCGCCGGGAACGCCACGCACGCGAGCAGGAAGGCCGCGGAAAGTCGCGCCGGAACGTGCATCACGGCACTATACCCGCCATGTCCCTGCTCGTCCTCGGCCTGAATCACCGCACCGCGCCGGTCGAGGTCCGGGAGCGGATCGTCTTCGGCGCCGAGCGCCTGCCGGGTGCGCTCGCGGACCTGCGCGGCCTTCCCGGCGTCCAGGAGGCGCTGATCGTCTCCACCTGCAACCGCACCGAGGTGTACGCCGTCGGCGCGACCGGCGAGGCCGTATCCGGATGGCTGGTCGCCGAGTCCGGCGGCGACGCCGCGCTCGCCGACTGCCTGTATCGGATCGAGGGCCCGGACGCGGTGCGGCATGCTTTCTCGGTCGCGGCGGGGCTCGACTCGATGATCCTCGGCGAGCCGCAGATCCTCGGGCAGCTCAAGGACGCCTACCGTGCCGCGCAGCAGGCGGGCACGGCCGGCAGCCTGCTCAACCGCCTGTTCCAGAACACGTTCGCGGTCGCCAAGCGCGTGCGCACGCAGACCGCGATCGGCGCGGCCGCGGTTTCGGTCGCCTCGGCGGGCATCCAGCTCGCGCGGCGCGTGTTCGCCGGCTTCGACCGGCACACGGCGCTCCTGGTCGGGGCCGGCGAGATGATCGGGCTGACGGCGCGCCATCTGCACGCGCAGGGCATCGGCCGGCTGATCATCGCCAACCGCAGCACGAACCGTGCCGAGCGCATCGCGGAGGGACTACCCGCCTCGGTGATCCGTCTCGACGCGCTCGCCGTGCACCTGCCGCAGGCCGACCTGGTCGTGTCGTCGACGGCGCGGCCGGGTCACGTGATCCTCTTCGAGGACGTCGTGCGCGCGCTCGACGAGCGGCGCCACCGCCCGATGTTCATGCTGGATCTCGCGGTCCCGCGCGACATCGACCCGCGCGTCGCCGACCTCGAGGACGTCTACCTCTACACGATCGACGACCTGCGCCAGGTCATGGACGAGAACGTGAAGGCGCGCGAGGCGGAAGCCGCCGTCGCGCGGCGCCTGATCGAAGAGGACGTCACCGCCTTCATGGCGGCGCTCAAGGTCCGCGACGCCGCGCCCGCGATCCGCGAGCTGCGCGGCCAGGCCGAGGCGACGCGCGACGCCGCGCTCGCCGAGGCGCGGCGCCAGCTCGCCGCCGGCCAGCCGGCGGATGCGGTGCTCGAGCAGCTCGCGACGACGCTCACCAGCCGGCTCCTGCACGCTCCGTCCGCGGCGCTGCGCGAGGCCGCCGAGGCCGGCGACGCGACGCTCGCCGAAGCGGCGGCGCGGCTGTTCCGCACCGGGCGCGAGCCGCCATGAAGGAGGCGATCCGCCGCCGCCTCGAGCGCGTGGCCGACCGGCGCGCCGAGCTCGAGCGGATGCTGTCCGACCCTGCCGTGCTCGGCAGCTCCCAGCGCTACCGCGAGCTGTCGATGGAATTCGCGCGCGTCGACCCCGTCGCCCGGGCCCTCGCCCGCCTCGCCGACCGGGAGCGCGAACTCACGGCCGCGCGCGCGATGGCCGCGGACCCGGACCCCGGGCTTCGGGCATTGGCCCGGCAGGAAGTCGAGGCGCTCGAGCAGGCGACCGCCGGCGACGAGGCCGAGCTCGAGCGCATGCTCGTGCCGGCGGACCCGCTCGACGACCACAACGTCTTTCTCGAGATCCGCGCCGCGGCGGGCGGCGACGAGGCCGCGATCTTCGCGGGTGACCTGCTGCGCATGTACGCCCGCTTCGCCGAGCGCCGGGGCTGGAGCGTCGAGCTGGTCTCGGAGAGCCGGGGCGAGCACGGCGGCTACCGGGAGGTGATCAGCCGCATCGCCGGCCGCGGCGTCTACGCCGCGCTCAAGTTCGAATCCGGAACGCACCGCGTCCAGCGCGTGCCCGCAACCGAATCGCAGGGCCGGATCCACACCTCCACCTGCACGGTGGCGGTGCTGCCGGAGATCGCCGAGGTCGAAAGCGTCGAGATCAACCCGGCGGACCTGCGCATCGACACCTACCGGTCCTCCGGCGCCGGCGGCCAGCACGTCAACAAGACCGATTCGGCGGTCCGCATCACCCACCTGCCGACCGGCATCGTCGTCGAGTGCCAGGACGAACGCTCGCAGCACAAGAACCGGGCGCGCGCCATGGCGCTGCTGCGCGCGCGGCTGCTCGCGTCCGAGCGCGACCGGCAGGCGACGGAGAAGGCCGAGAAGCGGCGGCTGCAGGTCGGCACCGGCGACCGTTCGGAGCGCATCCGAACGTACAACTTCCCGCAGGGGCGCCTGACCGACCACCGCATCGAGCTCACGCTGTACCGCCTCGACGCGATCCTCGACGGCGACCTCGACGAGGTCGTCGGGACGCTGGCGCGCGAGCACCAGGCCGAAGAGCTGGCCGCGCTGGAATGATCGTCGCGGCCGAAGCGATCGCGGCGCTGCGGGAGCGGCTGGCCGGCGCCTCGCCGACGGCGGTGCTGGACGCCGAGCTGCTGGTCGCCCGCGTCCTTGGCCTCGGGCGCGCCGCGCTCGCGGCCGACCCGCAGCGCGCGGTCGCCCCCGAAGAACTCCTGGCGCTCGAGTCGCTGGCGCGCCGGCGCCTCGCGGGCGAGCCGGTCGCCTACCTGACCGGCCGGCGCGAGTTCTGGTCGCTGGAACTCGAGGTGACGCCCGACGTCCTGGTGCCGCGCCCCGAGACGGAGCTGCTCGTCGAGCGCGCGCTCGAGGCCATCCGCGGCGTCGAGCGCCCGGCCGTTCTCGACCTCGGCACCGGCAGCGGGGCGGTCGCAGTCGCCATCGCATCGAGCCGCGGGGATGCGGCGGTGACGGCGACCGACACCAGCGCGGCCGCGCTCGCGGTCGCGCGGCGCAACGCCGCGCGGCTCGGCCTGCGGAACCTCCGCTTCGCCCAGGGCGACTGGTACGCGCCGCTCGAGACGGCGCGCTTCGACGTGATCGTCTCGAACCCGCCCTACGTAGCCGCGGGGGACCCGGCGCTCGCGGCCCTCGCGCACGAGCCGTGGCTCGCGCTGGTCGCGGGCGCGGGCGGCCTCGAGGCCCTCGCGGCGGTCACGGCCGGTGCCCCGGCACGGCTCGCGCCCGGCGGCCGGCTCCTGCTCGAACACGGCTCGGACCAGGGCCCGGCCGTGCGCGGGCTGCTGGAGGCCGCAGGCCTCGCGGGAATCCGCACCTGGCGCGACCTCGCCGGGCACGAACGCGTGACGGAAGGCGCGCCGCCCCGCGAGGCATTAGAATCGGCGCCCGCGACGGAGGGTTCCAGATGATCAAGTTCGAAACGTCCCACGGCGATTTCACGGTCGAGCTCGACGAGGCGTCGGCGCCCATCTCGGCGAAGAACTTCCTGCGCTACGTGGACGAGGGTTTCTACGACGGCACGATCTTCCACCGCGTCATTCCCGGGTTCATGATCCAGGGCGGCGGCTTCACGGATGACATGTCGCACAAGTCCGGCCACGCGCCGATCCGGAACGAGGCGGACAACGGGCTGCGGAACCAGCGCGGCACGCTGGCGATGGCGCGCACCAACGACCTGCACAGCGCGACCTCGCAGTTCTTCATCAACCTCGTGGACAACGATTTCCTGGATCACCGGACCGGCAGCTTCGGCTACGCGGTCTTCGGGCGGGTGACCTCGGGCATGGACGTGATCGACAGGATCGCGAAAGTGAAGACCGGCCGCCGCCACGGGCACGACGACGTGCCGTCCGAGGCCATCGTGGTCAAGTCCGCCCGGCGCGCCGGCGCCGCCTGACGCCGCCGTCCCGATGCAGCGTCGCTCGCCGGCGGCGCGGATCCTGCGTGCGGCGACGCTCGCGCTGCTCGCGACGGCCGCCGCAAGCATCCTCGCGGTCGCGGCGCTGCGCTGGCTGCCGGTTCCCGTGACGGCCTTCATGCTCGGCGAGCGCCTCGCCGCGCGCGCGGAGGGCGCGCCTCTCGATCAGCGCCAGGACTGGGTCCCCTGGGAGCGCATCTCGCCGCACGCCGCGGTCGCGGTCATCGCGGCCGAGGACCAGAAGTTCCTCGCGCACCGCGGATTCGACTTCGAGGCGATCGAGCAGGCCGTGACCGACGCGCAGCGCGGCCGCCGGCTGCGCGGCGCGAGCACGATCAGCCAGCAGGTCGCGAAGAACCTGTTCCTGTGGAGCGGCCAGAGCTGGCTGCGCAAGGGCCTTGAGGCCTGGTTCACCGTCTGGATCGAGTTCATCTGGCCGAAACGGCGCATCCTCGAGGTCTATCTCAACGTCGCCCAGTTCGGCCGCGGGACCTGGGGCGTCGAAGCGGCCAGCCGGCGCTACTTCGGCAAGCCGGCCGCCCGGCTCACGCGCCACGAGGCCGCCCTGCTCGCCGCCGTGCTGCCGAGCCCCACGCGCTACCGCGTCGTGAACCCCGGCCCGTACGTGCGCCAGCGCCAGCAGTGGATCCTCGGGCAGATGAACGGGCTCAGGCTCGACGGTCTGTAAGCGCCTCGGCAAGCTGCCCGCGCATCGGCAGGTCGCGGATGCGCACGCCGGTCGCCGCGAAAATGGCGTTGGCGAGCGCGGGCGCCGCGGTCGGGATGCCCATCTCGCCGCAGCCGGCGGGATCGGCCGCGGAATCGACGACGTGCACCTCGACGTCGCGCGGCATCTGCGTCATGGCCGCGAGCGGGTAATCGTTGAAGTTCGACTGCACGACGCGGCCGCCGTCGATCGAGATCTCGAGGTTCATCGCCGTGGACAGCCCGTCGATCGTGCCGCCCTGCATCTGCGCGGCGATGCCGAGCGGGTTGATCGGGCGGCCGACGTCCACGGCGCAGACGACCCGCTCGAAGGAGACCGCGCCCTGCGGCGAGACCGCCACCTCGATCGCGTGCGCGGCGTAGCCGCCGAAGGTGAAGTGCGCGGCCAGCCCGATGCCGCGCCCCGGCGGCAGCTTGCGGCCCCAGCCGATATCCGCCGCGACGCGCTCCAGCACGGCCCGCAGCCGGCCGGTGCTGAACTTCGGCCCGCCGTGCTGCGCGTAGTCGAACTCGCGGTCGGGCCCGAGCATCGCGAGGCGGAGCGCAAGCGGGTCCTGGCCGGTCGCGTGCGCCACCTCGTCGAGGAAGCTCTGCACGACGTAGGCGTTGGCCGTGTGCGCGGGCGCGCGCCAGGAGCCGCGCGGGATGCCGCTCGTCACGGCCAGCCACTCGAGCCGGTAACTCGGCACGAGATTGGCCGGAAAGTCGTCCGGGTAGAGCTCCGCCGTCCACATTTCTTCCGGCTTCACGTTGGCCCGGCGGTAGTACTTCGAAGCGCTCGCGAGCCGGTGCGTCCAGCCGGTCACGCGCCGGCCGGCGTCGAGCGTCGCGACCAGCTCGTGGTGGCCGAACGGCCGGAAGAAGTCGTGCCGCAGGTCGTCATCGCGAGTCCACATCAGCTTGACCGGCCAGCCGGTCGCTTTCGACACGAACGCCGCTTCCGCCACGAAGTCGTTGGTGAGACGCCGCCCGAAGCCGCCGCCGGCGCGCGTCATCTCGACGCTGATCGCCGCGCGCGGAATGCCGGTCACCGCGTGCACCGCGCGCGAGGCGCCGGCCGGCTGCTGCAGCGCCGCGACCACGCGCGCGCGGTCGGCAGTCACGTGCACGAAGGCGCAAGGCGCCTCGAGCGGCGCATGGCTCACGAAGGGAATGCGGTAGCGCGCCGTGACGACCTGCGCCGAGTCCCGCCGCGCCGCGTCGAAGTCGCCGGCGTCATGCACGACCTGGCCGGACCCGGCCAGCAGCGTCTCCGCCTGGGCGTCCAGCGCCGCGCTCGACTCCGCGGCGAACGGGCCGCGCGTCCATTCGACCTTCAGCGCATTGCGGCCCTTGAGCGCCGACCAGGTGTCGTCGGCGACCACGGCGACGCCGGTCGCGAGGTTCGTCGCGATCGGCTCCCCGGGCTTCGGCCCCGGCACGACGACGACCGCGCGCACGCCCGGCACGGCGCGCGCGGCGGTATCGTCGAGGCTCGCGATGCCGCCGTCGAAGTACGGGCAGCGCAGCATCACCGCCGTGTAGGCCCCGGGCTCGCGCACGTCGATGCCGAAGCGCGCGCGCCCCGTGACGATGTCTTCGGCGTCCACGACCCGCCGCGGCTGGCCGATGACGCGGTACTCGGCGGGCGTCTTGAGCGGCACGGGCTCGCCGGGCAGCGCAAGCTTCGCGGCCGCAGCGGCGAGCGCGCCGTACGCAAGGCGCCGGCCGTCCGGGTGCAGCACATGGCCCGCCGCGGTCTTCACGTCGGCGAACGGAATGCCCCACTCCGCCGCAGCCGCCTGGCGCATGAGCCAGCGGCCCTGGGCGCCGAACTGCCGCAGCTCCGCCCAGCCGTCCGGGATGCTCGTGCTCCCGCCCGCGCCCTGCGCGCCCCAGCGCCAGCGCGGTTCCGCGCCGCTGAAGTCGATCGAAAGCGGCATCTGCTCGATCGACACCTGCGACCAGTCCGCGTCCAGCTCCTCGGCGAGGATCATGGGCAGCGAGGTCTTGACCCCCTGCCCGATCTCGGCGCCGGTCGCGCCGATGACGACGCGGTTGTCCGGCTCGATGCGGATCAGCAGGCCCAGCGGGTTCTCGGGCGGGCCGGCCGGCGCGTCCTGCGCCCGCGTGCAGGCGGGCGCGAGCACCAGCGCGCCGGATGCCGACAGCGAGACCTGCAGGAAAGCGCGGCGCGTGACGGCGGATGCCAGCGCGTTCACTTCGCGTCCTTCAGCTCGCGCGCGGCGCGCGCGACGGCGCGGCGGATGCGCACGTAGGTGCCGCAACGACACAGATTCGTGATCGTGTCCACGTCGGCCGGCGTCGGGTCCGGCGTACGCTCGAGCAGCGCGACGGCGGCCAGCACCTGGCCCGCCTGGCAATAGCCGCACTGCGCCACGTCTTCCTCGATCCAGGCCTTCTGCACCGCGTGCAGTCCGGAGGCCCCGAGTCCCTCGATGGTGGTGATCCGCCGGCCGGCAAGCGTCGCCACCGGCAGCAGGCAGGAGCGCTGGGCGGCGCCGTCGACCAGCACGGTGCAGGCCCCGCAGAACCCGCCGCCGCAACCGAACTTCGTGCCGGTGAGGCCCGCGTGGTCGCGCAGGTACCACAGGAGCGGCATGGCGCCGTCTCCCGTGAACTCGCGTACCTGGCCATTGACGGTGAAGCGGATGCTCACGGCCCGCCGATGTTAACCCCAAATCCGGCGGCCGGCGCTCGGAATGCCTCGCCGGAGGCTCGGCTGGCCGCGGTTTCTTTTACACTGGGCGCCGCACAGGGAGACCCGTCCATGCTCGAAAAGGCCCTCGAACGCCTGCTGTTCGCCTGCCGGTGGCTGCTCGCGCCGCTCTACCTCGGCCTCTCGCTCGCGCTCATCGTCCTCGGCGTCAAGTTCTTCCAGGAGGCCTTCCACGTCTTCGAGATGGTGCTGACGGTCTCCGAGGCCGACCTCGTGCTGACCGTGCTGGCGATGATCGACCTCGCGCTGGTCGGCAGCCTGATCGTGATGGTGATGTTCTCCGGCTACGAGAACTTCGTCTCCCGCATCGACCACGACGCCGGCTCGGATGCCCCGGCCTGGCTGTCGAAGCTCGACTCCGGGACGCTGAAGCTCAAGGTCGCGGCTTCGATCGTCGCGATCTCCTCGATCCACCTGCTGCGGGTATTCATGGACGCGCAGCAGATCGCGAACGACAAGATCCTGTGGTACGTGGTCCTGCACCTGACCTTCGTCGTGTCGGCGGTGCTGCTCGGCGTGCTCGACAAGATCTCGTTCGCTGCGCACCGCAAGGAATCGATCTGACCGGTCGCTAATGCAGCCCCGGCGGCGCCGGCCGCAGGTCGCCGGGCGAGAAGAGCCCCGCCACGTCCACCGCGTCGAACTTCCACGCACGGTTGCAGAATTCGCAGCGCACCTCGACGTCGCCGCGTTCCTCGAGCAGCGCATGCACCTCTGCGCCGCCGAGGGCCTGCAGGATCCCGGCGACGCGCTCTCGCGAGCAGGTGCACTGGAAGAACACCGGCGTGCCCTCGAACAGGCGGATGTCGTCCTCCGGGAAGAGCCGGCGCAGCAGGTCGCGGCACGGCAGGTCGGCGAGTTCCTTCGGAGTCACGGTCGCCGCCATGAGCCCGATGCGCCGCCAGGCGTCTTCCGCCGCCGCGCGCTCCGACTCGCTGCCCGTCTCGCCCATCGCCACGCGCTGCAGGAGCAGTCCCGCCGCACGGTCCGGCCCGGCCGCCAGCAGGAGGCAAGAGGGAAGCTGCTCCGAGCGCTCGAAGTACTGCTCGAGGCAGTCGGCGAGCCGCGCCGTGACGAGCGGCACGACGCCCTGGTAGCGCTCGCCGCCCTCCTGCTGCTCGATCGTCACCGCGAGCTGGCCGGCGCCGAAGATGCCGTCCTCGGGAAAACCGCCGGCCGGCAACCCGTCGTGACGCGCGACGCCGCGGATCGCATGGCGGTGCGTGCACTGCGCCAGCATCAAGCGCACGGGCCCGGGGCCCTCGAACTGCAGCGACAGCCGCCCTTCGAACTTGAGCGCGCCCGCCATCAGCGCGGAGGCGGCCATGGCCTCGCCGAGCGCGGCGGCGACGGGCTCCGGGTACTCATGGTGCTCGATCGCGGCGCGCCAGCTCGCGTCCAGGCGCACCAGGTGCCCGCGGACCGGGAGATGCTCGAACAGGAACCGGTGCAGCAGGTCGCCCGGGGCGGTCATGGGCCCGCGAGCAGCTTCTTCAGCAGGTCATTCACCTGCGCGGGGTTCGCCTTGCCGGCGGTCGCCTTCATGACCTGGCCGACGAAGAAGCCGAACAGCTTGTCCTTGCCCGCTCGGTAGTCGGCCAGCTGGCCCGGGTTCGCGGCCATCACCTCGCGAATCGTCTTCTCGATCGCGCCGGTGTCCGTGATCTGCCGGAGTCCCTTCGCCTCGATGACCGCGTCGGCATCCTTGCGCTCGTTCCACATCGCCTCGAACACTTCCTTGGCGAGCTTGCCCGAGATCGTGCCGTCGACGATGCGCCTCAGCATGCCGGCGAGCGCGGCCGCGCCGACCGGCGAGTCTCCGATCTCGACGCCGTCGCGGTTCAGGAACCCGGAGAGTTCGCCCATCACCCAGTTCGCCGCGAGCTTGGGCTCGCCCGCGCCGGCGGCCACCGCCTCGAAGTAGGCGGCCATCTCGCGGCTGGCCGTCAGCACGCCCGCGTCGTAATCGGAGAGGCCGTGCTCGCGCACGAAGCGCGCGGCCTTGGCGTCCGGCAGCTCGGGCAGCTCCTCGCGCACCTGCGCGACGAAGGCCCCGTCGATCACCAGCGGCAGCAGGTCGGGGTCCGGGAAATAGCGGTAGTCGTTCGCCTCCTCCTTGCTGCGCATCGGCCGCGTCTCGTCGCGGTCGGGATCGTAGAGGCGCGTCTCCTGCACCACCTTGCCGCCGCCCTCGATCAGCTCGACCTGGCGCTCGACCTCGTGGTTGATCGCGCGCTCGACGAAGCGGAAGGAATTGAGGTTCTTGATCTCGCAGCGCGTGCCGAACTCCGTCGCGCCCGCGCGCCGCACGGAGACGTTCGCGTCGCAGCGGAACGAGCCCTCCTGCATGTTGCCGTCGCAGATCCCGAGGTAGCGCACCAGCGTATGGATCTTCTTCATGTACGCCACGGCCTCGCGCGCCGAGCGCAGGTCGGGTTCCGAGACGATCTCCAGCAGCGGCGTGCCGGCGCGGTTGAGGTCGATGCCGCTCATCCGGCCGAGCCCCTCGTGCAGCGACTTGCCGGCGTCCTCCTCGAGGTGCGCGCGGGTGACGCCGACCGACTTGCGCGCGCCGTCCTCGAGCAGGATCTCGACCGAGCCGCGGGCGACGACCGGCAGCTCGTACTGGCTGATCTGGTAGCCTTTCGGGAGGTCCGGGTAGAAGTAGTTCTTGCGCGCGAACACCGAGCGCGGCGCGATCGCCGCGCCGATCGCCAGGCCGAACTTCACGGCCATGCGGACCGCCTCGCGGTTCAGTACCGGCAGCGTGCCCGGGTAGCCGAGGTCCACGAGGTTCGCCTGCGCGTTCGGCGGGGCCCCGTAGGCGGTCGCGGAGCCCGAGAAGATCTTCGAGCGCGTCGCGAGCTGCGCGTGGATCTCGAGCCCGATGACGGTCTCCCAGCCGTTCGCCGTGGCGCTCATGCGTAGTCCGGCGGGATGCGGCGGTGCCAGTCGGTCGCCTGCTGCCAGGCGTGCGCGACGGCGAGCAGCCGCTCTTCCGCGAAGTGCGGGCCGATGACCTGCAGGCCGACCGGCAGCCCGTCCACCAGGCCGCAGGGCACCGACACCGCGGGCAGCCCGGCGAGGTTCGCGCCGATCGTGTAGATGTCGTTGAGGTACATCAGGATCGGGTCGTCGGTCTTCGCGCCGATGCCGAAGGCGGGCGTCGGCGCGGTCGGGCCCATCAGCACGTCGACCTGCCCGAACGCGCGGCGGAAGTCCTCGTTGATGAGGCTGCGCACCTTCTGCGCCTTCAGGTAGTAGGCGTCGTAGTAGCCGGCCGAGAGCACGTAGGTGCCGGTCATGATGCGGCGCTTCACCTCCGGGCCGAAGCCCTCCCCGCGCGTGCGCTTGTAGAGGTCCATCAGGTCCTTCGGGTCCCTGCAGCGGTGCCCGAAGCGCACGCCGTCGTAGCGCGAGAGGTTGGACGAGCATTCCGCCGGCGCGACGACGTAGTAGGTCGGCACCGAAAGCGGCAGGTTCGGCAGCGACAGCTCCGTGACGCTCGCGCCTTCGCCGCGGAACGCCTCGATCGCCGCGCGCACGGCCGCGCCCGTCCCGGCCTCGAGTCCTTCGCCGAAGAACTCGCGGATGACGCCGATCCGGAGCCCTTTCACCGGTTTGCCGAGCGCGGCCGCGTAGTCCGGCACGGGCGCGTCCACGCTGGTCGAGTCGCGCGCGTCGTGGCCGGCCATCGCGCCGAGCACGAGCGCGGCGTCCTCCGCCGACTGCGCGAGCACGCCCGCCTGGTCGAGGCTGGAGGCGAAGGCGATCATCCCGTAGCGCGAGACGCGCCCGTAGGTCGGCTTGAGGCCGGTCAGGCCGGTCAGCGCGCCGGGCTGGCGGATGGAGCCGCCGGTGTCGGTCCCGGTCGCGACCGGCGCGATGCGCGCCGCGACGGCCGCCGCGGAGCCGCCCGAGGACCCGCCCGGAACCCGCGCCCTGTCCCAGGGGTTCTTCACGGGTCCGTAGTGGCTGGTCTCGTTCGAAGAGCCCATCGCGAACTCGTCCATGTTGGTCTTGCCGAGCAGGACCATGCCGGCGGCGTCGAGTCGCTCGACGACGGTGGCGTCGTACGGCGCGGTGAAGTTCGCGAGCATGCGCGAACCGCAGCTCGTGAGGATCCCGTTCGTGCAGAAGATGTCCTTGTGCGCGAGCGGCACCCCGGTGAGCGGGCCGCCCTCCCCGCGCGCCAGCCGTTCGTCCGCGCGCTGCGCGTCGGCGAGCGCCCGTTCCGCCGTCACGGTGACGAACGCGTTGAGCCCCGGGTTGGCCCGCTCGATCCGGTCGAGGAAGTGGCGGGTGACCTCGACGCTCGAGTACTGCCGCCTGGCGAGGCCCCGGCCGATCTCGGCGGCCGTCGAGCGGTGCAGGCTCACTCGATCACCTTCGGCACCAGGTAGAGCCCCGCCTCGACGGCGGGCGCGTTGGCCTGGTAGGCCTCGTGCCGGTCCGATTCCGTGACACGGTCCTCACGCAGGGGCTGCACCTGGCCTTCCAGCGGGTGCGCCATCGGCACGACGTCGGCCGTCGGCGCCGCCGCGAGCTGCTCGACGAAGGCGAGGATGGCCGACAGGCTGCCGACGTACACGGGCAGCTCCGCCTCGGTGATCTCGAGGCGGGCAAGCTGCGCGATGTTTTCGACGTCGCGGCGGGTCAGCGTCACGAGCGCACCGTTGCGGAAAATGTGGGAAAAACGCGACGGAAATCATACACCTCGGCTTGTGGAAAGTCCCGCCCACGGATATGCTCGCGGCGCTCCATTCAGTGAGCGTCGCGGTCCCGCCCAGCCATGTTCAAGAACCTCCGGGGTTACTTCTCCAGCGACGTCTCGATCGACCTCGGCACGGCGAACACCCTCATCTACGTCCGCGGCCAGGGCATCGTCCTGAACGAGCCCTCGGTGGTCGCGGTCCAGGACGAACCGGGTCGCGGCGGCAAGGTCATCGTCGCCGTCGGCGCCGAGGCCAAGGGCATGCTCGGCCGCACCCCAGGGCACATCACCGCGGTGCGCCCGATGAAGGACGGCGTGATCGCCGACTTCACCTACACCGAGCGCATGCTCCAGTACTTCATCACCAAGGTGCACGGCAACCGGTGGCTGCGGCCCTCGCCGCGCGTGCTGATCTGCGTGCCGTTCGGCTCGACCCAGGTCGAGAAGCGCGCGATCCAGGAGTCGGCCGAGGGTGCCGGCGCGAGGCGCGTCGACGTGATCCCCGAGCCGATGGCGGCCGCCGTGGGCGCCGGCCTGCCGGTCAACGAGGCGCGCGGCTCGATGGTGCTCGACATCGGCGGCGGCACCTCCGAGGTCGCCGTCATTTCGCTGAACGGCATCGTCTACGCGGAGTCGGTGCGCATCGGCGGCGACCGCTTCGACGAGGCGATCACCAACTACGTGCGCCGCAACTACGGCATCCTGATCGGCGAGGCGACGGCCGAGCGCATCAAGATCGAGATCGGCTCGGCCTATCCGGGCCAGCAGGTGCGCGAGATGTCGGTCAAGGGCCGCAACCTCTCCGAGGGCGTGCCGCGCAGCTTCACGCTGAACTCCAACGAGATCCTCGAGGCCATGCAGGAACCGCTGCAGGGCATCGTGCAGGCGGTCAAGAAGGCGCTCGAGCAGACGCCGCCGGAACTCGGCGCGGACGTCGCGGAGCGCGGCATCGTGCTGACCGGCGGCGGCGCCCTGCTCAAGGACATCGACAAGCTGCTCATGGAGGAAACGGGGCTGCCGGTGATCATCGCCGACGACCCGCTCACCTGCGTCGCCCGCGGCGGCGGCCGCATCCTCGAGCTTTCCGAAGAGCACCCGGGGCTGTTCGGCCTCGGTTAGAGGCCGCGTTTGAGTTCCCACGACCCGGATCCGCGGCCACTCCTGCTCGGCGGCCCGGCGCTCGGCCTGCGGCTGATCGTGCTCGCGGCCATGGCCGCCGGTCTCATGGTCGCCGATCACCGCGACCATCACCTCGCCGCCATCCGCGACGGCATCGCGACCCTCGCCTACCCGATCCAGCGGGCCGTCTCGGCGCCGGTGCAGGCCTGGAACGCCCTGCGCGAGTCGTTTGCGACCAAGACGCGCGTCGAGGCCGAAAACGTCAAGCTCGAGTCCGACAACCTGGTGCTGCGCCTGAAGCTCCTGCGCTACGAGTCGCTCGAGAAGGAGAACGAGCGGCTGCGCGCCGTGCGCGAAAGCGCTCCGCGCGCCGTGCAGCGCTCGCTGGTCGCCGAGATCCTGCGCGTGGACCTCGACCCCTTCCGCCAGCGCGTGCTGGTCAACAAGGGCACGCGCGCCGGCGTGTTCCGCGGCCAGGCGGCGATCGACGCGAAAGGCATCTACGGCCAGGTCACGCGCGCCGGCCCGCTCTCGGCCGAGATCATCCTGATCACCGACCCGGAGCATGCCATCCCGGTGCAGGTGAACCGCACGGGCGCGCGCAGCATCGCGCTCGGGACCGGGCGCTCGGGCCTGCTCTCGCTGCCCTACCTGCCGCAGAACACCGACGTGATCGTCGGCGACCTGCTGGTCAGCTCCGGGCTCGGCGGCGTGTATCCGCCGGGCTACCCGGTCGCGAAGGTCACCGCGGTGGTGCGCGATCCCGGACAGCCGCTGCTCGCCGTCGAGGCGGCGCCGCTCGCGGGACTCGACCGCGACCCGGAAGTGCTGCTCGTCTGGTTCGACAACGCGATCGTCGAGCCGGAACCCGAGGCGGAAGCGGAAGCACCGATCGAGTCGCCCACGCCAGCCCCGGCTCAGGCAACCGCGCCGCCCGGTGCAACGCCGTGATGCACGGCACCCGCATCAACTTCGGCTGGGGCCGCGTCGCGGCCCTCACCGTGCTCGCGCTCGCGGCGACCGTGCTGCCGCTGCCCGAGCCGATCGAGCCCTTCCGCCCGAACTTCGTCGCGCTCACGGTGCTGTGGTTCTGCCTGCTCTCCCCGCGGCTGCTCGGCCTCAGCTACGCGTGGATCGCCGGCCTCGCGCTCGACGGCACGAGCGGCGTGCTGCTCGGCCAGCATGCGCTGACCCTGACCGTCATCGCCTACGTCGCCTGCAAGCTGCGGCTGCAGATCCGTGCCTTCCCGCCGCTGCAGCAATCGGCCGTGATCCTGGCGCTGCTCTGGCTGAACGAATTCCTCCTGTTCTGGATCGACGGCATCGCCGGGCACGCGATCACGGACTGGCGGCGCTGGATCACGGTCCCGGTGAGCGCCGCGCTGTGGCCGCTGGTCACGGGCCTCTACGCGCGCTTCGCCGCGCGCCGTTAGGAGCGCATCCCGATGAGGCGAGTGCGCATCAAGGACGAGGCCCTCGAACAGCGCATCTACTTCCAGCGTTCGCTGCTCGCGGTCGGAATCGTCACCGCCATCGCGTTGCTGCTCGCCGGCAGGGCGGCCTGGCTGCAGGTCGCGCAGCACCAGCACTACCTCGAGCTGTCGCAGGGCAATCGCGCGCGCATCGAGCCGCTGCCGCCGAACCGCGGCGTCATCTACGACCGCGCCGGCCGCGTGATCGCCGAGAACACGCCCGCCTACCAGCTGGAGATCCTGCGCGAGCAGGCGGGCGACCTGGAGGAGACCCTGTCCCGCCTCGTGCGCTTCGGCCTGCTCGAGGCCTCGGACGTCGGCCGCGTCCGCCAGCTCGTGCTCGCCCGGCGCTCGTTCGAGGCCGTGCCGTTCCTGCTCCAGCTCGACGACGAGGAAGTCGCGCGCTTCGCCGTGCACCGTCACGAGCTGCCCGGCGTGCTGCTCGAGACGCGCATGGCGCGCCACTATCCCTACGGTTCGGTCGGCGCGCACGCGCTCGGCTACGTCGGCACGATCAGCGAGGACGACATGCAGCGCGTCGACCGCGAGCGCTACTTCGGCACCGGCGTGATCGGCAAGACCGGCGTCGAACGCGCCTACGAGGACGAGCTGCTCGGCGTCGGCGGCCACCGCGAGGTGCTCGTGAACGCCGAGGGCCGGCCGGTCAAGCTCGCCGAGGGCACGGACCCGCAGCTGCGCACCCGCGAGCCGCTGGCCGGCAAGGACCTGCGCATGACGATCGACATCGAGCTGCAGCGAATCGCGGAAGAGGCCTTCGCCGGCCGCCGCGGCGGCGTCGTGGCGATCGACCCGGCCAGCGGCGACGTGCTCGTGTTCGCGAGCCTGCCGTCCTTCGACCCGAACGGCTTCGCGCGCGGCATCTCGCGCAGCGACTACCTCGCGCTGACCGAGAACCCGGACCAGCCGCTGTTCAACCGCGTGCTGCGCGGCACCTACCCGCCCGGCTCGACGATCAAGCCGCTGATGGCGCTTGCGGGCCTGGAATACGAGGTCATCCGCCCGGAGGACCAGGTCTACTGCCCGGGCACCTACTCGCTGCCCGGCTCGCGCCACCGCTATCGCGAGCCGAGGCGCGGCGGCACCCACGGGCCGGTCGACATGCACCGGGCGGTCATGAAGTCCTGCGACGTGTACTTCTACCGGCTCGCGAACACGCTCGGCATCCAGCGCATCCACGACTCGATGGCGCGCATGGGCTTCGGCCAGCCGACCGGCATCGACATCGCCGGCGAGCGCGGCGGAATCATGCCCTCGCCGGCCTGGAAGAAGACCGCCTTCGCGACCCGCGAGCAGCAGGTCTGGTTCCCGGGCGAGACCGTCATCGTCGGCATCGGCCAGGGATACTGGACCGCGACGCTGCTCCAGCTCGCCAACGCGACCGCCCTGCTGTCGACCCGCGGCCGCCACTTCCGGCCCCGCCTGGTCCGCGCGCTGGTCGACCCCGAGACGAAGCAGGTCGAAGAGAAGCCCGCGGTGGCACTGCCGCCGCTCGAGCTCAACCAGCCCGCCAACTGGGAGATCATCGTGGACGCGATGGTCGCGGTGACGACCGGCGGAACCGCCGCGCGGGCGGCGCGGGGCGCCGCGTACTCGATCGCCGGCAAGACCGGGACGGCGCAGGTCTTCTCCGTCGGCCAGACGGAGAAGTACGACGAGAAGGAGGTCTCGGAGCGGCTGCGCGACCACGCGCTGTTCGTCGCCTTCGCGCCGGCGGATTCGCCGAAGCTCGCGGTCGCGGTGCTGGTCGAGAACGGCGGATTCGGCGCCTCGGCCGCCGCGCCGATCGCGCGCGCGATCTTCGACGCCTACCTCAGCCCGGCGTCGCCGCCATGATGTACGGCGAGCTCGGCGCGTCCCGCACCAAGCGCACCGTCACCGGCATGGCGCGGTTGCTGAAGGCCCTGCGCCTGGACGGCATGCTGCTGTCGGGACTCGCCGGGGTCAGCCTGTTCGGGCTGTTCGTGCTCTACAGCGCGGCCGGCGACAACACCGCGCTGTGGTTCAGCCAGCTCGCCCGCGTCGGCATCGGCTTCACGCTGATGATCGTGCTCGCGCACGTGCCGGACCACTTCCTGCGCATGCTCTCGCCGGCGGCCTGGGCGGTCGGCATCGTCCTGCTCGCGATCGTCGCCGTGGCTGGCGACATCGGCAAGGGCGCGCAGCGCTGGCTCGACCTCGGCGTGATCCGCTTCCAGCCCTCGGAGATCCTGAAGCTCGCGGTGCCGATGATGTGCGCCTGGTACCTGCACCAGCGGCCGCTGCCGCCTTCGCTGCGGGACATCGCCGTCGTGCTCCTGATCGTCGCCGTGCCGGTCGGGCTGATCGCCGAGCAGCCCGACCTCGGCACGGCGCTGCTGGTCGCGGCCGCCGGGATCATCGTGCTGGTGCTCGCCGGCCTTTCGTGGCGCTACGTGCTCGGCGGAGCGGTCGTGTTCGGCGCGGCGGTGCCGGTGATCTGGCACTTCATGCACGATTACCAGCGGCAGCGCGTGATGACGCTGCTCGACCCGGAGAGCGACGCGCTCGGCTCCGGCTATCACATCATCCAGTCGCAGATCGCGATCGGCTCCGGGGGCGTGTTCGGCAAGGGCTGGATGAACGGCAGCCAGGCCCAGCTCGAGTTCCTGCCCGAACGCTCGACCGACTTCATCTTCGCGGTGATCGGCGAGGAACTCGGACTGCTCGGGCTGACCGCGCTGCTCGCGGCCTACCTGTTCATCGTCGGCCGCGGCATCTACATGTCGCTGCAATGCCGGGACGCTTTCTCGCGCCTGCTCGCGGGCAGCATCGCGCTCACGTTCTTCGTCTACGCTTTCGTGAACGCCGGGATGGTCATGGGGCTCCTGCCGGTCGTCGGCGTGCCGCTGCCGCTCGTCAGTTACGGCGGCACCTCCTTCGTGACGCTGATGGCGGGCTTCGGTATCCTGATGTCGCTGCATTCCAGCAGAAAGCTCGTGGGATGAAGATGACTCGGTCGGACGGTCGGCTCTGCGGGCACATGCTTGCCGTCATCCTCGCGGCGACGGCGCCGGCCGCCTCGGCGCTCGACCTCGTGCGCGAGGACGTGCGCGAGTTCGCCGGGGAAATGGAGCGCAAGCACGGCTTCGAGCGCGCCTGGCTGGAGGCGGTGCTGGCGGACGCCGCCATCCAGCCTCGCATCATCGAGATGATGTCGAAACCCGCCGAGAAGGTGCTCCCCTGGCATGCCTACCGCAGGCACTTCCTGACCGACGAGCGCATTGCCGCGGGCGTCGACTTCTGGACCGCGCACCGCGACACCCTCGCCGAGGTCGAGAAGTCGAGCGGCGTCGCCGCTCACGTGATCGTCGGCATCATCGGCGCCGAGACCTTCTTCGGGCGCATCACCGGCAGGTTCCGCGTGGTGGATGCGCTCGCGACGCTCGCCTTCGACTACCCGCCGCGCGCGAAGTACTTCCGCGCCGAGCTCGAGCAGTACCTGCTCCTGGCGCGCGAGGAAGGCTTCGACACGAAGACCGTGCTCGGCTCCTACGCGGGCGCCATGGGCAACGGGCAGTTCATGCCGCGCAGCTACCGCGAATGGGCCGTGGACGGCGACGGCGACGGGAAGCGCGACCTGTGGGGCAGCTGGCCGGACGCCATCGCGAGCGTCGCCAACTACCTGGCCGACCACGGCTGGCGCGCGGGCGAGCCGGTCGCCGTGCCGGCCAGCCTCTGGTTCCCCGCGGACGGCGCCCTGGTGGCGGGCAAGCTCGCGCCGGACTCGACGGTGAAGTCGCTCCGCGACCGCGGCCTCGCGTTCGAGACGACCCAGGGCGCCAAGGCGCCCGCGCTGTACATCAAGGTGGACGGCACGGAGGCGCCGGAACTGCGCGCCGGCTTCCACAACTTCGGGGTGATCACCCGCTACAACCGCAGCGTCCTGTACGCGCTCGCGGTCGAGGACCTCGGGCGCCGCATCGAGTCGCAGCTGCCGGCCGCGGTCGCCGCCGCGGTCTCGGCGCAATGACGCGCGCCTCGCCCCGCATCGCCTGCGCCGCCGCACTGCTCGCGCTCGCGGGCTGCGCGCGCGAGCCGCTGCGCCCCGCGTCCCCGCCGGCGGCGGTGATCCCTCCCGCGAGCGATGGCATGCCCCGCGACGAGCCGCGCGCGAAGTACGGCAACCCGCCGTTCTACGAGGTCGGCGGCCGCCGCTACGTGGTCCTCCCGACCGCCGTCGGCTACGTCGAGCAGGGGATCGCATCCTGGTACGGGCCCGATTTCCACGGCGGCCGCACGTCGACCGGCGAGACCTACGACATGGACGCGATGACCGGCGCGCACCCGACGCTGCCGCTGCCGACCTGGGTGCGCGTGACCAACCTCGAGAACGGCCGCAGCGTCGTGGTGCGCCTCAACGACCGCGGCCCGTTCGCCAAGGGGCGCATCATCGACCTGTCGCGCGCGGCAGCCGAGCAGCTCGACATGGTGCGTGCGGGCACCGCGCGCGTCGAAGTCGTGAGCCTCGCGGGTGCCTCACCCGCGGCGTCTGCACCCGCCGCGACCGCGCCGCAGCCCGCCCCGGCGTACTACGCCCAGGCGGGCGCCTTCGGCAGCCGCGAGAACGCCGAGGCGCTCGCCGCGCGCCTGCGCGACGCCGGGATTCCCGGGGTGGCGGTCACAGACTCCACCGCCGACGGCCGCGCGCTCTTTCGCGTGCGCGCCGGCCCGGTCGCGACCCTGCCGGATTTCGACGCGCTGATCGAGCGCCTGCACGCCGCAGGCGCCCGGGATGCGCGCCTCGCCCCGTAATAATGAGTCCAACCGTTCCCGAGAGGTTTGCCTTGAGAATCCTGACTGCCCTCCTCGCCCTCGCTGCCGCCGCCGCAACCGCCGCCCGCGCCGCCGAGCCGCCCGTACCGCCGCCGCCGCAGCTCGAGGCGACGGCCTGGGTGCTGATGGACCAGGCCAGCGGGCAGGTGCTTGCCGGGCATCGCGCGGAGGAGCCGATCGAGCCGGCCAGCATCACCAAGCTCATGACGGCCTACGCCGTGTTCCATTCGCTGAAGGACGGCAAGCTCAAGCTCGACACCGCGGTCCCGGTCAGCGAGCGCGCCTGGCGCTCCGAGGGTTCCCGCACGTTCCTCGACCTCGGCAGCCAGGTGCCGGTCGAGGTTCTGATCCAGGGCATGATCGTGCAGAGCGGCAATGACGCGACGATCGCGCTTGCCGAGGCGGTGGCGGGCACCGAGGACACCTTCGCCGCGCTGATGAACCAGTACGCGAAGCGGCTCGGCATGTCGCAGAGCCACTTCCAGAATTCCACCGGCCTGCCGGGCGACAACCACAAGATGTCCGCGGTCGACATGGCGAAGCTCGCGCGCGCGATCATCCGCGAGTTCCCGGAGTACTACCGGTGGTACTCGCAGCGCGATTTCACCTGGAACGACATCCGCCAGCCGAACCGCAATGGCCTGCTGGGGCGCGACCCGAGCGTGGACGGCGTGAAGACCGGGATGACCGAGGCCGCGGGCTACTGCCTGGTTTCCTCGGCGAAGCGTGACGGAATGCGCCTCATCGCCGTGGTCGCCGGCACCTCGAGCATGAAGGCGCGCGAGGACGCGAGCCTCGCCCTGCTCAACTACGGATTCGGCTTCTACGAGACGCGGACGCTCAAGAAGGCCGGCGAAGAGCTCGCGGTGCAGCGCGTCTACCGGGCGCGCGGAGGGCGCGCGGCCGTCGGGCTCGCGGCGGACCTCGTCGTCACGCTGCCCCGCGGCCAGGCGGACCGCGCGGAGTTCGATGTCGAGCTCGCCCCGCGCGTGTTCGCGCCGCTCTCGAGGTCGGACCGCGTCGGCGTGCTGCGCGCGCGCGTGGGCGGCAAGGTGATCGCCGAAGCGCCGATCCAGCCGCTCGCCGACGTGCCGCGCGGCAATATTTTCCGCCGGATCTGGGACACGATCCTGTCCTGGTTCGCGTAGGAGCGGGAGACTCCGATGCCGCTGCCGCTGGTCTGGCTCGACGGGCGACTGATGCCGCTGGACGAGGCGCGCATCTCGCCGCTCGACCGGGGATTCCTGTTCGGCGACGGCGCCTACGAGGTGCTGCCGGTATACGGGGGCCGCGCCTACCGCTTCGACGCTCACGTGGAACGGCTCGACCGCAGCCTCGCCGAGATCCGCATGGCGCCGCCGCTCGATCGGGCGGGCTGGCTGGCGGTCTTCGGCAGGCTGGTCCACGCCAACGGCGGCGGCGACCAGCTGCTGTACGTCCAGGTGACCCGCGGCGTCGAGCCCGAGCGGTTCCATGTCCCGCAGCCGGGCACGCGGCCGACGGTGTTCGCCTGCGCGCAGAAACTTCCGGTCATCCCGCCCGCCGCCATCGACGGCGGCGTGGCCGCCATCACCGCGGAGGACATCCGCTGGTCGCGCTGCGACATCAAGTCCACCTCGCTGCTCGGCAACGTGCTGCTGCGCTGGCTCGCGGCCGACGCCGGCGCGGCGGAGACGCTGCTGCTGCGCGAGGGCTGCCTGACGGAAGGCAGTTCCAGCAGCGCCCACGTCGTGACCGGCGGGCGCATCGTGACGCCGCCGCAAACCAGCGCCATCCTGCCCGGCACGACGCGCGGCGTGATCCTCGAACTGGCGAAGCGCGAGGGCATCGCCACCGAGCGCAGGCCCGTGACCGAAGCCGAGTTGCGCGCCGCCGACGAGATCCTCATCGCCTCCGCGGGAGGCGGCGTCCGCGCGGTGTCGACGCTCGACGGCAGGCCCGTGGGCGGCGGATCGCCGGGTCCCGTGTTCCGCAGGATCTATGCCGCTTTCAAGGCCACGCAGCGGGAATTCTCGACGGAGCTGCCGGCGTGAGCGGCAGCGACGAGATGTTCCAGTTCCCGGCCGACTTCCCGATCAAGGTGATGGGCCGCGATTCGGAGTCGTTCCGCACGCTGACGCTCGCGATCGTCGAACGCCACGCGGGCCCCGTCGCCGCCGAGAACATCAGCGAGCGCAGCAGCAGCAAGGGCCGGTTCCTCGCGATGACCTACACGATCCGCGCCGAGAGCCGCGCGCAGCTCGACCGGATCTACCAGGACCTGACCGACAGCGGGGTCGTGCTCGTCGCGCTGTGAACCACGGAGGGGTC